>NZ_JAFFPS010000006.1 GCF_016919165.1 Leptospira chreensis
ATATTTCGAGAATACAATTTATCTTCAAAAAGGATTGTGATATTTTTGATTTCGATTTGGTTTACAAAGTTGGCAAAGACTTTCGAGAAATAGTATTTTGTTTCTTCTAAACTGATTTCTTCTTTTTCTTTGCTAATTTCCGGAGCGGCTTTTTCTGAATTAGAAAGGATTCGTTCAAAAATGGGAAAGGATTCATCTTTTTCCCGAGTGATCTCCACGGTTCCCGTATTGAGGTAAATCTTCCTGATCTCTAAGGTTTGGCCAACAAAAACCCCGTAGTAAACTTCGATCCTGAGTTTATGAAGTTTGATGAGCTCATCTTCATTTTTAGAGACCGTTACTTCAGCAAGTTCAATGCCTGGAAATGGGAAAAAAACAGGTTCCGAGGTTTGGTAGTTCACCTGCAATCCTGTTAGTTGGTTCGTTGTATCTAAAATTAATTTTTTATAATAGTCTGGATCTGCAAGGAGCGGATACAAAATAAAAAACATCGTCATAGAAACGATAAATATCAAAGTGAGTAGGGTTTTACCGACCACTCCTTTGATTTTGTCTCGAATGCTTAAGTTCATCACAATTTTACTTTAAAGGGAAATGGCATTTTACTCTACGCGATTGTGTAGGAAATGTTTCCACAGGTTCTTCCGTTTTACAAATATCTTGAACGATGGGACATCTTGTATGGAATCTACAACCTTTAGGTTTATTCATCAAACTAGGTATTTCTCCCGTCAATGGCTTAGAAACTCTGGATCGATCCTTTAAATCGAAACTAGCAGAGAACAAGGCCTTTGTATAGGGATGTAGAGGTGAGTTACTTATTTCATCGCGACTGCCCTCTTCTACAATTTGTCCTAAATACATGACGGCAATTCGATCCGATACGTGTTTTACAATGTTCAAGTCATGAGATATAAACAAATAAGATAGGCCATATTTCTCACGTAATAACAAAATATTATTAATTACTTGTGCTTGGGTGGAAATATCCAATGCCGAAACCGCTTCATCACAAACCACAAGGTTTGGTTCTAAAATCAAAGCCCGAGCAATGGCAATCCTTTGTCTTTGGCCCCCACTAAACTCATGAGGGTAACGATGCAAAATATCAGAAGGTAAATTGACTTCACTTAATGCCTGAATTGCTTTTTCTTTTTTTTCGGAAAGGGATAATTTTGGGAAATGGATTTGTAAACCTTCGGTGATGATCTCCTCAATCGTAAAACGGGGATTCAACGAAGAATACGGATCTTGGAACACTACTTGGATTTTTCGTTTGAGAGCTTTTAATCCATCTTTGGGAATGTTTTTAATTTCCTTATCTTCAAACTGGATGGAACCAGAATCAAATGGTAATAAGGATAAAATCGCTCGGCCAATGGTGGACTTACCACATCCAGACTCACCCACGAGACCTAAAATTTTTCCTTGGGGAATGGAAAAACTAACTCCCTCTACGGCAACCAGTCGTTTGGAAGAAAAAGAAAGGGTTTGGGATTGTTTATAAGAAACAACCAAGTCTTTTACATTAAGCACTTTCCTTTCCTCCGTATAAAAAACATTCTACCAACTGGTATTCAGACATGGATACCGCTTTTGGAACTGACTGGTTACAAACAGGAAGTTTTTCACTACAACGTGTATGGAACCGACACCCTGTGGGATACGATTTGGGAGAAGGAACAATCCCTTCGATAGTAACTAGTTTTTTACCGATATTTTCATGAGTGGGATAAGCAGAAATCAAGGCTTTCGTATAAGGATGTTTTGGATTGTCAATGACCTCAGCCACAGTTCCTTGTTCGATGATCTTTCCTGCATACATCACGGCTATTCGATCGGCAATATGGCTCACAAGCCCAATATCATGAGAAATAAAAAGAACCGACATTCCATTTTCTTTGCGTAATTCTTTTAGAAGTTCAATCAACTGCAATTGGATGGTAACATCGATAGCACTCGTTGGTTCATCCGCGATTAAAATTTTTGGATCACACATGAGGGCCATAGCAATACAAACTCTTTGCAACATCCCACCAGAGAACTGGTTTGGGTATTGGCCGAGCCTTAATTTGGCATCGGTAATCCCTACTCTTTCTAGTAGATAGATAGCCTTCTCTTCCGCTTCTTCTTTCGAACCAAGTCCATGTAATAAAAATCCTTCTATCAGTTGGGCTCCAATTTTATGGAGGGGATTCAAAGCAGAAAATGGTTCTTGAAATACATAAGAAATTTCTTTTCCACGAACTGATCTTAGGTGGTCAGGCGTTGCCTTTAGTAAGTCGTGATCTTCAAATAAAATGGATCCTGTTGGATACAAAGTGGTATTGGATGGTAATAGTCTGGTGAGCGCCAAACTAGTGATCGACTTTCCACATCCAGACTCACCCACAAGGGCTAAGGTTTCCCCTTTTACCAAATGGAAATTGAGACTGTCGACAATGGGTAAAATTCCATCATCGGTTTTGATTTGAATGGATAGATCCTTGACTTCAATGGCTTTCGGATTTGGATTCATTCGTAAACCACCTTATCTTTGGGATCAAAGGCATCCCGTAATCCCTCACCCACAAATGCTGAAAATAAAATGGCGAGAAACAAAGCCACCGATGGGAAAGTAATCAACCACCAAGCCGTGAGTCTTTCTCTTCCTTGACCGATGAGCTCTCCCCAAGAAGGATTGGGAGCCGGAATTCCATAACCCAAAAAGTCCAAGGCCGAAAGCACAGAGATCGCAGAGATTAAAATAAAAGGTAAAAAGGTAACGAGGGGTGTGATGGAATTTGGCAACAAGTGGCGCATAATGATAGAAAAGGAAGAAGCTCCCAAAGTTTTTGCCGCATCCACAAACTGCTGTTTGCGGAGTTTTAAAAATTCCCCACGCATATAATAACTAAGGCCGATCCAACTTAAGGAACCATAAGTCACAATGAGGATCATAAACCCTCGTCCAAAAAACGAACCCATAATCAATATGAGATATAAAAATGGAATGGCAGAAAGGATTTCAATGATCCTTTGCAAAAATAAATCCAGACGACCCACAAAATAACCTTGGACCCCACCGATAAAGGAAGCAAGTAGGATCTCGACTACAATGAGGATCAAACTAAAAGTCATCGCGAGCCTGTATCCATAAATGATACGAGTGAACACATCCCGACCACGATCGTCTGTTCCCATCCAGTGACGAAGTGTCGGTTTGGAAGGAGGGTTTGTCCCTTCTTCTAAACTTTCCAAGTTGTCTTCATTCACACCAAAAGGAATGGGGGGAAATAACATATGATTGGAGGAATTTATAAACCGAGATTCTTTACTGAGTTTTTTATAATTGGGTTCTGTGAGATTGACCCCACCAAACTTTGTTTCTGGATAAAAGCTAAAAATCGGAAAGGAAACCTTCCCTTCATACAAAATAAACAATGGTTTGTTATTGATAAGGAGTGGGGAAAACAAAGACAAAACATAAGTATAAAAAAGAATTAACATCGAATAGTACGCACGTTTATTCTTTTTAAACTTTTCCCACTTACGAATGTTTGCCGGGTTTGATATAAAATTCATTCGAAATCAATCCTCGGATCTATGAGTATGTAACAGAAATCGGAGACAATTTTTCCGATGAGTCCTAAAAAACTTTGAGCGAGAAGTAAACCCATCATAAGATCCGTGTCTCTTTCTCTTACGGCTTCAAAACTAAGAAGTCCCATCCCATCGATATTAAAGACCAACTCAATGAACAAGGATCCTGAAAAAATCAAAGTTAAGTTACTTCCAAAACCAGTAGCAATGGGAATGAGAGAATTGCGGAAAGCATGACGAAAGATAGAATCAGAAAAACTAAGACCTTTGGATATGGCGGTGCGCACATATTCTTTTGCGATTTGATCTAGCAAACTATTTTTCATAAGCAATGTAAGAACTGCAAAACTCCCCACCACATAACAAATCACAGGTAAAAACATATGTGCCAGGCGATCGTTTACCTTTCCCCAAAAACTCAAATCTTCATAGAAATCAGAAACTTCATGTCCTAATGGAAAAAAGGAAAACACTTCCCCCGATGCAAACAGATACAAAAGTAACATCGCAAAGGCGAAAACAGGAAGAGAATATGTAAAAAAGATAATGAAACTTGATATGAAATCGAATCGGCTTCCTTCTTTTAATGCCTTTTGAATTCCGAGAGGAATACAAATCAGATAAGTTAAAAAGAATCCAGACAAACCAAAGAAAAGAGAAACTGGAAGTTTCTCTACAATGAGTTCTGATACCTTACGAGAGTGTAATCTTGATTCACCCAAATCAAACTGAACAATTTGTTTCAGCCAAAGTAGGTAAGCTACTGGTGCTGGTTTGTCTAAGTGGAGTCTTTGTTTGATGAGTTCAATTTCTTCCTGTGAAATTTGTTTCGTGGAAGCACCGGCCAAATTCCCCGTACCCTTTAGTTTGGCAATCTCACTATTGAGTGGGCCACCGGGTGCAAAATGAGAGATCAAAAAAACAAGGAAAGTGATTCCAAGTAGGGTAGGAAAGATGAGTAAAAACCGTTTTAGAAAATATTTCCACATATCTTAGAACTCCCACCACTCTTTCGGTTTTTCATAACCTTTCAATTCTAAATATCCCTTGGATGACTTTTTTTGGATTGGATCGATTGCTGTAACGCCACCTTCCCAATAGATTGTAGAAGTTGTCTTACTTCCATCAAACTCTTGTTCATTGAAAAGAGGGGAAACCATCCATTCTCCACCGGGATATTTGATTTTCCAGTGGAGTGGGTATTCGATTTTAGTCGTAGGACTTTTCCAATAGGCTCCGGTGGTCTCCATTTGGATCTGACCCGGTTCCTTCCAATAGGTAGTTTTACCTTCTGGATTTCGATAGGTTCCAAAAATCTCTGCGGTGACCACGGGCGATTCTCGAAATCGAAAGAATACATAGTCACCACCTAAATTATCCGACAAACAAATCCAATCCCAACCGGTTTCCCCTGTGGCAAGACTCGGAAGGGACTTGGAATTTTTCTCACTCCATTCGTGATCCATCCAAGAGTTTCCAGAAACAATTGTTTCTTTTTTCCCATTCACAAAAAGATTTCCTTTTGTTTTGAGTCTCGGATAACTATAGTAATACGAAAATATATTTGGATTTCGATTGGATTTGATCGAAATCCCATCTTTGCCATGAACGAGGATTTTTCCATTTCCTTCTAATTCCAAATCCAAACTTAAATCTTTTGATTTAGACTGTGCCTGGATATGAAATTGATCTTTCGAAATAATCTCTAATCGGTAATCCCCACTATAAATATTTTTTTCTGAATAACCGGCAAGATCACCTATTGTTCGTTTGATGGATTGAGAACTTTTATACTTTTTTGAAGAAAAATCGGAAATGGCAAAATGAACGGGAAAAATTTCAGGATTCCAATCTTTATCTTCGGAAAATTTCAATCGAAAAAAAGACAATTCATACCCGTACTGATTCCCAGAACTGGATTCAATATGACCAACAAAGTAACACCACTCCAATCCAAAATCAGAATGGAAACTATGATCTTTCGGAAAACTAAAATGAAAAAAGAGAAGGGATAGGATTACAATTTTAATTCTATTCATCAGGTAAGGACTCCCACTTCTTTTCAAGTGGAAGGATATGAATGTAAGATGGATCAATTCGTTTCATTTTTTCAATGGCATCTTTCATTTTTTTCTTTTCATTTAACTTTCTGTATACTAACGCTAAGTTATATAAATTAGATAGTTTGGAATCATTGATTGAATGTGCTTTTTTCCACTCGATTTCTGCTTTTTCAAACATTTCCATTTGGTAATAACAATAACCCAAAACCGAATGGGATTTGAAATGATTGGTTTTGAATTTATTATACGATTCTAATAAACGAATGGCTTTATCAAAGTCCCTACTGTGAGCCAGAGCTTTCCCATAGGAGAGTTGTGTGTCGAGTTCACGAGGTAAAATTTGGTGTGCCTTTTCATAAAGGTTCACAGCTTCCTGAAACTCTTTTTTAAGATAAGCTTCATCTCCCTTAGCCTTAATTACATTGAACTCAGGAAGTCTTGGAGACAACTGAAGGCCAAGAAGTGTGATATCATCCATAGGATCTGTGCCCATGGTAAATTCTTTGTGGTTTGTGAGAATGGTCTCTACAGTTTCTTGGATGGATTTTTCAACACAAGATTCTATGATTTGAATGAGTTTCGTTTCTCCAAACGCAAGGCCCTTATCATTTTCCGCTTCTGTCAAACCATCTGTGTATAAAAACAATTGATCCCCAGGTTCCAATTGGATTTGAAAATCAAGAAAGGTCTCTCCGGCATCGGGAAACATTCCGAGAAAGGTTCCATCCCCTTCACAGATTTCTGCCTTTCCTGTTTTGGCTTTGAATAAAATGGGTCTTGGGTGGCCGGCAACAGAATACAAAACTTTATAATCATCATGGATCAAAGCATAAACGCAAGTTGTGTATCCTTGTTGTTTGACTAAATCCAGTAACTCCCGATTGATGAGTTTGAATATTTCGGATGGTTTTGATTTTTTAAAATTGGAAAACAACATTTTGGATAATGCTGTAATAAAAGCGGCAGGAACACCGTGGCCGGAAACATCACAAACCGCCACTCCCAACTTATTCATGTTATACGGAAAGTAATCGTAATAATCCCCACTCACCTCTTGCATTGGAGTAAATCCAGTCCAAAACTGAATTCCATTCCAATCGGGGATGATTTCTGGGATCAGACCTTTTTGGATGTTTTTGGCAAGGCGTAAGTCCTTAGCCATAGAGAGTTGTTTTTTTTCCAACTCCTGTTTGAATGATTTTAATACTTCAACGGCCGCTTCTAAATCTCGATTTTCAATCGCCAGCTCGCGAGACCTCCGAACCACATCTTTGACATCCACAATGGAAATTTCTTCCAATTGGGAATCCGTTCTAGATGTGACCATCACTCTATGTCGGTTCGAGATATCATCTTTTGTCAAACGAGACCGTGATAAAAACAAATTGTCTTCCAACCAATCCATCTCATATTCATTGGATTCACTACCGAATAAAATATCCTCACCTAACTCCTTGTGAGACATGTGAATTCCAAAAAGCCTGGTTTTTGTCATTCGGATATTGAATTCTTTCAGTTCAAAGAGTACGGCAAGGCCATTCAGCATTCCTTGAAAAAAAACGGCATCATACCACTTCTCTTGGTATTCGGGTAAATAATTAAATACAAATGTTACTTTTTGATCGGCAACTGGTTTTACGTTTAGATATACAGCGCGTGTTAGTCGACCAATTAGAATTGGTAACCGTTGGATCATCTCCACCAAATCAATTCGTGAATCATCTAAAGGAAGTAAATCATACGCATTTGTGATGAGACTTTCAGTGCCCAGGTGGTATAAGATTCCAGAAATATCGAGGGATTGGGCAATGATTTGAATGATTTTATCTTCCAAATCTTGCGAGATCCAATAATTGGGATCTTTTAGAATTCGGGTATAAACTGTATCTTCTAAGATTTCAGGAAATGGGTTGGTGTGGCGCGATAGATGGTTCTCGCGTTGGTAAACTTGGACCAATCCCGAGACACGTTTTGATGATATTTCTCTTCCTGCGTGCAGTGGCAAAACCCTCACCGTAGTTTCCCTTCGGTAGGAGAAAAATAAATTTCAATCGATCCCTAGGCAATAGATTTTTCAATGGAGATATGATTTGGTATCTCCGTGTCTTTGGTGTTTTTGTTTTGGTCTTTGCATTTGCCATATTCCGACAAAGTGAAACTCGGATCGAGCGGACCTGGGACGTACAGAACAAACCCGAACAAGTCCAAAAGATTCTCTATGACTCCTTCCAACCCAAATCCCAACGACCACCAGCGGTGGGTGAAACCTGGGAAACCAAAGTCATGGGGGAACTAGTAAAATGCACGACAACGGTTGCCATCGCACAAGGAAAATCGGAATTCCAAATTCTAGCGGAAGGTTTCAAACACTATCGCATCTTAAAAGAATCCTATAGGTGGGAAACGAACCAGAACGGTGTTCGTATCTATGGAACCTGGGAATTGGAAACCAATCCAAACACTCTTTCCAAACTACTCTTTTTATTCTTTAGCAATGCAGACCTAGACCACATTGCCTCAGGAAAACAAAAACTATTCTAAGATTTAGACTTTGTACTTTCGAGTAAAACGGTTGCCATCACCATCACACCTTCACTACGACCAAGCGAACCCATTCCTTCGGAAGTGGTGGCTTTGATCGAAACACAATCTAACGGCAATTTGGTGATATTTGCCAATGAGGCATTCAGCTCGGCACGGATAGGACTGATCTTGGGATGGTCTCCCACATAAGTACAATCGACATTCACAAGTTTAAACTTTTTTTCGGCAATCAGTTCCAAACATTTCTCAACAATCCGAGAGGACTTCATATTTTTGTATTGTGGGTCTGTATCGGGAAAATGAACCCCAATATCACCGAGGGCCAAAGCTCCGAGAATGGCATCAGCGACTGCATGTAAAACCACATCGGCATCACTATGACCAAGAAGAGCAAATTCCGATTTGATCTCAACACCCGCAAGGACAAGAGGGCGAAAGGGTTCGTGGATTAATTTATGAAAATCGATTCCGTTTCCAACTCTAAACATAGATCCTACTTTTTATAACTCAATTCTAACATACGATTCACAGATTTTTGTGCGAGACGAATCACTTCTTCATCCAAAAAGATTTCATACTGTTCTTTGAGAAGAGCATCTCTTACTTTTTCCAAAGTAATTTTTTTCATATGCGGACAAGTTTGACAAGTGGATACAAATTCTTTTTCCGGAAATTCGGCCCGAAGGTTGTCTCCCATCGAACACTCGGTCACTAACATAATTTTGTTGGTTTTACTTTGTCGAATGAAATCCACCATTTGCGAAGTAGAGCCAGAAAAATCAGCCTCTTTCACAACATCTTCATGACACTCAGGATGAGTAATCACAGTCAGTCCTTCACTGAACAATCGTTTTGCGGAACGAATATCTTCCGGAGTATACATTTCGTGAACCATACAACGACCTGGATGCGAGATGATGGTTTTAGAGGTTTGGTTTCGCACATTTCCTGCCAAATATTCATCGGGCAAAAAAATCACCGTATCCCCTTCCACTGCGTTGACGATTTGCACGGCATTGGCTGAAGTGCAACATACATCCGTTTCTGCTTTTACTTCCGCCGAACAGTTGACATACGTGACTACGGGAACTCCAGGATATTTGGCTTTGAGAGCTTTGACATCCTCTCTTGTGATGGCTTCTGCGAGAGAACAACCAGCTTTTAGATCAGCGATTAGCACTCTTTTTTCTGGAGATAGGATTTTGGCCGTTTCTGCCATAAAATGAACTCCATTAAAAAGGATCATATCCGCCTTGGTTTCCTTTGCCATTTTGGAAAGATACAAAGAGTCTCCAATGATATCCGACACGCCCCAGAACACATCCGGTGTCATATAATTATGGCCGAGGATCACTGCGTTTTTTTCTTTTTTGAGGCGGTTAATTTCTTCCGCTAAGGGAAGGATCCGTTCTTCAATTTCATGGGGAAGGTAAATAGGATTTAATTTTTGGACCAGTTGGTCTTTAGTTACCAGCGACATATAACACTCCTTAAGTGAATATCAAAACGGATCGGAACGTAAGATGGTGTCTGTTTCTCGAAGCCCTGAATCTGTAGGTGGAACTTCATTTTCTAAAGATCCACATTGATTGAAAGCTTCGCGCCAAGATAGTTCCGCTTGCGAGGTCCCTGTTCTTTGGACTCTTCGGTAGTCAGAATTAGAATTAAAAGAATTTTGGTTACAAGCTTTGGCAATATTATATGCTAAATTTATTTTTGTAAAACAATCAAAGTACAAAATAGCAACGGCATCGGTACTCAATTCTTGGGGAAGGATTTCTCCTTTCAAACGAGACACAAGCCCCGAACAGACGCTCAAACTTGAATCGGCAGTGGCCACACAATTTGATTCCGATAAAATAAATCTTTGACAAGCGGAATTGATACCGTTCCCCTGCGATAGGATCGAACTGAGTAATTCTGTTTCAGAATCCTCTTTCGTTTCTTGTTTACAACCATTTGCCCCAAAGACAATGCCCACAAACAAAAAGAAAATCATCACCTTCCTTCTCATACTGATTCTACTTTCCCTCCTTTTGGGTGGTCTTGTCTATTTCCTTTTTCAGAAAAAAACGAACCCCGATCACAAGGAATCTTCTTATGATTCCCGTTCTGAGGTCTATTGGCAGAGGTTACAAAATCGTCCCGAGGTTCTCCTCGGACCCGGATATCCATCCGACTTACGTGATTTTTTAGAAACCCTGCGCGGTAAAGAATCCTACCTTTGGAAGGGAGACCGTGACCAAACTTATGCCTATTTACTAGAAACCTATCCTGATGAAAGAGGCCATGTTCTCTATGCGGTTTATATAGCTTTTATGAACTGGAAGGAAAAAACGGGGGAAGTCGAAAAGGAAGAAGGTCTTTCTTCTTATGAAAAACTAACAGCTGTGAATCGTATATCCGAAGAGATTTTTCCCCTCGCCTTACGCACCCTCCTCTTTCCCAAACACCCCACCACTCCTCCGGTTTGGCTTCTTTCTTATCTGGAAGATTATGTTCAGAAAAATCCCTACAGTTATGCAAGGGAAAGGAAACGGATTTTTCTGAAGAAAAAAGCCGAACTCTACCAAAAGGAAAAATGGGAAATCCAGGCCTGGGAAAGCCCTATGTTTTTTCGCCAAGTTGTCGATTTGCTCTACGCGAGAGAATTATTAGAAATGTCCGAAGAGGAAAGAACTTCTTATCGCAGTGCAAAAGTAGAGGAACTGAAAGTCGATTTTTGGAATTGACAAGACCGGTTTTCGTCCCCCATATGAGTGGGGTTATGAAACAAATTCTTTTCTCCTTTCTCTTAGTAGGATTCTTATTCCAATGCAGTAGCAGTCCCAAACGACTTGACAACGCTGATGATTATATCTCCGACTCAGGTGGGCTCACTAGCCAAGAACTGGTGAAAGCTGCTGACAAACTAGCAGGCCAAATTGCGGAGTACTTTAAAGAAAACCCGCATGAAGAAGGTGTCTTTGTGGCTCACTTCCCCACACGTAACGATACGTCGGAACAAATCCAAACAGAACTTTTTGACAACGCCTTTGTTTCCAAACTCATCAAAGGTAAAATTTATACAGTTCGCACAAAAACAAGAGAACAGTCGCTTAACGAAATCCAGTTCAGTTTGTCCGGACTGACTTCCAACAGACTCTCAATTGGAAAACTCAAATCTCCGAATTTCTTTGTCCGTTGCGAAATCAACGAAAACATGTTTACCTCTGACGGAGAAAAAATCGTAGAACAGTCCATCAATATCGAACTTGTAGAAGTGGAAACCACCATCGCTGTTTGGTCTGAAAAAGTTTCGTATCGTAAACTTGCTGTTCGCGGAAATAAAGGGGTTAGCTGGTAATCCCTGCCCATCATTTCATGAAAAAAACAATTCTCTTTCTTTCTCTTTTCATTCTCGGTTGTGCTAGTGATTACAATAAAATCATCAAAGCAACCGAGTCGGCGTACTATGGGCAAGATTATGATTCTGCCATTCCTAAAATTAGAGAACTTTACGAAGGTTCCTCTAGTAAGGACAAACTTCTATTTTTGATGGAAGCAGGTATGATTTTTCATACCAAAGGAGATTACGTAACCTCCAATAAAGTTTTCAAAGAAGCAGAAGATTTAGCAGACAATATCAGAGTTAGTATGACGAGGTCTGGACTTTCGTTTATCCTTTCCGATAACGAATCCAATTATACCGGTGAAGACTTTGAAAGAGTCATGATCAAGTTCTACATTGCGAACAATTATCTCCTGCAAGGGGATACCAATAACGCAAAAATTTATTTCCGAAGGCTCGACTTCGAATTAAAAGAAATGCGTTTTTTGGCGGCAGAATATCGCCAAAACAATGCAGCAAGACTGATTGACGCTTATGTTTCCGAATCTTTAGGTCGTTACAATGATGCACGAGTCCAATACAAAAACATGGAACAACTCATTGGAAAAAGCCAAAACCTAATCGCCGACAGATACTTGTTAGCTGCTAAAGAAGGAGACTCTGGAGACCAATCCAAATATGCGGCCGGCCGTTCCAGTTTGCAGGCCTACAGTAGTTCCATGCAAAGGACATCTCCCGAAAACGAAAAACTTTCCGAGGTCATCATCATCCACGAAGCAGGTAAGTCGGCCATCAAAATGTCTCGTGGAAAATTAATCGAAGATGAATACTTTGCTGCTGCCCTTCGTGGTGCTGTGGAAAAAGGACTTTGGGCCAAAGGGGCTGGTGCTTCCCTTACAGGTGCCATTGCGGCATTATCTGTTGCTGAAAATCCCATTCCGATTTATAAGGAACGAGATCCCAAAGGTTCTCTCCCTAAAAAATACTACATCAACGGTGTGGATGTTGGATATTCCGATATCATGAACAATTATTCTGAAACAGCGATGAATAATTTTAATGAAAACTACAAAGCTCTCATTACCAAAAACTTAACTTCACTCGCAGTCAAAGTGGTAGCGGCAGTGATTGCTTCCGAAGCTATGGCTCGTGCGATCGAATCGGGTGGAAGAGGTAAAAACAATGATTTGGTTTCGGGACTCATTCGAGTGGCTGCAGGTGCGGCCGCTGGTCTTGCCGTTGCACAAACCATTGCTCCAGACTTACGTTGTTGGAGGACCATTCCTTCCAACTTCCAAGTGAAACGAATTCTTTTAGCTCCCGGAGAATACGACTTTAAAGTAGAATCTCCAGGATCTGTTGTGACTGCCGCTCCGAAAAAACTTCTCGTAGAAGCCGGCAAACCGTTGTTTGTTTCGGTTCGTTCGTATTCGAACTAACTAACTTCTAGTCGTTTTTTCTTCTTAAAAAAGCAGGGATATCGTAATCCTCTCCGTAATTTTGAAACGGGGAGGATTGTTTTTGAGAAGAAAATCCTCGGTTCGATTGGCGGATGGACCTTGTCGAATCCACTTCTTTCCCAAATCCAGAATCTTTTTCCTCAGACTTTCGGACATAAACCATAGGAGAAATGGATTCTTCTGAACCCACGGCCTTTTGTTCCCTTTGGTATTGTTTCCCTCTTTTGTTAAATCCAGTCGCAATCACTGTCACCCGAATTTGGTCCGAAAGGTTCGTGTCTTCATTGAGTCCAATGATGATATTGGCATCGGGATCTGCTTGTGCTGTGATGATTTGAGAAACTTCATTCCATTCGTGAATGGTAAGATCATTTCCGCCGGTCACGTTGATGAGAAGGGACTTAGCCCCTTGGATGCTAGAATCTTCAAGGAGTGTGTTGTTAATGGCCTGTTCGACAGCTTCACTCACACGAGTTTCCCCACGCCCTTCGCCTACACCTAAAATTGCATCTCCAGTATCTTTCATAATGGTTTTTACATCAGCAAAGTCTACATTGATGATTCCTGGATGGTTGATGATATCACTGATCCCACGAACCCCATTTAACAAGATATCGTCGATCACTCGGAAAGCCATATCCACAGGTGTGTTTTTATCCACTACTTGAAAGATAGAATCATTCCGAATGGTGATGAGGGTATCTACATTGGCACGGAGTTGGTCGATTCCTTGTTTCGCAAGTTCAGCTCTTCTTTTTCCTTCAAAGGAAAAAGGAACTGTGACCACACCGACCACTAAACATTTCATTTCTTTGGCGATGGCTGCAATGATAGGAGCGGCTCCGGTTCCTGTTCCCCCACCCATTCCCGCAGTGACAAAAACCATATCGGCACCTTTGAGGGCTGATATAATTCGTTCCTTATCTTCGAGGGCTGCTTTTTCTCCCAGTTCTGGATCCCCACCGGCACCCATCCCTCGAGTCACTTTATTACCCAATTGGATTTTGACTTCTACAGGAGATTTTAATAATACTTGTTCGTCGGTGTTCATCACAATAAAATCAACACCCGTCATTTTGGCATGAACCATACGAGTGACGGCGTTCATTCCACCCCCACCAACTCCAATGACTTTGATAATAGCAGGGCTTGTTTTTTCTTCTTCTAGGTACAACATCGACATATCCTTAGAGATTATTCTCCATCCAACGACGAACCTTCTTCATCCAACCGTCTGAATCAGATCCGGAATGCATGTTTCTTTGTTCTAAGTTTTGTATTTTTGAGCTATATTTGATAAGACCAACAGCAGTAGCATATTCGGGAGAAGAAATTTTATCCACAAGGCCACTAAGACCTGCCGGTTTTGCACGACCGACTGACAGACGTAATACTTCCTCAGCAGTGGCTTCTATTCCTTGTAAAAGAGAGGATCCTCCTGTAAGGATCACCCCTCCCGCCAAACTAGACTTAAATCCTGACCGCACTAGTTCATGATCGATCATTTCTAAAATTTCACGAACCCTTGGTTCCAAAATTTCTACCAGTTCCTGACGGAATACAGACCGAGCGGGCCTACCTGAGATCGAAGGGATTTCGAATTTTTCTGTAGGGTCCACCATATCAATGCGAGTGTGGCCATATCGTTTTTTGATGACTTCTGCTGTTTCTACAGTGGTTTTTAAACCAATGGAAATATCGCTTGTGATATGGAATCCACCAAAGGGAACCACTGAGGAAAAAGCAATTCCCCCATCGACATAGATGATGATATCACAAATTCCAGCCCCAATGTCAATAACTGCGGTTCCCAAATCCTTTTCACCCGAAGTGAGGATGGCTTCGGAAGAAGCAAGACTAGATAACACTCGGTCCATTTGCAAAAGGCCGGCTTGTTCGACACAACGATCAATGTTATTGAGAGCCGTGTTTCCACAAGATACAATATGTACTTCTGCTTCTAACCGAACCCCAGTCATTCCAATCGGATCTTTGATATTGACTTGGTCATCGACTTTGAATTCTTTAGTGAGGACATGGATGACTTGTTGGTCGTTCGGGACATGAACCGCTTGTGCGGCTTCCACAACTCGCATAATATCTGTTTCAGATACAATACGTTCTCTGTTGGTAACAGCGATGATTCCTTTTTCATTGAAACCGTGCACTGACTTTCCAGAAACATTCACAACGACTGCATTGATTTCTTGGCCGGCCATCAGTTCAGCATCACCAAACGCCTCTATGATGGACTTGGTTGTTGTTTCTACATTGACAATGGATCCGTTTTTGATACCGGCAGACGGGTACACTCCCGTTCCGATAATTTCAATTTCGTGATCTCCCACAAGTCGCCCAATGACAACTTTCACCAGAGAGGATCCTAAATCCAAGGCCGTTATGATAGGTACGTCATCATAGCTCATATTAATGATAAATTGCGTCCTCGCCTCTTAAGTCTATGGAAACAGCTTTTACTGATTCTGCTTCCATATAAGCTAAGGATGCATATAATTTGCGAAATACATTCAATTCTAATTTATCACCTAAGTATACTTTGATGGAGTTTGGTGATTTTAAATACATAGTATAATTGCCGTCACGTTCAGCGACGAGTTCTGAAATTCTAGATTTAAGTGCAGGGTAAAGGGAAAGAGCATGTCGCATTTCTTTGGTGATATCAAAAATCTGTCGGCCTTCTAGTTTCTCTTCCCCGACGGTGAACTGCCCACTAATCACAATGGTATGATTAGCTAACACTTGATCTCTGGAAAGTATCTCCAGATCTTCATCCACTTCATACAGGGAATTTCCTACATGTATGACAAATTCGGCGACTTTCTCCTGTATGTTGATAATCAAAAAACCGTCTGGGTCTCTAGTGATTCGAACCTTCCGAATTCTTGGATGATCTGAGAGTTTTTTCTCCCAATCTTTCCAATCCCCTATCATCGGTGACTCTGGATCCACTCCTAAATAAGTGAGAACCAAAGGAGGAGAAAGAGCCACAAGGCCTTCCCATTCCAAACGATCCACCGGCTTCACAGGTCTACCCCAACGAAAGATCAGTCCAAGAGCCACAAGGCCTACAAAGACCAATAGGATCGGAACCACGCGTCCAAATCGTTTTTCTTTGATTTCTTGGGGGGTGTCAACCATATATTGATTATGTCACATAGTTAGGTTGTTTGGAAAGCAATAATATGAATTAGAGAATTAAGAGGGTACAAAAAAAGGTCAGGCGAACCTGACCTTTCTCACAAATCTCAAACTGGTGTTTGGGATTGTTTAGTTTTGTGCTACCTGCATGGACGGTTTAGTTAGATCCATAGAGATAGTGCGGTATTTTTTAGCATCTTTTTCAAGAGCCTCAGCACGGCGAAGAAGTTCACTTCTCTCGTTCATTTGGCTAATGGCTTTTCCACCGCGAGTAGATCCTGCTCTGTCACGAAGTGCCTGAGCCATCTCTACTTTTTCTTTAGCGACATTCGCTAGGTATTCCGAAACGGCAGATTTTTGCGCTGGAGTCGTTGCTTGGTCAATCATAGCAGACTCCAAAAGCTCCAATCTTTCGTTTGTATCTAAAGCTTGGAGATTTGCTGTTACAAGTCCAAAAGCCAAGATCCCTGTTGCGATAATCTTTGTTGTTTTCATGTGATCCTCTCTAGAGTGGGAACCTCTTTTTCCGATTCCCTTTGTTTGTTCTATGACTCTAGAAAACTTCTCGTTGCGATTAAATTCAATCTGAAATTCCATAGAATTTGCCATCGATTGCCCCAAATCAGGAAAAAAAGTTAAATTCAGATTAATATTAATCATTTATGGATTAAATTTAATCAAATCATTCATAATCTGGCTCGAAACAGCAACTATAGAGGGAATCCCGGCCTATCTGGAATCAAAAAAACCCTCCGAAGAGGGTTTTGGTTAGTATTTGGTTTTGGTATAACTCAATTTTTTATTGAGGATGATGTCCACATTGGTCACTTCTCCCGGTTGGACATGGATCTCCGAATTTTCCAATTTCATTTCTTCCATGAAACTAGCTCGGATTTCGTATTTGCCCGGTTTTAAGTTGGTAAACCAAAAGTATCCATCTTTGTCAGTAGTGACTTTGAAGATTTGGTTGGTGGAGACCACAGTCGGCATATAGATTGGGTGTTTTTCGATCGGGTTGTCCAAGGTTTTGAAAAACACTCGGCCCCGAATCGCACCAAATCCATCCATCGAGTTGACGGCGTCCACAGTGACGGTCTGTTTCGGAAGGACAGCAGTGGCCGTTTTGTAGATCGGATATTTGTCCGCACGGATTTCAATTTGGTGCACTCCGGCAGGTAGGTTATCTATTTTCACATTGTAGATATCTCCCTGAACCAAAGTTCCATTTTTGGAAACCGATCCCCAAATTTTAGATTTCTCTGTTGTGACTTGGGAAGTGTATTCCTGATCATCCACAAGGACTTTGATGGACCTTACTTTGTCTTCTGGAGTTGAAGATTTGAGTTTCCCCTGTTTGTTCAGAAGGTCATAAGGAGACTTGGTGGCCGCTCCCCCATAGGACTTGTCTTTGATGATGGAAGTGCGGATGAGGATACTTCCTGTTGTGACAGAAGGGGGTGCCGGTGGTTCCGCTTCCGTAATCGGAGGGATGACCACTGTGGTTTCGTTGGCCGGTGTTGGTTCCGGTTCTGGTGCCACTGGAGGTGTCGTTGTATTATTGTTTGGTGGTGTTGTGTTTTCCACCGGTGTGATCGGAACGTTAATCACCACGTTCGGTGGTTTTGGCGGAGGGGTTTGTGGTTTTGGAGAACCTGACAAAAAGATCCCTGCGGCATTTCCAGAAACTTGCGGGGTCTGTTCATGGTTGAATTGGCGAGCCATCTTGACTGTCTCTTCCTTGGCAACAAAGAAGGCTTCGAGGGCTGTCACCACACTGTCTTTGTTTAAATCCCCTTTTTCTAGGGCATTTCCAAAGTTATAAGTAAAGATCCCATGGTTGATGGTTCCTCCCACTTCGATAGAGGTTTGGTCATCGTCCGAAGAGGAAATCACAGCTTTGTCTTGGAAGAAGTAGTCTTCTGCGTTTTGGCGGACAACCCCATCATTCCCCTGGGCAATCGGGATCTCGGCAGCACCGCGGGTATTTTTCCCTTTTTTGGCAATCCCTCCCGAATAACAACAGTCCATCACAAGAACGGTTTTTTGGGATTTGATATCGGTTAAAAATTCGTTTAATTCTTCATCAGAAATATGAGGGCGATCGTAACAAATGAGATAGTTACGCATTCCATTTTTTGCCTTTGCATCTTTCATATACATTCCGTGGCCGGAGAAGTATAAAAACACAGAGTCCTCTTTTCCTACAACTTTACCCAATTGGGAAATCGCGTTTTTTACATTATCGCGAGTGACCATGGAACCTAACAGGACTTTGATATCCTTGAAGTTTCCTTTCTTTTGGATTTTTTCTTTTAGAAATGTTGCGTCTGCTTCGCAGAGGTTCAACTCAGGGATTTTAGCTGTGTTCCCTTTGTAGTTAGTTCCAATGAACAACGCGTAACGGTTCTGCCCAAACACCGGTACACCGATGAGATAGGCCGATAGAATACAAACAAATATGTTTCGAAACGAAAACATGATTGGGTTTCCTCTTATCCGGATGGAGTGCCTCATTCTCCAACATCAGAAATCGGAAATCAATTGGATTTTTATTTAGAATGCAAAAAACGGAACACTTGCGGAAGAACATAATTACGGAATTCTTCGTTTACCCGTTTTTCTCCTCGGCAATCGTAATGGATATTATCTACAAATCGGTCGCTTGGGTAGGAAGAATCGGGAAAGAAAAAGAAGCCCACATCGGGATTTTCTCTAAAAAAAGTTTTTAGATCAGCCAGTAAATCTTGGGATTCCCTAGATTCTTGGCCTTCCTTCATCCAAGGCATATAAACCATTCCAAATTGAATTCCTTGGGAACGTGTGTATTCGATCAGTTCTTTTAATACAATAAAGTCTGGTTTGTGATACACATAAGGTTTTGGATTGGATCGCTCGGCTTCCCATTCCTTTCTAATCAATTCTTTAGAAAACAAAACAAGTTCTGGTTTCAATCGATTGGAAATATTGTATTTTCCAAAGTGGCGATTGATTTGGTCTTCAATGGTAAAATTGTCTTCTAATTGGGAAGATGCTGGTTTACAAAGTCCTGCTTCTACATTTTCACAGGACTCACAAAACAAAGACCGTGCTTTGTAATTTTTATCTACCTTCCAATTGGTTTGGCTTAAGGCATTGCGAATCGCACCATGAAATCTGTAGGATTCGTATAGAAGTGGAGTTGCTTTGGAAAGGATAAACAAACGTTCCACACCAGAGTATTGTTCGGATAGTTCCGAAAATGTAAATTGGTGGAGGTAACGATGGCCAAAAAATTCCCAAAGGATTTGGTTTGCGTCTTCTTGTTTTCCACTATAGCTGATAATATTGGTAGGAGTGGGTGTGCGAAAAAAATTCTTCTCGATTCCTTCTTTCCACCTTCGATTCATAAAAGCGGGAATGGTTTCGTTTTCCTTTACTGATTTGCCATCGGGATCGTACAAAGGTGGGCCATACCCCGTAGAATATAGTTTTGGGGATGCGGCAAATAAAACCATCTTCGGTTTGGCATTTCCCTTTTTTAAATACTTATCCAAAAAGAAACGATAGTACTTTGGCCCCATGGCCGGCAAACTATGATTATAAACAGAATATTCAATACCTGGTTCTCTCGGATAACCGGCAAGAGCCATTGAGCGAGAATCACCTAACACAATAATATCGGCATCACCCTTTCCCGATTCGACAAAGTTTTTCTTTAAGTTTACAAAGAAAATTTCTGGTTGTTCCAAATAGTGGATTCCTGTAAACCGAACCACAAGTTCCAATACCAAAAAAACTAAGAGGGTGATCCCTATTCCTAAAAATTTAGAACGCAAAGTAGATTACCTCCTTCCCAAAAACTCCACGAGTGAGAATGAGAAATCCCATAAAGGATAATACAAAAACTTGGACAAGAGGATGGGATACAAAAACCCAATACCTTTCTTTTTTAAAGTAAGTGATTCCATCAATGATAAGCAGTGGTAAGAAGATTCTGAAGTATTCTCCAAAAAGTCCCACCATATCCTTAATATTATTGTTTGGATTCATATCCCAATTCCAAAAGGACAAAATTTTTCCCATATAGAGAAACATCATGTTGGCATCATAAGAACGAAATCCTACACCACTAAACACTACGAGTGTATAAATCAATACGCGACTAAAGGTTCCTGTGAGTATGCTGAGAAGTTTTTCTTGTAACGAAGGTTTTGTGAGTTCATCAGTTTCTTTTTTGTCTTCTTTCTTTTTAGCAAAAAAGACTAGATAGATGATGGTGTAAATACCTTGCAAACATCCCCAAGTGATAAAGGTCCAATTGGCGCCGTGCCAAAGCCCCGATAAGAAAAAGATAATAAATAAGTTTCTGTACTGGGCAAACTTACCGTATTTACTTCCCCCAAGAGAAATATAAATATAATCCCGAAACCACCGATTCAGTGTTACATGCCAACGATTCCAAAACTCGGTTGGTGTTTTCGAAAATTCTGGAGTTTCAAAATTGATGGTGAGAGTGACACCGAGAAGGCGGGAAACACCAAGAGCAATAAAAGAATACCCAGCAAAGTCACAGTAGATCTGCGTTAAAAATAAAAATCCACCAGCAAACACTTGAGAACCATCCATGGCTTGGATGATGTCTGGATTTTGTGTGTAAATGGACTTTCCTGCAAGGAAGACTTGGTCTACATAGGTGGCTAGGTTATCGGCCACATAAACTTTCATAAAGTAACCAAGAAGGATGTCATACAATCCTTTCTGCACCCCGTCCATTGTAGGGAATTTTGGTTTTTTCAATTGAGGGAGAAGGTCTTGGGCTCTTTCAATCGGACCTGCGACAAGTTGCGGAAAATAATTCACAAAGAGAGCAAAATCAAAGAAGTCGCGTTCCGCTTTGATCTGTTTCCGAAACACATCAATGGTGTAGGACATGGTTTGGAAGGTATAAAAACTGATCCCTACAGGAAGGATGATATTTCGTAACAAATACGTATTGGTATCGGTTGCCGCCGTGGAACCAAGCCACAAAGCCAATTGGTTCCACGAATCAATGAGGTTTACTGCGAAAAAATCGTAGTACTTCATGGTAAAGAGTAGGCCCAAGTTAGCGATTATGGAAACTGATAGATAGAGGCGGCGGCGGGTTTTGTTTTCTGTGCCTTCAATGAAGATAGCAGCACAATAGTCGATAACGGTACTAATGAGAATGAGGGTGAGAAAAAACCACTCCCACCATCCATAAAAAAAGTAGGATGCTAGTAACAACCAAAGGTTCTGCGCGCGGTAGGCCCATTTTTGTTTTCCGGCAAACCATCCGAATCCCAAAAAGACCGCATACACGATAAGAAAGAAGATGAAAAAGACAAAGGTATTAAAAAGCATCGGTCTTCGTTACAATTTCCGGATCACTCGATTCTGTAAAATTCAAAAATGGGGGTAAAATGGGGAATCTTATCGTTGACCCTTTCGGATTTACGGAAATCTTGAGAGTTACCTTGGATCTACGATCGGAACTCAAAACCAAATTCGGTTTTTCGGAATTTCGCCCGGGCCAAGAAGAGGCCATTCGTTCCGTGCTTATGGGGCAAGACACCTTGGCCATTTTACCGACGGGTGCCGGAAAGTCTCTCATCTACCAACTCCCTGCGGCCATCCAAACAAACAAACTAACATTAGTTATCTCTCCTCTCATTGCTCTGATGAAAGACCAAACCGAGAGTTTACTTGCCAAAGGAATTCCTGCAGCTTTTTGTAATTCTACTCAGGATGAAGTGGAACAAATGACCATCCTTGCCAAATCGGTGAAGGGCGAAATTCGAGTCCTACTCGTTTCACCAGAACGGGCTCTGTCCAATGGATTTCTTCGTATCTTTCGAGAACTCGATTTGTTTTCCCTTGTTGTGGATGAAGCCCATTGTGTGTCGCAATGGGGACATGACTTTCGTCCCGAATACCGCCAAATCCATGTTTTACGAGAACGCCACCCTCGCCCTAATTTTCCTATCCTGGCCCTGACAGCAACGGCTACAGAAAAAGTCCAAAAGGATGTTCAGTCTTCTCTTGGGATGAAGACACCTAACGTGGTTCTATCTACTTTTTTTAGGCCCAATTTAAAATTCAGTGTGGAATACCCTGCTGCCGAAAGGGACAAAGCCGACAGACTGATAGAACTTTTAGAACCATGGAAAGACGGAAGAAAATTTCCGGGACGAGCCATCGTTTACTGTGCCACTCGGAAAAAAACCGATGAGACCTATGATCTTTTGAAAGACTTTGGATTCTCTGTAGGAAAATACCATGCCGGTAGAACTGATGGGATCCGAGAACGAACCCAAAATGCTTATACCTCTGGTAAAGTTCCTATCCTTGTCGCCACCAATGCCTTTGGAATGGGGATGGACCAACCTGATGTTCGTTTGGTGGTGCATTACCAAGTTCCTGCCTCTCTGGAAGCTTATTACCAAGAAGCGGGTCGGGCTGGAAGAGATGGACTTGGTTCGGAATGTGTTTTGTTTTATAAAGCGGGGGATGTTGCCACCCAAACCTTTATGTTGTCCAAAGAAACCAACTTCAAAGGGGGCGACACTCTTCTCAAATACATCAAGGAATATGCCAATAAAGAAGAATGTAGGCAGGTCCAACTTTGTTCCTACTTTGGCGAAACCATTTCTCCTTGTGGAAGTTGTGATATCTGCACTGAAATCGGTGCCAATCTCCATCGTTCCAAGTTTTTAAAAACAGAGGCAGCCAAGGTTCAAAAGAAAAATGAAAAAAGGGATTATCCACTTTCCGAATGGGAAGAAGAAACCATTCAAAATTTTTTGAAAGAACATCCGGCCGTATTTGGAAAAACCATCATTGCCAAAACTCTTGTGGGCAAACGCACTAAAGATGTACTCAGATACAGAATGGAACGAAATCCATTCCATGGAAAATTGGATGGGATCCCCGAAGAAGCAGTTGTCGCAAAATTAGAAATCTGGGTGGAACAAAAAAAAGTTCTCGTGGCCGGAGCCAAATATCCAAAACTCTATTTACCCAATTTTACAAAAATAAAAACAAAAGTAGCAGCATCTAACTCTGATGATGTGAGTGGTTCCATTTCTAAAGTCAAAAAACCACCCACCCTCAATTCACAAATTCTAAAAGAACTCATAAACTACCGAGATCGGAAAGCAAGACAACTCAAATGGAAAAAGTTTATGGTATTTCAAAATCCAGTTCTCAAACGAATTGCAGAAAGAAAACCAAAGAACTTATCCGAACTAGAAGCCACAAAAGGTGTGGGGCCGGCCAAAGTGGAACGGTTTGGAAATGATATCATTGAAATCTTATCCAAATGGGACTAAGAAGTCTCCTTGAATCAAAACAAAACCTCAACTTGAGACTTTTTGTCCCATTCTATAACGGATTGGGAACAAGGTTCTAAACACTCTCAAATCCCAAGTAAATTCCCTTGAAACTTTCCTAGTCTCTTAGAATCTGCAGATTCATAGGGGCAAAATGGAAAAAATTGCAGGGAAGATCATTACACATGAAAGAGAATTTGAAGGGACAATTTCTTTTGATCCCATTTCTGGACTCATCACATCTGTAAAAGAAGGGATCGATCCCGAGGCAGACCAATTCCCCGATGGTTCGGTCATTTTTCCTGGTTTTGGTGATATCCACATCCATGCACGAGAGGATGTGAGCGGAAAACATACCTACAAAGAAGATTTTATCTCTGCCGGCAATGCCGCCATCAACGGAGGTGTGATCCATGTAGCTGATATGCCAAACAATCCCGTTCCTCCCATTGATGATGAAACTTATGCCGCAAAACAAGCGCTCACGACTAAAGCCCCCATCCAAATCACTTTGTATGCAGGCATTGGCCCTCATACCAAACCATTAACAAAAAAGGTTCCTTATAAAGTATTTATGGGTCCGTCCATTGGCGAATTGTTCTTTCATGACAATGCTTCCTTAGAAGAAGTCATCAAACATTATGTTGGCCAAGACATTAGTTTCCACTGTGAAGATCCTGAAATCTTAATTGCTAACCAATCACAACCCACCCACGAAGAAAGACGCCCCAAAGAAGCAGAAACCGTGGCGACTGATTTTGCTTTGTATTTAATAGAGAAATACAACTTAAAAGGAAAACTTTGCCACTATTCCACAAAAGATGGGCTTTCTAAAATCATCGCGGCCAAAAAAAGAGGAGTGAATGTCACTTGTGAAGTCACACCTACCCATTTGATGTTTGATACGAATATGTTGACAGAAACCAACCACAAGTGGTTTCAAATGAATCCACCACTCCGGGGTAGAGAAGACCGGGAAGCCATGGTCAAAGGAATTCTCGATGGACATATTGACTATTTGGCAACGGACCATGCCCCTCATTCTATCGAAGAAAAACAAAAAGGGACAAGTGGGATCTCACAATTAGATACTTATGGGTTATTTGTCACCTATATGATACTCAAACTAAACATTCCGAGGACTACCATTGCCAGAATATGTGCCAAAAACCCGGGAGAATTCGTTTCTCCTTACTTACCAAACAAGTTTGGAAAAGGGGTTGGTGTCATTAACGAAGGTTATGCGGCTAATTTTTCTATCCTAAATTTAAAAAAACCAGTTGAATTTCAAAAATCAATGGTTAAAAGTAAGTCCGGATGGTCACCCTTTGAAGGATTCCAATTTCCTGGATCTATCGAAGCCGTCTATTTTTTAGGCAAAAAAATACATGCAAAATGAGCCTTTAGGCAGTAAAATTCTATCAGGACTCACAGTTAAGTCACTCCTTGCGGAGTATCCCAATAGCTTTCAAGTGATGGATTGGGATGGAAATTTTATTTCTGTTACCGAACGATTTGCCCGGTTTCTGGAATTTGAACAAAAAGAGATTGTGGGTAAGTCCATAGTTGATTTTACCCAAGAAGACGACAAAGAGAACACGAAAGACACCTTCGATAGTTTGGGTGAGAATCCTAATATTGTAAATTTTGAAAATAGACTGGTAACCAAATCGAATGAAGAAGTTTGGATCATTTGGTTATTCATCCCTTTGCGAGAATCCAAAATCATTCTGGGTTTTGACCGCGATGTCACCATCCAAAAAGACATATCCTTCGAATTCCTCCTGCAACAACAAAAGTACAAATCCATTTTCGACAACTTACCTATGGGTATTGCCATCACTGATGAAAAAGGAAAAATCATTGAGACCAATAAAACGGCAAGAACCTATTTTAACATCCAAGACGGCGAACTTTTAAACCGGACCTTAAACATTCGAAAATACACACTCATCCAACCCAACGGAAGTAAAATTTATCCAAGAAATTCCAGCCTGATGCGAGCCCTTCGTCACAAAGAAGTGATTCGTAATATGGAAATTGGTCTGATCAAAGAAGATAAAATCACCTGGTTTGATATTTTAGCAACACCGATCCCCATGGAAAACTTTGGATTGGCTGTTGCCTTTCTTGACATCACCCAAAGAAGACATGCGGAAGAAAAAATTGCTTATCTAGCTTTTTTTGACCAACTCACAAACCTTCCCAATCGGAACTCACTGATCGATAAACTCTTTCCTATCTTTGAAGAAGCCAGAAGGCATGGAAACCTTGTGGGAGTTCTTGCTATCGATTTAGATAATTTCAAAATCATCAATGATTCCAGAGGCCATGACTTTGGTGACAAAATCATAAAACTTGTTGCTTACCGAATCCGCGAAAGCATTCGCGTGTATGATTTGATCAGTAGACAAGGGGGAGATGAGTTTACCGTTGTTTTACCGGATCTATCAAATGAAAGAGATGCGGCTGTAATTTCTGAATCCATTTTAGATGCTATGACTCATCCTTTTGTGATCGATGGAGAGAGGATTTTTGTTAATATTTCTATTGGCATCGCCTTATACCCTACAGACGGAAAAGATTCCAATACACTTTTAAAAAATGCAGATAGTGCTCTTAACTTAGCGAAAGCCCAAGGGAAAAACTGTTATGTATTTTTTACGGAAGAACTCCAAACCGTTGTTGCCGAACGATTAGAAATCGAAAATCGAATGCGGATCGCCATCATTGAAAATCAATTCACTTTGATGTACCAACCCAAAATTGATCTTTATACAAGAAAACCTGTGGGTGTAGAAGCTCTCATACGTTGGCGCCACCCCGAACGCGGTCTAATCTCTCCGAATGTATTCATTCCAATCTCCGAAGAAACAGGAATGATTTTAGCCATCGGGGAATGGGTGATCAAGTCTGCCATCCAAACCATGCGCATTTGGAAAGATGCAGGAGTGAATGATGTTTCGATGGCGGTGAATATCTCCACCAAACAGTTCAAACACGAACGATTGATTTCTACTATCGCCGAAAATTTGAAACTTTTTAAAGTGGATCCACATGACTTAGAAGTGGAACTCACCGAAAGTTCAGTAATGGAAAATGCGGATGCTGCCGTTCGCACCATGCAAGAAATTCGTAAACTCGGTGCCAAAATTGCCATCGATGACTTTGGAACAGGTTACAGTAGCTTGGGGTATTTGAAAAAACTCCCCATTTCTTCCTTAAAAATTGACCGTTCTTTTGTTTCCGAGATCACTTCCGACAAAGACTCCAAAACCATCATCCATGCAGTGTCCAACCTTGCACATAACCTTGGTTTGAGTGTGGTTGCAGAAGGTGCGGAAACTGCAGAACAAGTAGAGTTACTTGCAGAAAGTGGAGTCGACCTCATTCAGGGATTTTTCTTTGCCAAACCGATGACTTCTGAGGATTGCCTTCATTTTCTGAAGACAGAACTTGGAATTTCGGATTGACCCGTTCGCTTTCCCACCATTTTTATCAATTAAGGATTTCACTTGAAACTTTCAGTTGATTGGTTAAACGAATTTACCCCGCTCTCCCAGATTCCTTTTGAAAAGGTCCTGGAAAAAATTAATACCTCTATTTGCGAAATTGATGATGTGGAAGAATTCAGAGTCCACCTATCATCAGTTATCACAGTAAAAATCAAATCACTTGAAAAACATCCCAATGCGGAAAAACTACAAACCACCATTGCCAGTGATGGTTCCAAAGAATACCAAATTGTGACTGCGGCTACCAATGTAAAGGTCGGAGACATTGTTCCTCTGGCCCTGCCTGGAACCAAACTAGACGGAAAAGAAATTTTAGATTCGGAACTACGTGGTGTTCGTTCCCAAGGGATGTATTGTTCTGAAAAAGAATTGGGCCTGGCTTTAGAATCTTCTGGAGTTTTGATTTTTCCTTCGGACACAACGCTTGGAATTTCTGTTCGCAAATTATTTTTATGGGAAGATACTATCCTCACAATCGATAACAAATCGATCACACATAGGCCAGACCTTTGGAATCATTTTGGATTTGCTCGGGAACTTTCATCCCAACTCCAATTACCTTTCCACCAATTTCCACTCCAAGCAGATGTAAAATTCGAATCTGGGAAAAATGGACTCTCGGTTACAAAATCAGAACACGCCCATGCCTATTATGTTTGTTCCATCCAAGACGTAAACATTGCTCCTTCCAATCCCAAAATCAAATCAAGGCTAGAAAAATGTGGGATTCGTTCCATCAACAATGTTGTGGACGTTTCCAATTATTTGCTTCTAGAACTCGGACAACCCACTCATTTTTTTGATAGAGAGAGATTACCATCCACAACTTTCTCTGTTGTGAAATCTACAGAAGGAACTTCCTTTCCTCTTCTTGATGACACAACACCAAAATTACAAAAAGACCTCCTTCTCATTCAAAATGGAAAAGATCTTGTAGCACTAGCGGGTGTTATGGGAGGAAAAGATTCAGCTGTGATTGATTCCACAAAAAATATAGTAATGGAATCCGCTGTTTTTAAAAGAGAAGATGTTCGGTATACCATTCGTAAAACCAATATTCGTACAGAGTCTGCAGTTCGTTATGAAAAAGGTTTAGACAGTTTCACTTGTTTGCCTGTGATTCGCCGTGCTGTCCAACTGCTCAAAGAAAATGGAAATCCAAATATTAAGGTTTATGAACCAGAAGGATTCAACCATACAGAATCAAAATCAGTTACCATCAAAACGAATCTTACTTTCCTTCGTCATAAATTAGGCAAAGACATTTCCCAAAACGAAGTCACAGAAATCTTAAACAAACTGGGATTCACTGTCACAAACCAAGGAGAGGAACTCTCGGTTCTTGTTCCTAGATACAGACAGAATTATGATGTGACCATTCCGGAAGATCTTGTGGAAGAAATCGGAAGATCCATTGGATATGCCTCCATCCAAACACAAGCTCTTTCTATGGCAGTGGAAACCCCCATTCGCAATCCACTCCGTGAGTTGGAACGAAGGGTAAAAAACTTCCTCGCATTGGAAGTGGGATTTAACGAAGTATATAATTATTCTTTTGCCTCCCCTACAGATGCAAAATTTGAATCATCACAAGAAAGTTCCTCTTTAAAAATTGCGAACGAAATGCCCGACGAACATTCGTTACTACGAAATAGTTTATTCCCGGGACTTATCAAACAAGCGAAAGTCAACCAAGACCGATTTGAAACTATCAATTTGTTTGAACTCGGAAGGACTTACCATAAAGAAGGAAAAGGTTCTGAACTAGCAGAAGAAAGACGTTGGCTCTCGATTCTTTCTCTTTCCAAAAACAAACCAAATGACCTAACTGCAGTTGAATTGGAATTTCTTAATTTAAGAGAAACCCTTTCGGAACTCTTTTTATATCTAAACCTTCCTAAGTTCGAATGGAAGAAATCAACAAGAAACTACTTTCATCCCAATGCTGGACTTGTTTTAGAATATGACGGAACAGAAATTGCTGAATTGGGAATTCTGCATTCGCGTTATGCGGATGAATATGACTTAAAACGCAGAGCCATTCTTTCCAAAATCAATATGGAAAAGTTAGTGGATGTTTGGGAAAAATACGGAAGGAATTCCCATTTCATTCCACCATCTAACTTTCCACAAGGCCAACTGGATCTTTCTTTGCTTATGAACGAAAAAGATTCTACAGAATCCTTTGCGAACTTAGTAGAAACGATGAAAATTCCCGAGTTGGAATCTGTATATGTTCAAACCATCTTTAAAGGTGAGACCGTGGGTGAAGGAAAAAAATCGGTTACCTATCGATTCAAACTTATGTCCTATGACAAAACGTTCACCCAAGAAAGGTTTAAGGAACTTTCGGATTCACTCGTAGAAACAGCAAAAGCGAACGGATATAACTTACGATAAATTTGCTTTGACAAATCCCGATTTTTATCGGGAAATCATCCGAGTTTATGCGGACACTCCTAACAGTCATTTTGTCGGGCTTAGTTTTGTCCTGTTCTCGATTGGAAATTCAAAAGTCCATCACCGATGACAGTTTTGTTCCGCAAAAAATAGATTATGCGATTGCTACCAACCCTGATATTGATTTACAAAAACTTCGATGGACTCCTATCTTTAAAAACAATTTAAGTTTAGGTTTCCAATCAGATCATATTTACCTTAGGATCAAAGCCACAAACCCAACCTCCGCAAACAAACTGATTTTAGATTTAGGAAATCCACATCTAGACCTGGTTCGTGTGTTCGAAGAGGGAAATCCAGAACCTATCAAAGAAGGTGGCGACTTTATTGCTCATTCTCATTGGGATGCATTTTCCAAATCCATTGCATTTGAACTAGATTGGAAAGAGAATGAAACCAAAACACTAATTCTAGAAACCAAATCATCATCAAATATCAGTTATTTGATTCGTTTTTATTCTAAAGAAACATTTTATTTAAAAGAAAATTTAGAAAATACAATCCTTGGCTTTTTTTACGGCACCATTTTTATTATGGTGATTTATAACTTATTCATTTATTTTATCTTAAAAGAAAAAGCCTACATCACCTATTCCATATCTATTTTTTTCAATTTAACCTTACAGATGTATTTAAATGGAATTTTAAATCAGGTGGTTACTTTAGATCATCCGGAAATTCACAATCGAATTGGAAGTATCATTGTTACTTGTTCGGCACTTTCGGGTTGGACCTTTGCCCAACAAACTTTGAATCTGCGAGAATTGAATCCTTGGTCAAATAGACTCATCCAATCTCTCAAGGTATTGGTTTTATTTTATATTTTAATTCCTTATGCCTATTTACCCATTTCCATTGCGGTTCGGTTGGGAAATCTCATCGCACAATTGTTTGTTGTTTCCGTATTAGTTGTAGCCTTAGTCAACTATAGCACAGGAAACAAACAAGCCAGGTTGTTTCTCATTGGTTGGATTACATTACTCTTTGGAATCTTAATGTATACTTTAATGCAAAACGGGGTTCTACCGGTGAATGCATTTACAATTTATGGAAACCAAATCGGATCTACATTGGAAGCTGGAATTTTATCTTTAGCTCTTGCAAACAAAATCAATGAGCTCAAAGAAGAAAAAGCTAACACACAAGCAGAAGCACTCGTGACTCTCGAAGAAAAAGTACGAGAACGTACAAAAACTTTAGATGAATCATTGAATCTAATTAAAAAAGATTTGAACGTTGCCAAAAAAATCCAAAAGACTTTGTTTTCGGATATCAAAACCAGTGATCCCAGAATCCATTTCCATTCCTACTACCAATCCATGTCAGAAGTAGGTGGAGATTTTTATGACCTAACACAAGTAAAACCAGACTATTATCGAATTTTTGTCGCTGATGCCACTGGACATGGAATCCAAGCCGCCCTCATCACCATGGCAATCAAAGCCGAATACGAATCTCTAAAAATGATTTATGATCATCCCGATGATTTGGTATTTCATATGAACCAAATCTTTATCAACAAATACAGCAATATCCAAACTATATTTACTTGTTCGGTCTGCGATATTGATCTAAAAAATAAAATCCTTTTTTATGCCTCTGCAGGACATCCCGACCAAATCCATCAGAGAATTCATGACATCAAACTCCTCCCCAGAACTGGTAAAATCATTGGGCTTATGGATCATACCCAATATAGAATCATTGAACACCAAATTGAAGAAGGAGATCGTATCTTTCTATTTACCGATGGAATTTTTGAACAGTTCAATGAAGAAAAAGAACTCTTTGGTGAAGATCGGTTGTACGAAATTTTAAAAGAGAACCTAAAGATGAGTTTGGATCATACAATGGCAAAAGTACTCAGCGAACTAGCTTTGTTTACTGAAGGAGATGTAAAACAAGACGACATTACATTTATCGGTTGCGAAATTCAAAGTCTAAGTTGATTTTGATATCCATGTCCTATTCAGAAATTCCTGTTTTTACAAAACCATTCATCCACCCATCCGCTACTGCTTTTGGTATGGTAGAGTATGGAACTTCGGTTTCGCTTTGGCCAGGGGCAGTCGTTCGTGCTGATATGAACACGATCAAATTAGGAAATTACGTCAATATCCAAGACAACTCCACTCTCCATACAGATTCTTCAAGTCCTATATCAATCGGTGAATGGACGTTAGTTGGTCATAATGTAATGATTCATGGATGTAAAATTGGACGAGGTGTTCTTGTTGGCATTGGTTCCATTGTTCTTGATAAAGCAGAAATTGGGGATGGTTCTCAAATTGCTGCAGGATGTATGATTCGAGGTGGGAAAAAAATTCCGCCTCGGTCTCTTGTAGTTCCTGATGGATCCGATATTAAAATTTTTCCTGGAAAAGCTAAACCAGAATTAACAGTGGCGGGATGTATTGAATACGCTCACCTATCCGTTCGTTTTGAAAAAAATCTTTTTGTTCCCTTCCAAAAAGAAGAAGAAATCCATTTTGTAAACCAAGCAAAAGAAATCATTTCAAAGTTAGGCATCTAAGGAAACCAAAGACATTTTCTTTTTTGTCTAACAAATACATCTCTCATGAAAAAAATTATAGATAAACTCCAAATTTTAGGAATTTTTTCCATCACCCAAACTGTATTTCAAATTGGAACCGTGATGATCATGGCAGTTTCTGCACTCGCAGGCCAAAACATTGCACCCTCTCCCGAATCAGCATCCCTACCCATTTCCTTTGTCATTTTAGGAACCCTCCTTGGCCTTGTTCCTGCATCCAGAATTATGAAATGGAAAGGAAGTAAGTTTGGTTTACTCACAGGAACAGTGATTGGAATTTTCGGAGCTTGTCTTGCTTCGTATGCAATGTATGAGAGAAATTTTATCCTCTTCTCTGTCGCACATATATTATATGGATTCCATCAATCATTTGTGCAATACCTACGATTTGTCGCTATGGAATCGGTTCCGGTTCACGACAGAGCGAGTGCTTTGTCCTGGATTTTAATAGCAGGAATTCCTGCAGCCTTCCTTGGCCCACTGGCAGGTCTTCACGGAATCCACCTAATTCCAGATTCTTTGTATTTGGGATGTTATATCATACTCATTTCTAGTTTGTCATTGCAGTTCGTATTCATCAGTTTTCTTCCTACACCGAAAAAATCACTAAACGAAAGTCATACGACTGAAACAGAATCCTCTCCCAGAGAATCGATTCGACCGTTTTCTTACCACATCCAAAATTTTGGACTTTGGGTTTCTATCATGGCAACCGCTTTTAGTTTTGGGATTATGGCAATGCTTATGTCAGCTTTACCTGTGGCGATGAAAACACATGGCCATGAAATGCATGCATCCACGACTGTTTTGCAATGGCATATTTTAGGAATGTACATCCCTTCCTTTTTTTCTGGCCAATTGGTGAGAAAGATGACAGCTCCTTACCTCATTCTACTGGGAATTGTTGTGATCGGACTTGAAAGTTTTGCCGCCCTCCAAGGTACAGAATTTTTACCATTTGCTGTAGCACTAATTCTACTAGGAGTTGGTTGGAATTTTATGTATGTGGGTGGGACAAATCTACTTGTGGAACAATACCATCCTTCCGAAAAAAATACAATCCAAGCCGTGAACGATACAATTGTTTATTTAATTGCAATCTTATCAACGTATAGCGCAGGTTATTTAGAAAATAAAATTGGTTGGCTTCGTTTGAATTTGGTGAGTATTCCTTTTTTAGTTCTAATGGGCCTACTCATTCTATTCTATTTGGAACGCAACCGAAGGAAATTAAAAATTTTAGATTAAATGATCTTTCTTCCGGCTTTGATTTTGGCTGCAAATTCTTTTGCCATTTCAATCCGAAGTTTTCCTTCGGCGAATCGGCGTTTTTCCAGATCTGTTTCCAATCGTAACGGAGGAACAGGACAAGGTTTTTTATTTTTGTCGAGAGCAACAAATGAAAGATAGGCGGTAGTCGCTCGCACCATTTCCCCCGTGTAAGGATTTTCCCGATTCACTTGCACTCCGACTTCCATCGAAGTGGTTCCTACATAGTTGACCATTGCTTTCAAATTGACATGATCACCAATTTGAATCGGCGTAATGAAATTAATCCGATCAATACTGACCGTCACAGCCTCGCGGCCGGAATGTCTTTGTGCAGACATAGCCCCAATCGAATCGATCCAACTCATAATGGCACCGCCGAATGCAGTTCCGTAATGGTTGGCATCGTTGGGAAGAACGAGGTGTCTCGTTTCTACTGCGGAGTCTTGGGGTGACTTGGGCTGTAAATCATTAGTATTCGTCACAATGAGGATAAGTTAGTCTTGACCAATCGCCGAGGAAAGGCTTTTTTAAGGTTTCTTTAGCAAGTTCAGATCGTCAAATAAGAGCAAAAATGGCAGCAGAGAAACATCACTATGTCTATTGGACGAAATTTAGAAAGGACACAAGTCCGCTCCTTCGTCGTTTCTTATTGATAGCCTCTGGTTTGTTTGTCACTGCAGCAATTTTACATATCGTACCCTTTTTTACAAACCAAGGAGAGATCGATTATATATTCCTTTTTGTAGATCTAGGAATCTCCGGAGTTTTATATTTAGAATATCTATTAAAAAACAAAGTTCCTTTAATCATACGAGTTTCCAGTTTAATTAGCACTGGTGTTTTTATATCTGTATTGTCTTTTGTCAGGAGTGGATTACTCGGGACCGGGGAAATCTCTTTAGCATTTATCATTGTTTCATTTTTTGTTTTTCTACCACCTACCCTTAGTTTGGTTTCGTCTCTATTGATTTCCATTCTTCCTGCGATATTCGGTGTGATGGTTTATTTCTCATGGATTCAATTTCCAGACATCTTAGGACAAAGAAATAATAGCCCACGGGAATGGTATTTTAAATCCGTTAGTCTTGTCATATTTTCCATTCTAAGTGGTTTTTTAATCCAAAGACTAAGAGCAAAATTAATCAAAAATATTGTTTATCTCAAAGAATCACGAAGTAAAATCCTAAAAACAAAACAACATATCGATAAATTAGCATTTTACGATTCTCTAACTCATCTACCCAACAGATATCTATTTGAAAAACTGATTCAAAATAAAATTGATTCGGCCAAACCAGAAACTTTTCTTTTGTTAATCAATATCAAAGGCCTCAAAGTAATCAATGCTCTGCACGGAATCAGTTTTGGAGACCAAATTCTTACACTTATCGGAAGTGTCTTAAAACTATTCACTGAAGAAAGACCCGATACACTCGTTGCCAGTTTGGGGGGCGATGAATTTATTCTTTGGATTGAAAATTCCACAAAAACGAAAATTGAAAATGCTATCGTAAGATTTGATTTGAATAACAACCATATATTAACACCGGAACGACTGGGACATCGGTTACAATATCGAGTTTCCGGAGTTCAATTTCCAGAAGATGCAAGCTATTTAGATGAAGGTATACGTAAACTTTCTATAGCCATGAATGTAGCAAGGGAAGAAACTCTCACAAATCTAGTTTGGTTTCAATCGGGAATGGAATCAAAAATTGAGAAAGAACAAAAGTTAAAAATATATTTAGAAAAGGCGATCAATGAAAAAAATTTCAAAATTGCTTATCAAGAAAAAGTAGATATTAGCAATAGAAAAACTATTGGGCTTGAGGCTCTTGCACGTTGGAACGCACCTGAATTTGGCAACGTTCCCCCTGACGAATTCATTCCCATCATCACAAAATCAGAGTTAATTGTTCCATTCGGAAAATGTATTTTTGAAAAAGTAATTTCGCATATTCCAAGATTACTCGAATCCTATGGAAAACAAATTCAGGTATCGATCAACATCTCACCTATTTTCTTTTTATATCCAAACTTTAATGAATACATAATTCATAGTTTGACTGAAAATCAAATTGATCCAAAAAACATAATATTTGAAATCACCGAAGATGTATTTTTAGATGAAATCGAAACCATCCAAAAAATTGTATCGGAACTCCGATCCAAGGGAATTTCCGTTTCCTTGGATGATTTTGGAAAAGGTTATTCTTCTCTGCATTATATGCAAAAAATCCAATTTGATGAATTAAAAATTGATAAGTCATTCTTAGATGATATTGCAAGCTCTGATAGAAATTTTCTACTTCTCGAATCCATTTGCCATTTGGCTGATTCCTTAGGATTAAAAACCATTGCAGAGGGTATTGAAAACGAAGAACAACTCCTTCGTTTAAGACAAACTTCTTGTCATGTTGTCCAGGGTTATCTATATTCAAGACCAGAAATTCTATTTGATTAATGACACCTAAACCCAAACTCTAACTTTATTTTTCCCTCTTTCTTTAGTTGCAGAGAAAAATCGAATCTCAGAATATATCCTCTATGGGACAAGGTCATAATCATTCTAAACACGACCATCACTCGCACGATCACAACCACCACCATACTTCATCCTCTTCTAAAAATTTAGCCTGGGCATTTGCGCTTAACTTAAGTTTTTCTATACTAGAACTGGCCGGTGGAATTTTTTCCAATAGTATTGCCATTATCTCCGATGCCTTCCATGACTTTGGAGACGCATTGTCCCTCGCTCTTGTTTGGTATCTCCAAAAAATTTCAACAAAACCGAAAGACAATCATTTTGACTATGGATACAAACGATTCTCTATATTAGGTGCACTCATCATCTCTGTCATTCTTTCCGTTGGATCCATCTTTATGATCATTGAATCCATCAAAAGGTTCATCACTCCTGAAGAAACTAAGGCAGAGGTTATGTTTGCCCTCGCCATCATTGGTGTAGTTGTGAATGGAGCTGCTATGCTTCGACTCAACCATGGCAAATCATTATCTGAAAAGGCAGTCTTCCTTCATTTTCTAGAAGATATACTTGGTTGGATTGCCGTATTAATCGCTAGTATCGTTATGATGTTCTTTAATCTGCCTTGGTTTGATCCATTACTTTCTATGGCCATCGCACTCTGGATTCTATGGAATGCTTATGGAAATATCAAACAAGTAATGGGTGTTATGTTGCAAGCGGTTCCGGATTCTATCGATCGCGAAGACTTAATTCATCATTGGGAAAAAATTACCGGAGTTCAGTCCGTCCATGATATCAAAATTTGGAGTTTGGATGGAAACCACCATGTAGCATCCCTACATGTTCTCATCAACAAAACAGTCAAACTAACCGAATTTTCAAAGATCAAAGAAAAAATTCGAAAGGTTGCCTCAGAATTTGAAATCATCCACACTACCATCGAACTAGAAACAGACGCTGAGGCGTGCAAACTGCATTCAAACTGAATGCATAGATACAAACCTTTCTAATGATTGGATTCTTTTGATCCAATCTAAAATTTTTGGATAAGAAGATAAATCAAAACCTCCCTCATCTGCCACATGAGTGTATGCAAATAATGAGATGTCTGCTGTTGTGACTCGATCACCAATCAAATATGGTGTTTTTTCTAACTGAGTTTCCATCACTTGCAATGCTTGATAACCTCCCACTTGTTTAGATTCGTATTCGGTACGTCTCTCTTGAGGGATGCCTAAATAATGTTTGATGTACCTTGCAACGGCAATGTAGGGTTCATGACTGTACTGTTCAAAAAATTGCCATTGGAAAACTTTAGCTCTTTCAAATGGATCTTTAGGAATCAGGTCACTTCCTTCTGCTAGAAAATTTAAGATCGCATTGGACTCAGACAAAATTCTTCCATCGTCCCAAACAAGAACGGGAATTTTTCCATTTGGATTCATTTTTAAAAAAGTATCTGTTCTGGTTTCTCCTTTCTTAGTGTCAATGTCTTGCCAGTCATAAGGTATTTGTAAGAAAGAAGTGACAAGGATTAGTTTGTAACTATTGCCCGATTGTTTATCACCGTAAATTTTCATTTTCCTTCCTATAGAGATCAGGTAAAAAACGTTCGAACTGACCCACCTCTTCAATGTTATGTTTGATCCAAGCAAATCCATGTTTTTTGTCAAAGAACAAAAACTCAAAGAGTGGCCTTAGTAACTTAAAACTCAATCCTTTCCAACCAACTATCAAACAATTCTCGTAACGAGTTCCCATTTCCGTTTCTTGAAAACTATATTCCATTCGTGCAATCGGTAAAATACCATATAAATACGGATTATGTATGAAACCTTCCTCATCTAATTTTTCAATGGGACTCACAACATTCACCAAATACTTCTTCTCTCTCCCCAAGTATTCCACGATCCGAAGCTCAGCACCAGGCCCCACAGTACCATCCGGTTTTCTTTTTTCGTAACTGACATGGACATGGTCTTCCGGATGCCAAACATGATATCGATTATAAACGTTTCCTTCATACTCAATGTCCCCTTCTAAATGTTGAAACCACCAAACCAACATTTTTGGGTAAATGCCCTTTAGTTTGTCATGCCGAATCCAATATTTGATTCGCCCGTCACGAAGAACCTCTCTTCCCGATTCGGCGGAACTCACTGGTTTTCGATTCCAATGGATTTGTAACTTAGGAAGTAACCCCAATTTGACCTTTTTCATTCTAACTCTCCCTGGTATAGTATACGCTATACTTAAACATTTCCCATGTAAAGTAATTACTATACAAAAAATCAATCGAAAAATCTGACAGGAGGTAAAAAATGTATCCAAACGGACTAAAGTGGCTCGATGAAACTGACCCTAAAATTACTACAAAACGAATTTACTGCTTACCAAAATCCACAATCCGACAAAGAACGAGATATTATTCAGGCAGCAGAAGATGTCTTTGCCGAACGAGGATTTGCTGGTGCCACAACGGCAGAGTTAGCAAAAAGAGCTGGTGTTACAGAACGTACACTTTTTAAATACTTCCCCTCCAAGTTTGATTTATATAAAAGAATTCTCTCTGGTTTACTTTTATCTACAATTGTTCCCGGTCATATGTCAGACCTAAAAGAAAGATTAGAATCTTTGAAACCAAACTTTAAAGATTGGTATATATCCATTCTAAAGGCAAGATTCGAAGCGGTTTCGAAAGAACCAAAAAAATTAAAACTATTACTCGGTGCCCTTCTTTTCTCAAAAGAGTTTTCTGAAATTTTTGGTAATCTTTGGAAGGTCAACTTATACGATACCTCAATTGAGGCCATCCGATACTTTCAAGAAATTGGCGAAATCAGAAAGGACATCGATCCCAATCAAATCGTAAGAGCATCCTTTAGTTTGGGCGCCAGTTTTTTAATTACTAAATTTGTATTGGCCCCAAAATTGCCTTTGGATCCAAAAGTGGAAATCGAAACTCTCTTTGAAATTTTTTATCACGGAATCAGAAAAGACCAATGATTATTGGATTTTATACCTAGGTTTGAATCGAGAACTCACACCTAGATCTTTATCTTCAAATTCTACATCTGCATGGAATGGATTTAATCTAATTTGATTTATCTTTATTTTGTCTTATTTTCTCTTTTCAATTCTCTGTTTTTCTTTTTAGGCAGTAATAAGGTCACGTTTCCCTTAGTTAATAAATGGTTAGCAACTTCGTCTATTCCCATACCATTTCCTAAATAATAATCCAACCTTCCTTCGCCGGTAATGGCGTTACCCCTATCATGGACAAACACCAAATGATTGTTTAATGACGCGTGATCGGATTGGAAAGAAAGTAAAACGGGAAACCCTAAGGGAATTTGTTTATCCATAGCAACGGATCGAAAGGGAACCAAACGAATACCACCGCTCCCCAGTGGTCGAAGTCCATCTTCATTTGTTTTAAATTTTGATACTGTTTCTTTCTCAAAAAATATATATCTTGGGTTTTTGAAAATGGCTTCCGTGACTTCCTTCGGTTTTGCTTGGATACAGTTAGATAGATGGTATGGTTTTAAACTAGGGCAAACTCCTTTAAGAAAAACAGATGGACTCATATAATTCAAACCATTATCGGCAGCATAATTGATTCGAAACAACTCGTTTGTTTCGGTTTCAACAAGGGCAGATCCTTCTAGTTGTGCTAAATGTAAATCGGTCAAACGCAAGAATACAATAGGTTTTGCATATTTTTCCCAAATAGACTTTTCTTTCCATCTCTCCCGGGGAAAGTGAATGGGATTTTCTACAGCTGTGTAGTCTGGCTTCGGGATGGGAGGAGACAATGCAGGATATTGGTATTCCCCTTCTGGTTGACTTTTTCCATGGATTCGTACTTCATAATATCCTGTTATTGTAGGTGGTCCATCTATGGGACTTAAATCGATCAATTTAAATCTCTTTTTAATTTCATTTTGAATCTGATGATCCGCAGATTCATGGACTATCCTTTGGAGTTCCACGAAAGATTTGAGTATCTCTTTGTATGTATATTCCTCTTCCAAATAACGAATTTTTGTATCTTCGGGCTTTCGTTGGAAATACAAGATCGACTCCCTTAATGCCGACTCCAGATTCACCGTTTGAGAAAAAGGGGACTTTTTTGGGTCCGGGGCGTAGTTTTGATTTTGGTTTCGGATTTGGTTCTCAGTAGGTGGAGAAGTTTGTGAAAATAAAGGGTATATAGTTAGAAAGCCGATGACAAAGGAAAGTCGAACACTAAAGAAACTTCCCGTAAAAGGTAAGTGACTTTCTTTTTTTCCTGAGTGACCCATTGGCTTTTTGTATTCTCCCAGTGCATTCCGAAAACCTTAAAAACGGATTCAGCGTGAATCGGGAAAGCCAGCCACGTTCGATCGTTCATGACTTTCCAAGGAATGCGGCTGCAAAAAGTAACCGACTTACCAAAGAAGGCTGGTTACCAAGGAGAGTCGAACACCAAAGAAACTCGCTGCAAAAGGTAAGTCACTCACCCCAAAATCAAAGTTTTTACCTTATGTCTCATAAGAAAGTCGCTGTCCAATCATTTTTCCCAATTACCCTTGACTTCCATGAGGGTACCAAAAACCTTTCAAAAGACCTCATATTTTTGCGATCATATATAGATTAATTAGGTGTTTCATGAAACGTACATTCCAACCGAGTAAAATTAAACGCGTGAGAACTCACGGATTCCGAGCCAGAATGGCTACCCCAGGCGGAAGAAATGTGATAGCCTCCAGAAGAAGAAAAGGACGTGCTAAATTGACTGTTTCCGACGAAAAAATCGGGAGAAAGTTCTAATTTAGGAGCTTCCTTCGGAGACCCTTCACGACCCAACCAGGATCCAGGAACTCTTTCGTCAGAATCGTAAAATGGGCAGGCCACCGATGCGATGGCTTGTTCGAAAAAACGGCCTTCCGTTTGCCAGTTTTTTATTTTGCCCCGATAAAACTCACAAAACAGCCGTTGCACGAAACCGTTCTAAACGAATTCTCCGAGAACTGGTTCGGAAACATCTATCTGTACTTCCTGTGGGATACGACTGTGCCCTACTCGTTCAGAAAGATTTTGCGAAGTTATCTAAGGAAGACCGAGAGGTTTTGTTCCTTTCGGTTCTAAAACAATTCCCATGAATCGGCTGTTTTTGGTTCTTATTTACCTCTACAAAAAACTGCTATCCCCTCTATTGCCTCCGGCTTGCCGATTTACCCCAAGTTGTTCCGAATACGCCAAACAAGCGTTTGAAACCTATCCATGGTACAAAGCGTTTGTTCTCAGTGTTGTTCGAATTTCTAAATGTCACCCTTTTCACGAAGGTGGACATGACCCATTACCGAAATCCTTTAACAAGAGTTAACTTATGCAAAATGATTCCACTAACAGACAAAGTCGTTTATTCCTCGCGCTATTCCTTAGTTTAGCTGTATGGATGGGAATAAACTATTTCTTCTTTCCACCGCAAACGCCAAAACCAAAAACTGCTGATGAAACTTCTAAACAAGAAGGCTCTGAAAAAGAGAAAACTACAGGAAATACTGCAGATCCAAAAGCAGAACTAAAAAAACCAACAACAGAAACAACCAAACTAAGTCCGGTGAAACCAGAAGATGTAAAAACATTTTCTTTAAAAACCGATTCCTTCTTAGTTCGTTTTTCTAGTTTAGGTGGAAGGATCACTGAATACTATATCAAAGACCATAAAGAACCAGACGGTTCAGAATTTGCGGTTGCGAAAGATCCTAAGTTCGAAATCGAATTTGATGGAAATAAAGAAAAGGCAGTGGAACTTACTAGAGGACAAGGTTTTGACTTCAATATCATCGAAGATAAAGATACAATCCCTTTTTCTGGATACAACTTAGTCAACTTTAGTTCTAGTTACAATGCGGAAACAAAAACCGTAATCTTCGAAGCACCTTCGTTAGATGGTAAATATACAATCCAAAAGAAATTTCAATTTTTCCCTTCTGAAAATTATTTCAAATTTCATCTAACCCTTAAAAACAAAACCAACGAAACTATCAACATTTCATCATCCAAATCGGATGTATACTTTAGATCATTTAGTTCCCTTGGACCAGTGCTTAAGAAAAAAGAAGATTTTAACGATCGTGACAATGCACATTACTTTCGTTATTACTACTTAGATGGAAGTTTTAAAGACCACGTAGATGGTACAACCACACAAGGGTTCTTTGATAATTTCTTAGGTTCTGATGAAGGAAAAGACACTCGTTACGAAATCAAAAAAGGTTCCAACGACAGAGTGGACTTTGTGGGAACAGGAAGTCGTTATTTCATTGGGGTGATCGATCCATTAAATGATAAACCAGCAGGAGTTCTTCTCGATAATCGCAAAGGGAATGAAACGGGAGTTCTCTTAGTTTATGACAACTGGAAACTTGGACCCGGTGAAGAAGTGAACTTGGATTATGCGGCCTATGTGGGAGTGAGAGAACTTGATGGAACCGCTTTCCGCGACAGTTCCTTAGATCCAAAAATCAACAAAGATTCTACCTTTGTTGGACTCAGTGAGTCACTCGACAAATCATTCAACCAAGGGATTACCACTCCACTTCGAAACGGAATTGTTTGGATTCTAAAAAAGATTTATTTGGTCATTCCTAACTACGGTTGGGCCATTGTTATTTTTGCCATTCTCTTCAAGTTGGCATTCTATCCGCTGAACAAAAAACAAGCGGAATCAATGAAGAAGATGCAAGAGTTATCACCGCAAATTAAAGTCATCAATGAAAAATATGCGGATGATCCAAAACTCAAACAAGAAAAAACCATTGAGTTATATAAAAAGAACGGAACCAATCCGATGGCGGGTTGTTTTCCAATGCTCATCCAAATCCCAATCTTCATCGCACTTTATACTGCGTTTTCTGATACAGTGGATCTTTGGAACTCTCCATTCTTATGGATCAATGATTTAAGTGAACCAGATACGGTTTATACAACTCCAAAGTTAGCATTTATTGGAGCCCTTGCCATCAACATTCTACCACTCATCATGGTAGCAACTCAAGTGGTTCAGTCACGAATGACAACAGTGTCAACAGATCCGAACCAAAAGATGATGATGTATATGATGCCTGTCATCATGTTATACTTCTTCTGGTCAATGCCTGCCGGTGTGACTATGTATTGGACAATGCAAAACATTCTGTCCATTGCCCAACAAGTATACACAAACAAGTTTGGAAAGTCTGAAGACAAAAAACCAAAGAATAATGGACCTGAGCCTGCGAACAACGCAGCTGCAGTAGCCCGACCTGGATTTAGAAACCAGAACAAAAAGAAAAAATGAAATCATTGTTTAACAAGGAAGATCACAGATGAATAATTACATTTTCGAAGCCGAAGGAAAAACTAAAAGTGAGGCGGAAGAATACTCTTTAGAAACACTTCGCCTCCAACCAGGCGATTTACGATTCGAAGTAGTTGATTCCGGAAAATCCGGATTTTTAGGAATCACACAAAAAAAACCAGCCGTTGTACGCGCGTTTGTTGCTAACAACGACATCCCATCCGAAAAAATCATCCATGGAGTTATCATTACCATTTTGAAAAAAATGGGAATTCCTGCGGAAGTAGTTGGAATGGGTGATGTAGATGGAAAAATCTATGTCGAACTTACAAGTAAAGAATCTGGACTCATCATCGGAAAAAGAGGAGGAACTTTAGATTCACTTCAATTCCTTCTGAACCTAATGGTAGATCCAAAAATTCGTCACAATAGAAAGATTGTATTAGATATTGAATCCTATCGCGACAAACGCGAGTTATCGCTCATTCGATTAGCAAAATCGGTTGCTGCATCAGTCATCAAATCTGGAAGATCTAAACTTTTAGATCCAATGAATCCATTTGAACGAAGAATTGTTCACATGGCAATCCAAGAAGACGAAAGAGTATTCACAAGATCCGAAGGAAATGGAACTTTCAAAAGAGTTCGTGTTATCTCTGCAAAAGAAAAACATAAATACAAAGATTTGGAAGATCCTTCAAAAAAAGGCCTTCCTGTTGAAGACTTTGCAGACGGAGTAGATCAAGAAGATCTTGATTGATACCATTGCGGCATTGTCCACTGCCTCAGGTCCCGGAGCGATTGGCATCCTTCGGGTATCGGGCTCTGCCGTATTGCCCATTGCCCACTCCGTTCTGCAAAAGAACGGATCTCCTCTCACCGAAGAATTTATAATCAACCAAAAGCGGACTGCTGTTTTTTGTGATTTTGTAGATGCAGATCACCCACTCGACCAAATCGTATTTTTTTATTTTCCATCACCTAACTCTTACACAGGTGAAGATTTAGCTGAGTTCCACTTACATGGAAACCCCATCTTACTCAAACGAGGTTTACAAATTCTGTTTGAAAAGGGTGCAAGGCCTGCACAGAAAGGTGAGTTTACTAAAAGAGCTTATCTAAATGGAAAAATCAATCTATCAGGTGCAGAAGCAATTGGTAGGTTAATTGAAGCCAGGTCTAGGTATGAATTGGAATTGGCCCAAAAAAATGTGTTTGGGGAAATTACAAAATTAAGTTCCAAAATTAGAAGTGATCTCATTTCCCTGAAAGCAGAGTGCGAAGCTGAAATTGATTTTTCCACAGAAGATCTTACCTTTGAAAGTTTGGAAGAAAGGAAAAATCGAATGGTTTCGTTACGCGATCTTTGTTCAAAACTCATCCAAGATTCGGAACGAGCAGAAACTTTAATTTTACAATCAACTGTCGTTTTATTTGGAGAACCGAACACGGGAAAATCTAGCCTAATGAATTTACTCATTGGTAAAGACCGTTCCATAATCTCCGACATTCCAGGGACTACCAGAGATTATATAGCCGAAGAATTGAGTTTGGATGGAATCCCCATTCGACTTGTAGATACCGCCGGAATCCGAGAAACATCGGATAACATTGAACAGATGGGAATCGAACGAAGCAAACGGGAAGCCGACAGCGCCAATGTAAAACTACTCCTCATTGATACTTCTCTACCATTCGACAAAAGTTCGTTTTTATCCAAACATAATGAAAGGCTCCATGGAGCCATCCTTGTGGCCAATAAAATCGATGAAAAACACAAAGATTGGAATTCAAAGGATTTGGAAACTCTAAGGAAAGAATTTGCCTTAGAAATTACAGAAATATCTTGTAAAACAAAAGTAGGAATCCCTCATTTATTAGACCTATTAAAAACAAAACTTACATCTAAAGATAGTTCGGAAGACATTGTTTTATTGGAAGATAGGCAACGGTATCACATTCAAAAAATTGAATCTAGTTTATCTGAAGCCATTCATCTTATGGAAGATGGTGCTCCCGCAGAAATTTATATCCAAGAAATCAACTCTTCTATCAAAGAAATTGGGGAAGTCAACGGTCATGTGGATAACGAAGAAATCCTCGGCAGAATTTTTAGTAAATTTTGTGTGGGTAAATAATTCACAAAAACCTTAAAATTTACGATTGTCTAATCATCCAAATAGTATCTAATTGGTGCACATTCGATACGAGGTAAAAAATGAAAAAATTTCTTGTGATTCTCTCTATTTTCTCTTTTAGCACTTTTGGTTTGTTTGCTCAAACAGAAGCAGACGAAGAACCAACTATGCAAGCTGATGAAGCTTCTGAAACCGTTAAACCTAAAAAAGAAAAAATCAATAACAAAGACGGCGAGAAAAAAGAGAAAAAACATCACAAACATGGTGAGAAAAAAGGCAAAAAAGCTAAGAAAGCCAAAAAAGAGAAAAAAGCTAAGAAAGACGCAGAGTAATTCTTCGTCTCATCTCAAACCAAAACCCCTGGAAACAGGGGTTTTTTTATACCTAAAGAATCCAAATGAAACAAACTTTAAAACCTATCACTTATCTCTCGTTAGTCGTTTTTTTATTTTTTACAATTTATTGTTCTAGTTCGGAAGAAAAAGAATCCTTAACTTCCCGTCCAAAATCCATTACATTTGATCTAAAACTCAAATCGATTCCCAAAGAATTAAAAGGGGAAACTATTTCCTATTCTCTAAAGTTTTATTTTTGTCCAGTTCCCAGTGCAAAAGATTGTTATACACCAGTATTCATAAGGACAGAAAAAACCAATCATCCCACTAGTTCATCCACTGATCAAATTATCTTTCCACAAGATTTACCAAACCAGTGGACACATCTTTCGATTCGCATAGAAGGAATCGAAAAGGTACATGGAAAGTATTCTCCTGGTCACAATCCTTTTTGGGTTCAAAATACAGATTCCCTTTCTAAAGATCCAAAAATAAAACATGAGTTTACATTTGTAAGCCAAGAGAATCTTATCCCCAATCGAAAACAAGAAGAACTGGCGCATAAGTTTGCACCCATTCTTGTCTTTCATAAAGATAAAAAATACCTACCCACCAATATCGAAAAGTATGCAAATTATTTTCAGTCCAAAGAATACACTCTTCCGGGTAAAGACATTCGCCGCAAATCGCTTGGCCAAACCACTTGGAACTATGTAGAATTTCCTGACCTAAGAGAAACAGAAAAACAAACACATTTATACTATCATGTGCGTTATGCGAAGACAACTGTCTCAGGAACGCAAAATACGGCCCTGCCTGGAATTCGAGATGACAGGAATTATTGGTATGAAGTGGGAAATGGAGATATGGTTGTCTCCTATTGGATTTGGTATGATTGGAATGAAGGGCCAACCAAGTTTGGTAATATCCACCAAGGGGATTTAGAATCCTATGCTCTCCTCATCTCAAAAGACGGCAAACCAAAACGAATTTTACTGACAGGCCATGATCATATCCTACTAGATACCGATTTTCGAAATATCAATTCCTTAAAAAACCATCCCATTCTTTATGTGGCGAAGGGTAATATGGGATCAGATGGTGGAAATCCAACATCAGCTTATGGTGGTTATACTGTAAAATTACATGCAGGAAATGCATTGTTTAATTATATTTCTGATCCATGGGATGTATTTCCTAGTTTCGATCCAGAAACTTCGATTCTCATCATCCCCAAAAACCTTTCTGATAAAGATTTATCGAATGTAAAAATAGGTTCAGGAATCAAACAGAATCGAGTTCCAACGGATGATTCTGAAAGAGAAAAAGATAAAAACTTAGAAACTCGTTATGTCGAAGCCCGTAACATGATCAAAGGGCGAATTGAAAAACTCATTGCTTGGGAAGAGCCAGGTTGGATAGGCCAAACAGCAGACAAAGATCCTGACGGCCACCATAAGGTGGATCCAAAACTTTCTTCCTTCTTTCGGTTTCAAGGGAGACTCGGTAAACATCCCAGGTCAGATTTAAGAATTGGGGAACTCCATCAATACGGTGAATCTCCAGAGAACGCACCGTTCAAAACCAATATCGAACAGCATTATACCTTTGAAAGTCCAAAGACCGAACGTTCTCATACGGACAGAGAAGGAAATTATGGACCTAAGTTTTTGGGAGATGATTCCACCCCACAAAAGTAACGAAATTAGACCTGATAGAATCAGATCAGGTCAACTAACTTTGCTTTGGTTAATTCTTCTGGTTTGAAAGGTTTTTCTTTTTTAATGTAGTCGATCATCTCTTCTCGGTGGGAATAACCAGCACCGAGGATTGCTTTTTGGATGACAAAGTCCTTCCAAGTTTTCAAACAATGACCGAATTTTTCACGGTCTAAAAGTCGTGTGATGGATTCCTCATTTTCTCCCCAAACATAAGGATTCGCACCTGCGTGAAGGAGTTCAATCAAACATTCAACAGCATCAGCAGAGGCAGCCAAAAACAAAGCTGTGTTTCCCAGATTGTCTTTTGTTTCTAAAGAAAAATCTCCTTCTTCTAAAAGATAAGTACAAAGATCATATAAATTTCTTTCCGCCACTAAGTGGAGTGCTGTTTTTCCTTCGCTATCTTTGTGTTCGATGATACTGGGAAACTTATGGAATAGGAGTTTTATGATCTCCATTCGATCTTCAATGATCGCTTCTAAAAAAACGGAACGTCCTTCTTCATTACGTAAGGAGATAACATCCTCTGAAATGGAATTAGATAATACATCCCAGAGTGATTCTGCGGATTCCAAGACAGCCAAATGAAAGATGGTATTTCCATTTTTGTCTCGTGTAAGAAGATGGGATGAGGTTTTCCAAGTCGCAACCGTTTCCACAAGGATTCGTAAAAAGGATTCTTTGTTTTGACCGATCACATCGAAGATGACGTTGCCGGGAGTTCTGTAAGGAAATGCGGGATCGGCTCCATTTAAAATGGCATGCCGAAACAAATCTTCATTCTCCATCTTAAGCATCCAAGAGAGAGAATTCGTTCCATACGAATCCAATTCATTCGGATCAGCACCCGCACCGATTTCTCTATTCCATTCTTCGATACTTCCCGATTTGGCAACGTCAATCAAACTCATTTAGGTTAAGATTTTACGTTTATTCACTAACGTCGATTTTTTAACGGAAGATTTTTTAGGAAGAGATCCAATGATTTTATCAAAACCTTTTTTGGTCTCAAAGGACAAAAATTGGATGGGAGCTTTGTCTTTCGTAGGAACCAAACTCATGGCTCGTTCCGAAAGTGCCGTGATCGTCAAACTTGGATTCACTCCTAAGTTAACAGTGAGCATGGACGCATCACAAACTCGGAGGTTCTCATAACCAAACACCTTGTTTTCCATATTGATCACTCCGCGTTCCGGAGAATCGGCCACAACACATCCTCCCATAATATGACCTGTAACAGGAGCATTGAGTAGTGTATCATTAAAAGAACTTCGTGGAATCCCACCGACAATCTCTGCTAGTTTTCTAGCAAAGGCGTTGGCAATGGGAATGTAGGTAGGTGTTGGTTCGCCAGTAGAAAGTGCTGAGGTAATGGTTTTTTGGAAGGGCCAAATGAACCGTCTTTTCCGTACAAGTCGTACGCTATTATCAACAGTCTGCATCACAAGTAGGATAATAGAATTTTTTGCGAATCCAATTGGGTTATGCGATTTCAAAAAATAAAGAGGATGGCGGACCATCGTCCAAAAGAATTTGAGTGGTCTTGGAAAAATCCCTCCTCCATCTGTCATCACACTCGCAAGGACTCCAAAAAAATCAGATCCTTTAGAATAACGAACCGGTTCGATATGAGTGTTTTCATCGGGATGTACAGAAGATGTAATAGCAATGCCTTTGGAATAATCGGCACCTTTACTTGCCGGAACGGTGACAGGCAAAATAGTTTCGCTATTGGTTCGAACTACATCACCTAACTTCTCAGACAAACGAATCATTTTGTTTTCTTGTTGCATCTTAAGGAGAAGTCCAACCGTTCCCATCACACCAGCAGACAAGACCACTTGTTTGGAGTGAAATTTTCTTTTAGGATAACCAAACCAACCCGTTGTGCTATTCGTTTCCAATTCATAACCAAACTCACCACTGGCCTCTGGATCAGGGATTCCCTTTTCATTGATAGGGATGAGGGAAGTAACTTTGGTTTCAGGGAGAATGACGGCTCCCAACTTTTCTGCTAAGTATAAATAGTTTTTATCCAATGTATTTTTTGCGTTATGACGACAACCCACCATACAACCACCACAAAAATTACAAGGATCTCGATCCGGTCCATCACCACCAAAAAAAGGATCTTTCGGATCTTTTTTGTTTCCAAAATAAATTCCCACAGGAGTTCTCTGGAAGGTATCTCCCTTACCAAATGTTTTGGCTGTTTCTAAAAGAAGACGGTCTGGTTCCCAAAGTTGTGGATTTTCAGTCACACCAAGCATGTGCTTGGCAACATCATAATATGGTAATAATGCTTTTTCACCGCCCATTTGGGAATACAATGGAGAGTTTAAAACTTTAGAAGAAGGGACATACAATGTACATGCATAGACCAATGATCCACCGCCCACACCTGATCCACTCACAAGTAAAAAATCATTGAGTAAATTGATTCTTTGGATTCCATAGAAACCTAGTTTAGGCATCCATAAGTATTTACGAAGACTCCAATTGGTTTTAGGAAAGTCAGTGGACTTCCAACGTTTTCCCGATTCGATCACCAATACCTTATAACCTTTTTGAGACAATCGATATGCGGAAACCGATCCTCCAAAACCCGATCCAACTATAATAAAGTCGTACTCATCATTTTGTTCTTTTGGAATGGATTGACTCATGGTTCGTTTTTCCTCGTTTGCGGTGTATAAGCGAAACCGAGTCTGCAACGGAATTCAATTCTTGTCAATTCGCTCTTAACGATTCCTATAAAAACTGATCGCAAACTGATCCAGATTATGCGGGTTACTGATTGTTTAGTTGTAAGGATTTGATAAAGGGAAGATTCAAAAAAAAGGAAATTCGAGAACATCCTCGGTTTTAGCGAAGATGTTCTGAATCATACTAAAGAATTTTTTTAAGTTCTTTTCTTTAGTTTGTAATAAGCAGAGAAACTAGCAGGGATAAAGATTAAAGACCCAAAGGTTCCAAATCCTAGTCCCCAAGCCAAAGACAGAGTCATCGGGATGAGTAGAGGATCCGATCCACCAATGGCATAGGCCGTTGGAATCATCCCGGCCATCGTGGTCATGGTGGTTACTAAAATAGGTCGAAACCGTTCTCCTGATGCTGTGATGAGAGAATCATACAAACCTTCGCCCTTAGCTTGGAATTCTTGGATCGTATCAACTAACACAATGGATGCGTTTACAATCACCCCAGCAAGTCCAATGATACCAATCATAGCAAGAAAACTAAGGGCCTTACCAGAAATCAAAAACCCAAACACCACTCCCACAAATCCTAAAGGAATCGAAAGAATGATAAGGACTGGTTTTTTGATACTATTGAAGATAATCGCGAGGATAGCAAAAATCCCGAAAAATGCGAGCACGCCGGCAACAAGAAGAGAGACCATGGATTTGGCTGTTTCCTCTTGTTCCCCTCGAAACTTAATTTTATAACCGGGATACTTTTTACCAATATTTCCAAACTCATCTACAATCTTTCCATTCACAATCGAGGAACTTGTTTTTGCTTCATCTACGTCAGCAAGGACAGTGATCGCCTTTTCATAATCATTATGATACAAAGCTTCGATCCCTTGTACTGTTGTTTTTGTGGTAACGGCAGTAATCGGTGTTAGGAGACCGAATTTATTTGAAATTTGAATGGAGTCCAAATCTTCTATTCCATCTCGGAACCTGTCATCGTTTTGGATTACAATTTTGACTTCGTCTTTACCTTTACGAAAGTTAGATGCTTCGAGTCCTTCCATGGCAGTTCGCACATAATAGGCAGTAATTTCGGTATCAATTCCCGTAATAGCAGAAGCCGTATCCTTCACTCGGATTTGAATTTCCTCTCTACCCGGTTTGTAATCGTCATTGATGTTGATGACTCCCTCTTGTTTTTTGAGGAATCCTTGCATCTCATTTGAGATTTGTTTCAAAACCTTATAATCACGGCCTTCAATCGCCACAGTCACGGCTGCACCGATCGGTGGTCCGTTGACAACTAAATCCACCATCACAGAAACCGCACCGGGAAGTTTCTTTAAATCAGGTTCCAACTCACCGAAAATTTCTTGGGCCGTTCGTTTTCGTTCCGTTTCTGGAACTAAAATGATTTGTGCCATTCCCAATTGTTCTCCAATCCTTGTGAGCGGATCGGTGGGATCTGTTTGTTGGATTCCGATTTTTAGAATCACACTTTGGACTTCTGATTTAGGAATTCGATCCAGAATTGGTTGAAAGTATTGCAGTTGTTTTGTGGTCTCTTGCGCGGAGAAATCGGGCGGGAACTCTGCACGTACCATAACATAATCAATCCCTTCCTTCGGGAACAAATTGAAATTCATGAGTCCAACGAGCCCACAGGAAGACAAAAACACAATCAATATGGATCCTAGGGCAAGGAAGGGCCGATTGACAACTCTAGTGATAAATCTTGTAAATGCTGCCTTTAGGGATTCAAAACCGTTTTCAAGAAAGGTACGAAATCGTTCGCGATTTTTAGAACGTTTTTTAACTTCATGTGATGTGAACTGCGCATATCGAACTGGAAGTAATAAAAAGGATTCAAAAAGAGACAAAGTCAAAGCAACAATTACCATAAATGGAATTTGCCAAATGAATTTACCCATGATTCCAGACATAAAAGCCATTGGTAAAAAAGCTGCCACTGTAGTTAAATAAGATCCAATGATGGGAACAAACAACTCACTGGCACCGAGAACCGCAGCTTCTCTAGAATCCATTTTTTTAGATCTATATTTATAGATATTCTCTGAGATGATAATACTATTATCGACTAACATCCCAAGTGAGATGATGATCCCAAGCATAGACACTAAGTTAAAGGAAACATCAAAAATAGGAAAGGCAATGGTGGTTGCAAACAATGTCAGTGGCAAAGAAAGACTTGTCAGCAGTGAATCCTTAAGACTAAAAAAGAGAATTAATACTAAAACAACTAGAAACAAACCTTGTAGGGAATTGGTGATCACCACATCCAAACGTTTGATGGCACGGGCCCCTTCGTTATTCAGTTCCGTAAATTGGATGTTGGCTGGAATTTGTTTTTTTAATTCGGCAATTCGTTCTTGGACTGCTTCTACTGTTCGAATGATATCGGCACTATCTTTTTTGATGATCTGAAGGACATAAGCAGGTTCTCCGTTGACAACAGCTACAACCCTTTGTCTTTCATAAGTATCTTTTACATTGGCAACTTGTGATAATAAAATAGTATTTCCCGTTTCGTTTGAACGAATGGGGATATTTTTAATATCGTTAATATCATTAATCTCACCAGTTACACGAATGTCTTGGGTGATGGGCCGTAAAAAAGAACCAGCAGGAACACTAATATTTCGTTTCGAAATGGCGTTGATGATATCGGAAAAACCAAGTGTATATTTTTTCTTTAAGTCTGGATCAACACGAATGCGCCATTCTTCTTTTCGTTTTCCAAAAGCATCCACACGAGATACTCCCGAAACTTTTCGCATTTCATCTTCAATGAAACGTCCCATTTCTTGTAGTTCCATCTCGTTCATAGCACCATGAATCGCGATCTCTAACACAGGAAAGTTGGAGCTTTTTTGTTCCGTAACAATGGGACGATCTTTGACTTGTGTTGGTAAATTGGTCACACGATCCACAGCACGACGGATATCATTCACAACACCATCAGGGTTACTATGTTCTAAATCGATTTTGATACTGATGTCGGATTCGGAGTTTCGAGAGATAGAACGTACCGAGTCTAAACCCTCCACTTCACGTAACTTTTCTTCAATGGGAATGGTAACTTTTTTCTCCACATCCACGGGACTGGCACCAGGATACACAGTGAGAACACGTACTTGACGAAAGTTAACCCGAGGGAAAGCTTCTCGTTTCATAGAAAGTACAGAGATCATCCCCGCAAGGAATAAAAAAACAAAAACCAAATTGGCAACTAATGGATTGTAGACGAAGTAATGGATAATTTTTTTCATAAATATAATTCGATTAGAATCAACCTAAAAATGTTGAATGTTCGGTCAAGGTGAAATAGAAATTTATTGACTTTGTTTTTCTGATTCGCGTTCTTTTAATACTGTCTCTATCACTTCTACAAAAACAGAAGGATCTTGTGCTCCACTGACAGCATATTTTCCACCTACAATAAAGTAAGGAACGCCGCTAATTCCATTTTGATGGTAATAAAGAATTTCTTGGCGGATATTTTCTTTAAGTTCTGGATCTGCATATATGGAATCAAACTTTGTACGATCTTTATAAATAGGTTCTGCTACTTTCCAAACAACTTCCTTATCCGTAAGATCTTTTCCTTCGGTAAAGTTGGCAGCAAAGAATAAATCAACTAACTTAGCTTGTTCATCTAAGGTAGAAAGTCCAGCAACGAGAGCATGGAGTACAAGTGTGTTGGTAGCTTTTGGGATCGCATCAAATTGAAAAGAAATTCCTATCCCTTTTCCAATTTCTGTAAGACGTTGCCAAGCACCATCCAACCGGTCCAAACTTCCAAATTTTTGTGTTAGGTGTTCTTTGTAATCAATTCCTGATTCTGGAATTTCCGGAGACAATTGGAAAGGCCTCCATCGAACCTGAGGATCGATTTTATCTCCGACTGTTTGGAGAGCCAACTCCAGTTTCTTTTTCCCTACATAACACCAAGGGCAAGCTACATCAGACACGATATCAATGGAAAAAGGTTCAGAGTTGGTTGACATTTTAGATTAGACTCCTATCCAATTGAGGTCTAGAACCATAAAAGGGAAAATAATGAAGCTCACAAGAAAAAGATTTTTATGGAACAGTTTTGCCTCCGGTGCCTTGGTGTCCCTCTCTACATTACAAACCAATTTGTACGCCTATACCGCCGAGGATTCCCAGAACCATAGAAAAGACCCCCTGGGGTATGCGGAGTCTTTAGGATTCTCCAAACCCTTGGACCAGATCCTCATCACCGCCCTCCTGGCCCCCAATTCCCACAATTCACAGCCCTGGAAAATTAAGAGGGTTTCCGATTCGGAATTTTTACTTTTTGGTGACTCTGAAAAACAACTTCCGGAAATCGATTCGCGGAACCGCCAATTCTTTCATACCCAAGGGGCTTTTTTAGAGTTAGCTCATCTAACGGCCGATAAACTTATGTTTGATACCAAAATCACTTACTTTCCCAAAGGAAAACCAAGTCCCAAAACGTTTCACTTGAACCCAGTGGCGAAATTCGAAATTTTCCCCAAAACAAAATGTGTTCATGACTTTTTATTTGCCGGAGTTCCCAACCGCCGTATGAACCGCGCTGTTTATTCTGGAGACATTCTGACAAAAGAAGAAATTGAAGATTTAAAAATGTTAACTGGCCCAATCCGACACCAGTTACTCTTCATCAATGATCCAAAAAAATTAGAATCCATCCTTCCTATCCTTGATTCTGCTTTTGCCATGGAAACCAATCGTACATCCTCCAATGAACTCAATCGAAAGTGGTTTCGTGTTTCCAAAGAAGATATCTACAACAAACGAGATGGACTCACACTCGAGGGAAATGGACTTTCAGGAATCAAACTTTGGTTTGCAAAAACATTCTTTGTAGATCTATCCAAAGAGGCTTGGCATTCCGAATCCTCCAAAGAAGCAGGAATCCAAATGTTCCAAAACCAAGTGTATTCTTCCAAAGCTTTGGTATTCTTTATTACAGAAGGATCTGATGAGGAACGGACTTGGATCGAAACAGGAAGGGATTTTATGCGACTCACTTTGGCGTGCGCTGTGCGTAACATTGCCTTTCATACCATGAACCAATCGGTGGAAGACTATCCAGAAAGTAGAGCCTTCACCGAACCATTAAAAACTTTACTGGGTTTGAAACCAAAAGAACAAATCCAATTGATTGCACGGATGGGAAGGAGCTCTTACGATTATGATTCTCCGAGACGTGAGATCCAAAGTTTTTTGATTTAAAAAATCGAATCAATATTTCTGAATCAGAAACAAACTAAAATTTTGGAAGTTTTCCAAGCACATACCAAACCACGACCAAAAATTGGAAGAAGGCTGTGACAAGTAAGATGCTATAAGGTTTGGCATTCACTGCTTTTAGGGAACCAATCCTTGCGCCAAAGATCCCACCAAAACTTCCGACAAGTGCGAGCTCCAAATGTAACTTTCCTTGCATAAAAAATAATACACTTGTTCCAAAGGAAGTGAGAAAAATTCCGAGAAACGATGTGGCGACTGCTTCAACAGGACTCATGCGAAAGTAATACACAAATAGGGGAACGGCAAGAAATCCCCCACCAATCCCAAATAGGGAAGAAAACAAACCAAAGAAAATTCCAGTAACTAGAACAATGAAAACTGATTTGGGTGAATAGGAAAATGATTCCGCATGGTTCTCGTTAGTCGCCGTTGGATTTGGATTCAAATTTTGCGACTGCACTTCCAGAGATTGGTAGTATTTCCTTCTTCTCTTTAAAGCTATGATCAAATTATAAATCGCAAGGATTCCTAGAAAAATAGTAAACACGATCAGATAAATGAATTCTGATAATGGAATCCCATAATACAACTGTTTACCGAGTTCTGTATCTTCAAACCTACCAAACTTATAGGCAGTGTACTGGGCCGCAGGAATCGAAGTAACTAATAAAAGGAATCCCTGTTTCCAACGGATTTTATTGTTTTTGTGATACACAAAAAGACCAGAAAGAGAAGAGACCGGCATCTGCGCTAAGGAAACAGCGACCGCTTGGACTGCGGTAAGGTGGAAGAAACTATGGAAGAAGGGAGTATAAATAAACCCTCCCCCCAAACCTAAAAAAGAGGCTAAATACCCAACAAAGAATCCAACTCCAAAAACTACGATAATTCCGGGCCAAAATCCCCAGATAAAATCATGATAAATTTGAAAGTTGAAATCCAATGGTTTTAGAAATGATCCTTAGCATCCTCAAAGAACTTCAGTGTCGTTCTTTCGAACACTTCTCGTTCTGTCGCTGTTTCAAAGTTGTACCAAGAAATAGGAATGAACAAAATCCACTGCGCATAATTTCTAAAGATATGGTAGTCATAAGTTCCCACCTTCTTTCCATCTTTATAGAGAAGGTATTGAACATCATATCCATCTTGTGTGGACCAAGCAGGTAGGAAGGTTGCAGTAAGAGTCGAAATTCCAAGAAAGACTGTCGCTTCCGGAGAAGGGGAACGGTAATTTACTTTTACATTTACCAAATATCCAGTCTTCGGAACATCCACACCTTCCACTGTATTTTTAAAACGAGTTTTGTTTTGAAAATAATTCTTAAGAGCTTCCCTTCCCCCTAAATTCACTTGGGGAAATGTAGGGAGTACATAAACAAAGTTAGCATCGTTTGTTTTTTCTTCGGAAGGAAGAGGAAGGATTTTGGGGTGATCCTTATAACTGATCAAACAATTGGTAAAAATGAAAAGTGAAACTATTACAACTGCAATAGGGGATACTTTAGTTTTGGCTATGGTCATGCAAACCTTCCTCGTCATGTCTTCTTTCTAATTCTTCGTACAATTCTTCTTGGTCTTCTGAAAAAAATAATTCAAATCCAATGCGTAAACAAACAGGATCATCTTCAATCGAAACATTACTAGGTAAAATTAAATTCATTACGTAGAATGTATTGGATTCTGATTCTTCTAAAAAGACTTCTGTAGCATCCCACTCATCAAACTCTTCCACGTCAGGTTTACGAAATTCTTTTAAAATTTCATCAAAGGCTTCAGTGATGTAGTTAAATTCGCCAGATTCACTATCGATGATGAATTGAATGTGGTGGCAACCAGGCCCCTCTTCCTCTAAGGGACTGAGGACAAGACTACCGCAAGCTGGGCAATGGATGACGGGATCGATGGCTCCGCTCGGCCAATTGATATTGATGGTTTCGATCATAGGTTACAAACCTCAACTCCCCATCATAACGAATCTCATTCTTAGGGAAACCGGAATTTCCCTTTCTTTTCCAAAAAACATTTCAAAACTTTATTAGAAAATTTGAGATAAAATTTGCCTTAAATCTGGGGTTCCATTTCCATCAAAAAACAAATGGGGATCACAACCGAATACCAATCTGCCTTTGCATCCAGCTTCCAAGAATTTTTTGGAAATGCTAAGGATATAGGTTGGGAACTTTATCATTTGAGTTCAGAACCAGAAAACGATTTTCCAACTTGGCTCACCTTCACCATTAGAAATCCGTTAGGTGGCAGGGCATTGGTATTTCGTTACCATCGCTTAGAGAATAAATTTTATGCTCATCTCAAAGTCCAAGTCATTCCCGGAGAAGAAAATTGGAGTCTTGACCAATTGTTTCATAAAAAAGGATACACCGACCTTGATGCCGATGATATCCTTTCTTCTGGAGGAGAGTGGTTATTCCATTCCTTGGCACGCCACTACTTTGGAATCATTATTTCTTTTTGTCCTAGGATCTTAGAACCCGATTACTTTTTAGACTGAGGTTTTTTGTTTCGATCATCCGCAAGGACTTGGTTCCATAAAAATCCCCAAATAAAAAATGTAGAGTTGATATAGGTGTACAACATTAGCACTACCATTTTGGAAATCAAATCATAGGCTAAGGAATAATTCACTCCTACGTTTTTCATTTTGAGATAGCCTTGGAATCCAAAACTCATTCCAAGAACGAGTAGTGACGCAAAAATCGCACCCGGTAAATTTTCTTTTAAAGTCGTTTTTGCTTTGGTAATATAAGCATAATAGAATGTAAACAAACCAATGCTATATGGCAAAATGATCAGCGATACCGATAAATAAGGATTGTATCTGAAAAACCCAAATCGAAACTTTTGAAACAAAAATCGTTCCGCGGCAACCATTCCAAATGTCAGATAAAAATACAAAACAAGCAGTAGTAGAGAGATCACTAACAATCGAAAGTTGATCCACTGGGATGCAATAAAACCCACCTTAGTTTCATCCCGAGAGATAAACCGAAGTGCTTTGGAGATAGTTCCAAAGATAGTCAAACTAGAAAAAAACGAAATGGCAATGCTAAGAGCAATCACATTATAACTTTTAACCTTCGTTAGATTTTCCACACTTTTGTCTATGGGTTGAAAAATGGGTGCCGGTAGAAATTTACCGATTTGGTCCGTCATCAAATTGATGGTTCTTGGATCTTGCAAAAGCCCAAGGAGAGTCACAAAGACAACCAGAAGCGGGAATAAGGTCAAAAGGAAGGTAAACGAAAGTTCCGAAGCTAGGCCATGGACATCGTACAAGTACACTTCACTAAAAAATCGTCGGAGGCGTTTCATGCGGTCAGTTTGGAACTTGTCTGTATTTTTGTCTTATTTTTCTTGCAGTCTCCAATCTTACGGAAACCCTGGAAGAATCTCAGTGACGTACCTAAAAGGGGAAAACTTCCATGTCAGAAGAAAAAGAAAATAAGAACAAAAAAATCGCGAAGATGACGGTCGAAGAAATTGACGCGGCCATTAAAAAGTCTGTCGAAACCATGAACGGCGAATCAAGCCTTTATGTGAAACACCTTCGCGAAAGAAAGGCGGAACTTCTAGCCAAGAAATAAGGTTAGTTCCTCCTAAATTCCCCGCCGAACCGGCGGGTTTTCACACCCCTTGATCCAATTCATCCAAATCCACCAACACTTCGGCCCCAAAGTTCTCTTTGAGGGATTCAGCTGGCATATCAAACCAGGGTGTCGTGTTGCCATCGTGGGGCCCAACGGCTCCGGAAAAACCACGCTTTTCCAGATGGCGGCCGGAAAGATGAAACCCGAATCCGGGGAAGTCATTCGTTCCAAAAATACCGTCCTTTCTCTTTTTCAACAGATCCCAGAATTCAGCCCCGAAACTTCGGTGATAGATACGGTTCTCGATGAAAACAAACTCTATGCTGAGTATGATGGGAAACGAAAGAATATCGAATCCAAATTCGAAACCATAGATCATGAAGATCCAGCGTTTGAAGAACTCTTACACGAACAAAGTGATCTGGAAGAATTTGCCCACTTACACGACTTACACGGTCTAGAGGCGAGAGCTAAAAAAATCCTATCGGGTCTTGGTTTTTCCACGGCCGACTTCGTACGCAAAACCAAAGAGTTTTCGCCGGGTTACCACCACCGCATTGGTCTTGCCATTGCCCTACTCAACCCACATAATTTATTACTTTTGGATGAGCCCACAAACCATTTGGATGATAAAACCAAATCTTGGTTAGCTGACTTTCTTGTCTCACAGAACCAAGCCTTTGTTCTTGTGACCCATGATCCTGAATTTTTAAACCAAACCGTCGATACCATTATTGAAATCAATCCTCATGGAACTTTTGAATTCCAAGGAAGTTTGGAAGAATTTTTTGAAGCCAAAAATGAAATCCAAGAACAACTGAAAGCCCAATTCGAAAAAGAAGAAACTTATCTTAAGAGCCGAATGGAATGGGTGGAACGTTTCCGTGCCCAAGCAACCAAAGCAAGACAAGTCCAGTCAGTCATCAAACGTTTGGAAAAAAGAGACCGAGTCGACAATCCAGAAGAATCTTTCTGGAACCAAAAACCAGACTACCAATTCCAATTTGTTCCTTCGAGTAATATCATCCTTCGATTAGAAAATGCTTCTTTTTCTTATCCTGATAAAAATACAGGAGTGAAAAAACAGATATTTGAAAATGCTGAGATTGAAATCTCGGCAGGCGACAAAGTAGCGTTAGTTGGTCCCAATGGAGCAGGAAAATCAACTCTGATGCGTTGTCTTTTGGAAAGACACAAATTAGATTCTGGATCCCTCTATTATGGCCCGAAAACCAAACTGGGATACTTTTCCCAAACCCACGGGGAAGATTTGGACGAAGGTCTCAATCTTGTGGAAACAGTCCTAAAAAAATACCCAGAACTGAGCATCGAAAAAGCAAGAACCCTACTCGGACATTTTGCCTTTCCAGGAGATGGGGTATTTAAATCCGTAAAACACCTATCAGGTGGAGAGCAGAGCCGGCTCCGATTGGCCCTTCTTGTCAACCATCCCACCAATTGCCTATTTTTAGATGAACCCACAAACCATTTGGACATTGTGATTCGGGAAGCCATCAAAAGGTCCCTCGTCGACTTTCCGGGAAGCCTACTCATCATCAGCCACGACCCCGATTTTATGAAGGGCCTTTGTAACCGCACCTTCCAACTCTCGGGAGGAGTGTTACAAAACCTAAATTGCAGCTTTGACGACTACCTCAAGTTCCATAAGGAAGATGAAAAGGAGTCTCCTGCCTCGAATACTTCGGGCAAACCAAAATTTGAAGAAAAAAAAGCAAATCCGCAGGCAAGTAAAAACAAACGGAAAAAATTAGAGAAAGAAATTTCCGATTTGGAAGTCCAAATAGAAAGACTGGAAAAAAATAAAAAGGACAAAGAGGAACTTTTACAGGACCCGGAGTTCTTTAAAAACAGAAGTTTTCAGTTGGAAATGGACACTTATAACGATATTAAAAGAGAGGTTGCTCTCCTTACCAAACGTTGGGAGGATGCAACTCTAGAACTAGAAGAAATGGGCGGAGTTACATAATGGTACCGGAAATTGATGTAGTAAGTTTTAAAAAACGATTGGATGCACGTGCAGAAGGAAAGGATGATTTTTTTGTATTGGATGTAAGAAATCCGAATGAACAACAAATTGCTCTAGTTCCTGGTACAGACAAACTCATTCCCGTTAGTGAACTTGCTGCTCGTGTTGAAGAATTGAAAAACCAAATCGATAAAGAAATTTTGGTGTACTGCCGTTCAGGCGGAAGGTCAGGAATGGCTTGCGGAATTTTGGCCCAAGCAGGATTCAAATCTTATAAAAACGTAGCTGGTGGAACCCTTGCCTATTCCGATTTAGTAGACCCTTCCATGCAAAAGTATTAATTATGAAACCTACAGCCAATTTAAGAATTTTAGAACAACATAACCTTATCCCTCCTTCTGTTATCATCGAAGAACTTCCGCTCACTGATGAGGCTTGCGAAGTAGTCGTACGCACCAGAAGCGAAATTTCTGATATCATCCATGGAAAAGACAACAAGCGAATGTTAGTTGTCGTTGGACCATGTTCTGTTCACGACATCGGTGCCGTAATGGAATATGCATCCAAACTCAAACCAAAAATTGAAGAATTCAAAAACGAACTCCTCATCGTCATGAGAGTGTATTTTGAAAAACCAAGAACCACTGTGGGTTGGAAAGGACTCATCAACGATCCCGATTTAGATGGATCATTTCATATCAACAAAGGCCTCCAACTGGCCCGCAAGCTCTTGTTAGATTTAAATAATATGGGAATCCCTTGCGGAACCGAATTTTTAGATGTGATTTCTCCCCAATACATTGCTGATTTAGTCGCTTGGGGTGCCATTGGTGCAAGAACGACAGAAAGCCAAGTCCATCGTGAATTGGCATCGGGTCTCTCTGCCCCGATTGGTTTTAAAAATGGAACGGATGGAAATGTTCAAATTGCTGTGGATGCCATTCGTTCTGCAGGTTCCAGCCATCATTTTCTCTCTGTGACCAACCAAGGAAGTAGTGCTATCTTTCGTACTGCGGGGAATAAAGACACTCATGTCATTTTACGCGGGGGAAACAAAGGGCCTAACTATGATGAGGCGTCTGTCACTGAGGTTTGTGCTCAAATCGAAAAAGCGGGCCTACCAGCAAAAGTCATGGTAGACTGTTCTCATGGCAATAGCCAAAAAGACTATCGCAAACAACCGAGTGTGATTGATGCAGTCGCGGAACAATTTGCCAATGGCAGTAACCATATTTTAGGTGTGATGATTGAAAGCCATCTGAAAGAAGGAAACCAGTCCATCGATGCCAAACCACTCACTTATGGTCAGTCCATCACGGATGCTTGTGTCTCTTGGGAAACGACAGTTCCTATGTTCGAACGATTGGCAGAAGCCGCTAAAAAGAGAAAATAGGTTTTAAGTATCAGAAAAAACGTGGGCTTCCGATGGATACTCACGTTTAGAAACTTCGCGGTGGTAAAGATTCACCGCATCCTTCACTGCCCCACTCAAATTCCCAAACTTCTTTAAAAACTTAGGATGGAAGTCCTCATTGAGGCCGAGTAAATCCTGCATCACAAGCACTTGGCCCGAGGTATACTTTCCGGCCCCAATTCCAATGGTAGGAATGCGAATGGATTCTGTAATTTCTTTCCCTAAGGACTCGGGAACCATCTCGAGTAATAAGGCAAAGGCGCCTGCTTCCGCGATATCTCTAGATTTGCGAATCATTTTGGAACGAGCGGCCTCGGTTTTTCCTTGGACACGGTGTCCCCCGAGAGTATGAACTGACTGGGGTGTGAGCCCCAAATGTGCGAAAACAGGAATCCCGGATTCTGTCATCCTCTTGGTAAGTTCGATGATAAATTCAGAATCCCCTTCCAGTTTCACACAAGAAGCATTGGTTTCTTTGAGCACACGGCCCGCAGAACGAATCCCTTCTTCAATCGATGTTTGGTAAGATAAAAAAGGCAAATCAGCAATGATGGTTTTGTCCGGAGCTCCCTTACAAACCGCCTTTGTATGGTAGATGATTTCATCCAGTGTGACTGGAAGTGTGGACTGGTTTCCTTGGATCACCATTCCGAGAGAATCTCCCACAAGTAAACAATCTACTTCGGTTCGGTTAAAGAGAGTGGCAAAGGTATAATCGTAACAAGTAACAACGGAGATTGGTTCTCCCGCATCGTATTTTTTCTTATACTGTAGAATAATGTTTTTCATGGTTTAGTTCCAAAAAGAGTGCATAAACTCCAATTTCTCCCATATCAGTTAACAATTGTTTAATGAACGGTCTAGAATAAAGCGAATGGTGGGGAAGGTGTAAAAAATCTGTTTTCATTACTACTGCTTCGTAAGTAAGAATATCGATATCAATTTCACGAGGACCTTTCCAAGATCTACGTTTACGACCTAGTTTGTCTTCAATTCCTTGTAATGAATCCAATAAACAAGGTAGTGTGAGAGCAGAGGATGCCATCACTTTCAAAATTTGGTTTAGAAAGTAAGGTTGGTTGGTATTTTCTAAAGGAGCAGTTTCCAATCTTTCTGATTGTTTTAAAATTTGAACTTCGGGTAGAGTCGAAATTTCCCAAATTGCCTGGTCCATAAAATGATGTCTGTCACCAATGTTGGAACCGAGAGACAAAAAGGCAATGTTGGAATATTTCATGATCTTACCTCTTTACAAACTTAGTGCGATAGTCCGGACACTTTAATTCAATTTCTTTGGTCATTTCCATAAGCCGTGAATAAATGCGACCTTGGCCCCGATCTCTCCACTCCACAAGCGAGTGGTTCGAAGTGAGAAGAGTGAGTTTCTCTTGTTCATAACGACTATCAATGAGATCGTATAACTTACGATTGTTGAATTCGGATTCCTTTTGGACGCCAAAATCATCAATGATAAGAACATCAACGTTTGCAAATTCCTTTTCGATGGAACGTTCTTGCCCATGAGTTTCGCTATCGGATTGGTAAGTGTCACGAATGGCAGACAAAAAGTCTTTGTTTACCTTGGCATACTTACAAGTGATTCCATAACGAAAGATGAGTTCATTTAATATGACGCAGGCAAGTAAGGTTTTCCCAGACCCTGTCCCACCCCAAAGGTAAAAACCTTGTGGGGAAAAATCGGGATTTTTAAATTTATGAACCAGTTCATTGGCCCAGTCATGAGCGATGATAAAAGACATATCGGGGTCGTTTGCTGTATCTCCAATGTCTATTGTGGACAAAAATTGGAAGCGGTACCGTGCCGGAACGTTGGCTTTTTCGACTAAATTCTCTAGGTTGCGAAGGGAAAACCGAGCATTGTGGCAAACGCAAGGGAGCATTTTGTCCAATTTTCGATCAAAAGTCATAAAAGGGGCCTGCCCTTTCGCCTCACAAGTGTTACAGTCGCTACCTATACAATGGCAAAGAACTAGGGCCCCGGAACGAGATCCCCGGACATGTTCTGCTAAGGTAATTCCGACCCCTCCACAGGTTTTACACTGCGGATTTCCGTCCCGGATGGAAGTAATTTCGGATAAATTCATCTCCAAGGAGCAATCTTCTCGAATTCACTAAGCTGTCAAGGAATGAGATTTTTTAGGAGATTCAGGACTTATGTCCCTTTAAACCAAAGGGAATTGAAAGAAAAAGTTCACAATTAGGTTTTTTTCCTCTTTAAATCGTTATTATTGACTCTTGCCATTCCGATACTTTCATTGAAGAAATAGATAAACCTATTCCTTCAAATATTGAAAGAGACAAAAGGGTCACACGACTATGAAGATTATTAAGTATCTCCTTATTCTCCAACTGGTGTCCGGCTTCAGTGTGCTTTTCGCACAAACTCAGCCTGCGAACGCTCAAGATAGCCAAGCGGCTAAAGACCAAGTCGACGAACTTCTCAAAGGCGAACTCGTTCCTGAGAATGACGATGCGGAACTTACCGAAGACCAAAAGAAGAGAAAGAAAGAAATTATGGAACAGGAATCTCTTTGGAAGAATCCTGATTTCAAAGGGTATAACAAAACTTTCCAAGAGTTACACCAACTTTCTAAAACTTTCGCAAACAACCAATTCCGTTTGGCTCTTTCAAACTACCAATCCGGTATCAATACCGTTATGAAAAATAGAGATTGGGTTGAGCAGTACCGCAAAGAAGAAGCGGAAAAGAAACGCTTAGATGAAAAATGGTACTGGCAAAAAGTGGATCGTAAATCCAGAGAAGAACGTGTAGTTTACCGTGAAAAAATGAAAGCGAAACAAGACGCTCTCAACTACTTCTCTAAATCGATCAACCACCTTGACGAAATTAAAAACCCTGACTTAAGAGAAAGACCTGAGTTTAAAAGACTTCTTTCTGATGTTTACCGTTCATGGGTAATGGCTGAGTATGATTTACAAAATCTTCCTCAAACCATCCCAATTCTTGAACTTTACATCGAAATCGATGATAACGAGAAAGAATACCCTGCTCACAAGTATCTTGCAAGTGCATATAGCTTCGAAGAAAATATGATCAAAAAGTCCAAAGGACCAGATGATATGCTCTTCAAGTATCGTTACAAAAAGAACGTTCACTTACTACGTGCCACTGAGTTAAAATATGGAAAAGATTCTCCTGAATACAAACATATTGTTAACGTAATCAACCGAGATGAGGTTATTTCGGTAGCACAATAACCCCGAAAACATCTCTTTCAATGAGAAAGCCCGGCTTTAACCCCGGGCTTTTTTGTTTTTATTTGATTTCCTTTAGCACTGTCTTCGTTGGCATTCGAAAGAAACTAAAGAGTCCGAGTGCATACAAACTCACAGTCACAAAACAAATTCCCACAAACACTAGAGTGAGTTGTCCATAAGGATAGACACTTCTCAGTTCCAAAACAGATCGGTTCAGTACTTCATTGGAAACCACGGAATAAATCAGTCCGAGTAAAAACGAAATCACAGACACAAGCAGGGCTTCTCGTAAAAAATGTTTTACCATAAAACGACTGTTGGCTCCAATCACTCGTAGCAATGCGAATTCGCGTTTTCGTTCCGCTTGGCTTGCATATAACGTTGTAAATACGAGAACAAAAGAGGCCGCCAAAATAAAGGCTGTCATCAGCGCCATCATCTGTGTCACTTTCTCTAAAATTCCCATAAAGGCTTGGATGGTTTTTTCCGTATCAATCACCGTGATATTCGGAAACTGATTCACAATGACCTTTTGTAATTGGTATCTGTCTTCATTTGTATCAATGAGTAAGGAAACAATATAAAACCGGGGTGCTTTTTCCAAAATCCCTTTGGAGAAAAGGACTACAAAGTTCGGTTTCATATCGGCCCAGTTCACAGAACGAAGGTTGGTGATTTTTCCCGAAACTTCACGGCCTTGGACATTGAAGGTGAGTTCATCCCCCACTCCCGCTTGCAAATAACCGGCAAAATCACGTTCCACCGAAATTTCATTTCGTCCTGATTCGTCCCACCAATTCCCTTTGGTCACTTCTTCGGTATCATAGATCTCATCTCTGTACGATAAGAAGTATTCCCGAGTTCTGGCAGTGGCCCGCCAATTGCGATCCATTGCATTTTTGATGGTATCTTCTTTTTTGATGGGTTCCCCATTGACTTTGGAGAGCCGAGCGCCAATCACAGGTGCCAGATATTGTTTTTCTACAGGGAAAGCCTTAATGGCCGTTAGTAGGTCATTCTTTTGTGTCTCTCGGATGTCCAAAAGAAACATATTGGGCCTTCGTTCGATCTCACGAGCACCGCTCAGTTCGAGCAAACTTTCTTGTAAGATGAGGGACAATGTCAAAATAAACAAAGCAGACCCAAGCCCAATGATGGAAAGTCTTAGGGCTCCTGATTTACGAGTGACTTTTTTTGTCACAAGACTCCACTCTTTCGAAAGCCATCCCAGTTTAGAAATTTTAGTGATGAATAGTCCAAGAAGGATGTACAATCCGTACACAAGAACCGGTAAGGTTAACAATACGAGAGTAAAAAGAATCCCTTTGAAGATACTTTCCGTTTCCAAGACCGCAAGACTGGTAAAGAGAAGATAAATCAAAAGAAAAGAAACAAATTGCCATTTGGACGTGGATAAGTTGCCGCTGGTTTGTGATTCTACTTCTTTCAGTGCTGCAAGAGGTTTCACCGATCTTGTTTCTAAAACAAGAGGGATGGAGATGAGGAGTGGTAATACAACTCCGAGCACCAGACTCCAAAGAACAGAAGAAAAAGAGAATCCAAATACAATCCCTGCTTCTACAGCCATAAGTCCGCTGATATCAGGTAAGATGGATTGGATTCCATATCCCAAGGCAAGTCCGAGCGTAGTTCCAAAAATCGATAGAATTAAAATTTCAGCAAAGACCAAAAGTAAAATCACATTGGGTTTGGCACCGAGACACATGAGGATGGCGATCTCGTTTCTTTTTTCGAGTAAACGCGTTCTTACTGCTGTATATACGGATATGGCTCCGAGAAAAAAACCAGCAAGAGCAAGGAGGGCCATATAATCGAAAGTGTTTTTGATGAACTGTTGGGATCCCGAATTTACTTCTGTATTGTGATAGATGGTTAAATCTTCTTTGATAAGAGTTTCAAACTCTTTGTCCTTCCAATCCAAACTGTCGATGGAATCAGGAAACTTAGCATAGATAGTATATCGAATCCGACTTCCTCTCTGCACAAGTCCCGTTTTCGCGGCCGTATCTCTACGAATGATGGAACCTGGAGCCGATCCGACAAAAGATCCTACAGCACCCGGTTCTTTTACGACAACACCAGCTAACACGAGTAAACTATCCCCCAACCGCACCCGATCTCCGAGTTTTAGTTTTAGGTTTTCCACAAGGGATTTATCGAGTAAAACTTGGTTTGGTTTTAAATTCCTGTAGGCCGATTCCGGTTCGGTTTTCATTTCCCCGTAAAAGGGGTAATTCGTTTCCACAGCCTTGATAAAACTAAGGGAATTCTCTTCTCCCGATTCATTGGAAATCATAGATAAAAACTGAATGGAAGCACTGGTTTCTGAACCTTTAGGCAGGGTGCTTTCGACCAATTTTTCCGCTGTTTTGGTGATTTCTTGAGGGGATTGTAAGGCGATATCGGCCCCCATAATCGTTTTTGCCTCTCTTTTGATGGCATTTGCGGTATTGTCTTTGTAGGAATGGATCCCAATTACCGAACCCACACCGAGGGTGATCGAAACCACAATGAGGAGTGAATACCGAAACCGAGAGAATAGCTCCCGCTTTAGATAAAATCGAAACAGCGATGCTTTCATCGACTCGCCTGCTTAAGACGCGAATTCGTTTTCTTCTGTTTGGTGGTCTTTTTTGCGGTTACTTTCTTGGATTGAGCAGAAGGAATCTTCTTTTTGTTCCTTGAATCCGAAATAATTTCTCCATCCTTCATTTCCAACACACGATCGGCAAGTTTTGCCACATCAGGGTCATGGGTGACCACAACAAGTGTTGTGCCTTGTTCTTTGTTTCTGTATAACAATAGATCCAAAACTGTTTTGCTATTTTTAAAATCTAGGTTGGCAGTGGGTTCATCAGCAAAAATGATCTTTGGATCGTTGACAAAACTTCTTGCAATGGCAATTCTTTGCTCTTCACCACCTGACAATTGTTTTGGGAAGTGAGTCGCACGATGGGACATAGATACAGATTCTAATATCTTTTCTGATTTTTTTAAAATCTCTGCTTCTGTAAGTGATGATTTTAAGTATAATGGAATCCCTACATTTTCAATTGCATTGAGTCCTGGAAGTAATTGAAAGTTTTGAAAGATAAATCCAATCCGATCGGCACGTAAATCAGCTAAATTAGATTCATTTTCCGCTGTGATATTGACTCCATCCAAGGAAACAATACCTGTATCCGGCTTATCTAGACCGGCCGCTACACCAAGTAGTGTTGACTTACCGGAACCTGATGGGCCTATAATCGCTACAAATTCGCCTGTTTCAATGCGAAATGAAATATTTTTCAACACATCAATCGTTTCCGATTCATTGTGGAATGACTTGAACACATTTTTAAATTCCAACACTAGGTTTTTCCCCCAAAGATTTTATCGCCTAACAAAAAAGACATGACTAATAACGGGCATTTACCAGAAAAAATACCGCCTAACTACGATTTTTTAATTTTTTCCATAACAGTTATAATTTTTTCAATTTTCATTTTCGTTCCAACTATATTGCACAGATTGAAAAAAAATCTGATAAAAAGTACTTATCTTTTCGAGTGTACATCCTAATTTTTTTTGACCACAAAGGGTCGGTTTCATATAAAGTAACTTCATCGTAGTGTTTCCCCTCCCCCTGTTTTAGGGAATTTTGGGGACTTATGAACAGCACTGTCGATAAGCGGACTCATACAGGTAAATATAGAATGCTCGAAAGCAATACAAAGATAAAAACTGCAGACTTTATGAATGTGAAAATTAATAATCTTAAACCTTGTGCGGAATGTGGATCCATCACGAACCTTTATCAATACAATCTCTGCAAAGTTTGTTTGTCCAAGAGTTTCAAAAAGCTTGTAAAAATCATCGACTCCGTGAGAAAGTAGAATTACTACACTTTCTCTACGTTAGTCGATGAATTATCCATTCCAAGATATTGAACAAAAATGGCAAAAACACTGGGACGACCACCAGACCTTTCGCACGGACGCTCACTCAACCAAACCTAAATACTATTGTTTAGACATGTTTCCCTACCCAAGTGGCGCAGGACTGCACGTAGGCCACCCTGAGGGATATACAGCCACCGACATCATTTCACGACTCAAACGAATGGAAGGATTTGAAGTCCTTCACCCCATGGGATGGGACGCTTTTGGCCTTCCTGCCGAAAGATACGCGATGACAACGGGAGTTCACCCCCGCACCACCACAAAGAACAATATTGATACCTTTCGCCGCCAAATCAAAAGCCTTGGTTTATCTTATGATTGGAATCGAGAAATCTCGACCACTCACCCGGATTATTACCGCTGGACCCAGTGGATTTTCCTGCAAATCTACAATTCCTACTTTGATCGCAAAGAAAACAAAGCCCTACCGATCGCTTCCCTCATCCAATCCTTAGAAACAGAAGGTTCTTCCTTTTTTGAAGGAAAAGAACTACCGAAAGGAATCCAATTTTCGGCTTCCGACTGGAAGGCCAAATCTCGTAAGGAAAAAGAAGATATCCTCTCTCATTTCCGATTGGTGTATGAAGCAAACATTCCGGTCAACTGGTGTGAGGCACTCGGCACCGTTCTTGCCAACGAAGAGGTCGAAGAATGGACTTCCAAAGGATATTCTGTAGAAAGAAAACCCATGCGCCAATACATGATGCGCATCACTTCTTACGCCGAACGTCTGCTACATGATCTTTCTCTCTGCGAATGGCCTACTTCTACCTTAGAGATGCAAAGGAATTGGATTGGAAAATCCGAAGGATTGGAACTCAGTTTCCCGGTTCCTTCCCTTTCCAAAGACATCACTGTTTATACAACAAGACCCGACACTATTTTTGGGGCTACTTACCTAGTCCTTGCCCCAGAACACGCACTCGTGGCAGAACTCACAACTGCAGAACAAAAATCAGCAGTCGAGAAATACCAAAAGGACTGTTCTTTAAAAAGTGATTTGGAACGAACCGAACTAAATAAAGACAAAACCGGTGTGTTTACTGGATCATACGCAACTTTGCCAACAGATTCTTCTATTAAAGTTCCGATTTATATTTCTGATTATGTTTTAATTTCCTATGGAACCGGTGCCATCATGGCGGTTCCTGCTCACGACCAAAGAGACTACGACTTTGCTGTGAAGTTCCAACTTCCGATCAAACAAGTCATCGATGGAAAAATGGAACCAAACCTTGCTTTTGATTCCAAAGATTCAATTTGTATCAACTCTTCTTCCGCAGAAGTACAGTTAGATGGTAAATCTTACAAAGATGCCTTCCAAACCATGTCCACTTGGGCAGAAAAGAAAGGCCTTGGTCGCAAAAAAATCCAATTCAAACTAAGAGATTGGCTTTTTGCCAGACAAAGGTATTGGGGAGAGCCCATCCCTCTCGTTCATTTTGCAGATGGAACACCAAAAGCTCTTTCTGAAACAGAACTTCCCTTGGTATTACCTGACCTAGAAGAATTCAAACCTTCTGGAACCGGTGAATCTCCTCTTGCCTTAGCAAAAGATTGGCTTGTTTATACGGATCCGGTAACCGGTGAAGTCGGAAAAAGAGAAACCAATACGATGCCGCAGTGGGCTGGTTCTTGTTATTATTATCTTCGTTATATCGATCCAAGAAACAACGACAAACTCATCGATCCAGAACTTGAAAAAGCTTGGATGCCTGTGGAAGTCTATGTGGGTGGGGCAGAACACGCCGTATTACACTTGCTATACTCTAGATTTTGGCATAAAATCCTTTTTGATTTAGGACATGTATCTTCCCCAGAACCATTTCAAAAATTGGTCCACCAAGGTTTGATTTTGGGAGAAGATAAAGGGAAAATGTCCAAATCACGCGGAAACGTTGTCAATCCAGATGATGTAGTTTCTGAATTTGGTGCGGACACACTTAGGCTTTTTGAAATGTTTATGGGTCCGTTTGAGATGTCCAAACCTTGGAGTAAAAACGGGGTGGATGGTGTGTTTCGATTTTTAAATCGAGTTTGGAGATTGTTTCATTCAGGTGAAAACGAATCCTTCTTTGTAGAAGAGATCGAACCAAACGAAGCCGAACTGAAAACACTACATCGTACGATTAAAAAAGTAAAAGACGATATCGATAATTTTTCTTTCAATACTGCTGTGTCTCAGATGATGATCTTCATCAATGAGTTCACAACAAATCCTAGAAAACCAAAAAAAGTATTAGAGCCATTTGTTCTGGCACTCTCTCCTTATGCTCCTCATTTGGCAGAAGAACTTTGGTTTAAACTTGGACACAAAGAATCACTCGCCTACCATCCTTATCCCAAATGGGATGAGAAGTATTTGATTGATGCGAACATTACGATTGTGATCCAAGTGAATGGAAAGATGAGAGGAGAGTTCCTTGCCCCAAGGGATATCGAAGAGAAAGAAGTTTTGGCTCTCGCAAAAGCAGTGGAAAAAGCAAAACCATTTTGGGAAGGCAAAGAAATCAAAAAAGAAATCTATGTGAAGGGAAAACTCGTAAACATAGTGGTTGCGGGATAAATTTCTTTTCGTTCGAAATTAAGATTCATTAAACTCAAAATGGAAAGTTTAAATTACTTTCCAAATGGAATCACAAATTCCGAAATCAGAAAACCCCTATCTTCCAAACTTGGATAAGTTAGGGGTTTTTTCTTTTAAATCCTTTTTTATAAGATCACCATTACAAAAATCAACACTCCAAAGAGGACGATGGTAATGAAGGCACCCATAAGCATAAACAAGTTGGCGCCCGAACCTTTGGATTCCTGTGCCGGAGCATTTCCCACTTTTTTCTTGGTTGTTTGTCCCGCAGAACCTTTGCTTGGTGTTGCCATAGCTGCTGGTTTGGGAATGGCAACCTTCACCGGATGTTCTTCGACGGAATGAAGTAAATACTGGTTCGGACCTTCGGCAAAGATATGGTATTCTGTTTTGCTACCTGCAATTCCAAGAAACCTTCCCACCACTGGGTCTTTTGTTATTTTTCCTTCTTCATCAATGAGTCCAAGAATTTGTGCATTGGTGAGACCTTCGGGAGTTTCTGTGGGAACACGGAATAAAATTTCCATACCCTCTACCAAATTATCAAACTCCACCCCATTGATGGGAGAAATGACAGTTTTCATATTCAATTCTTTAGGGAAGGAAGCTCGGTATTGGGCAATCTGGCGTTCGAGGGAAGAAAGTTCACCTTTTGCTGGTTCGGTGGAAACTCCCGGAACCGAAGCATCTTTTGCAGATGGTGATTCGTCATCTGGTTTCGGAATGGGAAGGATCACACCTTTCATTGGATTTTCATAACGAAACTTTGCCGTCGATAGTTTGTCCACTTCGGCTTGGAGTTTGATATTCCTACCTTTTGTGGCAGTAAGGATGGGCATTTCTAAAATTTCAGCAATATGAGAAGGGTCTTTTTTTTGCCAAAGGGGGAGTAACTCCTCTAACTTCTCTTTGGTGAAGGCTCTGTGTACAGCACGACCAATGTTCTCGGAAATCGCCGGGTCATATCCACCTGTTTTTCCAATATCACCTAAATCGGTGGAGATCTGAACATGATCAGCAAAGGTTCGGATTCGCCTAAAGGTGGGCGACGTTCCTACCACAGCATACAATTCCATCACATGTTTACGAATGGAGGATACAAGAATGAGAACCATTCCGTTCAAACTGTCCAAATCGATTTTAACTTTTACTAAGTAACCATCTGTAATTTTACCTTGTAAAACTTCTTTGGCTTGTTCGTCCGTAAACACGGCTTCTCTTGTCAGACCAATGAGGTCTGCTTGTCGTTTGAGTTGATCTGCTTTTGAGCTTAATTCGGACATTATTCTACAAACAATTGTTCGTGTGTTTCTGTGGATTTGGGAATCTCACTTAAATGTACTTCCACACGCGCTACTGTTTCCTTTTTCCTTTCTGATGAATATATAGAGAGTAAACGACGGTCAAAACCAGACTGAGACAATAATATTTCTACCATTGTGATTCCCATTCCCGCTCCCTCCGTACTATCGCCGTGCTCCATAAAGAACTCGAATAGATTATCATACTTTTTCGCATTAATAAACTTTTCTTTTACCCGTTCTGCCTCAATTGGCAATAATGGAAAATTATTTCTGATTTCTAGGTCGATTTTGTCCTTTTGGTAGATGCAAGTGATCTTTACGTAGTGACCGGTCTCCCGCATCTTCTTTTTGTATGTGGGAAATTTCCTTTCGTTGAGACTCGATTTAAAGAGTTTCATCCCCTCTTCATAATCATTTAAATTTCGAATGTTGAGTTTTAGTTCCTCAAAGATGATTCTTTTGATGGCAGCTTTTGTGGAGTTGACGATGAGTTCTTTGGCCGCTGTATAAAAGAGCTCCATCAAATCTTCACGACCCACAGAACCTAAAATTCGGAACAAAATGTATTTGAGTTTGGCCTCACCGATATCCCCCATCACGTAAGTGATCATTGAGACCTTTTTACCTAACTCCACGGCATGATCCACCGTGGTGCGAAACTGAGAAGTTAGTTGGATCTCTTGAGACATACCGGTAAACTGAAAAAATTTGCCAACATGTAGGGGATTTGTCTAGCGATTTATGATTTCTTCAGTTGTTTGCCTAGGATTTCCATCACTCCGCTGATGTTTGGTTTGCAAGATTGGATTTGGTTCTTCAGTTTTTCATCAATGTTAGGGATTTTCCCTTCATGGAAGGCTAATTTGAATTCTGTGAACTTGAGTCCATTCGCTGTAGAGATCACAACCACTGACTCACCCTTCTTCACAACACCCGATTCCACTGATTTCAAAAGTGCAGCAAGAGCCACACCGGTATGGGGATCGTTGTAAAGTCCGTAAAGATCTCCGCGAGCGGCAGCATTGGCCAATTCTTCTTCCGAAGCCACTTCCACAACGCCATTGAATTTCTTTAGAACACGGATCGCTTTTTTCACAGAAACTGGATCCCCAATTTGGATCGCAGAGGCTAAAGTTTTTTCTGCAGTGACTGGAGAGAAGTCCGCAAAACCCTTCTTAAACGATTCGTAGAGGGGACTTGCATTTTTTGCTTGGGCTAAAATAATTCTTGGTAGTTTATCAATGAGTCCCAGTTCCAACATCATCTCAAATCCCATCCCGAGAGCCGAAACATTCCCTAAGTTTCCACCCGGAATGACAATCCAATCCGGAACCTTCCAACCTAACTGTTGTGTAATTTCGACAGAGATTGTTTTTTGCCCTTCAATGCGAAGTGAATTCATGGAGTTCGCAAGATAGATGGATTTTTCTTTGGTGAGTTCTCTCACTACTGCCATACAACCATCAAAGTCTGTCTCGAGTGCCAAAACTAAAGCACCATTGGCGACGGGTTGGATGAGTTGGGCCGTTGATACCTTGTTTGCTGGTAAAAGGATGATGGAGGGAATGCCTGCTTTGGCTGCATAAGAAGCAAGAGCCGCCGAAGTATCTCCCGTAGAAGCACAAGCGACTGCTTGGATGGGAACTCCATCAGAGATCATTTGTTTGACTTGGCTCACAAGAACCGTCATCCCTAAATCTTTAAAAGAACCTGTATGAGAAATCCCACACTGTTTGATGTGAAGGCTTGCGAGTCCTAAATCTTTGGCAAACCGAGCGGCATCATACAAATGTGATGTCCCTTCCCCCGAAGTAATGATATTTTCATCACTAATGCCGGGAAGGACCCATTCCTTTTTCCCCCAAACCCCAGAGGCATAGGGAAATTGGCTGGAACGGAACCGAGATTCAAATTCCGATTTCCATTCAGGTGCGGAAACTTGTTTGAGGCTGTCTATATCGTGTTCGACATTTAAAAGTTCCCCGCAAGACTCGCAGGAATAAATCACTTGGTGGAGAGGGTAGGTTTTGCGACAGGAGTCATTGGTACAACGAAACTGTGCTCGGAATTGATATTTTGTAAGTGACATAGACTTCTCTAGGCTTCAGATTTACGGAAACTTCCTTTTCCATTCTGGAGAAAGGGGAAAAATGCACGAATGATTTTTATCGTTTTTTGATGGATATGGAAACAGA
>NZ_JAFFPS010000028.1 GCF_016919165.1 Leptospira chreensis
ACAGGATTTTGATGCATCTTTTTGTAAAGTATGTATCAAGACAGAACTGTAAAGGATGTATGAGTACACTCAGTCGCATATTTTATGTTATGCGACATAATCTATATTATCGGAAGTAACATATAGCTTCATAATAGATGGTATTCGAATCTGACGGACTTTTTGTCTATTGATCCTGTTGCCGATTGAATGCCATACTTCCAATAGTATTTTTGAAAGAGTATAAGGTAAAATCCTCTGATGCGGAAAGTAGTTCTTCGATAGCCATGCGAACTTACGATGATAAATTGACTAGATCTCCCACATTACTAGTGATAGCTCTAGCCTTTATTTACTGCACGTTCCTCTCAAATACCATCATTGAATTTCTTGAAATTTTATTGATTGCATTTGAGTTTTTATGAAAAATTTAATTGGAATAATAATCTTCCTCTACCCTAAAATAAAAAGTCAATCCCGCTTGGTTTACAACTATCTCTAACTACTGAGTAGAACTAGATTTCAAAAGAGAAAAACCCATTCCAATAAAACTAATTCCAAATAGGATTCCACCAAACACAAACAGCCAAGCCAATTCACTAACGAAAAAACCTACCGAACCCGTCAGAACGGAGAGGATATAAATACCCGGTGTCCACTTAGAAATAACATTTGATTTCCAGGAATCTAATGAGATTAATATCAAACCGATGGAAAGGATACCAGCACCATACGGATAAACGTTTAAGCCCGTCGCTGATTGATCTGGACCGATCAAGAGACCAATTCCCGTCATACATGAAATAAATCCAATCAATGCAGGTACCTTTAATTTTTCATAATATTGAAAATAGAAACCCAACACGGCGAAGAGAAGACAAATATCAATTGCGAAATAAAGCGATTCTAAATAGAATCCTGACATAAATTCACTAGCGAAGGCGGCAAAGCAGCGTAAAGCTCCAGCAAATATCGCGCAATAAGCGCCCGATTTAATAAGAAATTCCTTCTTCATATGACTCCACCATTCTGTTTTAATTTTAAATATTCTATACTACTAAATACTTTTGATACGCAAACCAATGCCGCAAGATTGAATACAACGGCTAAAATTCCAACCCACTCAAAATTTTGATACGGTGAGTGGATATCTTTGACGGTTAAAATCAAACCGCCTATCGTAGCACCCATTCCTGAAGCAAGATTTTGAATAGCGGAAACGATCGTCATAAATCTTCCCCTTTGTTTTTGGTCAACAGTTGAGGTAATTAAGGCCATCGCTGGAATCAAACGGGCTGAGACCAAGGCCATGAATCCACTTGTACAAAGGATCGTCAGGAAAATTGAACCTGGTTTTAGATTCGTGAAAAAAAGAATCGGGATACATGCGAGTGGAACTAATATATAGAACATTTTCTTTTTTCCATATCGATCGGAAAGAGATCCGATCAAACGGGCGGAAAAGAAAGTAATCGAACCCCCGATGAAATAGATAAGGGAAAGATAATCTTTGGAAACACCTACGTTCCTCTCCAAGTATGGAGCAAAAAAAGGTATTACGGTGAATCCCCCTAGAATCACTGAAGCAATGAGTAAATAAGAAGGGAGGTATCGCTTCGATCTTACAATATCATTCAAACCTTGTAGATTCGATTCCTTTGTCTCCTTTTCTATTGTGACATGAGGAAGAATCAGATACATTAATAGGAGAATCAGACAACTGATAAAAACAATCGAAAGAAAAACCGCGTTCCATCCAAATCGCCCAGAAATTTCTAAACTTATTGGAACTCCGATCACAGCGGCAGCTGAAAACGCCGCCATAATTACACCAGTGGCTCTTCCCCTTCTTTCCTCTGGAATCAAATCTCCGACAAAGGAAAAAAGTACTGAGGTAATAATTCCCCCAAATGCACCTGCTAGAATTCGTCCTGCAAATAATATCCAATATGTATTTGCGATTCCGCATAATAGTGTTCCTAAGATAAATCCCGAATACAAAAAGAGAGCCGTAATTCTCCTATTGAATCGATCAATAAACAAAGAACTTAGGATTCCTGCAAAAAAAGCGCTGTAAGTATAAGAAGAAATAAGTACCGAAAATTCCTTAGGAGTGATTTGAAACTGACTTTCGAAATTCCTGCCAAGGGGCATCATTATCATAAAATCAAGGATATGGGTAAACTGAATTAAAGATAAAAGAAAAACAAAACAGCTCTCTCGGGCAAAAAACATTTTCCATTTTTTTACAAATGATGGCGGTCGATTTTTGAACTCTATTCCCTCATACTTAGTTCTGTCTTCTATTTGAAATCTTTCATCCTCAAGTGAGGTAGATGCTAGAACTACACGATCTTTCATATTCTTGACTCCTGATCCAATGTGTCTTAGAATACTCAAAATAAGTCTTTCTTTCTTTGATTTTTATAAAAGTGAAGATTGCTTCCGATAAGAAGCAAGAAATTGACTCTTCAATGGGTAATAAACACACCTGTGAGATCGATTTAGAAAGGTAAACTTGGAGATCAATCATGTTGGATCTTTTTTCTTCTCTTTCTGATGCCCTTATTCAGTTCGGAGGCGGTTTGGGTTTACTGATGGGAATGAGTCGATATCTAGCTTTTAAACAAAGAACGATTCAATCTTTTTTAGTTTCATTGCTTTTTATTTCCACCGGAACCACACAACTTATTCTTTCAGGTTTCTTTAGCGGTTGGCTATTTCACTTTCCGACTTTGGTAATACTTCTTCCAATCTCTCTCGCGATTTATGGTCCTATCGAACAATACTATACTGATTCGCTTTTGAAGGAAAAATTCAGCTTTGGTTGGAAAGAGGCACTACATTTGCTTCCGGTAATTCTTATTCTTTTGTTAACAAGTCCGTTTTTCCTAAAATCGGAAGATCTAAAAAAGAAAATCGTTTTCGAGTTTTGGCATCAAAACACTTTCGAGACAATAAATCTTTGCATCTATTTTTCTGCATTTTGTCTGACGGGATACAACCTTTATCTTTTTTGGATTTACTTTAGGAATTCAAAAACAGCCCCAATTTTGCCGGCTTTCCGTCTTGGAATCCTTTTGATTCCTTTTCGTCTGATCGCGACACTTCTCCTTATCTACGGTCATTATACCTTGAATTTACCTTCATTAAAAATCGGAGCAGTCATGGTAAGTTTAATTTTAATTCAGTTGTATATATATTCATTAGGAAATCCAGAATCACTTGCACTATTCATTCAGGAAGTTAGAAAAAACCGTTATGAACGTTCCCTTTTGATCGGTTTGGATACCGATGCGATTCAAAAAAAGTTGAATGAGTTTATGGAACAACACAAACTATATAAACGCGAAGATCTTACACTGAAAGAGTTGGCTGAATCGGTGTCCCTTTCGAGTCACCAGCTTTCGGAATTTTTAAATGAAAAGAAAAAAATGAATTTTCCGAGTTTCATCAATCAATATAGAATATCGGAAGCTCAAAAAATACTGATTGAAAAACCGAGACAAACCGTTCTCGCAATTGCCTTTGAAGTTGGATTCAACTCAAAATCTTCTTTCAACCAAGCGTTTCTTCGATTCACGGGAATAACTCCGAAGGAATATCGCAGAAAAGTATCTGGTTTATAAATACAGTCGTATTTTTTTGTCAACATTTATAAATCCAGACGAACATGCACTAAAAGAAAGGTAAAATAGAAATAGATTTTTTCATTTATCGGCGAGGTTTTTATGAAAGTCGAATCTATCTCTTTACAAATTGCTCCAAAATTGATAATCGCACTCATTGCAACAATAGGAATTTTAATTTCTTCACAACCCTATTCCTTTCTTTTGTTGGGATTTTTTCTCCTAATGGATTGGAAATGGATCCAATCATTTTTGGAAATTCCCCATCCCATTTTTCTTGTGATCGAAAAAAATAAAACAAACATGATTCAATCAAAAGAGATGAATGTTAAAAACTCATTTATCGATGGGAAAAAGTATTCACTTTTCAAAGGATTGGATCTTAAAGAACAAAGAAATAAATTAGATGGATTAATGAATCAAGAACGATTATATTTGGACGAAGAACTTCGTTTACCAAGGCTCGCAGAAGAAATGAATCTTTCATTGCACTGCCTTTCTGCTTTGTTAAACGATCACATTGGAAAAGGGTTTAATGAATACGTAAATGAATTTAGGATAGTGGAAGCCAAAAAAATGTTACTATCGGAAAAAAATCGATCCGTCCTCTCCATTGGACTTGCTGTCGGCTTCAATTCTTACTCGGCATTCTTAAAATCGTTTAAAAATATAGAGAACATCACTCCAGTAAAATTCAGAAAAGATCTAATGTTTTTATAAGAGAAAATTCATTCTATTTTGCGCGAGTCATACTTAATGATTTAGAAATGAAATCTATAATTAATCTCAGCAAACAGTCGCCAATGTGTATAAAATGAGAGAGTACAGCATTTTATTCATATATTTTACCTTGAGATAATTGCGCTTATGATAAAAAAAGAATACCATTCATTTAACGGAATTCTTTACACGTAGAAGCAAGATTCAAATTTAATATTCTAGGAAAAAAAATGGAAATAGAGCATACCGAAATCTTAGAAGAGATTAGTGAAGGAGTCATCATTGCTGATATTTATTTTAATATCTATTATACCAATAAATATGCTAAATTCATTTTTGATCTCCATAATAGCAAAAATAATGAAATTTTAACTTTGCAAGAATTGCCATCAGCTAGTTCGAACTTCCTAGCTTCATTAAAGTTTACAAAAGATGGCAAAAAAATTCAAAGATTAGGAATTCTGGAATTCAAAAAAATTAGGAATACTATGTTATTGGATGTTACTTGTAACATTACATCAAATAATCGATTCATTTTTCATTTTAAAAATGTAACTGATCTTCTCGACCTTATGGACTCAGTAGTTACAAAGGAAAATCAATTTTCAAATTTGTTTCATTCCATTCCAGATATTCTCTTATTGATAAACAAGAACAAAACTCTTGTAATGGCAAATGAATCTATTCATAATATTCTAGGTTGGATACCAAAGAAAATTGTTGGAAAAAATTTCGAAAATTTCATTCATAATGAAGATAAAATCATCTTTAGAGAATTATATAAGAATGCGTTGGAGAAATCAGATATTCAGTTGGCTGAAATCAGAATTCAGAATAGAGCAGGAGGATATTCGACAATTGAATTTTTTGTATATTCAGACAATACTGGCGACAGCGGACGAGTTTACTATTTAGGGCGCGATGTAACCGAAAAATTTCAATATGATAACTTTTTAATCGAAAAAATATCTAAAGACGAACTGACAAAGCTTTCCAGTAAAAAATTTCTTTTTGAATCCGTAGATTTGCTTATACAAGACTTAAAATTCGGAAAACTGGAAGAATTATATATTTTTTATATTGATATCGATCGTTTTAAAGATATCAATGATAGTCTTGGTCACGAGGCGGGTGATACAGTACTCAAAATTGTCGCCAGTAGGCTAAAAGATTTAATTAACAAAAACAATGATTATTTTCTTGCACGAATAGGTGGTGATGAGTTTGCACTTGTCACCCAGAGTAAAATTCGATCTATAAATATTATAGATATATGCAACAAAATCCAAATGGTATTGTCGGAAATTATTTATATTGAAAGACAATCAATTCTTATGACATGTTCAATTGGTGTTTCTAAAGGGGACAAATCGTCAACAGATGCAGAAAAACTTTTAAGAAATGCTGATATAGCAATGCACGAGGCCAAAAAACTCGGACGAGGAAAATTTAGACTATATGAACTAAAAATGCAAGAAAAGAAACTTAACTCCTTGCAAATGAGCTCATGGTTAAGAGAAGCAATAGTAAATGAAAATCTGAAATTACATGTTCAGCCAATTTTTTCTACGAAGGAAAATAAAATTTCACATGCGGAGGCGCTTTGCAGATGGAACCATCCAACGCACGGTTATATCCCTCCTGCTGAATTTATACAAATTGCGGAAGAGACTGGCCAAATCCATACAATTGGTGATTGGATTTTAATCAATACATGCAAACAAATAGAACGTTGGAATCTAGAGAAAAAGACTATTATTCCGATAGCAATCAACCTCTCACCTTTACAATTCGAAAATAAAAATTTACCTCAGCTGTTTGCAAAATATCTGACACAGTATCATCTAGAAGCAGAGAATATACATATTGAATTGACTGAATCGCTTATCATGAGCAATATAAAACATAGTATAAATGTTCTGTACGAATTGAAAAAGATGGGCCTTACCATTTATTTGGATGATTTTGGAACAGGATATTCTTCCTTAAATTATCTGATCCATTTTCCAATTGATATCATTAAAATTGATAAGTCATTTATAGATAACCTTCAACACAATAACAATGGGTTATCGGTAGTAAAAGCCATTATTAAAATGGCAGAAAGTTTACTCATGAAAGTAGTTGCAGAAGGCGTTGAAAATAAAGATCAATTTGATCTACTTTGTGAAATTGGCTGCGATTATGTTCAAGGTTACTATATAAACAAACCAATCCCAATAGATGAATTTAATTTAGACTCTTTAAATCAAAGATGGCAAAAGAATTCTGCTATCAAATAAGGGGGATAATATCTGAAATCATTATCTTTACTATTTTCAATTTTGATATTTTTTGCCTCACCTTTACTATCCAATAAAGTCATTTTCGAAAAATCCAATCGCAACTTTTTTGAAAACGCTGAATTTTCATATTTTTTAGATTTAGATACTCAATTTGATTGGAACGACCATATTCAAAATAAAAGGAAGATTCCATTACAGTTAAATAATGGTTCCAATATGAATCTTGGCCATGTCAACAGGCCTATTTGGATCAAAATTCCCTACACTGTAAAAGATCCAAATGAAACATATATTTTGAAGTTAGGTTTTCCAACTTTATCTGAAGTAGAATTAAAATATAAAAATGAGAATGATATTTGGATTTCAAAGTCTAGTGGGCGTAAATATCCGCATACTCAATGGGAACTAAATAATAGAAACATTGTATTTAGTCTAAATAATTTAAAACAAGATGGGGAGTTATACTTACGTATAAAAACATTTTCTGGATTACTTATTTCTTTTAGTGCCTTCACGGAAACTTTTTTTTATCAAAATGACCCTACTTTACTAGGCATTGAATTCGCATTTATCGGACTGTTGTGCGGTGTTGCATTCTATAACTTTTTTCTATGGATTGTCATAAAAGATAAAGTTTATATTTTATACTCATGTTATACAATTTCTATCTTGATATATATATCTTCAATGTCTGGAATTGCATATCAATATATTTGGCCCACATCTGTTGATTGGAATTTATATTCGAATTCTGTTATTGTCACTTCTGCAGGAATCTTTGCTACTTTATTCACTGTCAATTTTCTAGATTCAAAAGGTCGTTCAAAGAAAATCAGGAAGCTACAATACTTCATATATTCTATTTGGATAGTTTGTTCAATATTATTTTTTAGTATTGAATATGGTCAGTATTTAAAATGTCAAAAGATAGCAGTTTTACTTAATTCTATATGTCTTTTATCAATGGGGATACTATCTCTAGCAAAAGGTTTCGGACCAGCGAAATTGTATTTAGTTTCATGGGGGATTGCTCTGAGTTCCATTTCTTACTACGCTTTACTTTTATTGGGGTTTCTCCCGGAAGATCAATTCAGTCATCTAATAATCAAATTAGGCATCAGCACAGAATCAATTTTTCTTTCAATTGCTTTGGCAAGTAAGGTTAATGGACTTCAGTTATCGATAGAAAAAAATTTTCAGAAATATAAGGAGGAGAATACCCGGTTGAACAAACTACGTGAGGAGTTTTTAGCAAATACGTCTCATGAAATAAAAACTCCCTTACATGGCATGGTAGGAATTGCTGAATCAATATTAGATGGCTCAATAGGAAAGATATCACCGGTAATCGAAATGAATATTGACCTTATTCATAAAAGTGGGAAGAGACTTTCTTTACTGGTAAACGATATTTTGGATTCAACAAGACTGAAACATGGTGTTCTGAAATTAAATATTAAAAAAGTAGATCTATATCAGGTTTCAACTCATGTTATATCCCTTCTGGAAAGGAGCAAAAATAATTCTAATATTAGAATTGCAAATTTAATTCCTTTAGATGCCCCTCTTCTTCTATGTGATGAAAATAGAATTCAGCAGATATTATTCAATATATTAAGTAACTCAATAAAATTCACAGACTTTGGGATGATTTCTCTTAGTTTCAGCCAAGAACTTGATTCAGAAAAAGCAAAGATATCAATTCATGATACTGGTAGAGGAATTAATAAAGCTGATATTCAAAAGATATTCGAAAGATTTGATCAGCTAGAAATTGATGAATGCTTAAAATACCAGGGCAATGGTCTTGGGCTAACAATAACCAAACAACTTGTTGAGCTTCAATCAGGCACGATTGAAATATCTGAACTTGTGAGAGAGAAAAGTTCCGAAAGTAAACGCATTCTGATTGTAGACGATGAAGATATCAATATAAGATTGATATACAATTTCTTATCTAGAAAAAATTGTGAAATAGATACTGCAAAAAATGGGAAGGAAGCATTAGAGAAATGTTATTCCAATATATATGATTTAATTTTATTAGATGTAATGATGCCTATTATGTCAGGCTATGAAGTTTGTAGAGAATTGAGAAAAAGATTTAACTCATCGGAACTAAAAATAATTTTATTAACTGCCAGAAATCAGAGTGACGACTATGCAATGGGTATAAGCGCTGGGGCAAATGATTTTTTATCCAAACCATTCGATAAATCTGAGCTGTTTGCTAGGATACAGAATTTGTTGGAACTAAACGCAGCTACGAAAAGTATTTTAGCAAAAGAAATTCAATTGAAAGAAGCAATGTATTTAGCAAATACAGATGAGCTAACCGGACTCAGGAACAGAAGATCATTTCTAAACTCTGCACAAATTGAATGGGAGGCATCATTACAAAAATCTGTTCCAGTTTGCCTACTTATGTTAGACATTGATCAATTCAAATCCTTAAATGATAATTATGGACACGAAATTGGCGATTTATTTTTAAAAAAAGTCGCGGAAGTTTTACATTTTTCAACACGAAAGAAAGATATAGTTGGAAGATATGGAGGCGAAGAATTTATTATTTTTCTACCCAATACAGATTTTGATACTGGCATTTTAGTTGCAGAAAGAATTAGAAAGGCAATGGAAAAAATAGAAATCCAATTGGAAAATGAATCTCCTATTAAACGAACACTGAGTATCGGTATCTCACATAGCAATGGAGAAATTGAAGATTTTGGCAAGCTGATTAAGTATGCGGACGATCGTTTATATTTAGCAAAAAAGAAAGGTCGAAATAGAATACAATTTTTGAGTGGCGGTAAGACTGATTTATCAGGGACCTAATCGATGCAATACGCTTCATATTAGAGAATAATAGACAACTCCGATTCTTTCAGAAAAAATTCTTTATCTGATTCAAAATTCGCTTCAATTTCCAATGCGATTAAATTAAAGGATACTAAATTGATTCAAGTCATTCGAAACCAAACTTCTCATTATATCTTTAGAAATTGGATCAGATGGAATCATGTAGAAAATTCTTACCGAACGCGTATTTACTTCCAAAGGATGTCCAATGACTGCCTGTATAATCTCAAAGGTTAATAATCCGTTGTATTCTAATTGAATTGTGAAATTTCCATGTTCACTTTTATCCAATCCATTTAATTTAAGAAAATGTGGCTTAGCCTCTTCAGAACCTAAATAGTTCTCCAACGAACGACGAGTTATCAATCTTTCTGCCAGATTATCAAAATTTAAAATATATGGCCCAAATCCTTCCTCTCCTAATAAAAGTTCGTCTACGGATAAACTTTCTGCTTTTGATTCTTTGCCTTGCAGAGCAGAAAGTAGAAAATTCAGTGCCGGATTTGAAAGATTAATCTTACCATTCGAGCTTACAACAAAGGTAGGCGAGGCAAAGTATTCATCCATTTGCGAAGTCAAAATTGTTAACAAACTCTCAGATTCTTCCTGATTTACCAAAGGAAAATCCATTGAAAAACCCGCCTTGAGAAAAAGTAAACTTCTATAAAGACTCTGAATATCTAGTGCATTCGTTAATTTTCTAACAACGTCGCGACCAGGAATTGACCTTCCTGATTCCAGAAAACTTAAATGTTTACTTGAAATACCTGCTTCCAATGCCAAATCCAATTGACTTTTTTTCTTAGCTTTCCGTAACATTCGCAACAATTTACCAAACGAATTCGTCATTTAATTCAAGCTCCTATAAATTTTTTTGTGAGTTTAGCGTGCATTCGTCTCACCAAACTCAAGAAGTTCCTTTTCACAAGACTGTGGAAATACAATTGGATTCTTTCTGAACTTTATATGTATGAGAATTTCTAAAAACATATAGATCCATTTCAAAATCTTACATGGTATAATTTCCATTAGAAGAATGAAAAAATGTTTGGAAGAAAATGAAATCCCAGGAGATGAAAACAAAACCTTCATCAATTTAGGATTAATTTGTCTAGACATAGCTTTGAGTTTCATAATGACCAAGAATAAAAATCTATGTATATTCTACATTGCTCGCGGAGTAAAATCGTCTGGATCTATAAATGTATACGAAAAAAAATGACTGAGTTTATAAACGAGATTCTTTTCTTCGAGATTTCTATGTCGTTTTCCTGTGAAACAAACTAATGCATGATTAATAGAGGATTTCGATTCGACTTCGAAAGAAATCGTTTGAATGGTTTGTATTGGATTTTCGAGAAGTAGTGACTCTAAAGTGGTACTAATCCGGCCCACTCTTTTAGCATAAGATCTTAGCAGTTATGAAGTCAATGTTGTTCCAAGGACTTGAGAACCTAGGAAATTCGTAAATGTTTTTCCAATAACAAGTCTTCAATCCGAAGAGGGATTTCGAAATTTGCGAGACAATCCCCAATACCGGAAAAAACTAACATCAATTTGCAAATTGATGTTAGTTTTTTATTTCATCACTCTAATTCAAACGATCCAAGCTACAGCATAATGAAGATAATCTAAAATAAACTGATAAAACACACGAAAATTTTCAATGACCTAGATTTCCTCAGACAAACTAACTTTTTTTCGCCACTTTTTTGAGATTTCTGGTTTCCAACTCTGGTGACCCAATAAGCGAGCTGTTGGTGCTACAATAAAAGATAATACTTTTTGGACTGGAATCGGAGGCGAAGCAAGATAGGTATCCTCATAAAAGTCTGTAACCAGCATTGCCTGCAAAAAAAATTCTAAGTTCGTACGCGGTTCTTTCTTCTCCGTGAGAAACCCATGAAATTGAGTGATAAATAAGGCCCATTTAGCAGGTCGATCTACGCTAACATTTCCAACGAATTCTATATTTTCTCTATTGAATGGTTGGTGTGGCACTCCTTTAGGTACAGTGATCGATTGACCTGGACCTACTTTATGTTCAACGCCTTCCATCACCAAAGTTAATTCACCTTTGACTACCTTAAAAGTCTCGTTATATTGAGGATGAATATGTGGTTCTGGAACTGCACCGCCTGGGTCCAAATGCATTTCGACTTCGGCATAAGCGCCGTTCGTTTCTTTATCGGTTTTTAGAACAACGAAACTTTCTTTGGCAAATGGATTCAGCATCGTGTCACCGATAATTGGATAAACATCTGCTGGAATGGTTGGCTCTGGAAATACAAAACGGTGCAATATGTTCCCCATTAGAACATATATTATAACTATTGTTATCCCAATATATACGGTTTTCTTCAGTTTCAAAATTAGCTCCATGATTTATATCGTCTCCATTGACTGGAGCGAAGTTGATTAAGAAAATGATAACGAACTTACATTCTTAAAGCAATTACCAGAAGGTAATTTTTTGGATATTACTTCGTTTTCGAGAAAAATGAAAAAAATTATTAAGGATCCAAAATACCTATTTACCTCTTTTGCAGTGACCAATCAGTCTCTAGTATAAAACTTTTATATAGCAGATATGTAATTTATAGCAATTTTTTCGTTTAGTATTACTTAGGGGTAATTGCGTTGCTTCTTGATATAGTCTATCCTTAAAGTAAGTTGGTCAGAATTTTGATGAAGGCTTTCACGGAAGGATTAATTTTCGCAATATCCGTTTTTATTTTATTTTTATTCGAATGTGGTGGAGGTGTAAGCTCAGATTCGACTGCTATACTTTTACTTGGAATTGAAATGTCTAATGGAACAAGTTCAAGTAAGTCTGGTGATTTTATTAGTTCGCCGAGCTCTCCACTGGAAGAACAAAGTCCCTAGCAACGGAATCGATAGTTGCATTCACGACTGCCCATAAAATCTGGTAGAGGCCGCAGATAGGTAACTTTTAGGCGTTCAGGCTTACTTCATTTGATTCTCCAAGGTGGGTTTAGCCTGTTATTTCCTGCATGGTATAAAATCAGTTGATTGTTATCGGGATCTTTCAACCTCGCTTCACGCCAAAGCCAACTTTTGTCATTAGGCATTTCTTCGAATACAAACCCTTTGCTTGATAATCGCTCTACTACTTCGTCAAGTTCTTCACATTCGAAATATATCCAAATGCCGTCACCTATTGGAAGTTGCTCAACTTGGTGAATTGAAAAAGTGGAATTGCCATCTTTACACTCAAATCGTCCGTAATGTGGAATAGAATTCACTATTAAATTCAATCCTAATGTCTGATAAAATTGGATAGCCTTTGTAAGCTCCAATGACGGTATTGTTATTTGATTTAAATTCATCAATAGTTCATCCTATTTTGTAAAAATGTTTTTGTTCCAATTTCGGAATTCATTATGAACCTAGTAAGGTTTTTTCCGACACCAAGTCTCCATATCGACAACGTTAGCTCCATCCTCGTGTCACATTGCACTTTATGGGAAAAGGCTCATTAAATGCCCTTAGATTCAATCTACTCCAACAAAGATAAGGAAATGATTTACGCATATGCAGTGAAGGCCTTGAAGCAATCGATGATGGTGTGTTCAATGAGCTGATACTCTAGATTAAGCTTATTTGGAATTCTTAACATAAAGATTTGTCTATTGCTTTTGTGAACTATTAAAATTAACCAACAATTTGAAAACTACAGCTACTTGAGCTGTTTCTAAGAAAACTCGTCCCCAGTTTGTATCAGATATCTTCTGCATTAATACAATATTTTTACCAGCTGATAGTTGTTCATTCCATGGAGCTTGCAACAAGATCGTCGAAAGAAAATCTAAAATAAGTAGGCTAAAAGAGACCATCAATAAATTTCGCAATTCTTTTGATAGTGCTTTTGTCAATAAAAATGCATTTAAACTAATGATCACTAAAAACGGTATTACACTTATCGGCCAAATAGCAGCTTCTAATAATTTATGGTAAATTATGAATTCTTCTTCACCAACTAGAAATCGCGAAGGATAAACTAAAAAATAATCCATCATGGCGGTGCCATAACTATAGAAAGATAAGGAACAGAAAATGAGAAAAATATAGCGAACTTCTTTAGATAAATTCATTGTAAACACCTTATGTTTCTAGGCCAATATTGATACAGTCGATAAACACATTAACCATAGATTAGATAGATCTCCTCTAAAATCTCGATCATAAACTACGCCAGAGCATAATGCAATTACCTCTAGGTAAAATTTATATTTTTTTGATCAAAATATAAAAATTATTTTAAAATCATATTCCAACTGATATTAATTAAACGGCGTTTGTGCGATTCAAAATTTTATTTGCAAATGAACTAATCGTCATGCAATTGTTTGGTGGCATGAATCGTTACTCGACAAAACAAAGTTTATATATTTTATTTTAGAAAACTTTCGCGAAATCCAGAAAACCTTGCCATACCGCGCATGGTTTTTTTGATATGTCAAGGTCTAAGTTCAAATGAATTTGTATAAGCGTTATAGACGTGCCTTTATTCTGGCATCGCAAGTGTTATCTCTCGGAGTTGTGGTTCCTATTGGGATCACCCTTGTTTTATTTTATGTAGATTTAAATGTCACACAGATCAAAACTTTTCTGGCTAGTTCCATCATTGCGGCACTTACAAGTTTATTACTCCCAAGTTATATTTTTCGCAAAAAATTAAATTTTATCAAAAACGGACTGATTGTTCTAGAAACCCAATCAGAAAAAAATCCAAAAACTTATACAGAAGTTTGGGATGCGATTGCAAAAATGCCTGTGATTGGAGCACTTATTGGAGCCGCACAATGGATCATTGCTATACCCATCGTACTTGGCCCCATCCTTTATTTACCAGAGACTAGTAAGTCAGATGGATTTTATATCGTTTGCAGTTTATTACTTACAGCGATGCTCAATGTGATCATCTCTTATGTTTTTTTAGAGAAAGCTTCTCATATCGTATTGGACGATGACATATTCCAGTCGGAACTAAACGATCGTATCACTCCATACTATCGCAATTTAAAAACCACTGTCCCCATTCTGTTTTCCCTTGTGATATTGGTGTTTTCTCTATTCCTTTTGATTTATTCCTTTAATGTGAATGCAAAATCATTGGAAAAGGCATTCTCAAATCAATTGTACAATTTTAACCAGAGTAATGAAGCTAGGATTAATGTCTATTTTGAAGCTGTAGAAAATAGGATAAAATATATATCTTCTCTCCCCTCCATCAAACAAGCATTAGAAACTAGAAATTATATACTAGCAGGGCCTGCTTTGGAAAAAGTATATGATGACAATCAATTCCTTTTAGACAATGCATTCATTGCATCCTTTGATGTAGGTACACCAATTGTTGCTTCCGGACTTCCTGATCATATGAGTGTTGGGTATAAGCTATCCTCCAATTCGGAAATATCAGAAAATATAATAGCATCCAAGGAAGGGAAAACTCATGTAGGAATTGCAATTAAATCACCTATCAGTGGTCAGGTAGTAGTTTTAGTCACTGCACCTGTCAAAAATAGAAATGGAACTGTGGTTGGATTGGTTGGGATGCCATTTTTAGTGGGAAAGGCAATGGAATCTTCTCTAAAAAATGTCAAAATTGGGTCTACTGGTTATTCCTATTTACTGGATCGTGAATCCACAGTTGTTTATCACCCAAATCAAAAGTATCTATTGATGAGTTTTAAAAATAGCGAATTTGAAGCGCGTGCACAGAATGCCGGTGAAACGGAATCTTTTCGTAACTTTTGGGAAGGTTCTACTTTTTTACTCCGTAGAAAAGTAAGTACAAAGTATGGGCTTCAGTTTTTTGCTACTTTTGATTTAGAAGAAATAGAAGTGGAAAGTTTGTCATCTTTACTGGGGTTAACGGTAATTAGTTTTACCGGATCCTTCGTGATTGCACTTTCGATATATATTTTGTTTTCGGCAAGGTTCAGTCCTATGAAAACAATTGAAAGAATTCTGCAAAATGTTGAAGTTGGCGATTTAAGATCCAATGTAAAGTTAGAATCTTCCGATGAATTTGCCCGATTGTCACGAGGTCTCAACTCCACACTCAAACAAATCACTGAGGTTGTAGGTTCGAACCAGGTGATTTCTGAAGATTTAGCAACATCCGCCGAACAAATGTCAGGATCTCTCAATTTGTTGTCTTCCAATGCACAATCACAAGCCGCATCGGCAGAAGAAATTTCTGCTTCGATAGAAGAGATTTCTGCAGGCATACAAAATGTTGATGCCCAGGCAGAAGACCAAGTTCGAAAAGTGGATTTTTTAAAAGGAAAAATGACGGAACTCTCCAGTCTCAGTGAAGCGACAGGGAAACAAGTTAGGAAAGCTTCTCAAGATGTGAACCAAATCTCAGTAGAGGCAAAACTTGGCCAAACCGCACTCGATTCCATGAGAAATTCCATCAATAAAATTAGTAATAGCTCTGAAGAGATTGGAAGTGTGATTGAGATTATAAATAATATATCTGAACAAATCAACTTGCTTGCGTTAAACGCCGCAATTGAAGCAGCAAGAGCTGGTGTGTATGGGCGTGGTTTTGCTGTTGTTGCCGATGAAGTTGGGAAACTCGCCGAAAAAACAGCAATTTCCATCAATGATATTGGGGACCTCATCCAAGCGAATGAAAAGGAAATTGAAAGTGGTCGAGAAACTATAGAAACAACAATTTCTCTTATCCAAAGGATCATCCAAGGAATTAGTTCTTTTGATGATATGACCAATAACATCGAAAAAAGCACAAAGGAACAGCTCATCATCAACCAGAAGGTGGGGGAAGAGGTGGACAAGGTAAACCATATTAGCCTAGCAATACGGATGTCCATGGAAGAACAAAAAAATGCCATTAAGGAAGTGGGTCAGGCGATTTTCAGTATCAACGACCTCACACAAGGAACGGCTGCAGGCCTCGAAGAGATGACCGCCACTTCAAACGGGATAGCCAACTTAGCGGAGACTATAAAAAGAAAGATCAATTTTTTTAAAATTTCCTAAAGCGCCATTCGTTTCTTGAATGATGATTCCAATTGGAAGAAAATATTATATCGATAAATTCAGATTCTTTTGAATTTTTTTTTGTAAGGATGGAGTCACCTTTGCTTCCGCCGCATATTTTTTCCATTGGGAGACAGTCTCTTTGGTTTGTTCGATAATGGATTTGATTTGAGAATTTTTTAAGTCAGTTTTTTTTCCGAGCTCAATCAAATCTTCGATTGTGAATTTTTCTCGTTTCCCATTCACACTCATCTGGTGGCGACTTGTCCATTGCCCATTGGGATTATAACTATAGGTCATATCAAAGGCTGGTGATAGTTTCCATTTCCCAGTCTGGTCCATAAGGAAGGCTATGTTTTTTGTATGATCATCTTGATTGCGAGAAATCACATTAAATACAGTTCTTTTGAATTGTTGTTCCAGTGTGATTCTTGTATTCTCGGTGATCACTTTCCGAATCACCTCAAAGGTTTGTTCATAACTATAAGCACCCGCCATATTAAAATCATAATGAGCCATGGCACATAGTGATTGCATATGGAGTTTTTTGCCGCTAGCGTTCCGATCAAAACGTTTGGTCATAAAATGGAATCTGCCATTTTCTTCGAGGAGTTTGGACTCCATCATATTTATCCCACAATCGAGTGCCATCCGGTAGTAAGCATATTCGATATTACCAAATCCTTTTGGGTCACTTAACTCTTTATCTTTATTATTTTGAATCCCATCTAGTTTTAATATCCAATAGGAAAAATCTTCAGTAGTTTCTACTTGTCCGGATCGAACCTCTCCTGTTTTTTCATTATAGGCAATAATACATTTTGCTCTGGCGCCACCTGCGGATGTACCGATAGTTAGTAGGCTTGTTAAAGATTCATTTAGTTTCTTTTGATTGGTGAGTTCGAGTTTCGACGAAAATTTTTTTCTATGGTTTAAAATTTCTGATGCCAATTGGACCATCTCTGCGATCTCAATCGGAACATTTTTGATTCTTAGTTTATAGGTTGCTGGTTTAAATTCCAAAGCCCCCATTCCACGTTCGCCAATATAACACAACCTTTCGACTGGATTGAATGATTGGTTATCCCTTCCGATTGTAGATAACCAAACATCAATTAAAGCATTTCCAAATTTATCGGGAAGGGAATCCGCAAGCATTCCAGGAAGTCCCTTAAATGTTTCAACATTGAGATTACGAAAAGAATAAAGTGTGCGGTTTTTTGGCATCAGGAGTGGTGAGGGTTCTACTGGTGCATTCAAGAATTCATTATCGTATTCAAAGGATGTAAATCCCCCTTCTTCATTCCAAGAAACATAACCAACAAGACTACCCCAGAGATATACCTTGGCTAAAGTTACAGGTTCACTCATTTTGGTTCCCCCAAACCCAAACCTTGTTTTTGTTTGGGGGAATTGTTTTTGGTTTTCTTACTCTTTGCCTGAGTTTTTTTGTTTTTGATTTTGCAAGAAGGGCCAAAGAAAAACTGGGATCTCTAAAGATAAGTTGTAATTCGTTTAATAGATCTAGTTCTTTCAGAAGAGAAAGTAAATTGAGTAAGGAAATATTCCCCTTTCCTGTTTCTAAACGAGCAATGGAGGAAGGAGAGACTCCACTTCTCTCTGATAACTCTTCTTGTGAAAGTTCCATCTGGATACGCCTTCCTTTTAAGGAGGTCCCTATGTTTTCTTGAATTTCGTATAAATTCTTGCCTTCCCAATCCATCTTAATTAGTATTATATGATGGATTATTTGATTTTCAAGACATTATTTACCATTTATGATACGTTATCTAAATTTATTTAAAGCAGCATATATGATAAATATTAACAAATATAGACGTAAAATGTCATATATGGCTATTTATCGAACACTTCAAATTAGAAATCCCTCTATCTAAGTAGCAAATTGGAAGTATGGTAAACTATCTTCTGGTTCGCGTATTCTTTGTTTGACGAGGAAGGTTTTAATTTTTCCTTTCCCTTTGATTTCGATCTCCCCTCTTGTTTCCAATTCAAAATCGGATTGGATCAATTTAGCAGTTGATTCTGTGATTTGGATTTCATTGGGCAATCCTTGAGATTCCATACGGGAGGCAAGGTTTACCGCATCACCCCAAATATCGTAAATGAATTTTTTGGTTCCAATCACACCTGCCACCACAGGACCTGTATTGATTCCAATCCGCATACTGAGTTTAGTTCCACTTTTTCCTAGCCGTAACCTAGAGAGTAAAGCCTTCATGTCCCAAGCCATATGGGCAGCGAGTAAGGAATGATACTGATCGGGAGCGGGAAGTCCTGCCACTGCCATATATGCATCCCCAATGGTTTTGATTTTTTCTAATCTGTATTTTTCCGCAAGGACATCAAAATAAGAAAAAATTTCATTTAAGATACGAACCACAGCTTCTGGTCTCATACCTGATGAAATTTGCGTGAACCCAACAATGTCAGCAAAGATAACCGATACTTCTGGATAACTGTTTGCGATTAATCCTTGTTTTTCTTTCAATTCTTCTGCGATTGCTTTTGGAAGAACATTTAACAATAGTTTTTCGGCTCTTTCTTGTTCATTTCTCACTTTTTCATATGCATTCGCAATTTCCACTCGGGAATCTTCATTTTCTTTTAATGTAGATCGCACCTTACCTAATACTAAATTGTATCGTTCTGCAATTTGTCCGACTTCGGTAAAAGGCTCCACTGGTACATCAAGAGTGAGATCTCCTGTTTTATGTTGGTAGTCCATGGATAAAAATAAATCGATCAGTTCGGTTGTGGCTTTGTGTTCGGATATATTCAAACCCATCCTTTCTTCCATTTCATCAACTCGCAGAGGATAGATTCGGTTGATCCCTTTAAAAAGAAGATAGGACACACCAAAAGCAAAAAGCCCGACTACGGCAGCACCTAATATTTGGATGAGAATGAAGTCCCCTCTTCCGTTAACCGCTCCCAACCTTTCAATGTCTCCAAATATTCCAACAGCGATTGTCCCCCAAAGACCCCCGACTAAGTGGACGGGAACTGCACCCACGGCATCATCGATTCTTAATCTTTCGAGTAACTTCTCTGCCGGGATGGTAAGACCCCCTGCGATCATCCCAATCATAGCAGCTTGGGAAGGTTCCACACAATCTGCACTAGCAGTGATGGCAACAAGTCCCGCCAAAGATCCGTTTAATGGAGAGATTGCCTCGGGGTATCCTTTTACAAACCAAGTCAAAAATAATGCAACCAACATGGAGAATCCAGAAGCAATGATTGTATTTAAAATCACCAGAGGGACAGTTCCATTGAATGCAAGTGTACTTCCTCCATTAAAACCCATCCAACCAAACCAAAGGATAATACCACCTAACATCGCCAATGGAAGATTACTGCCGGTGACTGATTTTGACGGTTCTCCTGCTTTGAACCTGCCAAGTCTCGGACCTACAACCAAAAGAAGTGCTAAGGAAACCCAACCGCCCACACTGTGGACTTGGGTTGATCCGGCAAAATCATGAAATCCTAATTGTTCTAACCAACCACTGGAAGTTTCATTGAATGCTCCTCCCCAAACCCAATGACCAACAATAGGATAGATGATCCCAGAGATGAGGGCTGTTGCTAAAAGATAAGATGGGAATTTGAGTCGTTCTGCAACCGCGCCAGAAACAATAGTGGAAGAGGTTCCGCAAAACATCAATTGGAACAAAAAGAAAGTAGGAGGCCATGCATTGTCTTTTGGAAAGCCTGGTAAAAATAAATCCAATCCAAAAAGTCCATAGAAGGAGGAACCAAACATGATTCCAAATCCAAAGAGGTAAAATAAAAGTGTGGCAACTCCAAAATCAGCAATGTTCTTAATCGCAACATTGATCGAATTTTTTGCGCGAGTCAAACCAGACTCTAATACTAAAAATCCACCTTGCATCATCAACACAAGACCTGAACAAACAAGTACCCATAAAATATCTAATAGATTTTTTTGAACCGACATTCCTACCCTCAAGAATCCTATACCATTAAGATACAGTGATCTCAATGCAGTTACTTCTAAGAGAACATTGCAGTTCAGTTTAAGGCAAGCAAGTGAAATTCTAAGCAATGTCACCTAACAATCATTTTAAAAAACTAACGGTTCGATTCATTTCTAAATTTAGTGTTTACATTATGAGCAACTTGCCTATTCCCTATTCTCTCTGCGCCACCGATCGCAGCGAAAATCCTTTCGCGTTGCGAAAGATTGAAGCGGAGAGCGGGATCGTGCCTAAAGGAGATTTGTATCGACAAACAAATTCGAGGCGTCCAAAAAAATATAAACATTGGATTCGATCCTTGGGATGGATTTAATGTTTCCTGATGCCTCTTTCTTGATTTTCAAATATACTATGTATGATTCTTTATTAGAATCCTACGAAAATAAAATTTTATGAAATTGACCGTAAAAGTAAAACCTAACAACAAACAACCTGGTTTGGAATTTTTAACGGAAACAGAGTGCATCGCACGTTTGAAGTCTCCACCAGTTGACGGAAAGGCAAATGAGGAATTGATCACACTACTATCCAAACATTTTCATGTACCGAAAAGCAATGTAGAAATCCTATCAGGACTATCCTCGAAGTCAAAGGTTGTTGCCGTTCATCCCCGAATAGGAACGCTAGATTCTTTGGGTAAGGTAAAATAGAATCGAGAACCTTGGCTTAATTCGCTTTCCACTCGAATCGTACCTCCATGTTTTTCTACAAATTCTTTACACAAAATCAAACCTAATGCAGTTCCCCTCTCTCCAATTGTACCTGGCATACTCTTTTGTTTTGCATCGATACGAAACAACTTATCTTTAATCTCCTGAGTGATGCCAGTACCAAAATCTACTATGGAGATTTCGATATCATCTCCTATAGATTTGGAACCAATTCGAATTTCACCACCAGGATGGGAGTATTTAACTGCATTTGAGATTAAATTTCTAAGAATGGTTTCTATCATTTTTTCGTCTGCATAAGCAACTGCTCGTTCATCTACAGAATTTTTCACAACCATTGACTTGTTTTGAATTGAGAAAGACGCAGAAGCAAGTGAGGCCTCTATAGAACGATATAAAGATATCTCTTCAGGGAAAAAGGAAATTTCACCTGTTTGTGACCTTGCCCAAGTCAAAAGATTTTCGAGCAGAACAAACACTTCGCCAGATGATTGAAAGAGAATACTTAAATCGTTTTTTGTACGTTTCAAAGGCCTTGTATCCAAATCTTCGAGAATCATACCTGCGAAAGTATTCATTCCGCCAATCGGACCCTTTAAATCATGGGCTATGATAGAAAAAAATTTATCTTTTGTATGATTTAATAACTGCAACTCGGAATAGAATTTATCTTTTTCCAACTCCGTTTTTTTCCGTTTATCAATGTTTCTGGATACTCCCAAAATATTTATAGTACCATTGGGATTCCACTGGAACACTGTATTCGCCTCAACCCAGACTGTAGAACCATTTTTGCAGTATTGTTCTACTTCGTCGCTAAAAGGTTTCCTTTCACCTGTATCTTTAAATTCCTGAATCCGTTTTGGTAGAACATCCATTACATATTGTAAGGATGCAGGTACGAGAGAACTTTGTAAGGAATGGGTAATGACCTCTTCCGATGTAAAACCAGTGATATTAATCACGGATGGGCTGACATAAACATATTTTTGTTCATCAAAATTCAATACCCAGATAACATCCGTTGTATTTTCCGCAAGTAACCTATACTTTTGCTCACTTTCCTCTTGGCTTTTGATGAATATGTCAATACACATCATCAAAAATCCAAACGTCATCATTACAGAAGTCACATAAAAAAACAAATATGTTATATCCTGAATCGGACCCTTTCCAAATGCAATTTGTGCGACTGAAACATCGGCAAAGGTATAATAGAGAGACCGAAGAAATAAAAAAACTCCACAAGACAAAAATACAAATGCAGCAAAACGACTGGATAGTTTTGCATTTTGATTTGCTGCCAAAATTGTTCTCGCAGACAAAGTGAGCTGTAAACCCGCGGCGAAAGAAATCAAAGAAATTCGATATTTGGGGGCATAATCGGAAAACTGATGTAATACAAGCACAATAAAAACAAAAACCACAGAGAAGATTCCAAACTTCCACATTGGTTTTTTATCAAACATTGATAGTATAATATTATTAGAATATACTAATGACAAAAGTATGAGCGAATTTCCAAGACTAACAGAGATCCAATCGGGAATGACCCCCCGCAGGACACCCATCACAATCCATCCCATTGCTTGTATCAGTGTGGCTATGGCCCAGTCTTTTACATACCGTAGCTTCTGAAAATAACCCCGAGCCGCAAACCAAAGTCCACCCGACATCAGCAAACATCCGATTACATTAATGAAAACGACTGTGCGTGGATCAATATTCATGGGGTGGTTAGAAATCCAAGATTCCATTTAAATAGTTTTTTTAAGTGTAATTTAATCAACTACAAATGAAGGATTGTTAAGGAAATTTACTAGTTACGGAGCGAAAGAACCACCCCTCTAAACCACACTTAGGTGGTTACGAATCGAAGACGAGATCCAAAAGATAGGATAAGGAAGATTCAAATGCCTTTTGGTTCGGCAAAATCCTTCCTCCTTTATTTTTTCCTTTGGGGAGGGAAGAGAACGCAAGTGCATTACCATGAATAAAATCAATTATGATATGCAACATCTTCTCTATATCCTTACCAGGCTGAAGGTTGCTCAGTAAGTTTAGGAGCGTTTGATTGAGCGACAAAACAGAAGGGAAATCTGTATGCGAATTCTTAATTAAATAAAGAGACATTCCTGGGTATTCGATAAACAAATTCCAATACTCTATTAGGATTTTTTTAAGACTTGTTTTCGGATTTTTATTAGTAATCAGAATTTCTTTCTGAAAACGATCGAAAATTTGTTCCACCATTGCCTTCGTCAAAGCTTCTTTATTTTCAAAATAATGATAGATCGCCATAGGATCCAAATCCAGTTTTGTAGCTAATTTTCGCATACTAAAAGATTCATAGCCATCTTTTTCACAAATCCGAAGCGCTGTTTGTATAATTTTTTCTTTCATTTTAATTGGATTATTTCTACACTGTAGAAATAATAACTCTACGCCGTAGAATAATTTACAACAATGATACAATACAAAGCATTTATTGCAAGCAGTTTAGATGGGTTTATTGCGAGAACTGACGGTTCCCTCGATTGGCTTACCTCTGACGAATTTACATTGGAAAATGATGACCTAGGTTATTCTTCCTTTATGGAAGGTATCGATTGCATTGTTATGGGAAGAATTACTTTTGAAACAGTATTGACCTTCGAACCATATCCTTTTGGATCCATTCCCATTTATGTATTAACTCGAAATTCAGATTATCAATTCGAATCACAACATCCGATTCGAATATTCCAAGGAACCCTCGAAGAATTGGATTCTATTTTACTGGGAAACCAAATAAAAAATGCCTACGTGGATGGAGGCCAATTGATTCAATCTTACATAAGCAAATCTATGTTAAACCAAATCATCATTACTCGGATACCTGTATTAGTTGGATCGGGTCTACCTTTATTTGGCGATTCCCATAAAGATAGAAAGTTAAAACACATTCAGACTTCTACATTTTCGAATGGGTTTGTCCAATCGGAATACCATCTCTGAGTTAATATGAACTTATTGAGAAAAAATCGCCGGGAAGTCAATCTTCGATTGAAGGAAGGCGCGATTTGTGATAAAAGTTTTGGGAGAAACCCACAAGCCCACCTCCACCACCCAATTCAGGGCGGGGGCTCTTCAGGGGTAATGTGACATAATGCAAACCATCCTTTCCCCCCACGACTCAAGGCTCACTGCCTACCAACTCCTCAAAGCAAAGGAAGACCCAACCGATACGTTCATTGCCGACCATGAAAAAACAGCGGTCCGACTCCTTCACTCCCATCTGAAAGTAGAATCCGTATTCTGTATGCCCAAGTATTGGGAAAAACATAAAGATTTAATCCAATCACGCCTACCAGATACTAACCAGTGTTTTGTTGCCGAAAAATCAGTCTTTGAGGATACCATTGGCTTTTCCGTACATCAGGGTTTTATGGCAGTCGGGCTCCAAAGATGGAATGCGATAACGGAGGCCACGGCACCGATGCTTTTCGTCAATGCAATTGTTGATAGTGAAAATATTGGATCCATACTTCGTACAGCTGCGGCTTTTGGAATCCAATCCATCCTCTTCGATTCAAAATCGGCATCACCCTATTTGCGAAGATCAGTAAGAGTATCGATGGGCTCTCTTTTCCAGATTCAGTTGGTCCGCATTCCTAACCTAACAGAAACTTTGCGCTCGTTACAAAACACAGACCATAAAATTCTATCTCTATCTCTTCCAAGGGAAGGAGAAAATTTGTTATCTAAAACCAAATCTGTATATGAAATAGGAAAACAAAGTAAATTTGTACTCGTAGTTGGGAATGAGGCGGAAGGAGTGGAACCGGATGTACTCAATTTATCCGACAGTCTGGTTTATATACCTATGAAAAACCAAATCGATTCTTTAAATGTGTCCCATGCACTCGCAGTTGCTTTATCGCATTTACTTTAGTTAGTTCTTTTAGTTTTCCCAATCCCAAAAAAAATCTTTATTTGTCATTTCAGGTTCCGTATCGGTTGCGTTAGGACTTCCTTCAAATGATTGGTCTTCTAAATCTTTTTTAGCAGATTCCAAATCTAAGGTTTCTTTCAACCAATACTCTTCTGTTCCAAAATGAGGAAACAAGGATGGAAAGGATGGGTCTTGCCAACGTTTAGCAATCCAAGCAGCATAATGAATGTATCTTACAATACGAAGTGGTTCTACCAATTGTAACCAATTTTCATCAAACTCGGCAAACATTGTGTACCCTTGCAAAAACTGAAATACATCATTTTTTCGATCCGATTCACCTAACGGTAGCAACATCCAAAAATCTTGGACAATAGGGCCTGTTAGAAAATCATCAAAATCCAAAATGCTGTATCCTTCCGGTGAAACGAGCAAATTCCCTTTGTGGCAGTCTCCGTGGATTCGTTGGAATGGAATTTGGTATTCTTTCACCAAAGATTCAAAAATTTCAAAGGCACGGAGTGCCGTGGTTTTGTAACGTTCCGCCAAAGCATTGTTTGGTATTAGTTTTTTTTCTAAAATAAAGTTTAATGACTCCAAACCATAGGATGGAATATCAAGAATCGGTCTATGGATAGAACTCGATCTCATCCCAACAGAATGAATCCTTCCAAGAAGTGCACCCACTCTTTCTAAATCTCCACCGGCAATTTCTTCGACGATCCTTCCATTCCGAAGGGGCCAAATGGCGAAGTAAATTCCCAACCACTCAAATAAAGTTTTCCCTTTGATAGTTATGGGAGTTAGAACAGGAATTTCTTCTAGAGACAACTCTTCTAAGAATTGATGTTCTTCTAGAATCTCATCATAGGTCCATTTACCGGGCCTATAGAACTTGACTACGATCCTTCCTGAATTCGATGTTTCAATATCGTAAACTCGATTTTCCACACTATTTAATGGATAGAACCGACCTGTAGGTTCATAACCCAATGATTCGAGCGCATTCAGTATTGTGTCGGGTGTTAGTTGGTAAAAGGAATGATTGATGTCCAAATTGATAATTTAACTTATGATCCGATTTCGACCAGATGACTTTGCTTCATATAGAAGTTTGTCGGCGGTCCGAAGAAGTTCAATGGGATTTTCAATTTCGGTGATATCTCCACCGGCAACTCCTCCACTAAAAGAAATTTTGAAGACTTGTTCTGACTCCGAATGTAACTCAAGACCAGAAACCATCTCTCTAATTTTATCGAGAACACGGGTCGCATCAACAAGTCCAGTTTCTGGAAAAACGATCACGAATTCTTCCCCACCAAATCTGGAAATAATGTCTGACTTACGCAAACATGTTTTTAATTCAGAAGCAATTCTCTTTAAAACAATATCCCCGGTCTCATGCCCATAGGTATCATTGATTTTTTTAAAGAAGTCGATATCAATCATTGCCAAAGAAAGGTTATGTTTGTGCCTTTTACATCTTTGGAACTCTTGATCAATTCGCTCTTCCATATAACGACGGTTATACAGCCCAGTCATTACATCCCGAATTGACGTTTCCCTTAGTTGGTCATGTAAAGATTTCATGCGTAAAGCACTGAAGATCCTTGCCAAGAGTTCAATCTCTTTGGCAGGTTTTGTGATGTAATCGGTCGCCCCAGCTTCAATGGCAAGTTTCAGGTTTTCAGGCTCTGTATGGCCAGTGACCATAATGACAGGAAGCCAACCCACAGAAGAAGAGGAAAAAATTTCCGAGATGAGTTCAATCCCAGATCCATCTGGCAATTCCCAATCCAAGAGAACGACATCAATTTGGTCTTTGATGATGATCTCCCTGGCTTGCGAAAGATTGACAGCTTCCAAAGGAATGTATCCATGATTGGTTATCCATCGATGGAGAAGTTTTCTCTGTAACTCAGAGTCTTCTATGATAAGAATTTTTTTACCTTCGTTCTCCATTCTCCAATGATTTTATTTTTTCTTTTTTTTACCTAGTATTTTTTCAACCTCACCCGGCTCCAAAGGAACTTTTACTACCGTTCCCCCTTCCTTGCGGATTTGGTCCACATCCACCACTGCGCCCGTTAGGAGGCGAGATGCTCTTTTTGATCCGTCTTTCACACCATAAACCACCCATTTACCCCCTTCCAGGGATAACACTAAGTAAGTACAATCCGCAACGGCAAGAACAGAATGAGCGGACATATGAGATACAAATTCATAACTCAGTACAATTCCTGAACCAACTGCCACTCCAGTCGGAACACCGACTGCTTTTGTTAATTGGTAAATTCCATAAGTGGTTCCTGTTCCAAAGGAAGCTACCGTTCCCACAGCCCCTACACTTCCTGCAGCTACTTTCGACGAAGTATAGGTGACTGCTTGTGCTGTCGCTGAAGTTCCTGCTACCGTGGCACCAGTCACAGTCCCACCAACGGCAAGTCCTCCCCCTAGAACGGTTTGTCCCCCCGCAACTCCCACAAGACTCATCGGAGCTAAAATATATTTTCCAGAAGACTCTGTGACAACAGCCGCAGATTTCACGGAATAAGCGGATGTCTTTCTAACCACTGCCGAGGTAACTTTTACACCTTGTTCCATGGACTGAACTGACTCATTCAAGACCGCTCCCGTACTGTTTATCAAAGCACCTAACGCTAGCTCAACACTTGGTGCTGTAATATAAACAACCCCTTTTCCTGCGAGTGTAAATGTCTCAACCAGGCAATACAAAGCTGTGCCTGTCGAATTTGTGACCACAGCAGCGGGATAAATGATTCCATTCCAAGTAATGTACCCAACAGAAAGTAGGGTCATTTTTCCAATTGGTTTGATAAGCCCGTCATAAAACAATGCTTTGGCGGTTCTGGAAAATGCTTTCAGTAAAGCTAAAGGGACTCCTTCCCCATCCGCAATGGATTCTATATCCGCTTTGGCTCGACCTAGCTCCTTGGAACTATCCTGACCAATAGTAAAAATTGTTTCTTTCCAATTTCCAAAAATCTTTTCCGAAACAGAAGAACGAAAATCTTCTAGTTTAGAAAACCTTTGTTTCCAACTTCCTGATTTTAAATCCTCATATGTTTCATCATAAGAAGATTTAAGTGCATCATCCAAATCCACATACCCAAGAACCGTTGACTCAAATACCTTCTGGTATTCTTCTTTGTACTGATTGAATCTTTTTTTAGCAGAAGGAGAATTGTCTACTGCCTCTTTTTGGTTCAATTGCATATCCGCCCATTCATCCCATTCCTTACGAAGGGCTACCGAGTTTGCTACAACCGTTTTGTGCGAATCGACACCTCGTTCCCAGGAAGACCCTACCATCCCATAAGACTCAGCCACAGAGGCATACATGATAAATAACCCAGGTTTGGTGGCATTTTCATTTAAATATTGAACTGCTGCATCGCCTCCTTCACTTACCTTCCCGGCAGCAGACCAACTCATTTTGGTTCCATCTTTGACAATGACTACAGATTCACGTGCTTTTAAAACAGAACGAGAGAACTCTGCTTTTGCAAAAGTATACCGCCCAATGTATACCGTGGCTTCACTAAAGGGTGGGATAAATTTAATACTCGTTCCTTTGACTGGCAAAGCCCCTTGGTAGTACAAAGAAGTATGTCCTTCGATTGCCAATTTTTTGGTATTCTTTAGTGGATCTTCTGCCTTTTTATCGGAACCAGAACAATAGGAGAAAAATACAGATATGGATATAGAAATTAAAAATATTTTATATAAGTTTGGTTTCATTTGTTTTCGGATGCCTTTGCATTTGCACGTTTTGTTTGTTCTGCGATTTCCGCATCCAATACTTTTTTGATAATCTTTGGATCGTCTGTTAGGATTTTGAGTTTCCCTGCTTTTTTTGCTTCTTCTAAATTGATCACCGTACCTGTGGGTGCATCATCTAAGTCCGCATAGTTGCCTTTCACAACAGCGATGACAACACGAGGGCCATCATAAGTGATGAAAATCGGACCATCCACCGCGGTTAAGACCAGCTGGGAAGGAAGGGCGGTGAGAGCCGTATACCCCAAAATCATTCCGGAACTCATCGCATACATTCCGGCTTCTGCAGAACCCTTCGACAAATCATAAACCATTCCTGTTGCATAAGCACCCGTCTCATAAGCCGTTCCACCTACGACACCAATGGTTCCGCCTGCAGTGGTTGCTGCAACAGTAGTGACTTGGTTGAAAGCAGCAAGTGTAGTGCCCGCAGTATAAGTCGGAACGGTAGAAGACGCAGAAAGTATCCCCATAGAACTAAAAAGGCCCGCTTCCAATGTGGGAGAAATCACCCGATAACCGAACTTAGTCGAATAGAAGAGAACCGCTCCAGTAGATATCAAAGCTGTCGATGAAAAATTCATTGTTTTAGAAAGAGGAACGTAGACTCCATTGACCACAAGAATCTCACCTGCGTTCGCACTGGTTTTACCAATGGGGGCCACCATCACTTCTTTTAAGGCAACGGAATAACCTTTAAAAATATCAACGAGGGCAAGAAGGGAATTCCCACGATCCCCGGATTCTTCATAGTTTTTTGCAAACTCATCGGATGCTTTCGAAAAGGAATCACTCCAAGCAGAAACAATATTCTTGGAATTTTGATTGATTGTTCTGTCAAAAAGTTCGTTTAACTTGGAATTCTTTTTGTCATAATCACTACCCATTTCGGCGAAAGAAGACTTAAGCGCTTTTGTATCCGATTCGATTCTTGGAACTAGATATACATAACCTTGTACAAATCGAGAACCCGCTTCTTCAAAATTATCTTTAGAAGCTTTCCATTCCGTTTTACTCAATTGCCAACCGGCATCATAAATATCTTCTGTTCTGCCAAAAGAATCTTTGATTCCACTCTTGGTCCAAGAAGCCACGGAAGCCATAGTATCACCCAACTTCCCTGGATAGTCAGCACTTCGTTTTTTCATATGAACGAGCACCATGGCTTTGGCAACGCGGGAACTCATCCCACCATTTTCATAAGCCAAATCTATACTCTTTTTTCCTGAAGGAATGACTGCCCATCCATGTTCCCAAAGGTTTTTTCTAGAACCAAGGGAGTTTGCAGTCAGTGGTGCAATTTTTTTGAAAGATTGTGGTTTGTTGGCAGTGAACACGGATTCGCCAAAAATCTTATCCGTTTTCTGAGAACCAGAACATTGCAGGAATAAGGCGACTGTTAAGAAAAGAAGGGAAATGATCGAAACAAGTTTCATAAGATGAGGGGAATCGTATAGAAGTGATCTAAATATGCAATAGAAAAAAAAACACAGCTTGCTTAATCCATGTTTAGTGAGGCAAAAATGCTACATCAGAATATTTAGGTGACCATTTGGATTGGGTAATAATCATTACACCTATGAAGAAACTGAACATATATCTTGCACTCATTGCCTTGGTATTGTGTGTCGTCATCATCATTCGAAAAAACGATCTGACCTTAACCAAAGTTGCCACTTTGATGGCCATCTCCACTCCCACGGAAGTCTTTGATTTTCACACTGCCGATACCATTGCAAAACAAAAATTAAAGTCCAAATTCATACCCACACCAGAATTTAAAATCCCAGGACTGGATGGGATTAGCTACGACGACTATAGACAAATCGAATACAAACCTGATGTCGCCATTTGGAAAAATCTAGCCCTTCCCTACCAATTGCATTTTTTTCATCCGGGTCATATCTACAGTAACGGAATTCACATCTACGAAGTGATCAATGAAAAGCCGGCAGAAATTCCCTATGACGCCTCTCGGTTTAATTTTGGCGACTTACCACTCTCAGACGACTTTGCAGACCTGACACAAAAACTTCATTATACCGGCTTTCGAGTCCACTACCCTATCAACCAAAAAGAAGCCTTAGAAGAATTTTTAGTCTTTCAGGGAGCTTCCTACTTTCGGGCCATCTCCAAAGACCAAGTGTACGGATTGTCCGGAAGAGGCCTTGCCATCAACACAGGCCCAAAGGACAAAGAAGAGTTTCCCGTCTTTGAAAGTTTCTATATCAAACGACCTCAAAAAACGGATACATCCATTACCATCTATGCCATTATGAATAGTGAGTCTGTGGTTGGATCTTATGAATTCATCGTAAAACCGGGCGAAATCACAACCATTGATGTAAGAGCCAAAATCTACCTTCGCAAAAAAATCAAACGCCTGGGATTTGCTCCCATCACTTCCATGTATTTGTATGGCGAATCAGACAATCCGATTCTTGGGAATATCCACCCAGAAGTACATGACTCAGACGGCTTACTTGTCCAAACCAAAGAAGGTGATTGGGAATGGAGACCACTCATCAACCCTAAAAAAACCCAACTAACAAGAATTCAACTTGATTCACCGTCTGGATATGGTCTCATCCAAAGAGATAGAAAATTCAAAAGTTACCAAGACGAAAAACTCCAATACCATTTAAGACCTAGTGTTTGGGTAGAACCGAAAGGCAACTGGGGAAAGGGAAGTTTGTATCTTTTGGAATTCACAACCAACCTAGACTCTGACGACAATGTCACAACCTTTTGGGAACCCGCCATTCCACCGAATCTAAATGAAGGTTATGAATTTGAATACACTTTGCATTATACAGAAAGATCACCGAAACACCATACTCTTGGGAAAGCATCTGCCTTTTACAGAGGAGTGGATCCAGTTTTTCCAAAAGAAAAAGTGTTCACCTTGTACTTCACTGGTGACTACTTAAAGTCTTTGGACAAAAAAACATCGTTAAGCGCCCTCATTCAAAATAGCGAAATTCCACCTGAACAAATTCGTTACAAAATCGAAAAAATAACAGAACTAGACCAGTGGCGCCTTCAAATCTGGTATCCAAGTTCGGAAGGGGAATCCAATTGGAGCGTTTTCCTAAAAAATGAAAACCAAAGAATTACAGAAACATGGATTTATCGAGATGGACTATCCAAATAACACAATTTATCTAAATGAACTGAGCGAAAGGATGCGTTCCTATTTAATTTTAAGTGGGATTCATAACGAATATAAAATTGCCGAAGTGCTGAATGAATTTTTTAAATCGGCAGCTCTAATTTTAGCATTTGAATCGGATTGGAAACTTTGGTTAGACCATTTACGCGCCAATAAATTAGAACTCACACAATCCTTACCATTACCTGATCGTTCCTGGCAATTCGGGTCGATGATTCCACAATCTGCGGAATGGAAGAGGGATACCATCAAAACAAAACAATCCACTGTTGGATCTTTAAAACCAGTATTCATCATTGCCTCCATCTTTCTTTGGAGTTTCCTCTATTACATCATTATATTTAGGTTGTTATGATCCAGATCCATCGCTCTTTATTTTTTCTTACCTTCATCATTCCTGTCATCTGGGGATTTAGTTTGTTTATTGAAATCATTTCCTTCCAAGGAATTGAAATCACAGAATACTACCAATTCATCACACTGATTTTTCTTTTGCCGATGTTGTCTTACGGTGCCAGTACTGCCTTCTTTGGATTTTTACTTTCTCTCAAAAAAAATGCCGATACACTCCTCAAAGCAAAACGAATCCCAGAAGGGGAACTCGACTTATCCTTAATTGCATCTCTTCCCGTTGCCGTTGTGATGCCCGTTTACGAAGAAAATGAAATTTCCATCTTTTCTAGAATCAAAGTGATCTTTGAGTCCGCAAACAAAATCCACAAACTACCACAACTTGATTTTTTTATCTTAAGTGACACAAGAACACCAGAAAAATGGATCAAAGAAGAAGCCGCCTACATTAAATTATGCGAGTCCACAGGAAACTTTCATAACTTCCACTACCGCAGGAGAAAAAGTAATCTCAACGGCAAAAGTGGAAACATCGCCGACTTCTGCCGGCGGTGGGGGAAAAAATACAAATACATGCTCATCCTTGACGCGGATAGCCTTGTCTCAGGAGATCTCATCCTCCAACTAATTGCCAATATGGAAAAAAATCCCACTGCCGGAATCATCCAATCCAGCACTCGCATTTTTCGTTCCACCACCCTATTCCAAAAACTAACAGAATTTTCCTCTTATCTATTCAGCCCTTTTTTCTTAAAAGGAGCCAGTTTTTGGCAAGTCAACTCTTCCGGGTATTGGGGACACAACGCCATCCTTCGGGTGAAACCATTCATGGAACACTGCGCCCTCCCCCACCTTCCCGAATACGGGGGCCTTGGCGGAAAAATTTTAAGCCACGATACGGTGGAAGCCGCTCTCATGCGAAAAGCAGGATATGAAGTTTTATGCGCTTACGAACTCGATGGAAGTTACGAAGAAAACCCACCTAACATCATTGATGCCCTCAAACGAGACCAACGTTGGTGCCAAGGGAACTTGCAGCATTTTTGGTTTTTATTTGGAAAAAAAATTCCCTTTATCAACAGAATCCATATCCTGAATGGAATCCTCTCTTACCTCAACTCACCCATTTGGATGTGTTATATCGTTTTGAGTTTATGGAATTATTTAGAGGATAACAAATATTTAAACTACTCCATGTTACCCGAAGAATTTGAGTTTTTCAAATCTCAGATTTACGACCCTCTTTACGTAAAACTATTATACCTTTCTTTAGTGTTATTATTTCTACCAAGAGTGCTTAGTTTCATAAGCCTCCCTGTAATCCAAATCCTAAAGAAGTTTCCAGCCTTTCTTTTGGAAACTGCATTCTCCATCCTGATCGCACCCATCTACATGATCTATCATAGCATTTTTGTGTTTTCCATCCTACTCAACAAAAGGATCACTTGGGGGCCGCAAAACAGGGATGCTGATTCCGGATACAGTCTCACCTACATACTTTCTTCTTTTTTTGGTGTGACCATTTTAGGACTTGCCTGTGCTTATATCAGCCATGCGCATTCCACCATGTTATTCATTCTGACAATGCCCATCTGGATCGGATGGATTTTGGCCATCCCTCTTGTGGTCCTAACAGGAAGGGAACAAAAACTTCTAAACAAATCGCTCGATCCTTCTTTTTGGAAACCAAATACAAATTTGACCCAAAGATTAGAAGAAGAACTTAACTCGCATAAGAATAGTTATCTGGAAGGTCGGGAATTCTTCTTTGCCCTGGTGCATCCTGTATTCCACAAAGAACACAAACAACTCCAAGGGAATAAACTTTACCAATCTAAACTTCCCAAATCCACCGAAGTAGATTTAAAAACCTTACTCACAAAAGGTCCCGGTGGTTTAGAAACAAAATCCCTTTTAAAAATTTTATCGAACAGAGAGTTACTCGATTCCTTCTACTCAAAATTCTGGACTTCAAAAAAAGAAGATTGGGCGAGTTACTGGAAAACCATTTGGGAAGAGATCAACCCATCTTTTTTTCCATCAATTTCCAATAGTAAGAAGAACGATTCCAGTCCTCAATGAATCCGCAGTGTCCCCCCTTCGACTCAATCACAACTTCTAAATAAGAAGAAGTGGGGATCTCTACAAATTCCTTCCAAGGAATCACAGGATCATCCATAGAAGTGAGAATGGTTGTTGGGATCCGAACCGATTTAAAAAACAATTCATTCAAAGTATAAGAATCAAAATACTCATCCACAGAAGAAAAATGGGAGAACTCTTTCACCATCTTCTCTGTTAAATGCATCACCGATTGGTAATCATCCAAATCATGAAACGAATACAAGTGCGGAAACAAATTTGCTTTCTTAACAAGGGAAGACTTCCATGAGTTGAGGAAATACTTTCGTAAAAAAGGATGTTCGTCCATTTTGATGGTAGCTCTTTTCGGATCGAGCGCCGGACTAAATGCAAAACAATGTTTTAATCCCGGAATTTGGTCAGCCACTTTAGAAAGAGAATGCCTTCCTGCCATCCGCAAAACAAAATTCCCACCCAAAGAAAATCCCGCTAAATACACAGGCCCCTTCGAGCCGGAAGCTTTGACCAGCTCCCTCACAGCTTCATAAGTTTCTGGAAGCAAACTACCGTTAAAGATTCCTTCATTCAAATGATGGGTGTCCCCATGATCTCGCAGATTCAAGCGATAAACAGAAAATCCTTTCTGTAAAAAATGCCTAGCGGTTCGAACGATATAACTCGAATGAATACTCCCTTCCCATCCATGTACAAGAACCACAAGGCCTTTGGGATTTACCACATCATGCACCTTGGCAAGGAGAGTGGTTCCGTCTTTTGCCTTTACCGACTTCCATGAACCCGCAACCGAATGGGCATAACGTTTGTCCGATTTCGATTTAAAGGAAGCCATAAAAGACTGCACCATGGCACCGGAAAAAATAGGGAGGGGCTTAAAAAGGCTCATAGCAGATCCTCCCAACTTTGATTCGGTTGAGAATAGTTTCAATAAATTATCCTGGATGGGCCAAAGGAAGATGGGTTTCCATTGACAAAGCCCCCATCCGAGTTAGGATTCTCTTATGAAATATTCATTTCTCTGCATCCCCTTGGTCCTAATCACCTGCCAAAGTTATATGCCTTGGAAATCCGAATGGAAAACAAAAGACGGAGTCGAATTGTTTTACGCTGCCGTCTCCGCAAAAGCGAGCCAACAGGCCATCGAATCGGGAAGCCTCGCCATGAGACGAAGCACTTGTATCAACGCAACAAACCTTCTTTCCACTTCCCCCAAACTCACCGCCATCCTCTTAGAACAAGAATCCATCCAGTTAGATGAAGTCGAAACCAAAGATTTAGGTAGACTCATCTCCGCTCACAAAATCAAACCCAAACAAGAATCCTGCCAAACAGAAGAAGGCAGTTATTTTTTCACAAGCCCTGCTTGGGAATCCTGCCAATGTTTTTATACCATTGAATACCCCGGCGGGAGAAAACAATTTCGCCAAGATCTAACGCAAATTAAGTGACACTTTGAAACTCCCACACCGATTCCTATAAAAACCCAGCAAACAAACCCAAGACTGTTCTATCTTGGGTTTGCCTTAAACCTTTCCCAATAAGAGAGAGGCAATCCCGTGAGGACCTCTGGGCCTCGCAGTTTAGACAAAGCAAGACTTGTGGAAAAGGAGAGCCGCTTTTCGCTCCAGGCTAAAAACTCTTTCCAATCTTCACCCTTACTTTTCCCATCCCCACTCTTTTGTATATAGGTATGTACTTCGTATTTAAGAGAAGGCTTCGTATCTGGATGGGATTCAGACTTGGATCTAAATCCCAAGGAGGTTTCGACCTTCAAACCAGAGGAGCGAACCTCTTTAGGATGAGGCTCCGATCCAGACCCAGCTTCCAAAACGAGAGGCAATAGATATCGTTTTCTTCCATCAAACCCCGTTTGTTTCAAAAGCCCTTTCTTCTTTAACTGCGACACCAACCGAGACACTGTATCTCGTTTCAATCGTAACACCGCACCCAAATATTCATTCGAGGCAAAACATCCTCCCTTCGCATTTAAGGAAACGATTTCAGCATACAGCCTTGTCTGATTGGGACTGAGCCCCAAATCTTCCATCCATTGGGCGACCCATACACCCATTCTTTTTGATTCACTCATATAACCCCTTGGCCAACACAAACCTCCGGTATCCAAGAAGAGATTTTTTTCTTGGACCTGTAACAACGAGAAGACAAACCTTCGGCACCGTTACTAAGAGTTTGGAAGTTCTTTCGAACGTCCGTATTGGAATTCTTTTTGAATTCCAGGTGATGTATAGAAGCGGAATAAATTGTGGAAGACCGCTTTCGGGTATAGAGACACCTCCCCTACCCTAACTCTAGAAACATCAGATTCTATTTTCTGTCAAGTTTTAATGTGACATAATTCCCAGGCAGACTTCCAGTCAAATTGGACCAATGACAACGAACATTTAAGGTTATAGAGCGTTTCAAAAAGTGGAGTAGGGGAATTTTTTAAAAGAGGGGTGAGCGAGAAGGGAAGTCTCTCTGAACTGCTTCCACACAATCCAGAGAGTTTACATCACCCGGTTAAAGGGGTTACGAACAATCTAACAATCCGGAGAATTAGTACAAGAATTTTTTCTGTCGCGAGAAAATAAAAATGGAACCCATCATCTGGGCGCATCGAATTTTTCCCTCGATTACAATCCCTCCAAAACCGACAGGCTCTTCGCTGCAATCTTTCCCGCAGGGAAAGGATTTCCGCTTCGATCCTTTGCGCGAAGGATTTTTCTTTTAAAGAGATATCTTCTTAAGTCCCAAAAGAAAAACAATTCTCTGATTTTTTATAAGTGGTTAGGTACGCCGGCGTACTTTTCAAAAATAATCCCAATTTTAGATTTTTCATTGCACACAAAACCACTAGTCACAAACTCATTTTGCAATGAAGATCATTACTGTTGCCAATATCAAAGGCGGAACTTCCAAATCTACAACAGCCATCCACTTGGCCCTAGCATTATCCAAACGGGGATCCACTCTGGCCATAGACATGGACCCACAAGCAGATCTTTCCGACTTTTTTTTCCCGGAAGAACCTGTAGAATTTTTTGATTCCGGGAACACTCTTTCTGTCCTTAACGCAGAAACAACACTCGCAGAGTCAGTAAAACCCTCAAACAACATCGATGTATTACCTTCCATCATCGAACTTTCTGACCTAAGTTATCTAGCCTCCAAGGATTTCTCTATGATCCCTCGGCTAAAAAATATTCTACTCAAAGCCAAATACGATTATGTAATCATAGACACACCCGGTTCAGGATCTTCGGAAAACATCGCATCCTACTTACCTGCTTCAGTAATTTTAGTTCCCGTCACACCATCCAAATGGGCAGTCCGAACTGTCGCACAGGTTCTCAAAAAAGTAGATGAAGCAGAAAGGTTCGACGAACAATCAAAGAAAAAATCCGTAATGATCCTCCCCTCCCAGTGGGGAACTTCCCAAAAACAGATGGATCTTTTGGAAAAATTAAACACCATTAAAACTCTAAAAATTTTAGAACCAATCCCAAAAAATGACAGTATTCGGGACCGTACAGAAACTGGGAAACCTCTACAAGAAGGAAGTGCTCCTTGGAAAGCTTTCGAAACTTTAGCGGAGAAATTAAAATAAAGTACGCCGGCGTACCTTACCAAAACCATGAAAAATAAAACAAATTATAACCCAGCCGATATCCTTTCCAGAGCAAGTGCTAGAACTTCCTCACTCAACCCATTCTTAAAAGAAGAGGCCACATCAAATCACAATGCAACAGAGATTCCTGTAGACCAAATCCTCACAGAAAACAATCCAAGAAAAACTTTTAACGAATCCACAATCAGAGAACTTGCGGAATCCATTTCCCAGTACGGTCTTTTGCAACCGATTGTTGTCAGAAAAAAAGCAGGGAAATATGAACTCATCAATGGGGAAAGAAGGTTCCGGGCACATAAACTTCTCAAAAGAAAAAACATCCTAGCCATTGTCAAAAACGTAGAACAAATCGATATATCCAAATTACCCGAAATTAAGTTGGTCGAAAACTTACAACGTGAGGATCTTTCCGAATCTGACCTGGCCCTTTCTCTCCAGGAATTAAAAAATAGGCACAAAGAAACAAACGAACAACTCGCTAAACGAATCAATAAATCGGGGCAATGGGTGAAAACTAAAATAGCTCATGCAGAAATCCTAAAAGAAACAAATATCAGCATAACCTCCGACAAAAATCATCCGATCTTCCAAATTCCGACCAGTTTGTTTACAGAGATTGCCCCTTTAGATGTATCCAACAGAAAAAAAGCAATCGACTACCTGATCAAAGGATTAGAAAAAAAAGGGGACTTCCCTTCTCGTAACGACCTAAGAGAATTTGTACGTCCCTTAAAACCGAACAAACCCAAAGCATCAAAACCAAAACTGGGGAACCTAGAACTCAAAGATCTAAAAAACAAACTCTTAAAAATCAAAGAAAAAATCTCCCAACTACAGAATGAAAAATCAATCCTAGAAGAGGCGATTCGTAAGTTCAAAAAATAAACCCGTCCATTGGTCTCAAATTCAAAGCGAAAAAGAACCTAGTTTTTTTGGCAAAGAATCAGAAAAAAACTTGTACTCCTTTAGATTGCAGACTAAATTGTTCATTAGATCCGTAACCGGGTTGAACAATAAAAGCCCTGGGAAGTGTGGTAGCGACCCGGGGCCATTTCCTCTCTCTGATTCCCCCAAACCCCAATCTACAAAGCTCTAGATCTAATGAGACCCTCCCAGAATTATGTCTCATTTTTCACTTGACGAAATTTTTGATTTTGTACATATAGGGAACGTTCGGGTCACACAACCGAACACGGCTCTACCACAATGCCGTCATTGTTCAAACCGGAATCCTAAAAAAGTTCCGAAAGGACGTTCGAAAGAACTTCCAAAATTTCTCTTCTCTAATTTGACCGAAGGTTTGTTCGAATTTAAAAACAAATTTTCAAAACTAGAGTAGGGGAGATATACCCAAAAGGTGTATTGGCAAAAACAACCAAACGCTCGTAGCCGGAGATGTGTTCGTTTGGAAGAAGGAACCTAAAATGAAAACAAATCGAACCGGAATTTGGATTCCCGTTTGGATAGAGGATCTCAATCTCTCTCATAGCCAAACCAAACTCTACGCAGAAATTGTCTCCCTACATGACAAAGGAGGATGTTTTGCCTCCAACCGTTACTTCGGCGAAGTCCTTGGACTCAAAATGGACACAGTTTCAAGACTCATCACCTCTCTAAAAAAACTGGGGTTGTTAGAACAAACTGGATTTGATGGAAGAAGGAGATTCTTAAGACCTATATTTTCGAAACCTACCGCAAAAGAAGTGATTCATAAAGAGCTGACCCTGGAAAAAAATCCAATGCAGAAGGAAAAAGAAAGTAAGAATCTCCAAACCCCCGTCTTACAAAAATCCAATGCAGGTTCGGAAAACAATAGCTCTCCCTTTATTAGTACAATAGAGGTACAAAAAAGAGTACAAAAGAAAACCTCTTGGGATGAATTTAAAATTTGGAGTGAAAAGACTTTATCAAAGTCAACCCACTATCAGATTTTGAACTTACCTTCACCGGAATCTTTAGCCGGAAGTTTGCAATTGATTTGGAAAAACTGGATGGAGACAAATACAATTCCTAACCAGAGAATGGTTCAAGCCAGCCATTCCTTTCGCAGTTGAATTGAATCATCGGAGATTTTATTATGATCGTTTATAGGCACAAAAAAACAGGGAACTTATACTTAAAGTTGGATGAGGCCAAAAACTGTACCAATGCCAATGATGGCCAACAGATGGTTTATTATTGTGAATACGGGAAGGAAAATCCCATGAAATTTGTAAGAGAGAAATCTGAGTTTTTGGAAAAATTTGAAGAACTAAAAATTTAAAAATTGGATCCTGTTTTCTAAATGGAAAACCGTAAGATGTCTTCTGCCATTTCTGTTTTGGATTTGTTCAACACTTGGCTCTCGGTATCAGGGAAGTCTGTTTCGATACATAAATTGCTATAACCATGGACAAGAGACCAAGCCATAAGGGCAAAACTGCGATGGTTTTCCTTACGACGTTTTGCTTTTAAATAGAACCGGCACCCGCGAACGAGGATTGCATAAGATTTCAATTTGGATCGTTTTAAAATCTTTGATTCTTTGGGTCTTTTTGTTTGGAACATGAGACGGTAATAATTGGGATTTTTGATCGCAAACTGGATATAAACCAAACCTAGTTTTACATAATAATCATCTGGGTTCTTTAAATTTTGGAGTACTTTTTTCTGTAAAGACCCAAGCCGATCAAAACCAATGGCTGATAAAATTTCTAAAACCTCTTCTTTGTGTTGGAAATGCCTGTACACGGCAGCATGGGAAACTCCCGAAAGGGTAGCCACCTCTCTAAGGGAAAAATCAGAAGCACCTTTTTTTTGTAACAATTTATGACAAGATTTGATGATGGAATTTTTTAAATCACCATGGTGGTAAGAGGATCGTTTCACAATAGAATTTTGGAAAATAAGTTACCATTGGCAACATTTTTCTTGAAATAAAACCAAATAATGTTACTGTTGGTAACATATGGAGGTTGTTTTATGCAAACCCTGACAGCCGAAGAAACCCAAAGTATCTTAAACGATATGACTGTTAATTTTAATCATGGTGGAAGGAAAATCACTGTTCCCCCTCCCATATTTGTCGCGATGAAGGCAGAAATTTTATCTTATACAAAGGGAAAAAGTATTACTGTTGCCTTCCCTGTTTCAGAAGACCAAACCAATCCCATGGGAATGATGCAAGGTGGTGTGATTGCCGCAGCCTTTGACAATGCGTTTGGACCACTCAGTTATTTAGTCGCAAAACGTCCTACAACTACCATTGACATGAACATTCAATACATTCGGGGAGTGGCGGTGAACCAAAAGGTGGTTGTAACAGCAACTGTAGAAGCAAAAGGGTTTTCTACCATTCATATGGTAGGAGAGATGCGAACAGAAAAAGATAAACTTTTAGCAACTGCAACCACGAACCTTTTGATCTTAAAAATTCCTGGTGGGGCAGGGGATTAGGAATTAATTTTTGTAATCGTATCTTTCCAAAACCATTTCAATGATCGTTGGAGTGCAAGTTGTGGTGTCATTAAAATGTTGGCTCATGATGACACCGTGAAGAAAGGTTTTGATGAGGATCATTTCTTTATCAGGTTCTTTGACCCCGTAAGATCGGAACCTTTCTTTCATTGCCTCTTTGAATGGGGCAAATCGTTTCTCTACATTTTCTAACATCTTCTTCGAAAGAGAAACAGACCCCGGTTGGAAAAGACATACTGAAATCAAAACCATGGTTTTTCTTTCTTCTTTTGCAAATTGGATAGAGCGGTTAAAAAATTCCCTGACATATTCCTTCGCAGAAAGATTGGGTGGGATGTTGTTGTAAAACTTCTCTTGTTTGGCGAGGTGGTTGTCTATGATTTGTTCGAAAATTTGGTTTTTGCTTTTGAAATAATTATAAGCTAGACCCTTGGAAATTTTAGCATGGTTGGCAATCATTTCCATGGTAGTTTGAGAGAACCCATGTTTTGCGAACAAAACAATGGCTGAGGTGAGAATCCTTTCGATGGACTTCTCCCTGGCTTGTTGTTTTTTGTTCTCGGATTTTTGTGAGGACTTAATGGGCACTGACTTCACCGTTCTGGTACTTTCGAATTTCGCAAACACTTTTTAATGCCAAATCGAAGAGATGGGGCCTTTAGAATTCACTTGGAAGTCTGGAGTCTGTCCAGATTTTGGTCTGTATGAGTTCATTTGAATCCGTAACAGTACTAAAACCAGCCAATATCTATTTCAACGGGAACGTTACCAGCCGTACGGTCCTATTTCCGAATGGGGAAAAGAAAACCTTGGGAATTATGATGCCCGGGGAATATGAATTTGGAACCGACCAGAAAGAAATTATGGAAATCCAGTCAGGAAAACTCTCTGTTTTGTTAGCAGGATCCGAAACATGGCTCCAAATCGACGGTCAGTCCGAATTTGAAGTCCCTGCTGGATCCAAGTTTAAATTAAAAGTTCAAACTATAACAGACTATTGCTGTTCTTACGTTTGATCCACGATCTCTGCTGCTGCGGCATTATTCTTTACTGAAGCGATGCCGTTTTCGCAAGATTGTTTGGATGCATATCCTTCGCTAGAGGCAATGATTTCCCCGTTGCCTGCTTTGAGGCGGAAGCGAAATTCTCCTGCTTTGTCTTTGTAAATTTCAAATTTTGCTGACATAAACCTATCTCCTTGATTTGCCAAGAGTATCTGGTCTTTAGGGATTTTGGCAATACGTTTTCTTCTTAATTTTGATTTTGAATTCCAGGAACTGTTCCATTCAAAAGATTGGTATTATATTTCAGTTCTCGCTCTATGAACCAACTCAGAAGAATTAATTTATTTCTATCCATTCTAATTTTTATCTCCTGCGGCTCAAATTTTCCAGAACGTCCCCTCATCCAATATACCTTCGAAACTAAGTCTTTGGACCAAATCCTGTCAGGCGAGGCTGTTTGGTCAAAAGCACACGAACTCAAATATAACTTTGGTTATTGGAAACCTTCTGTTTGGGTGAAGTTTGACATCTCCAATCCTGATGAAGAAACCAATGATTATATTTTGGAATTGGAAGCTCCCTGGGTGGACCGGGTTTTGTTCGGTTGGGAGATGGGTGGTGTGATCGTTCAAAAACAATTTGATGGCTCTAAACCTTTCGCGGAAAGAGAAATACAACATAGAAATCCAATTTATAAATTAACTTTAAAGCCTTCTGAAACCAAAACAATATATGCTAATATACAAAATTCGGGAATTTTGAGTGCACCTTTTCGGATTTGGAAGATCAATTCATTTTTCGACAGGATGGAAAGAGATTATATTGCCAATGGAATTTATTTCGGGATCATTCTTGCTCTATTGTTATACAACTTACTCATTTATGTCAGTGTTCGAGAAAAAGCCTATGTATATTATTGTATGTATTTGGCAACACTCGCAATCAACTACTCACTACTCGGAGGGTTTTTTAAACAATTATTCCTTCCGAATGTAGCGATGTCGGTCAAACCCTATCTTTATGTTTCTGTAAACGCATCTCTTACCTTTGTGGGTCTTTTTTCGTTAACATTCCTGAATTTAAAAAAGGTAAATCTACTTTTGCACCGTTTGATACTTTTGAGTGTGATCACTTTTGGATTTATGGCAATTTTTTCCTTTGTGATCCCCCATAATTGGATCGAAGTTTCTTTTATTTATACCTTCCCTTATATTTTTCTTTTGCTCATGTCTGCGGGTGCTTACTCCTATTTGAAGGGAGTGAAGTCTTCTTTGTTTTTTCTTTTTGCTTGGGTCACCTTGTTTATTGGTGTGATTTTTGATTCTTTAACAAAGGCCTCGCTCATTCCATCCTCGACTTTCGGTCGTTATGGGGTGCAAATCGGAACAGCATTCGAAGTCATTTTGTTTTCTCTTGCCCTAGGTCGACGGTTACGTTTTTTGTTGGAAGAGAATCTCGTTGCACAAAGCCAACTAACGACGATCAAAAAAGATTTGGAGACTGCAAGAAAGATCCAAATGCGCATTTTACCAGACAAACTGCCGGATAATCGGAGATTGTCCATGGTTGTCTCCTATCATCCACTCTATGATGTGGGTGGAGATTTTTATGATTATTTCGAATTCTCGGATGGTTTTGGGCTTGTGATGGCGGATGTGACAGGTCATGGAGTGAGCGCGGCTCTCGACTCCTCCACTGTCAAAATTGCATTTCGTAACGCAAAAGAATTTAAAGAATCACCGAAAGAGTTAATCGCGGCTATGAACCGGTTCCTTTGTACAAGTCTTAACGCCCGCTTTGTCAGTGCCGCTTATTTCTATATCGATTTTTTACAAATGAAATTATACTTTAGTTCTGCGGGGAATCCTCCTTTTGTTTTGATCCGTAATGGAGAGATAGAATCATTCGAATGTCCTGGCCTTTTGCTTGGCGTTCGGTCTAATTTTGAATACGAACAAAAAGTGATTGGTTTGAAAGAAGGAGACCGTATTTTGATTTTTACGGACGGATTGTACGAAAACCTAAGGCCAGATGAAGAGCCTGATGCTATTTTGTTTCCAGAAATTAAGCCGCTAGTGGACCTCCCTCAGAATTTGTTCCACACAAATTTGATGAACAGATTGTCCGCAATGCGACAGGTATCAAAAGATGATATCACTTTGGTTTCTATCGATCTAACGAAGACTTAAAAGCAGGCCATTGTTTTTATTATTCACCATTTTAAAATAAATTCTTGCCTGAATGAAAGAAACCTGTTTAATTTCCTGCTAACGAATGCACCTGAATAATTCTTTTTTTGCAGTATTGAAAAGCAATTACCTGTATCTCGGTGTTGTTTTCTTTTGTTTTTCCCCACTTCTGCTTGTTAGTGCATTCCCTGGTTATTTTTATTGTGAATATGAAATTGGGTATTTTCTGGTATTTCATAATGTTACCGAAATCTTTAGTGTTATTGTTTCTTTTTCTATTTTTGGACTCGGTTACTTTTCTTATTCGCAAAGTCGCAATGCCCATACCTTGTTTCTTGGGGTTGGGTTCCTTGTTGTCGGGTTGATTGACTTTATGCATGCACTGGGGTATACCGGTATGCCTGATTTCATCACCCAAAACTCAGGTAATAAGTCTTCGCAGTTTTGGATTTTTTCTCGGATGATCACGGCAATGGTTTTGTTTGGTGCTATTTTTATCAAACCACAGGAAAACTACCGTTTGGTAAAAAAGTATTTTTTGTTATTCTTTGCTCTACTTTTGGCTTTTGTCGTTTTCCTTTTGGTTATTTTTTATTCTGAGTGGATCCCTAAAACCTATGAACAGGGGAAAGGACTAACCAACTTCAAAAAAAATGCAGAGTTTGTGATCATTGCCCTCCTCTTTTTTTCTCTCATGATTTATAGAAGAGCTACCTTTTATGTATCGAAAAGGCAAAGGCAATATTATTTATCTGCTTTTATTGTTTGTATTTTTAGTGAAATGGTTTTTGCCGTGTATACAAGTGTGTTTGATGTATACAATGTCATCGGGCATATCTATAAAATTGGTGCTTTTTATTTGATTTATAAGGCAGTTTTTCTCGCCGCAATCAATGATCCTTATGAGAAGTTAATTCAGAGTAACAGGCTTCTTTCCGGAGAAATTGAAGAAAACAAAGTTTATGCAGAAGTGATCCGGAAGTCTTTGCGAGAAAAAGAAAGTTTGGTCGCAGAAATTTTTCATAGAACCAAAAATTCAATTCAGATGGTTCGTTCTATTTTAATGATTCAGGCATCAGATTTTCCAGATGATAAAAATATCCAGGCCATTGTAGAGGATACTTCGATAAAAATCCAAACTATGTCATTGGTTCATGACCATTTATATGCCAACAAAGACCTAAGCGAAATTCCAGTTTCTGATTATTTGAATTCGTTAGTTGTTATGGTTCGTGATACCTATCCTCCTTCTGGGGCAGAAATTCGCGTAAATATCCAGGTAGGTGAGGGGTCATTACTTCTTGATACTGCCGTTCCCCTGGGGCTTGTGTTTACGGAAGTACTATCCAATAGTTTTAAATATGCTTTTCCTGATCATAAGGTTGGTGAGATATCGATTCTATTTTCTTTCCAAGAAAATGTATGCCATTTTGAATATGGTGATAATGGTGTTGGGTTACCTGTAGGGTTTGATTTGTTGAAAGAAAAGAAGTTGGGTTTAAGTTTAGCGAAAACGATCGCAGAGAAACAGATGAGAGGTACCTTGAGTATTGATGGTACTCAAGGTTTTCGAATGAAGTTGAGTTTCCCTAGTGATTTATACAAGAGAAGGGTTTAGTTCCTCGCTTTTATTCGTATATTCTCTCGATAGTTGGAACCAATGGTTTGATTGTGGAATTCCGGGTTTACGTTTTCCAAACATTTGTAAGATCAGAATTCCATCATTGTCAAAAACTTCGACAGAAGTTACGAGCCCATCTCTAGTTGGTTTGTCGACGATGTATACGGATTCAATCCTATCGGTTCTTAGATGTAAATTGAATTCAGGATCCAATACATTGAACCAAGGCCCCATCGGTTCTAATTTTTGAATTTTTCCCGTGTGGATTTGGATCATTCCTGGGTTTCCAACAAAGATCATAATGTCCAATTCTAATTTGCTTGCCTGTTTCATTAAATTTAGAAATTCTTCTGTCGAAATCTTAAAAGAGAACTTACCACTAGCGGCTTTGAGAGAAAATTCTCGGGAGTATTGAAACTTACGAAGTAAAGAAAAGAAATCATGTGTATCTTCGAGTTTGCCCCATGCTTCTAAAAATTGTGGAATGTCTTTCGGGTCGTTGGTTTCTGTTTTTGGGGGCGTTGCCCCTGTTGGTGTGGTAAAGGTTTGTGTCTCATCCACAAATTGGTTTTTAATACTTTCCCAACCATCGACTAACGATTTTTCTGTTTGGTAGATTTTGTGAACTGCTTCGCCTTTTGAGTCAAAGAATTGAAAACTACACATCACGTCGTTTTCTCTTGGTTCTTCTGCATAAAATCCGTATTTCCAATCTTTAAGAAAAATTCGAAGGTCTATGTCTTCGCCAACCGCAAGAGCCGTTTGTCCATTGACCGATACATCTTTGTAGACTCCCTTTCTTTCGTGAACACAAGATTCGTTTCGGGTGAGCGCCATCACATAACCGAGTTTTGTTGTTTCGAGTAAAAATCCTGCCCAGTCTGGTTTAAGAAGTTTTACAGAAGGTCCAATTTTTGTGGCAAGTAGTTCCGCTTCACTTACTTTTAAATGTTTGGCAGCGTCACGGATTCTGAGTTTGGGCATTTCTTTTGTTAGATTTTCCCATTGTTGTTTTAAGTTTTCATTCATATTGTTTCTCCTATGATTTCTGGAATGATAAAATTACCTTCAGGTGCATTTAAAATTCTTGTTTTGATTCCAAATGCAGTTTCTAAGTTTTCGATCGTGAGTACATCATTTGGTTTCCCAGACTTAATGATCTTCCCTTTGTGGAGTAGGGTCACCTTGTCTGCATACTGGGCTGCTAGGTTTAAATCGTGTAAGATCATAAAAACCGCATAACCTTGGTCTGCCATATGCCTACAGATATTGAGAGTTTTGTATTGGTTGGGGATATCCAAAGCAGATACCGGTTCATCAAGGAATATATACCGAGGTGGTGTTTCCCAGGCTTGCGCTAAGATCCTACCAAAGTTGATCTTTTGTCTCTCTCCGCCGGAAAGAGTGGCATAGTTTTGTTCTCTTTGTTCAATAGAATCAGTAATCTTCAAACAAGTTTGAACAATTTCTTTATCCCTAGAGACATCTGTTGGATGGGGGTGTCGACCGAGTGCGATCACGGCTTCCGAATGAATGGGGAAGGTGATGTTTGTCTCTTGTGTGAGAACGGCTCTGATCCGGGCCAACTGGCTTTTGGAGTAATTCCGTAATTCGATTCCATCCAAATATATATTTCCCTTTTGTGGGATTATATCACCACATAACATATGAAAGAGGGAAGATTTACCAGCACCATTGCGCCCAATTAATACATGGAGTTCCCCTGGCTTGATTTCTAACTCTATTTGGGAGAGGATTTGTTTGGATCCAATCGAATAGTCTAAGTCGATAGCTTGTATTGTCATGTAGAGTGCATCCTTTTTCTGATCAAACTAAGAAAGAAAGGCGATCCCAGTAGTGCTGTTGCAATCCCTACAGGAATTTCGGAAGGAGCAATGATCACGCGGCAAATCGCATCCGCAAAACAAAGTAGTCCCCCACCTAAAATGTAAGTTGTGATGAGTAGATACCTATAGTCCTGTCCAATGGCAAGCCTGACGATATGAGGTACTGCCAAACCAACGAATCCAATGTTACCTACAATTGAAACACAAGTCCCTACACTCACACCAATTAAGAGGATGATGGAGGTTTTTAAAATTTCAGTGGAGATTCCTAAGTGTGTTGCTTCTCTCTCTCCCAGGATAAATACATTCAATTGTTTTGCAATGAAGGGACTTACGAGAAGTGGTAATACAAAAAAACAGGAAAATGATTTTAAGAGATTCCAGGAGGCACCACCTAAACTCCCCATATTCCAAAGGGAAAGGTTCCTAAGTTGTGCTTCGTTTGCGATGTAACTCAAAATTCCAATCGCTGAAAAACAAATTGCATTGACTGCAATTCCGGAGAGTAACATTGCAAAAATATCGGTTCTTCCTTTTGATTTTGCAAAAAAGAAAATGATAAAGGAAGATAAAATGCCTCCAACAAAAGAGAAGAGAACAACACTCCAGATCGAATGTAAAAATGGGATGGAACTACCGAGTACAATGGCAATGGAAGCAAATAAAGAACAACCTGCTGTGATTCCAATCAGGCCTGGATCTACTATAGGATTTCTAAATAATCCTTGAGCCAGAGCACCAGACCAAGCAAGAGATCCTCCTACCATGAGTCCGAGAAGAATCCTTGGTACGCGTAACTCAAAAAATACTCGAGCTTCCATACTATCACTGAGGAATAAATCTCCCCAGTGAATGTTCATCGCTCCGAATAACGAAGATGCGAATGCAGAAAAAATAGTAAAGGTTATGCAGAAGGTGATAAAAAGAATTTTTTTCTTCATTCCAACTGCTTCCACTTATCATTGAGTGTTTTTAAAACTACAGGTAGCCTTGGACCAAACCCAAGTAGAAGTAAATCATCAACTAAAATTAAATTCTTTTCTTTGCCTGCGCGAGTGAATTCCATTCCGTTGATTTCCCAAATGGCTTTTTCACCACCAAATCCTTGTGCCGATTTTTCTGGCATCAGAATGATATCGGGATTTGTTTTTGCTAAGGCTTCGCTAGTCAGCGGTTTGTATTCAGAAAATTCGTTCACGGCGTTTTTTGCACCGGAGAGTTCGATCATGGCATGAGCGGCAGTTCCCGTCCCAGCAATAAAAACAGAACTTGGATTTCGTGAATAGATGAAGAGAACCTTTAGATTACTTTTTTTGATTTTAAGTTTTTGGATTTGTTCTTTGATCGATTTTGCTAAACTTTCTGCTTCTTTTTGTTTGCCGAAAATTTTTCCAATCTCTAACACTCGATTGCTTGGGGTTTCTAGTTTGTATTCATCTGGAAACAATAGAAGGGGAATCCCTGCGTCTTTTAAGTTTTGGAGGGTCGCTGGTGGACCTGCGGATTCTAAACCAATCACTTGTGTGGGTTTCACGTTTAAAATCCCTTCACTTGTCAGTGTTCTTTGGTAACCAACATTCGGAAGTGAAGTTGCTTGTTTTGGGAAATAGGATGTGGAATCTACAGCAACCAATTGGCTTTCGAGTTGGAGTGCGTAAATAATTTCAGTGACTGTACCGTTTACAGAAACAATTCGATGGGTCGTTTCTGCATTTATGGCTGATGATAGAACCATCAGGGATGCCAAAATGGTTCCTAATGTTTTGGTCGAGTTGAGTTGAATCATGATCCAAGGTTCGAGGAGAAGGGAGGAAACGTCAATACAAAAGAGAATGAGTCTCAAAGTACTTGACGGAATTCGGAGGTACAAAAAATGAGACTCATTCTCTTTTAGGAAAATGACCAATGAAACAACTCCGCAAATTGACTCTGATTCTTACCCTACTAGTAGTGGGTTCCCTCTCGATTGCATGTCCTGACGAATCGAGCGATAATAATAATACTTCCCTTGGATTGTTAGCTCTTGCTGCGAACTTCGAAGACCCCAATACCGTTTGTGAAAAAACCATCGATGCATCTTATACATCAGGCACTTATGCAGCACTTTGTAAGCCGGTTGCTGGAAATGGAAATTTTGTTCGAATCGAGAACTTAAAAGCTCTAGGAGACAATGGCTATTTTTATTTTTTCTTAGGTTATAAAACGGCTCCTACTGCTACGGCTCCCACTTTGACTGGCCAGTATTCTTTTGTAGTTGGTAAATCTGTTTCCAGTGCCAATCCATACGCTTGGTTTCGGAATAAAGATTACGGAAACTACCAAGGAGGTCAGGTCGATTCCGGTGCTAACCCAACTCTGTCCTTAGCAAATGCTACTGATGTTTGTATTAGCATTGGAAACTCTACAACTGCTGCTCCTTCAGTTCATTTCTGGGCAACTGGTGTGAACGGAGCTGATTGTAAAGTTAGAGGTTCGCTTAATAATGATAATGCGATCATTAAGTATTCTTCTTGGCCTGATGCAAGCAATGTCTTGGCAACGGCGGATACTATTCCTGCATACTTCCGTTTTTCAAGCACAGCTTTATTAACAGCAACAAAAGTCCACGTATCCACAAAACCAATCCTATAATTTTAATAATGTAGGATTTGCCAAAGGACTTCCGGGTTCTTTGGCAAATAAATATAAGAAGAGGCATTCAGATGGCTATAAAATCAAAACTCCAAACATTAAAACATTTCTCATTCGCAATTTTATTAATTATTTTATTTTTCAATAATTGTTCGCTAAAAAAAGAAGGTGATGGTGATTCCTCCGTTGCATTATTACTTTTAGCTGGGGGAGTGGAAGGTGGTAGTATTCCTTGTACCGCGCTTCCTGCCAATGCCGTGAACACAACGGGAACTTATACAACGACAGTCAATGCAACTTCAAGTTGTGTTTGGGTGTATGTCAGTCTGAAGTCAAACGGAGTTAAGGTGGAATCTACTTCGCAATGGGATATTGCTTTAAAAAGATATAATATTCAGACAAATAGTGGGACGAGTGGATCTGGGAGTGGTGGGGCATGTAAATCGGGCTCTACAAATTTCGCTTCCGCTTTTACTGGTGCAGAATGTACGCCAGTTGTGGACGTTCGGCTCTCCTCTGCTGGTGGAGGACCTGTGACTTCTTCCTCAGAAAGTATTAATCCTGTAATGGCTGCCCCCCTGGATTTGACTCCGATGCCAGCCGGATATGGCGCTTGGTATACTTATTCTAATACAATTTTAACTGCCAAAACGGACGTTTATATCATTACCGGCAGTGATGGATCTAAATACGCAATTCAGATGTTGGATTATTATAGCGCCGCAGGAACTTCAGGGACTCCAAAGTTTCAATGGAAAAAGTTATAATTTCAATCGATTGGATCATCAGTAGATAATGTATGAAAACTAGTTTTGAAAGAACCTTGGGTTTGCTCGCCCAAAAGGTTCTCCATCTTTCTTTTTTAATTTATTTGAGTTCAGCGTTAATTCATTCAGCTTTGTATTCCCAGTCTTCTGCCGGAAAAGAAGAAACTCCTGAGGCCACCAAACAGACAAAACATGGTGAATCAGGGGTCCAGCCAAACGAAACAAATTTTGATCGTGCCAATATGATTACTGTGACTGGAACAAGAAGGAAGAACCTCTTAAAAGATTCCACGATTACAACAGAGGTTTTAACAAGAAAAGACATCGATGCGATGGGTGCAAGAGACTTGTCGCAAACATTAGGGAATGTGCCTGGAATTGAAGTGAGACCAGCCCAAGCCGGTGAAAGAGGTCAGACAGTTCGTTTGCAAGGATTATCCGCACAGAATGTCCTCATCCTTGTGGATGGACAAAGAACCACGGGACGTTTTAGTGGATCGATTGACTTAACTCGATTCAAAGCAGAAGACATCGAAAGAATTGAAATTGTTAAGGGAGCTTCTTCTGCCATTTACGGATCAGATGCCATTGCTGGTGTGATCAATATCATTACGAAAGAAGCCCAAGATCCGTTGTATGCTGAGTTTCGAACACTCGGTGGGTCTGGAAGTGAAAAGTATTACGGGCCTTATATGGAGTTTCGAAACTATGCAACCGTCGGAGCAAAAAGTGATAAATTATCAACTCTCATTACTGTCGGTTGGCATAAGGGGGATGGTTATGACCTAACACCAGATGCGACACCAGGTCCAAGGAATGGAAGGTATGCCTCTCTTGCACCCGGTTACAATCCCTATCCTGCAAATACATCTGCTGTTAATTCTTATCTACTAGCAACTAGGCTACCGAATTATTCACCACCTCTAGAATCAACTTCTGGAAGTGCGTTTAATGATATGAATCTTTCGAATAAAACAGTATACCGTGCTACAGATAACTTAACTTTAACAGGTCAGTTCTACTATAGACACCTAGACCAGACAGCAGTGGATGCTACTCCTCCAAGAACTGTTTATGACAGGAGAAATAAAACCCATGACTTTATGGGTGCATTCAATGTGGACTGGCTTGCCACTCAAAAAGTGAATGTAAATTTAAATGCTAACTATTCTAGATTTCAAGATTTGTATACAACGGACCAAAGAAAGGCAGATGATTTAGATTCACAACAAAGGACGGACAATGCCGTAGCTGAGTTTCGTTCTAGAGTAGATTATAAATTCTCGGAAAACCATGTAACTTCTGTCGGTGCAGAGAATTTACAGGACCAAATTTCTTCTGCAAGGATTGCTCCTGATTGCCGCAGAACTTATCCCAATGTTTGTTTTGAAGATTTTAATCCAGAAATAGCAAAAGGACAAACAATCAATGGGAATGCCTATCGTTTTAGAAATGCTTTTTATTTGCAAGATGAGTGGCGAGTGTCTGATAAACCTAGGATACAAATTGTTCCAGGAGTTCGTTATGATCATGATTCGATTTATGGGGGAGAGTGGCTTCCTAAGTTAGCGGTCCGTTATGATGTTACCGACCAATTCCGATTTCGTGCAGCCAATGGGCTTGGGTATCGGGCGCCTAGTTTTCAAGATTTATACTTTAATTTTTTGAATCCAGGAGTAGGGTATCGCGTTGTCGGAAGTTCGAACCTCAAACCAGAACTTTCACGAAGTTATAACTTTGGTTGGGAGTGGGACATCACAAAAAGAATTTGGTATAGTTCCAATCTTTTTCACAACAATGTAGACAACCTAATTGGATTTAGAACCAATCCTGCCAGAGACTCATCAGGTTTAATGGTTTACCAAACTTCCAATTACCAAAAGGCAACAACCCAAGGGATCGAGTCCTCTATCAACCTTCGATTGACTGAAATTGTATCCACTAGCGTTGGTTATACTTATACGGATACAAGAGATGAACTGACGAAACTTCCTCTCGAAGGAAGAGGGCCTCATCGTTGGAATTTCAGCATTCGGTTAGATGAAAAATCGAGTGGGATGTCTTTGTCTGTATTTGCCGTGGTTTTTGGAAAACAACCTTACTATTGTGTTAAAAATCCGTTTTGGTGTAATCCAGACCTTCCAACGAACTTTGATGGTTTGGAAGCGGTATTCGCAGGTCAAGCCCAGGCTAACATAACGAATGCGCTGAGTGCACTTCCGGCAGGGGTTTCTGATTATTGTGCAGAAAACAATCTCTCTGCTTGTACGACTAGCGCTACTTATGGATATCGAATGGTGAACCCACATACAAATCTTAACTTACGATTGTCACAAAGATTTTTTGGACACTTTCAATGGTTTGTCGGGGTAGACAATGCTTTAGATGCATGGGATTTACAATACAATCCTCAGAGGCCTAGGTTCTTCTATTTTGGATTGGATGGGAAGTTTGCTTTTAATGAAGTCAAGGCCACTCCAGTAGAACCCAGGATGAATTAAAAAATCCTTTAAATTTCTTTCCGGCTCCTGATAGAATTTCAGTATGCAAACTATCTATCTAGCGGGCCCGGAAGTTTTTTTGCCCAATGCAGTGGAAGTCCTCTCTGAGGCAAAAGTTCTCTGCACATCTTTTGGATATCGTGCTTTGACCCCCTTTGATGGGGAAGTGACAGACCAAATCCAATTGGCAAAAGCAAAACAAATCTTTAAGGAAAATGTTTCCCTCATCCATCAAAGCGACATGGTCATTGCCAACTGCAATCCCTTCCGGGGTGTTTGTGTGGATGATGGAACTGCTTTTGAAATTGGGTATGCCTATGCGAAAGGAAAACCTGTTTTTGGTTATTTGAATGACAAACGTAGTTTACCGGAAATTGTTCGCTCCAAAATTCCGACAAAGCCACATGTTTCTGGTTATGCGATTGATGAAGATGGATATTTATTGAATGAAGATTTTGGGAACAGCATCAATCTGATGTTGGAATTTTCCATTTTAGAGTCTGGGGGTAGTTTGGTTTTGGGAAATTTGAAAACTGTTTTGGAACTTCTGAAAGGTTTAAGATAATTGAAATCCTGTGTTTCGTTTTCTAAATGTCTCTAACCCCAACTTCCAAGTATGATAATCTCCCATAAGAATGACTTTCTTTTTCGCTCTTGTCACCGCTGTGTAGAGGATCCTTCGATTGAGTAGGGGGATTTCTTTTGTGTTTTCCGAATCAAAGCTAGGGATCGGTGGCAGATAGAGTAAGATGGTGTTGTATTCGGAGCCTTGGCTTTTATGGATGGTGAGAAAAAAAGCTGGTTCATGTTCTGGTAAAGTGTCCAAAGCAAAAGAATACAAACGATTTTCGATAGGAAAAACGGCTCGTAGTTCGGAATCAATTTTGATGACGAGGCCAATGTCACCATTAAAGAGTTTTCTAATTTGGTCGTTTCTTTTGATGATGATGGGCATTCCTTGGAAGTAAAAAGATTTTGCCAAGTGTCGGTATTCAATGTGATGCGGATTGGTATTCGAAGAAGTCAGTTGTTTTTTGGCAAGTTCCAGAATCCGGCTTTGTATGGATTCGATTCCGTAATATCCATTTCTTAAAATAGTCAAACATCGATATTCGGAAATCATTTCTTCTAAATGGGTTTTGTGTTTTCCTTCAGTTAGATCATCTCCTTTCCAGTCTAGGTTTGTGGCTTTAATCGCTGTTGGTAAAAAGAAATCCTTCCATAAAAACTGAATTAGATCATCTCCTTTCCAATCTTTAAAGGGACTGGTGTCAGAAGGTTTGGATGGTTCTTTTTGTAACCAAATGAAATCCTCCTCCTCATCTCTTTTGAGTGATTCCGTGATTTTGGGATCAGAAAATGTTGGGTGGAGATCGGGTGAATCAAAAGAATCTTTTACCAGTTCGGCAAATACACTAAACTTCGAAGATGATTTGGATCTATGATTGGTTTTTAGTTCGGAGACAAACGTGCCTCTTTTTTTGAATTCCGTGAGTAGGTCTCTTAGAACCTCTCCTTGTCCTACAGAAGGAAGTTGGTTCGGATCACCTAACAAAATTAGGTGTGTTTTTTCGCCAATGGAATCTAAAAAAAGATTCATTAGAGTTAGATCCACCATAGAGGTTTCATCCATGATGATGAGGTCAAACGGTAAGTATCTTTTTTCTCCATAATACGGTTTGGGTGCATCCGGAAAAATCCTTAGTAGGTTGTGGATGGTTTGTCCTCGTAAGGAAGAGGCGAGTTCTTTGGTATCTGCGAAGTGGTTTAGATTTTTTTGGATGGATTCTGTGAGTCTTTGTGCGGCTCTTCCTGTCGGTGCCACAAGCGCAATATGGTTCGGTGTCGGTAGTTTCTGCAAGGCATCTAACACCTTTAAGATGAAAGAAGCCACGGTAGTTTTTCCGGTACCCGGTCCCCCGGCAATGATTCGGAAGGAAGAGGTGATGGATTCTATGACTGCTTGTTTTTGTTCGGAAGAGAGTTTGTTCCCAAATTGAGACTCGAGCGTAGAGATGACAGACTCTATTTTTGTAGAGTCCTGTTTGTCGGGAGTTTCTTCTTTGCGGTTTGTTATGAAACTTTTGACTTTGGATTCAAAATGAATTTTTTCTTTGTATGTTTTTTGAAAAAAAAGTCTATTCTCTCCATCTACCGCTTCTATATGAAAAGGGAATTGGTTTGGAAAATCGCTACTGGATGATAGATCTGTTAAAGAGAGGTAGAGATCTCCATTTTGGTTGGCTTCAATGAGTTTTGCCACCAAGTCTGCTTGTGTTCCTTGCATTTTTGGAAAGTAGGTTAAAATTTCTTTTGCTAGTTCCAAATAAGATGATTCGGTTTGTTTCATAAATATAATTTCTCCAAACTGGATGCGGCTTCTTGGATATAAGATAAAATTTCTTTCCGAATTTCTCTGAATGTCTCTTGGTTCCATTCCATTGCGGATGATTTAAGATCGGAATAGATACCTGAATTTTTGGTAAGTCCCATACCCCGAAGGAAAAGATAATACACGCCTCCAAATCGTTCCAAGGCCAATTCATTTCCGTACAAAGAAGAAAGATAATCATAAAGAATCAAAGCATAGACTGATTTTTGAATCATATATCCTTTCTCAATCACCGCAGAGGTCACGGCATTTGTATCATAATTCCCGTTTGGTAAAAGATTGGATTTGTAATCGGCAATGTAATACTTTCCATTTTTGCAAAAAACTAAATCAATCGCTCCTTTGAGATAGTTTTCGAATCCTTGCGTCAGTGGAACCCCCGAGGCCTCCAACATCTTCTGCACATATAAATGGAATTTTAATTCAGAAGACTTCTCTTCTGGTTTCAATCCACTCAAAGAAAAATTTTCGCCGTCAGCAAGTGTGATCTCTGCTGTCATGGCTCGTTTCAAAAGTTTGACCACAATTGATTCTAATGGTTCTTCTGAACTGAGTGGAAGTTGGATCGGATACTGTCGAATGGATTCGGCATAGGCCCATTTCCAAGAAGGATGGTTTAGAATGGAATCTACTGGAAGTTCAAAGATGGAAAACTCGGATAACTCTAAAATTCGGTGTAGGAAATTTCCTACTTTAGAACTAGAAGGAAGGTCTGATTTGATTTTAGTGAATTCAGCTTCCAAAGGTTCTTCAATTTCTTTTTGTATTTCTTCATTTAGTTTTGCCAATAGACTTTGAGAAGTTTGTAAACTGGTATAACTATGTTGTAATAAAATCCTACCCGCTTTGATTTCTGTGGGAAGGACGATGGGATCTGTGTTTGTTTTTTTTGCCGATTCGGTAGTGGGGGAAGCCACAGCGGTTTCTGACACTTCGATCCTCATTTCGTTTCTAAATAAAAAAGTTTTTTCGTTAATGGACTGGGTTTCTGTCAAATTTTGGATTCGTTCTAGTTCAGAATATAGAATGTTTCCGTATCCAGACTTTTGGATGGAATCTTTTCCCCATGATATTTTTGGTAAATACAGTCTTAGGTTGGGCCTTGTTAGGGCCACATATAACATACGTTTTTGTTCATTTAGAAAATGTTTAAATTCGTTTCCTTTTCCATTTTTAGAATCCCAAAGGCTAAGAATCCACCTTCTTTCTGTTTTGTGGTTCTCTTCTGCAAGTGTTGGGTATTCATAGTCATTGAGGCTTGGGGGTCTCGTTCCAAAATAATATAAGAATACAATAGGCCATTCCAAACCCTTGGATGCATGGATGGTTAGGATCTGCACCGCATCATCTTCTGTTTCGCGATCAAAGAGAGGTTCTTCCTCAGGAGAGGATTTTTTTTGTTTCAGTTCGCGAAGTTCGGTTAGTAACTCTGTGAGATTTGCATTGGTTCGAATTTGAAATTCTAGTAACCTTTGAAAGATTTGTCTGTAATTGGTGCGTTTTCTTTCCCATTCCAAGTTTTTAAGGTCGCGGTTCCAAAATACTTTTGTTTCGTCCATAACAGAACGAAAGAAAGTCGCATAACGATTGTCTCGAATCAGTTTTAACCATACATCCATTAAAGACTTCTCATAAGAATCAATGGAATGTTCGTTGTATCTGGATAAATCTTCTGGGTGGACACCGAAAAGTTCGGAAAAAAGAATCCGTTTGTAAGACCTAGAACTATTGGATTCTGCCAAACATTCGAGTAAGTTTTCAATTTGTTCGGCTTCCCTGGACTTAAAAATTCCTCTCTGTTTGTAGATGGAACAGGGGATTCCTGATTTCGATAAAACTTTTTCGATAAGTTCTGTTTCTTTTTTGCTTCCGCATAACACGGCAATGTCTCTTAAGTTTACCTTTTTTGGATTTGGGTCTCCGTTTTTGGAATAAGAAAGAGTTTGTTTTTTTTGTTGGAAAGAAAGGATTTCATTTTTTATGGATTCCGCCCAAACAATCCGAGCCCGACTGACATTTTGAAAGTTCTCTGGGTATTGGATGATATGGATTCCATATTCCTCAGGTTGGGTGTAACTATATTTGATTTCCGAAACATTGGGGTAGGCAACAGGATGGTATTGGTAGTTTGCTTTTTCTGAACCCGGCTCTTCAATAGGAAAAAAATTAGTTTCTCCCAAATCTCTTTTATCATTATGAAAGAGGAGGTTTAGTCCCTCGATGATTTCTTTCGTAGAACGATAGTTTGTTGATAAACTAGCTTTGGAGCCTGTAAAATCACTTGCTGCCTCTAAATAAATTCCAATATCAGCTCCTCTGAATCCATAAATACTTTGTTTCGGATCTCCAATACAAAATAACATACGACTATTGTCTTTGGGATCCACAAAGAGAGAACGAAAGATTTGGTATTGGTTTTGGTCTGTATCTTGGAACTCATCCAAAATACAAACCTGGTAACGTTCCTTTAGGGATTGGACAAGGGATGGATTGGGCACCGTGACCACGGATTCATGAACTTTGAGAATCATTTGGTCGTAGGTGAGGGCATCTCCCGTATTCAATTGTAATTTTGTATCTTCTACCAGCTGAAGGGCTGTTTCTTGTAAAAACCATTCTCCATTCAAATCGATTTTATCTAAGGGAAAGCTCTCTTGGAGTAAAGAAACCAGTTCTGCAATCAAAGATTGTACTTGGATGGCATCTTGGTTTAGATTTTTAGTAATCGTTTTTCCGATTAACAATAAATAAGCGAACCCTTGGTATGATTCATTATCCGCTTTTCTTTGCAGGCCACCAATTCTTTGTAATTCGCCCTTTATCGATTCTAAATCTTTCGTACGAAGGGCTTCCAGGAAAGTACTCATGGAGAGCCAGTTTTCCATCCATTTCGGGATGGTTCTTTTGTCTGCTTGCTCTACGATGGATTGGCCCACAGCTCCTTGTAGTGTCTGGATGACTGAGGACAAACTTGAAAGAATTTTTTCTAGATTTGGGGAAGAAAGGATTTCTTCCAAAGTCAAAACCTTGGGAAAATAATATTTTTTTGTATGAGAGAGAAGTTTGGATACGGCAAAGGTAATGGAAGATTCTTTTTCTAAAGCTTTAGATTCGAGTAGGTTCTTTGCTAAATCCTTAAAATCTTTTCCTCCCCAATGATTTCGTTTTAAAAGATAAAAACTTTTTTTGATGATTTCTTCTGCATTGGTAAGCCGGACATTGGGATTGTTTTGTGTTTCGATTGGGTATTCTTTCAAAACCATATTACAAAACCCATGGATGGTGGAAATGGTGACTTGGTCTAAGTCGCGCAAGTACCGATAGAAACCAGGATTTTTTCCATCCTCCGAAAGTTTCAAAATTTTTGCTTTGAGCCTTCCTTTTAATTCTCCTGCCGCTTTTTCTGTAAAGGTGAGAATCAAAGTATTCAGAATTCGATTTTCTAATACATTGTTTTCCACATCATGTTTCATGATCTCACCTAACATTTCCATGATGAGATAAGTTTTCCCCGTACCTGCCGAGGCTTCGATAAACTTAGGTTTGTGGAATAGGGGATGATCCATCTATCGAAATCCTTTTTTTAGGAGAGGTAAAAATATCTCCCAAACAGACCGGAGAGAAAACTCTTCCAATAAAACTTTGGTATACGGAGAAAGTTTCATAATTTGGTTTTCAAAATGTAAGATGGTATCAGATTCTTCTGATAAAAAATCTTTCCATAAAGAATCAATGGTGTCTGGGTTTCCTTCCAACTCTTCGAAAGAATGTTTGGAAAAGAAAAGATTCAAGCCGGCATTGGGAATGTACTTCGGATTTTCTTCCGTCACCAATTGGTAAATCGAATTCAAATATGACTGGCAATCCATTTCCGAAAGATTTGAAAAATCAAGAAGGGCATCGTTTTTAAAATCCTTCGCATTGGCGGGAATGATGACTAATTTGTTTCCGCTCACCCGAAACAAACAGGCGCTAATCAAAATATAAGCCATCTTACCCAAATAATCTTTTAAATATTCGTTCGGATATTTTGGTTTTTCATACAAACTACCGGAATGGACCCAGTAGTAAATCCCGTCCTTTTCAATTAAATTTTCCCATTCCCCAATGATGGTATGAAGGTTTGAAACTTGGTATGGATTTATTTTTTTACAGTCTCTAAGTCCTGTATCCCCAATGGAAACAGCCTTAAAATAGGACAAATGGTTCGTTTCATTAAACACTGAATCTTTGAGTACACGAAATCTTTCGGAAATGGTTTCTAATTCGTTGAGTAGAACTTCAGAAGAAACAATATGGAAGGCGCCGTAGGGGAACTCTGCACTTTGTTCTGCTTTTCGCGTGTACTCCGTTAGGTGATTCTGGATGGACTCCCGATCCCAAGTCCAATCCTTCTCACTGACCAGAGACTCAGCAAAAATGGGAACGAAAATGGTTTTGATTGTATAAATTTCTAAATTGTTCAAACGAAAGGGTTCTTCTGCCTCTTCCTCTTCTTCCTCCCAAATCTGACCCAGGTTTTCTAACAAAGGTCCAAGGAGGGGGTTTTTGAGGCCAATCGCAAGCTGTTTCACCGTGATTTCATTTGTTTTTTGTTTGGTGATCTCTGATGTAATGAGTGAATTCGGATCGGTAAAATGGGGAGTGGGAAGATTTCCTTCTTTGTCGTTGAAATTTTTAAAGTTCCGAACATAATCAAAAGATGGGAATTGGGTTTCATCATAGAATCGACTATACGATGTTAGTGGTAATTCCACGGCTTGTTTGATTTCCATCGACGTCATCACTTCAAATAATGTGGAACAAGGTTCGAATTCTTTATCCTCTAATGTGTTTTTTCCCACATAAGAGAAGGTAATACTTTCTTCTGCAGAAAGAATGGATTCCCAAAAAAGAGATTCTTGGATTTCTCTTCGATTGAGATCCCAAGGTTTGGAATCGTATCTTCGTAAATTGAATCTAGACCGGTCCACAGAACCAGGGAATTTTCCTTCTCCGAGCCCTGCAATGTATACATGCAAAAAAGGAATGGGTCGCATCGGTTGCAAAAGAGAAACCGTCACTCCTTCCGTTAAGTAGTTTCCACGCTGCATCGGTATGTCAGAAAAAACTTCTTCTGTGAGAAGTGAGATCATTTCTAAAAAGTCTTTGGTTTGGTTCCAATCACTCTGACACCAAGATTGTATGGACTTTAACCATTGGTTGAAGTAGGTGAGTTCTTTTTCCCATTCGCCTTCAAAGGAAAATAATTTTTGAAACAAACTTTCAAAGTTTTTATAACGTTCTTCTTTTGGTGTTTGTAGAATTTTTTCTTTTAGTTCCCTTTGGACTTGTTTGATTCGGTTCCAAATTTCCACAAATTGAATGATGGTTTTGTCCGAAGAAATTGGTTTTGTGACAACTTCCGCTTCTTCCCAAGCCGTCTCTTCATCCGAAACCATAGACAGAACCGCACGCTTCAACCCAAAAGAAATGGTATAAGGATTGAATTCTTTTTCTTCTTCGTAGATAGAACCCAAAGAATCAATTAAGTCCAAAACCTTCAGGGGAGTTTCTTCATCGTTTGTTTCATTACCGCCAGTTAGTAGCGGATTTTTAAACAAGGAATGGATATCTTCTTTTTCAAATCGATCATTTTTGATACAACGAAACAAAGTAGATAACGCTAAATACAATTGGGATGTATCTTTGGCCACTAAATCAGTAATGGAATACGGAATTTTTAGTAACTTCGGCAGGTTTTCTTTTTTTTGTGTCGCATAAATTCCGCCATCAAACACCCATTCGACGGCAGATCTGTATTCGTTCATGTTCGGAACTAAAATGGCAAAATCAAGCAAATTGAGTTTCCCCTTACTCAAACTAATTTTATGAAGTATGTCGTGCGCAATGGATTCTACTTCCCGGTAAACAGAGGGTGCGTTCCAGACTCTGACCGTTTGGTCTTCTAAATAGTTTTCTACTTTCAAAGACTCTTCTAGTAAAAAAGCCTTTAACTTGGAAAGCATTCCCCCGCTCATAAATTTTGATTTCTGTTTATTGTAGCTGTCCTTAGCAAATTCTTTTGCCAAATACGATTGGGGTTTGGAAAATTTAGATAAATAGTTTTTTGTTTTCTCTGAATTTTTACCAATGGTTTTTCCATTGTGAAACTGGTAGATATGAACGGAAAGTTGGGAATCTTTACCCAATGCTGTTTCTTTTAAAAAATCAATATAAGTTCCCGAAAGATTCGACAAACAAAACAAGTGTAAGTTGCCGTTCAGAGGCAAACTTTTCCCTTCTTCCAAATAACGAAATAGATTCTTCGGTTTTGATTTGTCTTTGTAAATTTCCGTATAAATTTGTTTTTCTAATTCCCAATAAGGATCTTTTTTAAGATCACTGGGAATTGTTTTGGATTCCTGTCCCAGCCAATCCTTAATCCATTCTTCTCGGTTCAATTCATAATCTTTAAAATACCTTGTCAGTACATCGGAAAGATAATACAACTTGGGGATCTCTTCCAAATACATTTGAATTTCAGGAAAATTTTTCAGTAATGTTTTTTGTTTTTGATAGACTAGGGCAAAACAATCTCGTTTTAAAGTTTCGTATTGGTAAAGAGCTGCCTGTTCTTCGTATGCTTGTATATTCAAAGACTGGAATATGATTTTTAAAATTGCCTTCTCTAGAAACGTAAATTCAATGTTTAAAGAAAGATGAGATACATCAAACTTAGGTAAGTTCAATCGTAACCATGGGATTAGATTTTGATTGGGAACCACAACAAGCGGTCGTTTGAGGGGATTTTGTTTTTGGTCTTCGGTAATTTGTTTTCCGAGTTCGGTGGTGATCTCACCCAAATGAAGGCCAGCGTAGTAATGTATCGGCAACGAGTTTCCCTTTATTGATGAATCGTACAAACTCTAACCTTGGAAGGAACCAAGTCCATTCTAATCTGAACAGACTTATGGAAAAATAAGTGAGTGGGGGCGCCATTTCCGGCTATCCGCTCCAATCTTTCGCATCTGCGAAAGGATTTCCGCTACTATCCGGGGCGCATCAATTTGCTGGTTGGATAAAAAAAGGGGAGAGGTGTCCTCTCCCGATCGATAAGCTAACTGTTTAAAGGTGAAAGTTGATTCAATTCATTAATCACTCACACCCATTATTTTGATTGTATCATTCACTTTCAAAACGAAGAGTGGAAGCTGTGGATGTTGTATGTTTGAACGCAGTTGTATATAGAGAGATTGGTTTGGGAACTGCATACATTGGATCAATATTGTCGATGGCTAGAGCCAGTCGGCTTCCCACTGGGAAGTCATGTGCCACTGCCTGTAGATCAACACTTAGGTCTGTATCTTTTCCTTTCACACCGAAAAGCGTCGCAGTTCCGTGAGAGATCAGTTTTCCTGTTCCCCAAACATCCACTTCATACAAATACACCACTACGTGAGGGGCATTGTCTGAACTATTGATTTTACCTTTGTAATAAGTTCTACCTCTTAACTTTAAAACACTAGTGAGTTTGTCTGAGATATAAACCATAGCATTGGTTCGATCAATCAAATTGACATTGGTTGTCACAGGAACAGAGACGGCACCATCCAAGATTTCCGAAAGGAGAGGAACACCTGTAGAGGCACTGGTTCCCCCAGAAAGAATGGTATCAGTTCCGTTCGTTGTATTTGCTGTTGGTGTGATTTTCCCTGGGCTTAAGAGTCCCATTGGTCTTAAATGATAAGTGCGTTCCACTTTGTTTGGATTGGGCCAAGCGGAGAAGGTCACTCGGGAGTCAGAGAATCTTTTTTGGATGGAAACTTTTGGTTTCAACATGATTCCGTTTTGAACTCCTTTCAACCAATAGTCAAACCAGTCATAAGCATTCGTCCAAACATAGTTATTGATTCCAAGAATTCCACCGACTTCCGCAGTCGCATGAATTCCATTGTTCAAATCTAATTTTTTTGGAACTGTGAGTTGTTCAAAATAAGGAAGGATTTGGTTTGGTTGAAAAAGATTGTCTTGTGAGTTATTGGAAATATAAACTGGTTTTCCAGAAGCATTGAGCGCCGACACAACACTGTTTGGTGAACGTTCGCTAGCCCAAGCGAGTACTGTGGCAACATCTCTTGTATCCAAAAGTTTTTGAAAGTTTTCTGCAATGACAGGATCCATTCTTCCTGTAATATATCCAGCAGTGACAAGAAGAAGTCCCCAAACGAGTCTTGGAGTCTGGTTTCCATATAGGGAATCTGGTAAACTTCCCCATCCACTCATAGCGACTGCTGTTTTAATTCTAGGTTCTTTGCTTAAGCCCAGAAGAGAAATTCCTGCACCATAAGAAATTCCCGCAATACCAATGTTTGCTGGATTGACAGGAGCGTTCGCAAGTAGAAAGTCGATTCCTTTGGAAATATCCGACATATCTTTCGGACCTGCTACGTTGATGAGTCCCCCAGAGGTTCCAAATCCTCTTGTGTTGTAACTGAATACAACATAACCTTTTTTTGCGAGTTTCGCTGCAGGTACTATGTATTCGTATTCGTTAAGAGCCCAGCTGTTGACAAAGATCACAGCAGGGAAGGGACCTGTTCCTGATTTCGGAATGAAAAGGTTTCCTGTAATCTTTACCCCATCCTCAGCGAGAAACGAGATGTTGTCGTTGAAGGTGAAACTTCCGTCGTTTTCTTTTGCAAACGCAGATTGGATATCCCGGGAAAGGGCAGCGTTACTTTGCGCTAGAGCTTCCGGGGTTGCGGATGTCTCGGAACTTGTTCCGTTTAACACACCGAGTACGGCAGCACTATTGTTCGAGTTTTGGTTTACATTTTGTCCGCAAGCTACGAGGAGGAAGACCCCTAGTGGCAAGAGCAGACTATATATTTTTTGCTTTTTCATAATTCGCCTCTGAATTGCCTTAAATTTACCACGAATACGTTCAATTGGCGTCTAAGATGGCGATTTTGGACGATTTTTTAGGTCTAATATCATCATTTTGTACTAATTCTTCGTACGGCGGACCTCCAAAAGGTTGACGAATGCGTGCATTCCGGCTGATTTTTGGATCATGTACGAATTCATCGGTTCTTGGCTCCAATTCGGGGCTTGGTATCATTTCGTTTTGGGCATTGGAATCCTTGTTAAAGAGAAAGGTTCCAAAGGATTTCCCTTTGCTATGATTGCCGCCTTTTCCGGTGGAGCCTTGGTAATCTACGCCTATCGCCTGTATGCTGGTCTTGAATTTGAAACTTCTCTTTGGAATCATGGTTATGTGCCTGTGATTTATCTGATCCCCGGGAGTATGCAGTACACAATTGAACAATTCTTAAGCTTAGAACGAGTTCCTTTAGGCAACCTCCATCGTTTGTATCCAACTTTTGGTGTAGTTTTACTCCTTTTGTTATTACAATGGACAGTTCCCGATGTTCTTTCCCAATCCATGAATCAAAGTTTTGCGGGAGCCCCTATTTCTATTCCAGAAATGATCTCCGCCATTGGATGTGTTTACTGGGTCAGTGCTTTTCTATGGATGATCTATCAATATAGAAATATTCTTTATAACAATCCCAACAAAGAAGCAAAACTGGGAGTGCAAGTACTCGGAATGATCCTAAAAGGAAATATCGTATTTGCGAGTTTTATTATGCTTAGTACCATCCTACGTTGGCATTCAGGAATTTATTTTACTGCAGGACTTGCTACCCTCATGGCAGTGGTTGCCTTCATTGGAACAGAAATCAATCATGAATTATTCAAAGATATATTGCCAGGGCTTCGTCAAGCCTATCGTACTTCTCGGATCCTCAACTTGGATTTAGAAAAGTTACAAAAGGAACTCGATTATTTTTTTAAAGTGGAGTGTATCTATCGGGAAGAGGATTTGAGTTTGGCATCCCTTTCCGAAAGACTGGGAATCAAAGATTACCAACTCAGCGAATACATCAATGCCTACTTGGGTATGAACTTCAACCGTTTAGTAAATGAGTTTCGTATCTCTGAAGTTTGCCTGTTGATTGAAAAAGAGCCCAAGGCAAATTTATTATCACTCGCCTACCAAGTCGGTTTTAATTCGAAAGCGAACTTTAACTTAGCCTTTAAGTCTTTAAAAAAAATGTCTCCTAGTGATTATGCAAAGTCTGTGGGGAAGGGGCAACCTGCCTAACCATCTCTTGCGAACCCCTACTGATAAAACAAAGGTTAACAGAAATGGCTAAGTCGGGAGATCGTTACTTTTTCCCTTTTGGTTTTTTCTTAGACACCGTATAACCTAAAATATGTGCTATTTTCCATACAGTTTCTAAATGTTTTTTGGAATCCGTAATACTTGATTCTGTTTTTGAATCTGGTAATACAGAGTGGAGATGAAATTCATTGGTTCCGAATCGAATGGTTTCCGGAGTCAAATGGATCCAGGTATGCCACCCGTATTCTCTTTGTTCGGGATAGAAGGTGAGTAAGATCCCCGGTTCTTTGATTTCCGGCATATCGGGGAGTTTATCATCTAACTTTCGTCTGGCTGCCATATCGAGCATTGTATGAGTTTCTGAATCTTTTTCGGCTTTTTTCCAATGGGACTGGATGCTATCATCCCCTTTTTTACCGAACCATCTCCAAAGGAGTGGTAACCTTAATCCCAATGCCTCTTCATAAATACTGGAATCATAAGACTCATGGTTTGTGATCGCCAGCCTTCTCTCGATCACTTGGGAGATTAGATCAAAAGAAGAATCTCCTTCTAATAAAAACATTTGGGCTGCGAGTAAATCAGTCCATACATACCAATCGGGAGTTGGATTTTGTAGTAGGGATATAATTTCACTTGCCTCCATTGTAAGAACCTTCTTCCATTTGAGAGATTCCGGTTCCATCACTCGCATAAATTGCAGTAGGTAGGCTTTCCAGGAAGGGGCTGCATAAGGTAATTGGAAAATTTCCAAAAAGTATGGATACACCTCTCGTCCTTGAAAGAACAAAGCTTTGATGGCTTCCCAGCGGTCATACGATCCTGAATATTTGTATTCATCCAAGGAATAACGCAAGGAATCTACAAGCCAAGGCCCGCCGTAGCGCACTACATCTTCATGTTTGTATTTGGTTTCGCGAATTCTTTCGAATACATGTTGGATGCTATACTTTTCTGGATGGAGGATGGCCTCAGGTAACAATGATTTGTTTTTAGAAAGTGAATTCGCATACTTATCCGAAGAATCATAAGCAGGAGCCTCTTCTTTTGTCAGAGTGAACCATGCTCTCCTTGCCTCTACTTCGATATAACTCCAAGAATAATCCACCATAGGATCTGGGTCTGCATAGATAGGATACCAAAGATAGTCTTTAAATTTTTGTAATTCTTGTTTTCTAATACAACGGATAATTCCATACACTCGAACTTGGTCTCCGCGATTTCCCAAAACTCGTTCCGCAAATTTTGTGTATTCAAAATTGTCTGGTTCTAATCGTAATAACCCAGCTACATAACAGGCCTTCAAATCAATGGCAATTCCCGGATAAGCAGAGTTATCTATTTTTGAAAAGAACTCATATAACTCTAATTTAGCTTTTTCTGGTTCCATTTTAGCCCATGCAAGTGAGGCTTCCGATAAATTGATAATGGAACTTAGCTCCAGATAAGCTCCATTATCTCTTCCTTTGAATTGAAAACTTTTCCTCACATAGTTTGCTATCGTCTCTATATGTTCTTTTAAATCAAGATGAGCACAGACAGCAAAGGCATTTCCTACACTGATTCCAAAATATCCAAAGTGGTCTTTATAACTCAAAAGTTTTTGAATGAGTTTTACTGATACTTCATCTAAGGTTAATATTCTTTCTTGTAAGGCTTCATTCAAGTGAGTGTACACAGTGAACATATTGTTCAAGGTAGGCCCTTCTTTTTGCACTTTTTCTTTAGTCTCTTTGATACTGTCGAGAGTCTCAAATGTTCGCCAAGCGGCATCGGCTAAAATGGATCTGGATTCTTTATGGTCGCTATTGATTAATGCTTCCACCACATATTCCATCCTGGGGTCATCTTGTTTGAGTTTATGAACTGCTTCCCTGAGAGATACCATCGCGCGATCATCATCTAACATACCTATCGTTTTGGTGATACCACAATAGGCTTTTTTATTTTCTGAATCATACTTAAGCCCTTGTCGAAAAGCTGCATTGATCGCAACGGAAAGTCGTTTGTCTAACTTTTCAGGATTGTATGGCCAAGTATTGTAAGCACTATCGGTGCGCTCCCGAAAATAATCTTCCACCAGATTCTTTAGAGTTTTATCTTTTTTGGCTATTTCTTTCAAAATTGTATCATGAGCCGTAACATCATCTGGATACTCTTCCATCAATTGAAAAAGATCCTTTTCTTTTCCCAGTCTTGTCTCCAGTTCCTTTTTCGAAATGGTATTTAGATTGGATAAACCGAGGCTATCATTGTATAATTTTAAATTCTTAGGTTCAATTTGTTTGGGGTCAGCATTGCTGAATGTTTGGGTTCGAATCTTTTCTACTTTCTCTGACGGAAGATTGAATAATGATTTAGACTTCCCATCCAAATAACCAAGCACATGGGCACTGATTGTTGGTATTATTTTCCCTTTGGATTTACTAGCAAGTTTGATGGTTTCCCGGCAAGCATCATCATTTTTTAAATAGAAGTGATGGAGGATCCAATACGCTGCTAAGTTAGGATGTTTTTTGATGTCTACTTTCTCTTCTTCCCAAAGAGTAAAAGAAGGAGCATCGGCTAACTTTTCAGTAAAGGCATAAGCGGGGTCACCAAAACTATGTCCGAGTAACCAAGCGGACCTTTCGAACATATCCAAAGAATTATGATAGATCGGTTTGTTTTCATAGAGCTTTGTCGCTTCTTTTTCAAAAGCTTTGATGATTGTTTCTTTGATTTGAGAGGTGAGTATGGGTTCCTTTTCTTTTTTATCTGGATTTTCCTCTTCGAATTCTTCCTCATCTTCCTCCTCATAACTTTCATTGGTATCGTTGTTCCAATTATCTGCAATGAAATGTGATATGGAAAAATAAGGAAGGTTTTCTAATTCTCCAATCTCATGATTGTAATGATTGACTTCGATAGAACCATTTTCGTTGGGAAGTAAATTGATCCAACATGTGTCACCACCTCCATCAGAGGCAAAGATATAGGAACCATTGAATAAAAACATTAGGCCACTGTATGTTCCCACTAACCAAGAAAGGATTTCTTCAGGATCTTGTGATTTTACGAGTTTTTCTGTAGAAGAAATAGCATAATCAAAACCGCCGTCCTCATCTTCCTCCATTTCCTTTTCTTCAGCAGAATGATGATCGATCATATTCCAAACATCGGCAACCTCAAACATAATGGATCTATATGCTTTTTTTAGGTTTTCCCATTCTAATATTTCTTTACCGGGTTTAAATCCATACATGGCTTCGAATTCTTTTAAAAAACTCTGATCAAACTTGTTTTTGTTTGTATCTGCTGTCTTTCGGAAAGTATCCTTTAAAGATTGAAATACTAACATACGATCTATAATGATTTCTTTTAAATTGCCAAAATAAAAATCTTCTTTTGTAAGATTAAGTTTAGTGGTTTGTTTCATAGCGCCAGTTCCGTATTTAATGTAAAAAATGATTCTGAGTAATGGTTTCCGTAAACTTTAAACCAATAGTTTCCGAGGTTGTCTTTTTCAAAACGTAATAGATTCATATCTCCAGTGAGTTGGTCGTAAAGAGGATGAGGGGTTAAAGTTAATGTATCTAAATTAAAGTTCAAAAAGTGTTTTTTTGTAGGTTTTTTATTTCTTTCTTTTAACAAAAGGAGTAGGTTTGACTCATCCACAATAGAGATATCAATAAACTCAAGATAAGACCCAAAATAGGACTTCATGGTTTCATCATATAAATCTAAAACATGAATGAGTTCACCGTCTTTGCTTCTAACTTCTAGTTTGGAATCGGAAAATAAAAAAATCTTCTTTGAATTTACTTTCACATTCATCGGCGCACCGCTAGTTGCAAATTCGGAAACAAATTTACCATCCAAATCCAGGATATAAGCGATTTCTGTATTGTTTTCCGTCACTAAAATTCGGTTACTGCTTACTTGTTTTAAATTCCTTAGGTTTTCAAACTCCAAATTACAGTTTAATATTTCCCAGTGTTTCCCATTCCATCTGTGGATATGTTTTCTTGCACTTGTGCTGGCAAAGATTACATAAACAGAAAGACCGATGTTTAAAATTTGATAGGGAGAGGAGTTGGAAAGTTCTGGAGAAGGCAATGTATAAAAGGATTCATCCTTATAGCAGATCACGGATTTTGAGGATCCAAAGTACACAGAATCTTGATTGGAGTCAAAAGGGTTATCGCTTGCTAGATAAAATCCCACTGGAAATTCATAACGTGTGATCTGGTTCCCATCGTTTTTATATAGAATAGGGCTTTTGTTCCAAGCACCGATCCAAATATTCCCGTGACTATCTTTTTCAAATAGGATCCGTTCGAATCCAGTAATGATAGAATCTTTTTTTACATCTGTCGTAGTGTTGATTTTTATCTCTTGCATCTTAATTTTTAAAAAACTTTGAATGCAAATTGGAAACTATGCTCGATTAGGCAATTTATTTTTTATTTTAGTGTTTTTGAATATGAATACCATGAATATCACTACAGAGGGAGATGTTTCGTCTTGAAATCCATATCATGGATACTATGCATAAGAAAAGTCGAATGTATCATAGAATTCGCTAGGACAAATTTTTAAATTAAAGGTAAATTATTTGGGAAATAATCTGATGATGGTTGTTATTGTGTTGGTTTTTGTAGTCGCAGTTAAACTCGCGTTATCTAACCCATTTCCCTATTGACAATGTTTGGTGTAGATGTAAATTTCTCTCATATTCCTTCCCCTGGAAACTATGAAACAAAAAATCCCAAAAGCATTTGAGAGATTAAAATACCATCAATAAGGAATGGGATTACTCAGCACTAATTATGATAAAATATTTACCATTACTAATCACAATCATCACCATTCACTGTGCAGGGATGGTGATGTTGCCAGATCGAGCAGAAACGAAAAGAAAACTAAAACAAGAAAAGTGCGGGGGTTTTAATTATGTTCTTTCTGATAATTCAGATTTTAGAATCAGTAGAGATGGTAGGTTTAGCCTTTATAATGATGGAATTTTTGAAGCACTCGACGAGTGCACAAATAATAAAAGTGAAAAAACTGTAATAGTGACTATTGCATTCGAAGATAAAACAAATCAGAATTCTCAGATGGCACGTGCATTTACATCGTTACCGTTTTTTACTGGAACATTTTTTATTCTACCATTCGGCATCGATACTGAATTGGATATTAAATTTGAAAATTTGTATCAGTTTAGATCATTAGTTGTTCATCGAAAAATTTTAAAAGTCGGTAGTCCGTTATATAGTTTATTTAGATGGAATTTTTCTGCTAATTATGAAAATGCAAATAATATCTATTATGAAAATATGAAAAATGCTATTTTGAGATTTGAAAATCGGGAAAAGATATATGAAAAATAACTTTGTTTTAAGTTTATTTTTTATCTTCTTTTTGAATTGTGAGATGATGACTATTCGCGCAGATCATACTTATAAAGTAGACCAACTCAAAAAAAGTATTTGTTGGGGTGGTAAATTCAATGTGCGGTATATAGAGAGTAAGAATGGCAAGGTAAGTGTTGATGTAGAAAACGGAGTCAATAGAGCCACTCTCCAGTGTGAAAATAATTTGGAAGATAGAATCGATATTACTATTGAACGAAGTTCTGACGATGAAAGTTTAAATTATGGCTCTTTTATCTTCAGTCTTTTTCTTGTGCCTTTGTTAGAGTCCACAGGTTATCAGATAGGGGTTGTCAAAAATAAATTTATCTCGAAAGGAACAGTCGTACTAAGTAGAGACATATCTCCATGGTATATTTTCCTCGTTCCAAATTATTTTTTTGGTACAAGCCATGAAGATTTAGTTTTTGAAGAAGTATTAAACCATATTCTGGAAGTAGAAGAACAAGAAAAGCTTTATGCGATTGATAAAAAGAAACCTAAGATTCCTTCTGAAAAAAAATTCAGTAATGTATTTAGGGAATGTTCATTCGATTTACAGGAATGCGCGATGAATGAATCGATGAGACGTAGACTAAAGGCAGCAATTCCATTAGAAAAGAAAGATAATATTTTTCACGCAGATCTATTGAAATTAATAGAAACATTAAATGCCAGAGAAAAGAGTTTTGCTCATGGTTGTTATTGTAGAACCAATCCCGATCCAACGCTTTTTAGTAAATGTCCAGTTGAATCTGATTTTGATTTTATTTGTAAGGTAAAATATAACTGCAACCAATTGAAACCTGGTGATCTTTCTTGTAGCGTCGACTATTGGGATCAATTAACAAAATTGCAAAAGAAACTTATCGATCAAAAATCAGGCGACTATTATCTAAAAGAAAAGGTAAATGAGCAGTTTATGATCATACAGCTAATGAGTATCCTTCATTGAAATACCAGAGGCTATTGTATAGAATTGACTAGTAAAAGTGTAACCCATGTGACTTTCTATACAGTCGGTACGTACTAGTTTCATCCTTTACACATAAGATTTTAATTCTTTGTTTCAGAACACGATGTACACACCGCAGGAGTGTGTCATGGCTTGGA
>NZ_JAFFPS010000003.1 GCF_016919165.1 Leptospira chreensis
GAATGTTTGGTAACGACAGAAATGTGAACTTATGGGAAGAATAATTTTAAGGAATGGGCTTTGGATTTGATGGATGGTGAGATCTGTGATAGAAGGAAACCATTGGGTGGCGGGTCTAGTTCCCCACCCTACATCAGGGCGGGGTGATTATATTCTTTAGTAACGCACGTTAAACTGCATATACCCATACCCTTCACGAGAACTCTGGCCGTAGCTGACAGAGGATGGGAAAATCGCATCATTTCAGCCTGCATTCCACCAATCCCTCCGTATAAAATTCTCTTGCAATTTCGTGAGTGAATGCGAAAATTTTAGGATCCAGGAATGGATTCCTATATATGAAAAAAACACTATTATTCTCTTTACTCATCCTGCTTTCTTTCCCGCTACTCGCAGTCAACACGATCATTCTAAAAAATGGTAAGACCCTAAAGGGGACGGTAACGGATCAAAACGAACGTGGTTTGACTGTCCAAACTGCAGAAGGGCCACAAACCCTTTCCAAATCTCAAATTTTAAAAGTTATCTATAAAGATGTCAGCGAGAAGGAAGCCGAAAAAATTCGAATCGCAGAAGAGAAAAAACTAAAAGAAAAAGAAGAGAAGGAAAAAGCAAAACTGGAAAAAGAACGTTTGATTGCCGAAGCAAAAGAACAAAAACGCCTGGAAGAAGAAGCCAAGCTGGCAGAACAAACAAGACTTGCCGAAGAAAAAAACAAAGAGACACAGGCTGAAAGAGAAGCAAGGGCCGAGGCAGAATGGCTTGCCACAAGGAAGTTAGGTCCATCCCCCGCAGTAACTCAATGCGGAGGTCGCTTAGCAATCCTTTGGCGGTCAGCATTAATTCCCGGATGGGGACAGCTTTGCGGTGGATACAATGTATCGGCAGGAACATTTAGTACGCTATTTTTCGGAACTCTAGTCTATTCCCTCGGCCCCCTTCGCACAGAAGAAAAAAACGCACAAGCGCACTATGATACCATGGTATTACTCAACCAAATCGGAGGACCAGGCACCAGGTTCAATGCGCAAAACATCAGTTTGCCTTCCGAATTTGTTTTTGGATTTATGGAAACTTCGATAGTGGAAGATTTCATAGTTAAAAGCAAAAATAATGCCAAAGAAGCGAATGCTAAATACCTAGCCGGACTCGGCACTGCTGGAATCATCTACATCACAAATCTAGTCCATGCATTTATGATTGGACGCGATCGTTATCCAGACCGACCCAGTGTCAGCACAGGGGGCAAACAAATCAGAGAAGGTTTGGACTTCGATACTGGATGGGATAGACCTTACTCAGTCACAGGGATTCGTCCACAAACCAATTCAGTTTATGCCGAAGTTCGGTATTCCATTCTATTCTAAGGAGTTATTTATGAAAAATCTAATCACAGCCATCTTACTTCTTTTATTTTCTTTTCAATGTAAAATATTCAAACCTTCTGACCTAGACCCTTCGCAAGATCTAGGAACTCTACAAAGCCTACTTCGATTTCTGGCGTTAGCGGATGCATTCAATACTTACAGCCAAACTGTCGCCTTTATGAAGTTTACTGATTCCAATGGAGTTCCTTATAGTGCTGGTACTGTTGAATATTCTGTTTTCAATGAAGCGGATGAAAATGGAGTTCCTACTTCTCCATTTGGAGAATCCGGAAATATACAAACCTATACACTCACATTAGATGCAAATGGAAGAGGATTTCTTTCCTTTAGTGAACGAGGCATAGCAACGCTTACGGTTAAAAATTCTGGCGGCACTGTTGTAGGTTCTGCCAGTTTTCGAATTTATAACGGAATCACCAAACAATCGTTTTCTCTTTTAAGTCAATTTGGTGCCACACAGTTTATTCTAGAAGATCTTGCCAATTACAGAAATCGGATGGCGACCAATTTAACCTTCACTCCCCTTGGTTCTGCCAACGGTAGACAATTTATCTATTTCCAGGTCCAAACCGCAAGTTCTCCACCAAACAGCTCTTCTGCTGGCTACATAGCATCCAGCGCGGATGGCGAAAATTATGACCAAGTAACAAAGATTGATGGAGTGACGATTCAGTTTACAGCAACGGAAGAATACCTCTTAAAGATATCCACACCTACGTTTAATGGATCAGAATATGTGTTTTTCCTTTCACAAGAGAGAAGAACTTATCCTGGCCTAGTTTTTCAGGATAACAAAAACCTATTTATCCAAATTCCTTCAGTCTTTCCTCCATCTTCAGTGACTGCCCAACCAAAAGCTTTACCAACAAACTATCGTTTATTCTCTGATAGTGCTACACCTTCTCCTTCTTGGTATTATCCTGCTCTTTATTTGGGTAGCGGTAGATATATGATCACTCCTCTGTTATCGGGAACACCTCGTCCTTTATTAGTGCAACTCGACTCAGATAATACTACAGATTTAATCAGTGGATTTAGCTGCGTAACAGGAACCTCCGATTATCATTTAGTTGCCTACCAAGTGATTACTCATTCCGGGGTCGATTACCTACAATGCCCAACAAACCCATCAGGATCAACATTCGTATCAAAAAGCATTAGAATTTCCGATTTAATCAGTAACCAAGTAACGTTCGATGCAGTCTCACCATTAACCTTTAACTCACCTATATTTCCAGTACAAGACCGGTTAATCGCACTTTTATTTTCAGCATCACCTGATACCTATTATGGTTATACTTTTCCCAATGGTTCCTACAGTTTTCCCAACCCTACAATCACAAGAAACGCTACCTCAATCTCAGGATTCACAAGCACAATTGCAGGAAGTTATCATCATTTAAGGACGATTAAAAGATCAAACTCAATCCATTACTTTTTGCTATCAAACGTACCTGACTTTTCTGTATCACCTACAATCAATATCTTCCGGAGCAACGATGGATTAGCTAGTGCTAGCCTCCTATCTACTGTGCCAACCGCCCACAACAGCTCCATCGTTACCAACCCAGAACAATTCCAATCAGCAAATGGAAAATTAAATTACAGCTACAACATTTCAGCAGGTACGGGAGTTGGTTCTTTTCCAGTCTATTTAACCTACTTCACAAACGACGATGGAACCTGGGAAGGCCTTCCGAGGTTAATCAAAATCAAATAACATCTATCACCTATCGAACAATAGGTGAATTGATACAAACAACTTCCTTTATTTAATGTTAACCGTTTCTAGAATTCTCGAGTTATATAAAGGAAGTTCTTTTCCCGCAAGAATCCAAGCCAGTGATGGAAATACTTATATCCTAAAAATGAAAGGAGCGGGTAACGGAGTTCGAAGCCTTCTCCAAGAATTTTTGGTGAACCGCGTGGGCCATCTCATGGGATGCCATGTTCCGAACGCACAGTCCATCTTGATCCCTGACCAATTTCCCTGGACATTTGGAACGGATGAGTTTGATGATTTGGTAAAAAAGAGTTTTGGAATGAATTTAGCTTTAGATTTTATCGAAAGCCAAACAAACGAATCAGGAATTGATCCTCACTCTATGGATGAAGAGATAAGAAATCAAATGATCGCGATGGATTTCTTTTTTAAGAATTATGATAGAACCATTCAAAGTAATAACTTTTTAAAAGGTCAAAGGGGAAAGATTTGGATCATCGACCATGGAAGCTGCGAATTTCTAAATGAGTCACTCATGAAAGAATCAGTAACTCTGCCGTCAAATCATGTTTTTGTTTCTCTTCCCATTCAGAACAACGCCCATTTAACTAGATTACTCCAGTTCGACTACCAACCTGTGATACAAGATGTCCCCAAACCATGGTTAGCGGAGTTGGAAATGAACGAAAAAGACCTAATCTCGATTTTAAACGACCGAATCCGATGGATTCAATCTGCTTTTTATCAAAACTAATACAACTTTAGATATAATCACAAAATTCATTTAGGAAAGGTGGTATTTTCCTTTAAAAAAGAATTCACCATCGACTCGTATTCGTCATACCTTACATCAATCGACTTACAATGAGCGGCTCCCCAGTCTGTAACAAACAATTGTTTGCGGTTTGTTTTTAGATTTTGGAAGATCTCTTCCGAATGAGAAACGGGAGTGATCTCATCCGTCTTGGAATGGATGAGAAGGACAGGCTGTGAAATGTATTTGGCTGCCTTTTTAGGGGATACTTCATCCACAAGAAAGTCTGCCCGCACCTCTGCGATCGAAAGGGCAATGGGGGAAAGAAACAAAACAACTGGGCTATACAAATCCACAGCTCGTTTTTCCACAATCGAACGCATATCCATAAAAGGAGAGTCTGCTATGACAAAAGCATAATCACTTCGTCCTTCTGCATATTGTAAGGCAGTGGCTGCTCCAAAGGAGGCACCGAAAAGGCCAATTTGTTCTTCTGGAACAGAACTAATTTCGGAAAAAAATTCGATGGCTCGTTCCAAATCATGTTTTTCATAAAATCCGTACGTTCCGTATTCACCGGCGCTCTCTCCATGATGACGCGCATCATAGGCAAACAAACTGCAGCCCCGTTTCCAAAATATGGGTGCGTATTTAAGAATCCCGTAACGAGTTCTTGTATGCCCATGAAGCAAAACCACCCCGCATTTTTTCTTTTTGGGATTTTTAAAATACCAGCCGCGTAGCCGCAAACTTCCATTTTGAAATCTAACAGATTCCGGTTCGGGGAGGCCAAATTCGGAAATAGAAGTAATTTTTAATTTTGCCTTATCTTCGTCTAAACTCGTAATAGGAAAGGAAAGAATGGATGATGAAAAATAATAACCTGCACCTAGCATAAAACAGGTGAGAAAAATTATGGAAATACTGAGAATCTTTTTCATTAAAGGAAGCCTAGTTGGAAAAATCTAGGAAAGACCACAATAGGAAAAGCGAATTTTCCAAAATGTCCGGTTTTGGTGCGAAAAAGAATTGCCTACAAGGAAACATCCCTTCATTTCTTAAGGAAATCTATGAAACTATATTTAGCGTGCCTATCCCTCCTCCTAAGCCTTTCGTTTGTCAATTGCCGTACGATGGATGCTGCCATCCAATATCCCGAATCGGGAAAAACGGATTTGGGAATCAGTAAAGTAGCGGTTTTGCTTTTTGACATCGAGGAAGCAAAATGGGGAGACGAGTTCACCGACGCCGTTTCATTACAAATTGCCAAACTACTTCCCATCAAAGTCATAGAAAGGGAACAACTTTCTAAAGTAGTCAACGAACAAAGTTTCTCTAAAACGGGAATCATAGACACACAAACAGCTGTTCGCCTAGGAAAAGTATTAGGGGTGGATGCCCTTATCTTCGGTAGAGGGTCTGCGCTGAAAAAATACGATGAAAAAGGAAAACTCATTCCCAATCTTGTAGATACAGTTTCTTTAAAAATTGTTCATATTGAGTCAGGACATGTGATAGTCAATGCTCGAAAAAAACCGGGAGCCGATTGGACGATTGGCCGCCTCCTCCAATACAGCTTGGGGCTCGGACTCATTTGGAGTCGTGAAGACATTCTCATTTCTACTAGTCAATATGACTTTGTAGCAGAAAGTTTAGTGGAACGAATCGTTTCGGAACTTCGTAAATAAAATATACATACAATAAGGACAATTGATGAAAATTAACATTGGAATCCCAGAAGAAGAAAGAAGTGCTATCTCCGAGTCTCTAAAGAAATTATTGGCTGATACGTACACTCTGTATCAAAAAACACATAGTTACCACTGGAACGTAACAGGCCCTATGTTCCAAACTCTACATATTTTGTTTATGACTCAGTATACAGAACTTTGGAATGCCATCGATCCCATCGCAGAAAGAATTAGATCTCTTGGATACTATGCTCCAATGGGTGGATGGGAGTTTGCAAAGTATTCTAGCATTGCAGAAGATAAAGAAGTTCCAAAAGCAAAAGAAATGATCAAACATTTGGTGGAAGGAAATGAAGCTGTCATTCGCACCGCACGTGCCGCTTACGAACCAGCCGAAAAAGGAAATGATCAAGCCACTTTGGATTTACTCACACAAAGACTCGACATTCATGAAAAAACCGCTTGGATGTTACGTTCGTTACTCGAAGATTAGAAAAGATAAATTAAAAAAACATCATTTTAGTTTCAATTGATGTAAACTTACAAAGGAACTCTTGGATTCTTTCATTGAATTCAAGAGTTTTCTTTTTAGTTTTTGTTTTGAAACCAATGCATTAAAATTTCCAAATACTCTTTCTGGTGGGTATAATGAATGTAATGCCCACCTCCCGGAATACTGACTATCGTTAGATGAGAAAATGTTTCTTCGACCATTGACTTATCTGCATCTGTAATGTATTCGGAAGACCCGCCCACGATAAATAAAACCTTAGTCTCTGAGGAAATCTTTTCAGGAAAAGGGTGATCAAACACCCGCCGAGCCTGGTTTAGGCCCACCACATTCAGTTTCCAACGATACTCACTAGAATCCATTCGCTCCAAACTCATCTGTAAAAATTGGCGGATGAAAGTATCGGGTAGGTATTTTTCCATCTCTTGATCAATATCAGTTCGTGAAGAAAACCCAACGAGGGGGAAAGACATAGAGGCAATTTCTTTTTCATACACGAAAGGATAAGATCTGGGTGCAATGTCTTGGATGATGAGTTCCTTTAAAACACCAGGATGGGTAAAATCAAAATACATAGCCACAAGCCCACCCATCGAATGTCCGAGTAGAATGGGATTTTGAATTTGATGATCCGATAAAAACTCTTCTAAGTCTTCCGACATCAATTTGATGGAGTGTTCATTTGCGTGAGGAGAGTCCCCATGGTTTCTTTGATCCAGGGTATAAACAGATCCAAACCCAGAGAGGGCCTTGGCCACAGTGACCCAGTTTTTAGAGGAGCCAAATAACCCATGTAAGATGATAATATCACCGATGGATTTTTGATTTTCTGATATTGGTTGGAAGGGATAAAGTTTAAAACTAAGTTTCAAGAAAAGCCTTCTTACCGAAAACATTCCTTCTTTAGAATTTGTAAATGGGGAAGGATTTGTTTTTTCTCACGAGGACCCACTTCCGATGCATACCGAATCATTTGATTGATCTCCGACTTAATCCCTTCTCCCACAGGAGAAAAACAAGGAATGGAATCCGGATCCTTTGTCATCGAATGCAAATTCGATACTAAATCTTTCGTATATAAATTCACATAATTGCCATTAGGAAAAAGATAAATATAACGAAGTTTTCCTTTACGCATGTCTTCCAATCGGCATTTCAAATCAGCACCGCAATCGACACTGGGCATACTCTCTGTTGCGAGAAACCCAGCGTAATCCGAATGTTTTGTTTTAGGATAAGATTCTAAAAGTTTCCAAAAATAATTGGAATCCACATAGTATTTTCCAGAAGCATAATCATATAATAACTTAGTTTGGTGGCGTTTTAAAAATTCAAGAGTGGTTGGATCGTTATCTGGTTTGATCCCTTTTTCGTTCATCAAATCCACAGTTTTCTTTAGAAAAAACCCGGCCTTAGCCCGTAGAAAAATAAAATCATCGCCGGTAAATTTTCCAGAACTGGAAATTTGAAAGATGGTATCTGTGATTTCCTGTTTTGCCAGAAAATCAATGTTTTTCGAGAGAATCATTCGTTCTGCTTCAAATAACAAAGTAGATAGATATTGTTTGGAAGGGACAGAACGTACCACAGAACGTTTGATAAATCCAGAAAGACCATCTTCCAACTTTACGGGAATCCAATCTTCCTTGGGACTTTCTAGGGAATTCTTATCAAAAGAAACTGGTTCTCCAAACTTAAGTTTACGCAAAACATCACTTTTCTGATCCGCAAACAAATGCAAATTAAGACCGATCACAGGGATCACAATCAAGGATTGAGAATCGCGTTTGAGAAGTTCTGAAGGTTTTGTTTGTTTGGTTTTTTCTTGGATGGTAGGTTCTGCGGCAAGAGAGGCCACAAACAAAAAAAGAAATACAATTTGTCCGAAAGCAATAACTAGTTTCGATTTAGCGAAAAAAGAAAATAAAAAACGAGAAGATACAAGCCCTCTACGAAATGATTTCAGTAAAGGGCGTGAGTTCATTTTACTTTTGTAAATCCTCAACCATTTGTTTGATGCGAGAGACACCTTTTTCAATGTCCTTCTCACCTAACGCATAAGACAATCGGATGGCTTTGTCATCCCCGAAAGCAATTCCGGGAACGGCTGCTACATTGTATTTATCTAACAAAACATCACAGAAAAGTTTGGAATAAGAACTTTCTTTTTTCTCAGCCACTAACTTCTTAAATCCAGGAGTTTCATAAACACCAGAGATATAAGGGAAAGCATAAAACGCACCTTCTGGCATCCGGCATTCGAACCCTGGAATCTCACGTAAAAGCCCAACGATGAGTTTTCTACGTTTGTCAAAAGCCTTTAACATATCCGCAACAGGAGTTTGGTCCCCAGTGAGAGCGGCTTCTGCTGCGGCTTGAGAGATGGAAGAAGCATTGCTTGTGGATTGTCCTTGCATGGTGTCCATGTTTTTCACAATCTCTGCATTCCCTGCTCCGTATCCAATCCTCCAACCCGTCATGGAATAGGCTTTGGACACCCCATTCACAACAAAGGTTTTTTCCTTCATCTTAGGTGAGATCATCGCTGGATTTACAAATTCCAATCCATCATAAATGATCTTTTCGTAGATATCATCAGAAACTGTAATGATGTCTTTGGGTTCTAATACCTTTACTAACGCTTCTACATCCGAACGAGTGTAAGCAGCTCCCGTAGGGTTCGATGGAGAGTTAAAGATAAAAACTTTTGTTTTAGGAGTGATTGCTTTTTCCAATTGTTCGGCAGTGATTTTAAATCCACTGGAGATATCGGTTGCCACAATCACTGGAGTTCCTTCCGCAAGCCGAACGATATCCGCATAACTCACCCAATACGGTGCAGGAATGATGACTTCGTCGCCGGGATTGAGAGTTGCCATAAAAAAGTTGTAGAGAACCTGTTTCCCACCTGTTCCGACAATGATTTGGTTCTTTTCGTATTTCAAACCGTTTTCGGTTTCGAATTTACGAATGATTGCCTCTTTCAAAGAAACAGTTCCACTCACGGGAGTGTATTTGGTTTTCCCCTGATCCATTGCTTTTTTGGCAGCTTCTTTGATATGCGTAGGCGTATCAAAGTCAGGTTCCCCTGCGCCAAATCCAACAACGTCTAGTCCACTCGCTTTCAACTGATTTGCTTTCGCAGTGATCGCGAGAGTGGGAGAAGGTTCTACGACATCCAGTCGTCTTGCTACAAGTTTCATTCTATCCTCTATTTAGTGAGTAATTCTTCCGATACAGTTTCTTTAAACTGATCCAAAGTATAAATTTCATATTCATACCCTTGTTCGGTGAGGAAAAGTTGTCGGTTCTGTCCGAATCTCTCTTCGTTTGTATCACGCGAAATCAGTGAGTAAAAAATAGCCGTATTGTCTTGGGATTTCGGACGAAGGATCCGACCTAAACGCTGCGCCTCTTCTTGTCTCGAACCAAAAGTTCCCGATACCTGGATGGCAATGTTCGCATCTGGTAAGTCGATAGAAAAGTTTGCCACCTTCGATACAACCAGCTGTTTGATTTGGCCAGAACGAAACGCTTGGTAAAGTTCCTGTCTTTCTGGAAGAGGAGTTTTTCCTGTAATCAAAGGGATTTTGAAAGTTTGGGAAATCTCTTCCAACTGATTGATGTATTGTCCAATAATCAAAATGTTGTTAGTCGAATGTTTCTTCAAAATATAACTAATCGCACGTAGTTTCTCAGGATTTTCTGAAGCCAAACGGAACTTCTCACGATCATCCGCCACAGAATACTTCATACGAAGGTCATCTTCCATAGGAACTCGGATCTCCACACAATTGGCTTCGGCAATCCAAGACTTCGCTTCTAGTTCTTTCCAAGGTACATCGTATTTTTTCGGACCGATGAGTGAGAACACATCTTCTTCGAGTCCATCTTCCCGAACGAGAGTCGCCGTAAGACCTAACCTACGTTTGGCTTGAAGTTCTGATGTCATACGAAACACTGGTGCTGGTAATAAGTGAACCTCATCATAAACGATGAGTCCCCAATTGTTCGCACTAAAGATATGGAAGTGAGTGAAGTCCCCACCTTTTTTCTTTCTATGAGTTAAGATATTGTATGTCGCAATGGTGATCGGTTTGATTTCTTTCATCTCACCGGAATACTCACCAATGTCCGACTCTGGAATATCCGTTTTGTCTAAAATTTCATTTCTCCACTGACGAATGGACAAAGTGTTCGTCACAAGAATGAGTGTCTCTGCTCCAACAATTTGCATCACTCCCATACCCACGATGGTTTTTCCAGCACCGCAAGGAAGAACCACTACACCGGATCCACCTTCGTTACGTCCACCCGCATGGAAAGCTTCGACAGACGCTCTTTGGTAATCACGCATTCCAAACTTAATCCCACCTTTGGTCGTAGGACGTAAATTAAATGGATATTTATTTCCTTCATCGTAACCCGCAAGGTCTTCCACAGGAAAACCAATTTTGATTAACGCTTGTTTGATGTGACCACGGTATTCTTTTTTAATACGAATTTTATCACCTTCCATTCCATCCACAAAGGGTTGAACGGCACGGTTGTTGGCAATCTCAGTAATGAATCCTTTTTCATTGGAAATGATATACAATTCCCCTGATTCTTCTTTCACCAACTTCACTTTTCCGTAACGAGAGATTTGTTCTCTCACTTCATTCATTACATTCTTTGGAACGGAATAACGAGCAAATTTTGTTAAACCTTCAATGATCTCTTCTGCAGACATTTTGATCGATGCTGCATTCCACAAAGAGAGTGGAGAAATACGATAGGTGTGCATATATTCCGGGCTTTTTTCGAGCTCGGCAAACTTGGCAATGAGGTCCCGACAGGCTTCGAATTCTGGGTTATCCACCTCAAGAAGCATCGTTTTGTCACTTTGTACGGTGAGTGGCTTGGTCATGGTAGTTCCCTCTCAATTTAACCAGGCTGGGAACGGAAACCGCCCTGTCAACCCATTTGATTTTAATAGATTTTGGATGCCTTTTCGCGTCCTTTTTCAGGCAAATGGAGAATTTTTCGAACGAATTGCCAAGTGCGGCCGTCTAATCTTAGTTATCCTATACTCACAGGATCAAAATAATTGATTTGACTTTTCCCTTTTTTTAATGGCGTTCCCAATCTTTCGCACTACCAAACTTGTTTTTATCAAAGGGTCAGGCTACTCCGGGGTGCGCTAACGCTACCGTCCCCCACCATCTAACGATGGCAGGTGACCTTCGCCCTACGTATCCTTAACGCAAAAGTAAATAGTCTTTTAAAATGGATTCCGTGACACCGTCATTATGCATTCTATCGGTAAGAAACTTTCTGTATTCCCTGGCCCCTCTTTCCCCGTGATAGAGTCCTAAAATATGCCGAAGGATATAATGTATTTTTCCCTCTTTCTCTAATACAGAATGAACGTAAGGAACTAGTTCCGAAAGAACCTCTTCACGAAGGCGAGCCGGTGATTCCGATCCGTAATACAATACATCTACATCTTGGAAAAGAAAGGGATTGTCATAGGCCGCTCGTCCAATCATCACCCCATCTATCTTTGTTAGATGGTCTTCTATTTCAGCGTGAATTTTGATTCCCCCGTTGATCACAATCGACAATTCGGGAAAATCTTTTTTGAGCCTGTACACATCTTCATACCGAAGGGGTGGAATGGTTCGATTTTCTTTAGGAGAAAGTCCCTCTAAAATCGCGATCCTTGCATGGACAATGATTTGGTCCACACCCGCTTCCTTAATTTTGGAAACAAAATGATATAAGTCTTCGTAACTTTCTTTTCCATTCACACCGATGCGGTGTTTTACGGTCACAGGAACTTTCACTTGGGATTTGCAGGAAGCCACCATCTCGGCGACAAGGTCTGGTTCTTTCATGAGACATGCCCCAAAACTTCCACTTTGCACCCGATCCGATGGGCAACCCACGTTCAAATTGATTTCATCATACCCGTAATCTTCACCGATTTTAGCACATTCAGCAAGAGCCGTCGGAGAATCCCCACCTAACTGGAGAGCGATGGGATGTTCTTCTTTGGAAAAATCTAAGTATCTATGATTGTCTTTTCCACGGAGGATGGCACCTGTTGTGACCATCTCTGTATAAAGTAATGTGTGTTTGGAGATGAGCCTCATAAAGAAGCGGAAGTGCCGATCAGTCCAGTCCATCATCGGAGCGACGGAAATTCGACTGAAAGGGACCTGTGGCTTCAAAGACTTTCTCCTATGCTTCTTGTGGGTGTTCCTCTCTGGCAGGAAGGCTGAGAACCGAGGCAATTTCCGTAGGAACTCCTCTATGGATCTCTTCCGAAGCAATTACTGCAAAGTTCCTGGGGGGTAGTTCCTTTGTCAAAAAGAATGCGAAGGCTTGTCTTAGGTAACGAGAAACCACAAAGATCAGGAATCTATTTTCATCGAGAGCCTTTTGGAGTTCATTGTACACCGATTCCAAAATGCGGACTCGCACATCATGAGGAAGGATGATGATCTTACTTCCATCCGTTTCATCCAGAGTGATACTTTTGTTCATACGATCAATGATCCTCGGATCAATGGTAACCACGTGTAACTTTCCATCAGGAGAAAGGAAATCATTGATGATTTGTCTGGAGAGGGCTTGCCTTACATGTTCCGCCAAATCAAATGGATTGTTTGTCCGAGGGAGGTGGTTTGCGATCGCATCCATAATCTTTGGAAGGTTCTTAATCGAAAGACCTTCTGCCAAAAGATTTTGTAAGGTCTGTTGGATGATTCCCAGTCTTCCTTGTTTGTCGTAATCGAGTTCACCCACAAGAGTCGGATGAGTTTGTCGCAAATGTTCGAGAAGGGCTTTCACTTCTTCTCTTCCGAGAAGCTGCGATGCATAATTGGAAATCAGTTCTTTCAAATGGGTGATGATGACTGTAGACGGATCTACCACCGAATACCCTTTGTTCTCCACTTCAATTTTATCATTCGGATCAATCCAAGTGGCTTTGAGTCCAAAGGCAGGTTCTGTAAAAGGTTCTCCAATGATGGCGTCCAAATTACGCGCGGTATTATTCATGGCCATCAAACGGTCTGCTCTTACTGCCGATTGACCCACAACAACCCCATTGATACGGATGCTATAGTTATCATGAGGAATTTCTAAATTGTCTATGATCCGAATGGCCGGAATCACAAGTCCAAAATCGATCGCAAATTTTTTACGAGTATTGGCAATCTGTTCGAGTAAATGCCCACCCGAAGAGGAATCCACTAACGGGAGTAAGTCGCGACCAAGTTCCACCTGGATGGCTTCCACAGAAATTTCTTTGATATAGTTTTCTGGTTTTTTCTCTTGGACTTTTTCCTGAGCCACAGTTTCGATTTTTTTGATTTCTTCTTTGGCTACTTTTTCAATGGAATAACCTAAATACCCAATCGCTCCTGCTAAAAACAAAAGAGAAAAGAAGGGAAGGCCTGGAATCAAACTAGAAAGTCCGAGAGCACCAGAAACCACATACAAGGTTTTGGCATTCCCAAAGAGTTGGTCTTTGATCTCCACAGTCAGTTTCTTTTCGGAACTCGAACGAGTGACGATGATACCAGTTGCCGTTGTAGAAAGTAGTCCTGGAATTTGGGAAACAAGTCCATCCCCAATCGTAAACTTTCCATAAGTTTCAATGGATGCGAGGAAGGATTCCCCACGAATTGTGGATCCAATCAAAATCCCACCGAGTAAGTTGATGGCAGTAATGATTAGCCCTGCTCTTACGTCCCCTTGTACGAATTTGGAAGCTCCATCCATGGCCCCGTAAAAATCTACTTCTCGTTGGACTTTTTTACGTTTTACCTTGGCTTCGGCTTCAGTGATAGAACCACTATTCAATTCCATATCAATGGACATTTGTTTTTGTGGCAATCCATCCAAAGTAAATCTGGCAGCTACTTCCGAGATACGAGTCGCACCTTTGGTGATAACGAGTACCTGAACAATCGTTAAGATGATAAAGATAATGAGTCCCACAACATACTTACCAAGCCCCGATTCCCCACCCACCACAAAGGTTCCGAAGGCTTCGATCACACTGGAATTCATCGCCGGTCCCTTAGACAAAATTTGTCTGGTTGTGGAAACGTTAAGAGCTAACCGAAACAAGGTGGTGATAAGAAGTATACTCGGAAAAATCGAAAACTCACTGGGCTCTGTGACAGAGAGAGCCGTCATGAGTATCAGTAACCCAAGCCCAATGCTCACAACAATGAGAACATCTAAAACAAAACCTGGCAAAGGGACAATCAACATTGCCAGGATCATGAGTGTTCCCACTCCTAAAATTAAATCGGATTGTTTGAGTAAGTCTCTAAAATTCATTCGCTTATCCCATTCCTACTTTTTTTCTAAACTTCTCAAGAGTGATGAGGATTTGAACCACCGCATTGAAGAACTCTTGCGGAATTTCCTTACCTACTTCAACTTGTGCGTATAAAAGACGTGCTTGCTGTGGACTTTCAACGATCGGAACATCATTTTCCCGAGCGATCCTTCGTATTTCGAGTGCTAGGCGATTCTCACCCTTTGCAATCACTCGGGGTGCGGAGTCCCTTCCCATTTCATAAGATAATGCTACAGAATAATGCGTAGGGTTCGTAATCACAACATCAGCTTTCGGAACCTCACGAAGCATATTTCCTTGCATCATGTCACGAGCCAGTTGCATCCGGCGGTTTTTCATCACCGGATCCCCAGAATCTTCCTTCATCTCTCGTTTGGCTTCCGAAGGAGTTTGTTTGAGAGATTCTTCAAATTCCGACTTTTGGAAAAAGAAGTCAGCCACAGCAATCCCAAGTAACAATAGCCCTGCGGCCATCATAATCTTAAATCCAGAATAAGTGATGAGTGAGATTGCCTGCATCATCCCCATATTTCCCGTGAGTAGGACTTTCAAAAAATCACCAGAGATCAAAATATAACTGATGATGCCAATGATGATCACCTTCGCCAGTGACTTCACTAAGTTAAACAATGTTTGGCGGTTAGGCAACACTCGTTTGAAATTGGGAGAAATTCGATCAAACCGAAAGGATAGAGCCCTTGGGGAAAACATAAACCCGACTTGGACAACATTCCCCACAACGGCAAAAACGAGAGTAATTGCAAGCACCGGCCAAAGGAGATTGAAAAAATCCTTTGAAACTCCCGCAAGGATCACTCGGAACTCTTCGGCTCCGAACCGGTCCATCTTCATTCCCATCGGCAGGTATTTTTTAATAAAAATGGCAGTATTACGAATGAAAGTATCACCCAAGATATAGAGAACACCCGTTCCACCTAACAAAACCAAAGTGGATGCTACCTCATTGGATTTAGGAACATTCCCCTTCTCTTTTTCTTCTCGCCTGCGACGTTCACTCGGAGGTTCGGTTCGGCCTTCATCGGCCGCAGCAAAAAGTTGGAGGTCGATCTCATAATATCCAGAGGAAAAACCTGGAACAGAAAGAACCGGTGCGAATTCTTTTGGTTTTGTAAAATCAACACCAAAGAAACTGGAAAGGGTCTCAAAACAAAACGAATTGAAACCACCAAGTAGTGATTGAACCCAAGTAAGAATCGTCTCTCGACTCCGAATAAAAATGGAGCCTTGATTCAATACAAAATGAATGAATCCCTTTCCTTTCATAGACTTGGCCACTCCCGGATGAGTAAACTTGCCTTATCCATAGAAATCTGGATTCCTTGTACCATTTGCGTGGCAATAAAAGTAAGTGTCGCAATGAGTGTGAGTGTTCCAATAAATACTTTCAGTGGGAAAGACATCGACATCACATTCATTTGTTGTGCGGCTTTTCCCATAAGGCCCTCGGCAAGAGAGACCAAAAATAAAATCCCCATCACAGGGAGGGCAATCTTAAAAGAAACCACAAACATTGCACCGATGGCATCTTCCATCAGCCGATACAATCCTTGGTTCACCTTACCCGTAAAAGAAATGATTCGAATTTTTTCAAAAGAATAAGCCAGCGTTTCAATGAGAAACCGGTGAGCCCCAATCACAAGAAAAAGCGCTGTTGCCATTAGGTTTTTCATCGTTCCAATGGCCGGGAGTGAGTTTTGAGTCACAGGGTCTAAAATTTCCGTATACCCAAAACCAATTTGGTTGTTAAAAAATTCACCCGCCATTTGGAAGGCAGCAAACACAAGTGAGACGAGAAATCCAATAAACACTCCGATCAACATCTCTGAAATAATGAGGATTCCATAGTTAATCATATGGCCTGGAACCGGTGGCATATAAGTCGCGACAACTGGGTAAACGATAAGTGATACCATAAAGGAGAAGATCATACGCAAAGAAAAATTGATCGATTCCGAAGAAAAGAAAGGGGCAACAAGGAAGAGTCCGAGGAGGCGGACTAAGACCAAGAGAAAAGATTGAAAGTGTAAAACAAATGGTTCCATATCATATCTTTTCTATCATAAAAAAAATTTCACGAGTGTAATCCGTCATAACTCTCACCATCCAAGCTGAAAAAAATACAATCACAGCAAAAATAGAAACAAGTTTTGGAACAAAGGCAATGGTTGGTTCTTGGATGGAAGTGGTTGTTTGCAAAATACCAACAATGAGTCCCACTACCAGAGCCGTAATGAGGATTGGGCTTGAGATCTTAAGTGTAACGATAAACGCTTCTCGGAGTAAGTTGACAACATCGACTTCTGTCATTTATAACTCCTTACGAGCTCGAGTACCAGTAAGTTCCATCCATCAATTAAAATGAAAAGAATAAGTTTAAGGGGAAGGGAAATCATCACCGGAGGTAACATCATAAAACCCATAGCAAGGAGAGCGGATGCCACAATCAAATCGATAACAATAAAAGGAATGAAGATATAAATACCGATGATAAATGCTTTTTTGATTTCACTTAACATAAAAGCGGGAACCAAAACATAAGAAGGAACATCCTCGAAGGACTTCACATTCTGAACTTTCCCAATTTTCAAAAACAATGCAACGTCTTTAGTTCCATCCCGGCCTAGTTGGCGGATCATAAACTGACGTAAATGTTTCATCGACCCTTCCATAAAAGCGGATTGGTCAATTTTTCCATTTAAGAAAGGTTGCAGGGCTTCGTCATTCACCTTACCGATAGTAGGCGCCATAATGAAAAAAGTAACAAAAAGAGCAAGGCCCATCATCACCTGGTTTGGTGGTAAGTTTTGGAGTGATAATGCTCTTCTCACAAAATCAAACACAATCACAACTTTAGTAAACGAAGTGACACTCATCACAATGGCCGGAGCCAAAGATAGGATGGTCACTAGAAAAAGGATCATCAAAGAAAGGCTAGTGTCTTTTGGCCCTCTCGCCTCATTTACGTTAAATGACAGGTTAGGAATAGGAATCCTTGTTCCCTTGTCCTGAGCCATAAGCCCAGTAAACCCACCCGCAGTGATGAGAAATAAAATACTAATGAGAAAAATAATCGATTTATGCCTCTTACAGAAGGAAAAAAAACGCGCTCTCATGATTCCCCTCCCTCTAACAATTCCCGGTGTTTGCGTAACCGCTCCAGGCCTTCTTTGGCCTTTCTTTGGATCTCTGCTGCTCCATCAAATTCCAAACTTTCCATTTTGGATGGATTGATGCGGATCTTCCTTTGCGCCTTCGCCTTGGATTGCAAACTTTCAAGAACTGTCTCTAGAAAATTCGGAACATAAGGATCAGCTTCCTCTTTCATCTTTTGGATTTGTGATTTTTCATCAGGAGCAGTTACTTCTGTCAGTAAACTCACAGATCCATCAGCGACACCTAACACAAGTGTACGTCCCCCCACTTCCACAATTTGTACCGATTGGGTTGCAGAAAGGGAGAGGCTAGACAAAACCTTCATAAATCCTTTCACGGGATATTTTGCTGATTTTGTTTTTTGCATTTGTAAGATGAGGTAATAACCTGCACCCACAAGGATGGCCAAAACAAATAAAATCTTGAGTAAAATCCAAGTCGCAGAAGGAGAATCATCTTGGTTTTCTGCATATCTTTCTTGGATGAGATTGGTTTCTTCCGATCCCTTACCAGCCTCCTCACTCGCATTCGTTTTGTTAGTGTTAGGAGAACCTTCGAATTTTGGAGCCGAGTTGGGATTGTTTGAATCCGCTGGTTTGGATTTGGGGTCTCCCAACTCTTGGCGAAGGATTTGATCCAGTTCTTTTGTTTCGACGCCTTGCGAAAACAGAGGAGAAGTCGCCAAAACAAGGATTAGGCAAAAGTACATAACTTGCCCCTTTTGTTTTGACATTCTCTGTTTGAAACTAATCATTTTTCGCCTTTGAGTCGGTCGGTAGGACTTACGATATCGGTAACACGAACACCAAAGTTTTCATCGATGACCACAACCTCACCCTTTGCAATGAGTTTGCCGTTAACAAGTAAATCCACTGGCTCACCAGCTAACTTATCTAGTTCGATGATGGAACCTTCTCCAAGCCCCAAAATGTCTTTGATGTACATTTTGGTTCTTCCCAGTTCCACAGTCAGAGCCATCTGCACATCCATAAGAAGATTGAGATTGGTTTGTCCTGGTCCACCACCTGCTGTGGCAAGAGAAGGAAAATTAACACCTTTGATTCCCACAGAACCTTGGCCACCACCCATTCCCATATTGGGCTGCATGTTGACGTTCATTCCACCGGACTGTTGTTGTTGTTTTTGGCCTCCCCCTTTTTGGATATCCAAAACAGAGTTAGCCATAGAAAGAGAAATTACATAATATACTTTAAAAGAACCGACTCCATCAATATTCAAACTGAGAGAAGTCTTCACCAAACTACTGTCATCTGGCAGTTGTAAATCGCGACCAGAATTCACAAGAGCAATTTCTGGTGGGCTACCAGACATGGTTCCGCCCAGTTTCATTCCAATCTGAGCCGTTACCGTTCCAAGGATCGGAGCCAGGGAATCTTTTAAAGTTTGGAGTTGTGCATTGTCGAGTTGGCCTGGAGGAGTCATTCCTCCCATCATCACACCAGCAATTTTCGCTGCGTTTTCTTGGGCCATGATGAGGCAAACACGTCCCGCCAAACTTCCGCTAATCGTAGAGAATAAACTGACTGTTTTGGTTCCGAGTTCTTTTTGGATATCGGTAGAGGAGCTCGATTCGGTGGCAGGGTTCATAAAACGAGTGTTTTTTGCCAAGATCGTGCCAAGTGTGTTCCCCGCCACCTGGAATGCAGAGCCGATCACATCGGAAATAATGTCGCGGTCAATAGGAGATAGGTTGTCCGATGACGAACTTGCGGCGCCACTTAAAGATGAGAGGTCGAATGTATCATCCGCGCCTTGTAGTAATGCGTCTATCTCGTCTTGTGAGAGTGAACCTTCACCCATACCCTTTTATCTCCGGAAAAACTTAGGATAATGAGACATAATATGAATCTTTTTGTCACTCAGTTTTTTTCCGAATTGACAAAAAGTAAGAGGGACTAGTCGAAAGCGCTCGAAAGTCCGTCCGAATAGGCACGGAGATTGTCATACGAGTAAATTCCCGTGTTATGATAGTCGCTCCAGACGATGGAAATCGCATAACGGCCCACTTTCGTCCAAGAAAGGAGTTTGATAGACTCAATATGGCCCGTTGCGTCCCCCACTTTCCCCCCATGTCCCCCGCGACAAGTTGCACAAGGGCATTTTTTACGAAGGTCGAGGAGGGAATACTTGGAACCATGGCCATCCTTCCATTCGATATAGAGAGAATCATCATCGAAAGAAATTTCTTTGGGGAAGGTGGCAAGTTGCGAGTTTGGCATTTTTATGCTTTCACCGGCAGTTTGGTCGTTTTGGAACGAAAGTTTCCGACGGTGGTTCCGTATTGAATTTTGTCACCGAGGGCTATGTTTGTCAAGTCGATGGTGTCATTTTCAAACACAAGGATGACTGTCGAACCCATTTCGAAACGACCGAGTTCGGACCCTTTGTCGATCATAATGGATACGTCTTTGTAATGATGTTCTTTCGCAAAACGGATCCAATTGTTTGTGACAATTTTATTGTCGTAAGTCACTCGGATTTTTCCAACGTTTGAGGCCCCTACTTTGATCACGGCCACTTTCCCGTATTCTGTTTGTAAGAAGGTGATGAGCCTTTCGTTTTTAGGAAAAAGTCCTCGGATATTGAGAACTGCTAAATCATTCACTGGGAAAAGTTTTCCCGGCTCATAATAGTAACCTAAAATTTGGCCCGCAAACGGACTATGGATGCGATGGTAGTCTTGTGGGGACAAATAGAAGGTAATGTATTTTCCATTTGTGAAAAAAGGATAATATTTTTCAGAACCTAACAATTCTTTTACGGAATAGTCAATCCCTTTGGCTTGGATGATGGTGGACTGATTGATATTTCCAAAACTTGTAATTTTGGAATCTGTAGGAGACACTACAGCATTCACAGCAGAGTCGATGATCCTTGCTTCGGCACGAAGGGCGCGAGTAAAGAATTGATTTAAGGATGCATATTCTTTGATCTCAAGTTCGGCTTCACTCAAATTGATTTTATAAACCTTTGCAAAAGCCTTTAAAATTGGGATCATCATAAACCGTGGCAAACGCAAAGTAGAGAAGTATCCAAAAATTTTAGAAATCAGGTTTTTCGGAAGTAGTGTCAAAAACAACAAATAGAAATCTTTAAAAATTTCATACCGGGCTCCCGACTCGGATAAGTATTTTTTGAGTTCAAAATTGGCTGTTTTCCCAAGTAACATAAGAGAAACTAGCAGAGGTACGCTGGTAATCACGGCCGCAATATAACCCCAATGCATTACAAAACTGAGGACATCAATTCCATACTTCACATAAAGATAAGCAAATCCTAAGGTAGAGCCTATGAATAACATTCTAAAGAAATTGGAGAACTTTTCTCCAAATACATAGAATGCATTTTGTTCCCCGCTATAGAACCAACCAGCAAGACTGAGGATTCCAAAACAGAGAAAAGAAATACAAAACAAAATAACAGATAAAGATTCTTTTTGTTCTAAAATTCTTGCCGGGAAAGCAAGGATGGTTTCTAAATTGACCGCACCATAAGAATACAAAACAAACCCAACGAGAGTTGCCATAATGAAACCTTCAAAGAAGGAAGCAAGCATACTCACTAATCCTTGTTTTGCGGCATAGTCAGTTCGCACGACACCAGCAATTCCAGAAGATTTACCCACAGCCGTTTCTGTAGACAAAAAGAAAGTACTCAAAGAAACAGAAAGCGCACGTAAAACGCCGAAAGCACCGCCACCTTGCAAGGCTTTAATAGAGAATGCTTCTTTTGTGACATCCGATAAAAATCCAAAAAAGGAAATCATTCCATTAGAAAAAAGAGATATATACCCAAAAATGAAAAGGATGATTCCAATAGGAGCAAGGATAGACGAAGCACGCCCCACTCGCCTAACACCACCAATCACGATAAAAAGTAAAATCACAGAAATGGAAATGGGGCCAGATAGTCCGGATAAATTCAAACCCTCTTGGGTGATGTATGTAAGTCCGACAAAAGGAAAAATTCCCCCGAACAAAAGAACCGTAACCATACTCGCGAGGGAAAATGCCACAGCAAGCCACTTAGCTCGTAAGGCTTTTTCAATAAAATACATAGGGCCCGATAGATAACGTCCGCTAGGAAGTTGGTTTCGAAACTTCACCGCCAAAGTGGAAGACACAAAACGGATCGGCATGACAAACAAACTCATCACCCAAATCCAAAAAAGAACGCCAATTCCGCCGTAGGCGATGGCAAGGGCCGTTCCAATGACAGAACCCGCAAGAAGGGAAGATCCAATCCCAGCAAAGAAGGCTTGCGAATGCACCAGTTGGCCTTTGGAACCTTTGAAGTCCATATTGCCCGTTAGGATCTTGAGAGCAAGAAAGAGAAAACGAATTTGTGGAAATCCCAACCGAAAGCTCAAATAAACTGAGGCGATAAGGATGAGATAGAAGTAAGGGCTCAGGATGTCCGATCCTAAAATCAGATTAAACTTAGATCCGTTTTGAAAGAGTGTTTCCATATTGGTTCTTCCTCACGAAATTGGATGAAATTGTTATGTCAAGATGTATTGTGATCCTTCCGTTTCTGGTTTTTATGATTTCTACCTTAGTCTTTGGGAGCTTAAGCGCAGAACCCTCGGGAATGGAAGTGGGGATGCGGTATGGTGCTGGCGAAAGAGTTCCCGGCCGATTTGATGGCAATCTAAAACAGTTTTCCTCCACCTTCAACCCTTTGGTTTTTTCTGATGTGAGTTTGAGTGGAGGGAGATCGACCAATTTGTACGAGGGATTTGTTCGTTTCCTTCTAGATTCAAGATCAAGAGTTGGATTTGTTGTCGGCAGAAATGATTGGCAAATGCTTCGTTTAACGGAAGTTACAAGTGATTATTACTATACAAAACTCCGTTCTGAAATTTATTCCTATCATGTCCTCGGAATGTACTATTTTACCATGCCAATCTACAAAAACTGGGAATGGGAAAATGGACTTGGGATAGGATTTACTTCTGCAGATTGGAACATCCGAGGGTATTCCATTGGGGAATTATCTCCCAACACCCAATACTTTAACCAAAAAGGACGCCTCCGGGGAAGTGGACTTGCTTATCGCTTTGAAACGGCCATCAATCGCCGGTTATACGAAGATACCTTTTTGCAGATCGGTCTTGGATACCACCATGTCGCCATCGACAAATTTAGCGGGAATTATAATGGAGAAACCTCGAGTTTCTATATCCGAGCCGATGGGAAGGTGGGAGTCATCGATGATACAAGGATCATTGATGCGACTGTGAGCACTGCACAAACTTTTCGAAGGTTAGATATGAATTCTGGATCATGGGTTCTTTATTTTTCAGTCTTCCAACGGTTTTTGGATTGACGATCTCTTGGGAAGAGTATCATTCTTTAAGAAAATTACATGAAACCCTCTAAAATCATTACCATCGGTATCAAAGAATTGGCTCACCAAAAAGTCATCCTTGCTGCTTGGTATAACTTCCTAAAAGAAAACTTTGATGCAAAAAAAGTTTCTACAGAGGAATTCACCCAATACCTTCAAGCACACGTAATGTATGATTTAGACAAAGATCAAATTGAATTGATGTTGTCTGGAACAGAACCTCTTTTAGAAGATTTCAAAAAATCTATTTTTGGATGAACCTCCAAATCTTCGGAACCAAAAAATGCAAAGACTCTAAGAAGGCGCAGCTCTTCTTCCAAGAGCGACGAGTCAACTTCCAGTTCATCAACCTCCAAGAAAAAGAAATGAGTAAAGGAGAACTTCGCTCAATTCTCGGAAGTGTTAAATTGGATGATTTGATTGATACAGAATCGAAAGTCTACGAAGACAAAAATCTAAAATACATGTTATACGATAAAGAAGAGGCCCTACTCACCAATCCCCTTCTATTCAAAACACCGATTGTCAGAGACGGCAAACGAGCCACCATTGGATTTGTTCCCGAAGTCTGGAAACAATGGATCTTAGAATCTAAAAAATAGATGATCGAAACTACCGTAAGTACGGTGATCAAAAAACCAGTCTCAGAAGTATTTGCCTATGTTTGTAATATGCAAAACCAAACTGCTTATAATTCCAGTATATCCTCTTCTGAAGTTGTAGCAGGGAAACCCAATGAATTTGGAATTGAAATCGACTTGGGAATTCTCAATCTAAAAGAAATTTACAAAATCGACAAAACGATCCACAACCAGCTGATTGTTGCTAGTTGCCACTCAAAGGTAATGAAATTTACAGATCGTTACGAGTTCAAAAATTCAGATGGGAACTGCGAACTGACAATCATAGACAAAATGGAATTACAAGGCCTATTCAAACTGAGTGAAGGCCTTGTAAAATTAAACCTGAAGTCACAAATGACAGCTAACCTAGATTCACTAAAGAAAATTCTAGAATCTTAAGATTCCTCTTTCTTTCGTTTGGAAAATTCTTTAGAGATCTCTGGCAACATAGGAAGAGAACTGTGAATTCGATGCATCTCCAATGCAGGTCTTGCTGGAATTCCAAAATACACTGTTTTTTCTTTCGAGTCCTCGGTGAGTCCGGATAGTCCGAGAAGAATGGATCCTTTTTTCATCGTTAGGTGTTCTGCGACTGCAGATTGACCCGCAAGAAAACATCCATCTTCGATAGTGACAGATCCTGCTAGAACCGTCGCTCCCGCAATGTATACATAATTGCCCACACGACAGTTGTGACCAACATGTACATGGTCATCAAATTTTGTAAAATTTCCAATGGTAGTAGATTCAAGGGCCGCTCGGTCTACCGTGCAGTGAGCTCCCATTTCCACTTCATTGCCGATGATTACGTTTCCAATTTGTGGAACCTTATAACGGATACCTGCGTAGTCATAAAACCCGAAACCATCGGCACCAATGACTGTGTTCGAATGGATTAAGTTTCGTTTTCCCAACTTACAGTTGTAATAGACAATCACTCCTGATTTTAGAACCGTCCCCTCTCCAATTTCCACATCTGGTTCCAAAACAACATTGGGATAAATAACGGCGCGGTCACCGATCACCACATTTTCTTGGATGACTACGAAATCCATAATGGTAACATCTTTACCGATTTTGGCACTAGGATGGATGCTTGCTTTTGCAGAAATAGAAGCCGTATATTTTGGTTTCTTTTCAAATAATGCCACTACTTGGATGAATTTTACTTTCGAGCCTTCTTCTGGAATGATGATGGCATTGTGAAATTGAGAAGCTAATGATTCAATCGTAAGAGCGATTTTTACCTCGGAAGCTTTTTTATGTTTCGCTAAATACTTTTTAGAAGCCACATAATAAATGCTATTCGAATCGACAGGAGTATGGTGCTCCAAATCTTTAATTCCATTGATCTCTAAATCACCGGAGCCGGTGAAACTTGCACCTAATTGTTCAGCCAAAGCCTTTAGTTTCATTGATACACCTTAGACTTGAAAAATAATTCGAAGGGACATATTTCAATCATAATTTTAAAATCTATTCTGCGGAAACTTTTCAAAATATCCGATAATTAGAATATGTTCTATCCCATTCTGAACAAAGGCCTTCGTTTGCTTTTGTTAACTTACACTGTTCAATATTGTTTATCCGCGAGTGGGCTTATAGCACAAGAAGGGGTGGTTTTCGAAAACCCATATAAAAAGACAGAGAACCCTTCTGACCAGAAATCCTTTACTGTATATTTTTCAAAACATTCTTCTAAAATATCCAAGGCTGACTTAGTTCGTCTGCAATCCACTGCTGATTTTTTGAATCAAAATAGAAATTATGAAATCTACATTCAAGCGCATGCAAACGAAGGCAAAAATGCTAAAGAGGATGTGATCATTAGCGAAAAAAGGTCTCTGGAAGTGGAACGATTTTTACTCATTCATTTTGTAGAACCAAACCAAATCCGACGACTCTTCTACGGAAATTCCAAATCACCAAACAAAACGAAAGAACACCAAGCACTCAATAGGCGCGTGGAAATTCAGATCCAACCACTCCCTTAAATTACCCTTTCCAAAATTGCAAATCATCGATATCATCAATATCACACAACTCATCAAGTAGAGTTAGGGTTTTGTTGTTTTTTTGAATGGAGTCAACTGTCAGAGACAAAACATCCTTCGTACTCCACGGAATGGATCGAAAGACAAAAGAGGAAAACTCTTTCATTCCCAGTAGATAATATCCACCGTCGCGAGCAGGCCCTAATACAAAATCAGAATAATCTAAAGCATCAAACGCTTTTAACAAAATCTCTTGGGTTAAAAATGGACAATCGGTTCCAATGATAACGACTTTGTCTGCACCCAATTGGAATTCCTTTTGAAAAGCAACTTCCATTTTTAGTCCAAGGTCTCCATTACTTTGAATTTTATTTGGATACCCAAATGCAAAATCTTCGGGTTCATCCTTTGTTAGGTGATCCCAATAAACAAATTTCTCTACATCAAGAGTTGAAGTCACTGACCTTGTGATCGTTAGTAACTCGTAATAGATTTTTAAGGTTTCTTCTTTTCCGATGCTCACTGACAATCGGGTTTTGACTTTTCCTAATTTAGGTTGTCTTGCGAAGATAATTAATCTGTTTGTTTCCATAATATCCTAAAACCAAAATTGAAACCACCCAATGGATGTAGACAAAACCATTATAAACATACATTCCATAGGATAAAAAGGCTAAAAAAGATACAGAGGCAACGAATGTTTCGATTTTTTCTTTTCCGATCGTAAAGAGAACCCAAAGAATCCAATACCAAGGATGGATGACGGGAGAAAATAAAAGAAACAAAGTATATAGGATAAAAAACTGATCAGGAAAGCCAAACCCAGTTAGGAAATTCTTTTTCAAACAGAAAATATAAATGCTACCGAGTGCCAGAAAAGATAAAATTCCAGAAAGATATTCCCCCTGGAATGGATATAAAAGAAAATAGAAAAAAGGTTCAAGGATCCCTGCAAACCGAAAGGAATGAAAAAAAAGTCCTATCCCCGCACTTCCCTGTGACACTAAATCAGAAAACACAGTCACCTTCCACAAAACCAAAGAAAGAATGCTGACGAAAAATAGGATCATCCATGTGAAACGATCGCGCCGGAATCCCAAAATAAAAAGGAAGGCGTTGAACTTTAATTGAGTCAAAAGAAAAAAAGAAAAAATCCGCAAACCATTCGACTGAGATAAAAAGAAAAGCAAGGCTCCCGTTACCAAAAGAAGTTCCGGATGCATTTGCGAAATCCCTTCTAAAATCACAATGGGATTTCCAAAATAAATCCAATAAGATGCATTGGAACTTTTTGGATATAGTTTTCGAATGAGAAATAAATTCAAAATATCTAATACAAAAAATAAAGCCTGAATTCCAAAAAAAACAGAACCAAAAAAAGTTCCGAGAATAGTTCCAAGTGAAAAAAACCATTGTAGCAAAAGAGGATAAACGGAATAATAATTGGGACTATTCATCTTGGATAGGTAGGATTCCAACCCTAAATGAGAAAGCCCACTCAGTTTAGCAAATCCTTCAGGGGTGTAATGATAGGGAGAGATTCCTTGCAAACAGATCTTCGCATCAAAAAGATAACGATAGATATCATCACTCCATAAAGCAGGAGAGCCAACCACAACCAAACGTAATAGAATTCCATAAAGAAAGAGGAGATAAAACCGATTTTCAAATAAGGAAGTTAGATCGAATAAAAAATAAAAGTATAAGGGGAGAATGATGGATACAACAAGAATTACACTCAAATTGTTCCTATCGCCAAAATGGGCAGAAACAAATAATAGAGCGGGGTAAACAATCGCTAATAGAAGTTTTGTTAGGTTAGGAATGAACACGGAAAACTAACAACCGAAAGAAAGTATATAAAATTTTGATACCAACACGTATAGACATAGAAAGGGTTCCGGATATTTTAGAAACACCGGCAAAACGTTTGCGGTAGTTTACAGAAATTTCCCTGATATCCATTTTTAACTGCAAAGCTTTTACATGCATTTCAATATTCCACCCCCAAGTAGGATCCTCCATCTTTAGTCGATGGAGAGAGGAATAACGAATGATCCTTAGTGGTCCCATATCAGTAAACTTACGCCAAAAGAAAAAAAGAATCAAAAAACAAGTAAGGGCGTTCCCAAAAATTTGGATGGGGGAAAGGGCTCCCTCTTCCACAATTCCAAGGGTACGAGATCCAAGTATCATGTCAGCTCCCGTCTCCTCAATCACTCGGACCAGTTTTTGAATGTCTGCCGGATCATCAGAACCATCGGCATCACAAAATAAAATGTATTTCGGATTTCGTTGAGACGTTTCGATCCAACGGATAGCCACCAAACAGGCGTTCCCATATCCTATCTCTGGACAATCCAAAGACAAAATTCCCATTTTTTTGACAATCTCCGGAGTTTTGTCTTTAGATGCATTGTTCACGACAATAAAATCAGACTGGGAAAGGCCCGATCCCGAAAGAAGACCAGTTAACGCACGTTCAATGCCACCTTCTTCATCTCGAGCCGGAATGATACAAATGACTTTACTCACCTTTCCTAAGTGCATTCCTTTGGAATAGATCTTCCAGCGCAGTGTCCTTTCTGAATTTTGTTTTTAATTGATACGAGGACTCAATGATTATGGAACTATGTGGATATAAATCTTTCATTTTTTCCACCTGCTCTTTGTAAGGAGAAGAAACATATCCCGAAGATAAAATCATATAATCTGAGGTCTTATTTTTTAACCGAACATGAACCGCCTGGAATACATAAGAGACAACCGGCGAATCAGATTCTTTTAGTTTCCAAACAAAAGATTTTTGAAAAGGAATCCTTTCGTCACTGACTTTTTTTGCCACGGGAGACCAGGCCCATTCTTGGCCAATTTTCTTTTCTGCATGAAAAACCTGATTTCCTTTGGAGTCGAGTCCCACCAGATCCAATCGATAGAAACGTTCAGGATCCCCCGTTGTGACATGGTGGCTGGCATTCGCATTCGTCAGTGTAATTTCGATAGAACCGTTTTGAACTTTGATATTAGAAAGAACAATCCCTGGTTTATAACCCAATCGGATTTGGTCATGATACAAATCGAAGGTTTTAGGTACACCGCCTCCAATAAATCCATGTTTATGAGATGTCCGAACCGGTTTGTTTAAAGAAGATTTCACAAAAGACCGACGAACTTCCGGTTGGTGGCAAGAAGAACAAGACTCTTTGGACTGAGTCGCATTTAATTCCGATCCAGTTTGGAAGGAACAAACCAGTGATTCATTCAAAGTGTAAGTTTCATTATGGCAATCATAACAACGATCGAATAATCGTTTACGATCAATTTTTACTGGGTGAGGAGGAGTGGTTCCTCCAACTGATCCAATCACATAACTTTCTTTAGATTCTGAATCCACACGAACATGGCAAGTGGCACAAGTGACTCCTTCTTGCTTCATATCTGGATTAAAATGAGGATTGGGAACTTCGACTGGTCGGAAGTAATTTCCGTTTTTCAAGCCCGTGATGATGGTTTCTCTTTGGTTTTGAACGGGGATATGGCAATTCAAACAAATCCATTTCGGAGAACTCGGTTTTGCTAACTCTGATTGGAACTGAATATCAGAAAGAGCATTCGCATGGGTGGAACGTTTCCATTCTTCATAAATTTCGGTATGACAGTTCCCACAATTTTTAGCAGTAGGTGCCCCGACCCCCTTCAAATCAGGTAGGTTTTCAATAGGTTTTGCCCAGATTTTACCAGGGAACACTTGTTCAATGGGGACTTCTCTTTGATTGATATAGAGATAAGTCCCGATGCCCAAAACGATGAGTGTAAAAAAGGATATATATATTTTTCTTTTCAATTTCCAGTTTCCAACGGAAGTTTCGGATCGTGAGACCATTCCCACATGGATCCAGCATAATTATAAGCATTATATCCGTAAGTTCGGAGAATTCCAACGACAAAAGCAGAACGAACCCCACCTGTGCAGTAAGCAACAATCGGTTTTTCTTTTTGGATTCCGATTTGTTTCAAATAAACTTCCACTTCTGCCTTTGATTTGATATTACCTTTCGCATCGAAAAGTTCTTGGTAGAAAAAAGATTTAGCACTGGGTATATGACCTCCCCTAGATTCACCATACGGTGTAGCACCAGAAAACTCTCTCGGTTCTCTTGTATCTAAGATTTGGTATTGTTTCGAAGGTAGTCCCTTTAAAATATCTTCCTTTAGAATCGCGGAAGAAGGATTGATTTGTTTGGGATCAATCGTAAAACCTGGGTCTTTGTTTCCTTTTTTGGAATCTGATTTCTTTTGGATTTGTTTTTCGTAAGCAGGATAGCCGCCGTCCACCCAATACGATTGTTTGAATCCCGCTTCACGCAAACTCCAAACAATACGACCCTCTTCTCCCCAACCAGAATTTCCGTCACCTAACACAAGTATATTGTCACTCTCTTGGATTCCCAAATCATTGATTTTTTTACGCACTAGTTTGACTTCGAGTAGATCTCCTTTCCTTGGGGCATCCGTGCGAGAAAGTTCTTCCCAGGAAATGGTTTTGGAACCGGGAACCTTGTTTTTCCATCGATTGCCAGAAGCACGAGTATCAAGAATTGTATATTTCGGGAGATGCAATGCCGACTCGGCCGATAGAAACCAAGGTCTCTCTTTCTGTATAGAATTTGCCGGATGACTAGGACCTGCACTGAGTTGGAGCCAAAAAGCCCATAACAAAGAAAGAGAAAATAAATAAATCCCATAACCACGCAGTACTTTCACGAAGATACCCTCCCAAATTCTTAAGTCTTTCTCTTTTAAGACGAATTTCCGTCAATAAAATAAACATTTCATCCAAGAAAGCGAATTTTTCTTGCTCGGAGAGACCTCTTTCGTATTTTGGAAGGAAATGGAGGGCAATATGAAAATTGGTTATTATCCGGACGTGGTCAATGAAAATGTCACAAGGATTGTCGCCTCGACTGTCGTATTCCTTGGCGTCTTTGCCATTTTATTTCCAAACCTTTTTGTGCTCGGTTTCCTTCTTCTTGGATTTACCTTACGACTCAGTTACGGACCAAAGTTCGAACCTTTTGCTTTTTTTACTTCTAGATACTTAGTACCATGGCTCGGGGTTTCCTTTGTTGCGACAGCAGGACCTCCAAAACGATTTGCTCAGTTGATTGGATTTATATTTAGCCTTGGAGCAATCGTATTTTTCTTGTTAGGTCATACACTCGCTTACCAAATCACTTTAGCTACGCTTGTTTTTTTTGCATCTCTCGAATCTTTTTTGGGTTGGTGTGCTGGTTGTTTTGCTTTTGGACTACTCATGAAACTAGGAGTGATCCCAAAAGAAATTTGCGAACGATGCAATAATCTTAATTTCAATAAATAGTTTGCATTACAAATTTGTTCCAGTGGGTTTTATTTTTACTATTTTCTTTGGTTACCATTCTTTTTCTTTGGATGGTAACCCTACCGAAACCATTTTTTAAAAAATACAAAACACCCCTCCTGATCCTAGGCCTTGGACTTCGACTTCTCTGTATTTTCCTTCCCCCTCTTTGGGAAGATGATTGGTCGAGATATTTATGGGAAGGGAATTTGATTCGAAACGGGGAATCACCCTACCAAGTCTCACCTTTCGATTCCTTTCAAAAATCTAATTTAAGTGAAACTGAAGTTGAGGTTTTATCGCAAATCAATCATCCGGATTGGACAACGATATACAGTCCCTTTGTTTTGTTGTTTTTTACCTTATTTTCCGCAGGTTTTTCAGGATTGTTTTTAAAATTCAGTTATTTAGTTTTTGAGAGTCTCAGTTTTTTTTACTTTTCACGAAAACAATTTCACAAATCGCATTTGCTCTACTGGATATTCCCTCTTCTTATCAAGGAAGTATATGTAAATTTTCATTTTGAAATTTTGATCCTATCCCTTTCTTGGGTTTTTCTCACTGCAATCCAAAACAAAAAACAAATCCTTGCTAGTTTCATTTTAGGACTGGTTGTACATATTAAAATATTTTCTCTTCTCTATTCTCTGTATCTGATAAAAACATTAGAATATGAAAACTGGAAAAAAGATTGGAGGCGCTGGACTTTTATAGGTTTATCTTTTTTCTTTGGGTTTTTTATTTTTTATTTTATCTACTATATATTGTTTCCGGACACAACAGACTTCGGAATCACCAATTTATTTAAGTTTGGTCTTGGTTTTAAGTTTAACCAGTTTTACGAACCTTTCTGGAATTTATTTGGAATGGTAGATCTCAAAACATTTCCTTTTTTAATTCTTTTCATTTTGCTAACTGTCTATCGATTCCTCTCCACTGAAAAAAAAGACCGGTTCCAAAAGTTCGAATCTATCTTTATAAAACTAGATTTGTACTTTTTATTTGGGTATCTTTTCCTTACCTTACTTCCTGTTTACAATCCCTGGTATTTTTTGGTTCTACTTCCCTTGATTGTAACTTCTAAATCGAATCGTACAATCCCCTGGATTTTGGTTTCCATCCCCCAATTGTCCTACCTAACCTCTGCTCGCTTAGGTCTAGATTTCACCTATTTCTATGAAATTCCGGATCCCGTCCTCCTCTTAGAGGCGATCAGTTCTCTAATCTGTCTTGCTTGGTATTTCAGGCAAATATTCATTTTACTTTACAAAATATCCAATATATCAAACATAGCCCCTAAGGGAAGTATTGGGTATGGAAACAGAAATTGAAAGTTTTTCGGCCACAACAGAAAACGAAAGAAATGTAGATGAAGTGCTAACGGTTGTCCTCGGAGAAACCTTGAAACGGCGAAGGCTGGAGCTTGGGTTATCTATGGAAAAACTATCACAGTTATCAACTGTTAGTCGTGGAATGCTCGGACTCATTGAGTCAGGGAAAACGACTCCAAGTATCGGAATTTTATGGAAATTGTCTAAGTCTCTCCGCATCCCCATTGGAGAAATGATTCCCGATCTTTTCGCTCAATCCCCCCGTTTTATCGGCTCCAATGAGGGGAAACGCTGGATTTCCCCAAAAAATACAGCAGAATCACGCGTTTTTTACCAAGAAGAAAGAGACAGGTTGAGCATTGTGGAATGGAAACTGGCAACAGGAAAGGTCACACAATTTAGCCATTTACCTGCGGCTTTCGATATCAAAATCTATCAAGTTTCTGGAAAATCCAGAATCAAATTAAAAACCAAAGAACTCATTCTCGGAGCAGCGGACAGCGCATTCTTTCCTATTGCAGAGTTAGAATTCATTGAAAATGAATCTGCAGAAGAATCCAAATTTCTTTGGATCGCTTCCAAAAAAGCACGGTAGGAAATTCTAGATACCTCCTATGAATCCCGTCACCAGAACAAAACTACGGCCAAATGAGTATGCATCCAGAGAATATATTGTGCGTTATATAGGAATTTATGTTCAATATATAAGATTTACAGTTTTTGAATTTCGCCCCTGTTTTGAGACTGTCCTTACCATGTTTCTTAGCTCTGGTGCAACCCCTACAGATGGGAAACAGGAATTTAATCTAAGGATTTACAAATGAAAACCAATCTACTTTACAAGTCGATTGCTCTTATTACCGCGGGGTTCATCGGAGCCTGCGGTGGAGCAAAAAATAATGACACACAGAACCTGCTTCTCGCAGCTCTTGCCCTTTCTTCAGGAATTAAGGTCAACACTGCAACTGAGTTAGCAAAGGAATCTAACGACGATTACAACCTGAATCAATTCGGTTTGATCACTCCATCAACTCTAGGAAAATGGGTGAACAACTGGGCAGGAACTAAACCTGCAGGTATCAATGGTAAATTAGTTATCTTACAAAACGGTGCCAGTGCAACCGCTGGAAAAGAATACATTGCCGGTAACGGAACGGACGTATTGGTCTATTCCTTTACCTTTGCTGATGGAGCAAGTGTTCTTGATGGTGGAGATGGGTTTAGCCAAAAACGAAATAGTGGGCTCAGCGATACGATTGCGATCATTGCAAACGGAACAAAAATTGATACCATCCTCAATCGATATGGAATTGATCCGAACAACGACTTAGTTGTATTTGTATCTTCTGCCAATGCTAATAGCCATGTGCAAGCGACCTTACGTGGATTCTATTCTTTCCGTTATTGGGGTTTTGACCACAAAAACCTTGCCTTCCTCAACGGAACACTTCCAAGACTTGCTGTGACTGACGGAAACTTTGTTCCATTCAGTTCGACAACAAACACTCCGCCAAGTTACACCAATCGTTACACGATCAAATCGGTACGAGTGGATAACACGATCCTAATGTTACCATTGGAAGATGTAATTACAGCAGTAAAAGCACCAAATAATGTTACCCTTGCCGGGCTTACATCTAGTGTTTTCATCTCTGATGCAAGATCTTCTTCGGGAACCAGTAACGAATATAATGGTGTGATCAAAAGTACTGCGACTGAAGTTGCTGGCAAATATGTCGGTTTTGAAGGTCGAATCAAAGGTGCAAAAGAAGTTCGTTGGACAGATTTACTAGATACAGAATTTAGATTCAAATCCAAAGCAGACTTAAAAGCATACTATGATGGAAAAGGTTACCAAGCAGGTCAAACTGCTATCCAACTTTGCCGAACCAATAACAGATCACAGGTGACTGGATTTTCCTACATTGCAATCCTTGGATACCCATCTACATACTATGATGGAAGTTGGATTGAATGGGGTAGTTTGACTGGAGGTGGACCTGCTGCAAAACTACCATCTGATTCTCCATTCCGTACAGACGTACCAGAATTATCAGAAGTTATCACTTACAATGTAGCTGGTGATGTTGATGTAACTTTACCTACGAACTTAAATACCTTCGCAACAACTACAAGAAAGATTGTTGAAGAAGACAAAGCTTACAAACGCTAAAACAAAAATTGAAAATAAAAGAGAGAGGAATGTTTCGACATTCCTCTCTTAACAAATAAATAAATCGATGAAACAGGGAAAGTAATATGAGGAACTTAATCAAATTTCTGATCATTAATATCATTTTGATCACAGGTGTTTTTGCATCTGGAGGAATCGGTGGTGGTGGGATTGCCAACATTCCGCAAGGTCAAGATAGAGAAAAATACCACTTAGGAAAAGCAGTCTTCAACCAAGACATAAGCCTAGAGAAACAAGCTAATGTAAAGTTATCTGACCAAGAAGAACGGTTGGAATACTTACAAGGAAGTTTACCAAATACCGAAAAAAGAAGGGTTAACCTTCCTGATTTTGCTGGGAAACTTACCGAAGAACAATTACAAGCTCTAGAATATTTTGTTCAAGTTAGATTCAACGTAAAACTTCCAGAAAAAAAGAAGGAGTAATCGATGAAATCTTTCTTTAATACTATAAAATTATTATTATTTTTTTCCGTTATTTTTGCTCCCAGTATCTATGCTCAACAGGCATGGGCGCCTTATGAAAGACAACTCTGGGTGAGACCAGTATTCATTAATTCCGAATACGATAGTGCCTTCCTTGCAGGACAAAAAGCAAAGTATGACGATAACGTTCGTTTAACAGTCGCAAACCTCGCGTTAGAATATGGAATTACAGACAGACTCACTGCCGATCTAACAATTGGATTTGGAAAGTTAGGTCGCCATAGAGTGTTCAACAGATACTTAGGTTTACAACAAACACCAGATGTCCCTGATAAATACGGTTTTATGGACACCAGGTTTGGACTCCGTTATAAATTAGTGGACGAGTTTGATTCTAAATACCGTTGGATGCCAACTATCTCTCTTCGTGTTGGGGGAATCAAACGTGGAGACTATGATCGCAATCCGCAATCCCTCGGTGATGGAGCTAGTGGTGGTGAAGTCAATCTCTACTTAGCAAAAGACTTTGGAATTTGGGGTCTTGGGACCTTGGGTGAATTTTCCTATCGAAAAAGGGAAAATCCTGTACCAGATGATATCCTCTACTACTCAGCGATTTATAAACGTTTCTTTGAGTCGATCTTTTTCACTGTTGGTATTCGCGGACAAGTAGGCCAAGGCGGTTATGCTTATGCCGATCCAAGACAACAACCACCTTTGAATATGCTTCGATACCCACAGCCATCGATTTATGGGGTCAATCCTTACGATGTTTACGTGCAGAATGAACGGCCTGCATGGGGAAGGAAAGAGAGTTTTCATAATGCTGAAGTTGGCTTAAGCTATCAAGATAGTTTCGGAAACTTTTATACACTGTTCTATTCGGAAACAATCGCAGGATATAACACCGCAAGGTTAAGAACCGTGGGATTTGCTGCAACGCTTCCATACAATCTTTGAGGTTATACCAATGAAACTAAAATACTTAATCACACTTAGTCTTATATTCATTCAGATGATAGGTTGTAAAGGCCTACCGGAGTATCTATTTCTACCTCAGAGTTTGAAAGTGGATTTTACTCCATTTTTATTTCGGGTTTACTCACCGGCAGAACTTTCAACCGTATCCAATTCTGATTTTAACTTAAACGAGAGTGGTATCATCACTGGAACCAAGTTGTCTCGTTATTTATCGAATTGGGCAACCAATCGTCCCACAGGAGTTACGGGAAATTTAATAGTTTTCCAAATTCAAACCAGTGGATCTAGCGGACGTTATGTGTTCTTTGATGGAAAAAACTCATTTGCTTATCCAATTGCAAATCTACCAGAAGTCCTTACTGATACAAGGGATGATGGAGTTTTGGCCATTGACGGCCTTGTTCCCAAGGGGAAAAAAATCTCTGACTTACTTGCGGCTTACGGAATTGATCCGGCAGTCGATTACGTTGTATTTGCCCAGGATAATCCCTCGCTTGCCAATCTTTCGTCAGTGACTTTCGCCTATTATTCCCTACTCTATTGGGGATTTCCAAAAGAAAGGTTAGCGGTTCTCAATGGTTCCATTTCTGATTTAACAACAGCAAACACTCTGTTTACAACTCCTTCCTATACTTACACCAATAGTAACCGATCAGGGAGTACAAAAACATTGTTTAGGGATCATACGGTTCTACAGTTAACCATTGGAGATTTAATCCATGCGATTAGAAATGGAAAGACTATTTTAGAAGAAGTAGATCCAATCCCGGCAGAAGGTTTTTATATCATTGATGGAAGACCTAACGCATCCTTTACGGGAACGACAAATTCGACTGCTTCGGGTTCAAAATACGGAAATTGTACAACTAAAACTAATTCAACATTTGTTACAAACACCTGTGTGACAACTTATGAAGGAAGGATTAAATCTGCTACTAACTTGGTTCCTACCGATTTGTATGATGGAACTACATTCCAGTTTAAGTCCTTTAACCAATTACAAACATATTTGAATACTACAGGATACCCTGGAGAGAAACAAATTTATGTTTATGGGGAAGATGCCACAAAAGGATCACTGGTTTGGTTTGTCCTACACCAAATTTTAGGAAAACCAACGCGGTTGTATGAAGGTGGATGGAGACAATATGGAGCTCTTGGACTTAGATCCCCCTCTTCCGGCTCTAGTCCCAGTGCCATCACACAACCTGCTTCCTATTGGAGAACGGATATCGCAACTTTATCCGAAGTTAATACTGCCAATGCAGATGCGAATGTTCCCAACTACCAACTGGATGTCTCTAGACAGTATGTTAAAAATGCTAACAAACTGAGAACAGAAGACAAAGCTTTCCTGAGAGGAACTGCTGCTGCTGGAGCTTCCAGCGGTGGTGGTGGCGCTCCTTCTGGTGGTGGAGGAAATGCTTGCGGAGGATAATCCCGAACTTAACTTGATACTTACACTATGTTAGTTTCAAGCAAACGACTTTCGAACATTATGATTTGGATTCTGATGTTCGGAAGTTGCAAGGAAACTTCCTTTTTTGAATCACATTGGGACCATCCCATCCCGGCCCAGGGGCAACCTCCTGAAACTTTTTCCTCTTTAGAAAAAAACTTAAACCCCAATGCTTGTAAAACATGTCACAATGACCAGTTCCAAAATTGGGAAAAAAGTTTTCATGCAAAAGCAATCAGCAAAGGTTTATTATGGCAAAAGGAAATTTTATCTTCTGAGGAGTATAATTCTTGTCTCCAGTGCCACTCACCCTTAGCGGAAACCAAATCAGAACTTTCCACTAGTTATCAAACAAAAGAAATTCTAAACTCAAAATCTCATAACTTCCCAGACGGGATATCGAATCCATCCATCATCTGTGCTTCTTGTCATATCCGAAACCAAATTCGATTTGGTCCACCAGGAAGAACCAATCAAATCCATGAAGTTTCGGCAAACAGACTACCACATAACGGATATGTTGCGAAGCAGGAATTTGAATCCTCTGAATTTTGTAAGTCTTGTCATGAAAGTAAGGAGATGGGAGTCCAACTGAATGGGAAACGACTGATGGAGGTATATTCCGAGTGGGAAAAAAGCCCCTTTGCGAAACAAGGTATCCAGTGCCAAAACTGCCATATGCCAGGCCGAGAACATTCCTGGAAGGGAATCCATGATAAAACCTTTGTCCAAAACTCACTTTTACCAACTTGGAGCATTACAGAGAACAAAGGAAAATACAGAATCCAAGCAGAACTTAAATCCATAGGCATTGGTCATAACTTCCCTACTTACGTAGTTCCAAAAATCTACTTACGTTTTTATGTTGTATTAAAAGAAAATCCAACTCCCATCCTGTTGGAAGAATCAGTCGTGGGAAGGATTGTGAATACAGATCTTACCGAAGAATATTTGGATACACGGATCCAGCCGCAGAAATCACATTTAGTTCGTTTTGATTTCGAACCAAAAGAAAATAAAATTCAGAAATTTCTTTGGGAGATTGAAGTGGATCCGGACGAACAGTACGTCCGGAGTTTTGAAGCACAACTAAAGAATCAAGGAAAACAACTTTCCAACCAATCTAGAAAGTTATTAGAAGAGTCCCTGTTGGAGAAAAAGAACTCTCGTTATATACTCTTTACTTTGAGTTCGCCAGTGCCTGTTTCACTTCCGCAATGATATCATCGATATGTTCCAATCCAACAGACACACGAATGAGACCTGGTAAAATTCCGACAGCCACTCTTTCCGCTTCCGTTAATTTAGAATGAGTGGTTGATGTAGGATGAGTTACAGTCGTCCTTGTGTCCCCTAAATTGGCCGTAAGAGAAAACCATTTTAAAGAATCTAAAAACTTTCGGGCTCTCTCCACTCCACCTTTAATCACAAAGGAAACAATACCACCGCCAGCTTTCATTTGTTTTTTGGCGATCGCATAACCTGGATCTTTCGGCAAAAACGGATACCGAACCAGTTCCACATCAGGTGATCCTTCAAAAAATTCAGCCAATTTAATTGCATTTTCTGAATGTCGATCCATACGAACAGCGAGGGTTTCCAAACTTTTCGAAATGACCCATGCATTCATAGGAGAAAGAGAAGGTCCGGTATTACGAGCCATATAACGAATCGGTTGGATGTATTCTTTTTTGCCCAAAATAATACCAGCAATCACTCGACCTTGCCCATCCAAATACTTAGTGGCAGAGTGAATGACAATATCAGCACCAAAGTCCGCAGGTTTTTGAATATAAGGAGAACAAAAACAATTGTCTACAATGAGAATGGCTTTTTTCTTTTTACAAAGTGCTGATACCCAAGCCAAATCCACAATATCTAAACCAGGATTCGAAGGTGTTTCTATATACACAATCTTGGTGTTTTCCTGAAATGCAGCTTCCCATAACTCTGGTTTGTTGATATCAACATAAGTAGTAGTGACCCCAAATCGAGGTAGGATATTAGCAAATATTTGATGAGTGGATCCAAAGATGGCACGAGCCGATACAATATGATCACCTGACTTGACAAGGCCAAACACAGAAGTAAACACAGCAGACATTCCTGAGGCAGTCGCAATTCCATCTTCTGTATGTTCCAAAGAACAGAGTTTATCGATGAGTTCAGTGGTATTGGGGTTGGAGAACCTTGTGTACTGGTTCCCAGTGACTTCTTCGGCAAAGAGTGCCCGAGCATGTTCCGCATCATCAAAAACAAAACTGGAAGTTAAAAATAGAGGGGTGGAATGTTCCTTTTCCCCGGTTCGTTTGGTTTGGATGCGGATGGCGTCAGTTTCGAAGTGTTCAAACATACTTCTACCAAGGTTGGTGATGAACCTTCGAATTCATCATTTTTTTTAGAAAATATCTGCTATAGAATCGAAATTAAACTAATATAGCAGAATTTTCAAGAAATTTCTGCGATTTTTCCGTCAATCATATGAACACGTCGTCCAGCAAGTCCCGCATAATCAGGGTCATGCGTAACAAAAAGGATAGTGGTGCCATCTACTTGGTTGATCCGTTTGAATATCTCCATCACCTTGTCGCCGTTAGTCGTATCTAAATTTCCTGTCGGTTCGTCGGCAAAGAGGAATTTGGGTTTTTGTATTAGTGCCCTTGCGATGGCTACCCTTTGTCCTTCCCCACCAGACATTTGACTTGGAAACTTATCCTTACAATGTAACACAGAAAAACTGTCCATCAAATGTAGGGCATACTCTTCCATATCCCTATGAGTGCCCGTTTTTCTTGCTGGCATGGTGATATTTTCAAGTCCCGTAAGCTCCGGCAATAGATAATGAAACTGAAAGACAAATCCAATTGATTTATTTCTTAAGTTATGGATCTCTGCACTTCCCATTCCGACGAGGGAACTTCCACCCAGTTTGACATCGCCACTCGTTGGATTGTCGAGTCCGCTAACAATGTATAGAAGTGTGGACTTACCGGATCCAGATTTTCCTGTTAAGGCAACAAAATCTCCGAGATCGATTTCTAAAGAAACATCTTTCAACACTTCTTGTGGTGGATCACCAAAGGACTTAAATATATGTTTGGCCTCAATCCCGGACATTTATGTTGCTCCTCGAATGATATCTACAGGAGAGAGGCGGCTTGCCATACGCGCTGGAATATAACTCGCGATAGAAGCACTAAAGACCGCAATAGAAAAACCTTTGAGATAAATCATCCAGTCCCAGGAAATCATCATGGTTTTCATTAGAGCTTTAGAGTTTTGTTTTGGATCCCCGATGGGAATTCCATCAATATAATAACAACCGATGATACCTACAAAAATTCCAATCACAGCCCCAAACGTTCCCAAAAACAATCCTTGAAATATAAATAGTTGGATTGTATCCTTTTCGTCGAAACCAATGGAACGAAGGATGGCGACTTCCTTTTTCTTTTGATTCACAACCATATTTAATATATTATAAATTCCAAAGGCAACAACTAGGATTATCGTAAAGGTAGTGGAGTTACGAACAATATCCTGTGTTCTAAAAACTTGTAAAATACTCGCATTCACTTCGTCCCAACTTTCCACCTTATCTTTGCTAAAGTATCGTAAGTCTGCGGCAATACTAGCTGCACCACGAATGTCTTTTATTTTCACAATAATTTGCGAAATCTCACCGCTGGATTTGGTAATACTCTGCACCGTGGATAAGGAAGAATAGGCTGTAACTTCATCCACAAGACGGTTTCCCGTATTTAAAATCCCAACCACTTTCACGGGAATCAAATCCGTTCCGGGAATGTATACGAAGATGGTGTCACCGATTTTTGCTCCCAATTTACCCATGACCCCTTCTCCCATGATGACAAGAGAGGTACCTCGAGACAAATCCGCCAATTTCCCTTCGATGATATAATCACTCAGATTGGTAACTTTGGGTTGGATTTGAGGATCAACACCCACAAACCTCGCAGGTGCCGTTGTCTTTCCATTTACAAAAATTACTTCTTTTGCGAGTTGCGGTGCAAAAGAAATCACCCGATGGTCATTGGATAACTTATCCATCCACCCAAGAACATTTGTTAATCGAGAATTATCAGTCCTTCCCGATGGAGGGGACAACCAACGAACTTCTTTTCCTTGAAAAAAAACATCATCGAAAGTTCGTTCTGTAACCAATTCGTCTTTCGGAGAAATTTTGATTTGTCCATCGGAGTTCACCAATTGATCAGTAATGACAGCTTGAAAACCTAACATAATTCCCGAAAAAATAATATAACCAGCAGTACCGAGTATGATCCCAATGAGTGTCAAAATGGATTGTTGGGGTCTAGAAAGGATTTGTCTAATGGCAAGAAACAACATACTAGTTTTTAACCAATACTTCGTCGCCTTCTTTCAAATCTCCTTGGAGGAGTTCCCCAAATTCCGAATTGATGGCTCCAATTCGAATTTCTAATTTTTCCCGTTTCCCATCCCGAAACCGAATGATTTTTCCTCTATCCACAGCAACTAACGGAACCAAGATGACATTGTCTTTTGAAGAAACTTCAATCGCGACATCCGTTGTCATATCAGGTAAAATTCCATGGGGAAGTTCATTGGCATCGATTCGCACTAAAAATTGCCCATTCGAAGGATAAATCCTTTCCACACTTCCTTTGTATACATTCCCCCTGATGGATTCAAAACTCAGTTGGGCGACTTGTCCAGGTTTAACACGTAAAGCAGATTCTTGGTCCAAAGATACGGAGATATATACTTCTTTTAAGTTTTGGATTTCTAAGAGGGGAAGACCAGGCATCGCCGTTTCATTTTTAGAAACATTGAGTTTGGTTAATGTTCCATTGAAAGGTGAACGAAAGGTTATCCCTGAATCATTCGTAAGAAGAGCTTGGCCTTTTGTGACCGATTGTCCCTCTTCCACAAATATCTCACGAATAGAGGCAGCAATTCCAAACTTCAAACTAAAACTTTCCACAGGTTTGACAGTCCCTAAAGCATAAACCGCTTCCACTAACGAACCTCTTACGATACTCAAGCGATCGGATTGATTACTACGAATGAAAAAGTAGGATGTAAGGATTAGAATGATTATAAAAATAGAACCAACGATATATTGTTTTTTACGATCCATGATAACCAGATCGTAACGAGTCAAAAGTATTTGGAAATTCTTTTTCTAGTGAAAACTAAAGGGACAATCCGAAAACAAACTCACCTTCTCTATCTTTGGCTGGTTTGTATTCCAAACACCTAACATCAACGAATTGGCCGTTTTGTAAGGTATCAAATCGGAAAGAATCGGCAAGGCGGCCTTTGAGGTAATTGTCGGTAACAAACCGACCGTCATTTTCTAAAATGGCCTCATAGGATTTACCGATTACAGTCTCTGCATATTTTGTATGGAGTTCGGAACTGAGGGACATCAAATCCAAAACTCTACGTTTTTTCTCATCCCCGGGGATGGGATCTCCAAAGGATTCGGCACTGGTTCCCTTACGGACAGAATAAGGAAATACATGGAGTTTGGCAAAACCGAGCTCACGCAATAATTGTTTTGTTTCCTGAAACTCAAGCTCCGTTTCGGAAGGAAATCCAACAATCACATCCGTTCCGAGAAATAGGTTGGGGAGTTTTTCTTTTGCCAGTTCGATCCTAGTACGAAACGCATCTGGATGGTAAGTCCGTTTCATATCCTTTAAAATTTTGCGACTTCCACTTTGGATGGGAACATGTAAAAATTTACAGAAACGGGGATGTTTCATGAGGTCCAGTAACCCAGATCCAACATCGGGTGGTTCAATCGAGGAGAGGCGAATCCGAGAGTATTCTAAAATTTTCAAAATCCCTTCAAGGAGATTGAGAAAACCTTTTTCCCCATTTTCTAACCTGTACCAACCAAGATTAACACCTGTTAGCTGGATCTCACCCACACCGTTGTCTTGTAAATACCTAACTTGGTCTAAAACATCATTATAATTTCTACTGACACCAAGGCCTCTAGCGGCAGGGATCTTACAATAGGAACATTTCCTATTACAACCATCTTGGATTTTTAAATAAGCACGAGTGTGGCCTTCTGGCAATACATCAGAATAAGAAAATCGATCCAGAACCTGGGTCGGATCCGATTCTTTTCCTTCCCAATCCGCAAGAATCTTATAAGGAAGAGAACTTTTTTCTGTGTTTCCAAATACACCAAAAACACCAGGAATGTTTTGTAAAATTTCTTTGTCTGTTTCCGCATAACAGCCGGTTACATAGACTTTCGCACCGGGATTGGTACGAATGGCATTACGAATGATATTTCTATTTTTTACGTCGGCTTTGTTGGTAACAGTACATGTATTGACAACAATGTATTCTGCCTTCTCTTCAGCTTCTGCTAGAGAAAAACCTTTGTCCTTCAGAACAGAGTACATACCATCGGTCTCAAAAAAATTCAACCGACAACCGAGTGTATGAAACTTAATCTTCACAAGTCGCTGAGTGCTGCGATCCGTTTAGAATTTTCTTTAATGGTAGTGCTTTCCCCATTCAAATCAGCAGCTTTCTGGATACATTCTTTAGCTTCTGTCAAATAGGTGTTTGCTTGGGATTTTTTGCCCAATTTTTTATTCGATTTGTATAAGGACTCTTGGACAAGAGCCAAGTTATTCCAAATTTCAGGAGAGTTTTGTTTTAAAGAAGAAGCCCAACGCAAACTTACATCCGCTTTGTCATAATTCTTTAGGTTATAATAAATTTTACCTTCCAACTCCAACATACGAAAGTCGCTAGGACTTCCTGCTTTCGCTTTTTCAATTTGAGACAGGGCCGTTTTAGAAGCTCCTTTTTCCGAAAGAGCCAATGCATAAAAATAGCGAACTTCTGGATTTTGTGGATACAAAGGAATGGTTTTTTCAGCCAACTCAATTGCAGGTTTCCATTTTTTATGACGAGTTAAAATGGCAAGGCTACCTTGCAAAAGATCCTCATCATCGGGTTTACGTTTTCTTGCTTCCGAAATATTCTTATAAGAATTTTCAAAATCATTCAACTTATCATAGTTATATGCGAGTAATGCATAAAATTCATAAGAAGACTTACCATCGGTCAAAAGACTTTTCACAAGTTCAATGGATTTGTTATAATTTTTGACTTTGTATTCGTCAACGGCCTGGAAATAAGCAGAACCAACTTGTTCTTTTTCTTGAGAATGAAGTGAAGTTACGAGTAGACAAGTAACAGCAGCAATATGGATAAAATGTTTCATAAAAGATCCGATGGAACGGTAATGGAGTTTAAATTGACCGAATCAATCCTGGAATGATAGGGTTCGATGGGGTCCAGGTATAGGAAAACGCTTCCCCCTTTAGAAAGCAAGTAATGTTCGATATGTTCTTCCGTGATGATTTCCGTGTCAGCCGTATATAAAATGGGGTTTTCGCCCGGGCCCAAATGGACATGAAATTCTTGGGCGGATAAGAAATCGGAAAGGTTTAGGTATCCTGACCCAAAATAAAGACCGGATTGGAAGTAGTATTTATAAAAAACTTTGACTTCGGGGAGGATGAGATTGGGGCGAATGTAACCGAGCTCGATTCGTTCGATGGTTCCCACTGTGCGGATTTTCCGAAGTTGGAACCAAACCTTACGAATGAAAAAATAGGAAAACAGAAAGACGAGGGGAATGAGGATAGCCATTACCGTTCGCCTTTCCGAAAGGCTCTCTACACGAGAGCCAAATCTTTTTCCTCGGCACTTGGAGAAGAGCCGTCATCTTTTTTCGGAATCTCTTTGAAGTCGGTCCAAGGAGTTTCTGTATACACAAGTTTTCCTTCCGCTAAATCCACGAGGATCTTAGTTGGGTTATCATAAACACCTTTCAAAGACTGCACCGCCATATAGTCTTCCAATTCTCTTTGGAACACACGTCGTAGTGGTCGTGCTCCATAGTTTTGGTCGTAACCAATGGTTGCAAAATGTTCTTTAGCTCCGTGTGTAAGTTCAACAATGACTTTCTTTTCCGTCAGACGTTTGTTAAAATCTTTCAACATGATATCCACAATACTCACGATCTCTTCTTTTTTGAGAGGAGCAAAGTAAACCACTTCATCCACACGGTTTAGGAATTCTGGATTGAAGTGTTTCTTCAATTGTTCCCTAGCTTGTTCTGCTTTATAAGTTTCCCTTTCTTCAGCAAAATCCTCAAAACCCAATCGTCCACCTTTCGAAATTTCTTTCGCAGCGATGTTCGAAGTCATGATGATGATGGTATCGCGGAAGTTTACTTTTCTTCCTTTGGTATCCGTCAAGTTTCCTTCTTCCATAATTTGGAGTAGGATATTGAAAAGATCATGGTGAGCCTTTTCGATTTCGTCGAGTAATACCAAACTATATGGTTTTCTTCTTACGAACTCTGTGAGTTGGCCACCATCATCATATCCGACATATCCTGGAGGAGCTCCGATGAGGCGAGATACCGCATGGGGTTCCATGTATTCCGACATATCGATACGAAGCATATTGTCTTCAGATCCAAACAGTTGTTCTGCGAGTGCTTTCGCGAGTTCTGTTTTTCCCACACCTGTTGGTCCAAGAAAGATAAACGATCCCGTAGGTCGCTTTTCGCTTTTGAGTCCGGTGCGAGAACGTCTGACGGCACGAGCCACTTTTTCGATGGCTTCGGTTTGGCCGACAATCCTTCCTTTGATGTCTTCTTCTAAATGGAGAAGTTTTGCATTTTCGGATTGTTCCATCTTTTTCAATGGAATTCCCGTCCAGAGGCTAACAACAGAAAGGATATCTTCTTCTTCAATCGAAACTGCATACCCTTCCATACGTTCTTGCCACTGTTTGGTTTTCTCTTCCAACTGGCCTTTTTTACGATTCACTTCATCGCGAACCGCAGCCGCTTTTTCATACTCTTGGCTACGAACTAAGTCTTCTTTTTTAACAGAAAGACCTTTGATCTCTTCTTCAATTTCCTTGATTTCATTCGGACGTTGGCAGTTCGCAAGACGAGCTTTGGCTCCTGCTTCATCAATGATATCAATGGCTTTGTCTGGTAAAAAACGATCATTGATATAACGATGAGATAATTTCACCGCTTGTTCGATCGCTTTTTCCGAATAACGAACCTTATGGTGTGCTTCGTATGCTTTTTTCAAACCATCTAAGATTAGAATCGCATCATCCACAGAAGGTTCCAAAACCTTCACCATTTGGAATCTTCTTTCCAAAGCCGAATCTTTTTCGATGTATTTACGATATTCGTTATTGGTAGTCGCACCAATACATTGCAGCTCTCCACGAGCAAGGGCTGGTTTTAAGATGTTTGCTGCATCCACCGCCCCTTCCGCCGCACCAGCTCCAATCAGAGTGTGCAACTCATCAATGAAGATGATGATGTTTTGAGAAGTAACGATTTCTTTCATGATTTTTTTCAATCGTTCTTCAAACTCACCACGGTATTTGGTACCAGCGATTAGGCTTGCTAAATCCAGAGATAACACTCGTTTGTCGAAAAGTAGATCAGGAACCAACTTTTCGATCACAGCTTGCGCAAGGCCTTCTACAATCGCTGTTTTTCCCACACCTGATTCTCCCACGAGAACAGGGTTGTTTTTTGTTTTACGAGAAAGGATTTGGATCACACGTTCGATTTCTTTGGAACGGCCAATGACCGGATCCAACTTTTTCTCACGAGCGAGTTGTGTTAAATCCCGTGCAAACTCATCTAAAATAGGAGTTTTACTCTTTTCTTGTCTCGGAGCTGCTTGCTGTTGGGTTTGGCTTTGGGGACCCGATTGTGTTCCCGTAGTTCCACCCACAGCTCCCGAAGGAGGAGCCCCAAGAAGGCGCAAAATCTCTGACTTAATGACGTTATAATTTACGCTGAAAGATGATAACGATCCGCCGGCGATATTATTGTTATCGCGAAGTAGTGCCAAAAGAATGTGTTCGGTTCCTACATAGTTATGTTTGAGGCGTTTTGCTTCCTCTTTAGAAACTTCGATCATTTTTTGGTATTTATCTTGTCCTTGGCTTACATCAAGTAACAAGGCACCAGAACCCTCACGAGTTCTCTTTTCGACTTCTTTACGGAGTTCGTTTAAATTGATATTTAGATTCGTAAGAATCTTAATCGCGACAGAGTCCTCCTCCCGGAGAAGCCCAAGTAGAATGTGTTCTGGACCGATAAAATCGGAACCTAAACGTTTAGCCTCATCTTGGGCGATTTCGTTGATGACTCTTTTTGCTCTTTTTGTGAATTCCAACATGCCGCACCCTGCCTTTGTTAATTAGACGAACGTCCTTGTTCCCATCATGACCGTACCGGTTTAATAGGAGCCTAGTAAACTAAGAATTTTGTAAAACTGACGTTTTTGAACTAGTATACTGTTCTTCCACGAGATTTTTACGACAAGAACTCGGTCTTTTCCGATGTTCCTAAATCTATGATCGGTGGAAGGAGCAAATTCTATACCAAATTTGACAAGAGTTTGTAAAATTGAAAAAAACTCGAGAAAGATCCCTGGGGGGAGTCCAAGCAGGATCGAATCTCGCCTTCCCCGACCCAAATTGGTAGGACAGGAGGAAATAAAGCCGAGCCCAGGCAAGGTAGCCCAGTGGTTCTTTTGGAAGAAAAACCGAAAGAGTGTCAATTTCTCCTTCGGAATTTGCCGCGCATCCAAAGGATCCCGCCCCCATCCGGCAGAAATGCTTTCCCACCGAATATGGTCTTCGGAGCCTAAATAAAAACCGGACTTACGTTCTCCGTGTTCTATAGAATCCAAATCTTTTTCAGATTCTTTTGGGTAAATGGATCCATCCATACGATTTTCCACTAACAGCTGTTTTGACTTCTCCATCAATGGATCATAAAAAGGAAACAAACTCGATTTTAGATTTCTTGTGATCCGGGTTCGCAGTGACAAAAGAGTCAGTGTCTCTGAATTTTCTTTCACAAAACTTTCTAAAGTTTGGATTAGGTTTTCTGGGATTTTTGTTTTCTGGTTTGGTTTGGGAAAATCAAAAATTTGAGCGCAGTGGGTACAACCAAACTTGCCGCTTTTACGAAACTGAATTTCTTTGGTTCCGCAAAAACGACAAAAAATCATTTTATGTAACTGGGGTTAGTTGTCCGGAAACAATTCGGTTTCGTTTGTGTGCCATGGAGGCAAGTTCCAAGTCATGAGTCACAAGAATCAAAGAAAACTTAAATTCGTTTTGGAGTTCTTTGATGAGATCCATGAGATGCCTAGAGTTGTCCCGATCCAAGTTTCCTGTAGGTTCATCTGCCAAAATCAATTGCCTTCGGCCCACAAGGGCACGAGCCACACCGACTCTCGCACTTTCTCCGCCGGAAAGTTGGGAAGGGAAACTTCCCGTCCTTTCTCCAAGCCCTACTTTTTTTAAAATCTCTGTGGCTTGCGCTTTAGCAACACTCGGATTCATTCTCGCAATGAGAAGTGGCATCATCACATTTTCTAAGGCAGTGAAGTCTGGTAACAAAAGATGTTGTTGGAAGATAAAAGAAATCTTTTCCGCACGAAAGGTTTCTCTTTGTTTTTCGTTTAGGTTTTTTAAACTCACTCCACAAACTTCCACCTCACCGTCGTCAAACGAATCCATAGCACCCAGGATATTAAGAAGAGTGGACTTCCCAACACCAGAAGCCCCTTCTACGGATACTATTTCACCGGGTAACACTTCAAAGTCGAGACCGGAAATGATATGGTAACGTTTGTCTACAACTTGGTAGTATTTTTCTAATTTGCGAACAGAAACAGTTGGTTTTAGATTTGTATCAATCATTTCGTATTGTATCCACAGGGTTTAGATTAGCAGCCATACGTGCAGGGAAATAACCTGCAAGGCCTGAGAGGATGGTTGCGGCCGTTGTCACCATAAAGATAAAGGAAATATCAATATCCACAGGGATATGATCAAAATAATAGATATCCTTTGGAACTAGTTCCACTGGATCCCAATCTCCAGGATTCAGTAACCCACCTACACCATTGATGATCTCCGAGATCGCATTGATGATGACTTCTAGTTGGGTGGCAATAAAGATCCCTGTCATCCCTCCGACAAGAGAAGACAAAATTCCCACAATCATTGCATTCAAAGTGAAGATGAGAAGGATATCATTGGAGGCAAGACCAAGTGCTTTCAAAGTTCCAATGGATCTACGTTTTGCACGAATGAGAGAGTGGACAGTAGCCACCATTCCCAGAGCAGCAAGAACGATAAAAAGGAAAACAATGATAGAGATGATTGTTTTTTCAAGTCTCAGTGCTGCTAAAAAGTTTTCTTGTTCTTCTGCTATGGTTCTCACAGACCAAGAAGTATCATCTTGAATTTTCTGATTCCAATTGTCTTCGTTTAACCGAGCTAAGATTCTATGTTTGGTCAGTTTCAAATCATCCAAGGAACGAACCTTGATCGCCACTTGATTGACTGCCCCTTCCATTTTAAAAAACTCTTGGGCCTGCGCTAGAGACAAAAACACAAATTTAGAATCATAATTATAATAACCCGTTTTGAAAAGTCCTACCAAACGAAAGGTTTGTACATTTACCTGTACCCCTCGCTCCACAGTAAACCTTCCTCCAGGAACTGCCATTGTGATCTCACGGCCAAGGTTATACCCGTAAATGGCACTCATCTCCTTTCCCACAACTACCAATTTTTTGGAATTGATGGCTTGGATTTCATCCCGATCGTATTGTAAGATACGAGGGAAGTTGGGTAGACCATTTTCCACCAATTTTTCTACGGAGTCTACGGGGACTGCGCGGATCATAATGGGGTTGAAGTTATTATTACTTTGAATGAGACCGTGGCTTGTGATATTTCCTTCTACGGAAACAAAGGACTCCGCAAGTTTTGGGTCAGACTGAAGGTGGGCGATGACCTTTTCATAATCATAAATGGCACCGGAGCCATAAGAGTTCTCAATGGTGATATGAGGCCCCCCTTGCCAAAGTGATTCCTTTACTTGTTTTTGGAATCCGTTGAAAATGGAGAGGACTACTACTAGGAGCCCCACTCCGACTGCCATAACAATGAACGACAGCCTGGATTTGATGGAGAGGAAACCCAGCACTCTGGATCCTCGGATGTAACGGATTGTGATTAAAGAGACGATTCCCATGATGACCTAATCTTTTTGACAGCTTTCTTCTAAAGATGGATACTGTCAAAAAAGAACCTTATGCCTGAGACACCAAACTATTATTCTGTCAAAGTAAACCTGCGAGACGAAGCCAATATGGTTTATACCATGATTGCGGCTGTCATTGACCCGGTTGAAACCAAATCGGTGAAGTATGAGGGAGTCTCGTGTACAAGCCCGCTGTCCCTTTTGCCCATCCGTTCCACTTTTCAGGACTTTTACAACCGAATGCAGCGGGTCATCTACAAAGGGGAACAGCAAAAAAACATCACCAAGTCCTTACAAGAGCTAATTAAGACCAAATTTGGGTCGGAAAGTTTCTTGGAAGAGATCCTGCACTATATGGACCACAACCTAACAGACCGTTTGGATTTTGTTTTTAGCGAAATGCACAAAAGGACATCGGGAAACTCGGAACCCAAGGTAGAAATCCATTTTGAACTCATTGATCCAAACGATATCTCCAAAACTACGGTTGATGAGGAGGAAATTGCAAAAAAAGAAGCACCTCCTGTAACTCCTGTTCCCCAAGCCTCTGGATTTTTAGTTCCAGCGGACAAACAAATTGTTCAATTCAAATTCCAACTTTCCCCAGTCAATGGAGTTCCCCTCGTAGAACTAAAGGCAGGTGATAACGTATACATTCGTTTGGTGCCAGGCGATGCAATCACAGATTCCATTATTAATTCGCTGGAGCTCAAAGAAGAGTCGGGAGCCATCAAACAAATCCCAGCGAAAATTGTGAACATCTCGAATAACAAGAATTTTTCGGAAGTGGTCATCAAAATCAATGAACAAGTTTACGGTAAAATCATTGAAGAAGAAAACTCTGTAAAAATAAAAACAACAGATGCACAACACGGTGCCGCCACTATCATGGGTTCCGTTGCATCCCCAACTGTAGCAGTTTCAAAAGCAAAACAAAATCCGGCACTTTCTGCGGATGAAAGTTTTCATTTATGGCCTTACATCATCATGTTAGTAGTCCTTGCCATCGGTATGATGACTATTTTTGTGATCCTTTAATCTCTATGGAAAAATTCAAAAAACAACTTCCTATTTTTACACCTCTATTCATTGCCTTAGTCATCCTACATTCCTTGTTTGTTGATTATTCGGTACAGTTTCCTGACTATATCGCATCAGAAAATTCCGAATCAGTAACGGAATCCATGAAACCCAAAGTCATTGCAGAAAACGGGGTTTTGAACCGAATTTCTTACTTAGAATCCTTTTTGGTGGAATTGGAATCCCGAGAACTGCCCGTGGATACAGAACAAGAAGAAACAAGAGACAATATCAAACGAGTTTTAGTCGGACAAAGACTCCTCCTCGGACTTTCTTTATTCTATCTATTGTTAACCTTCTCTACGGCCGTCTCTTATGCATTCCGTGTTTGGTTTCATAAGTCGTTAGCAAATGTTTTTTATCCGGTTTCTCTTGTTGTGCTTTTGCCCAAAATATTTTACCAAATCAATCTAATCATACAACAAGAAGTATTGTCTTATTTCTATTTTGCCTTTTTGGTTTTTACTTATGTAGCGAGTGTGATTTCCTACCGTTCGATTCTAAAAAACAAAGAATTGGCAGAAGGATTCCAATCCTTACAATTTTCTTCCTCACTTGAAGAAGAAGGCAGATCTCCCAGTAATACAAAAACAGGATCTATCTTTTCTCCCATCTTTCATGTGATCATTATCATCATCATTGGAATTTTGATTGGGAACTTAATTTACATTCCCCTCTTTCTTTTACAAAAACACTATGTCAGTGAATTCAGTTACTTTATCTTCTTTTTACTGGGGATTTTGTCTTTGTTTTATATCTTCAATTACAAAAAAGTGGGTGGGGAACCAAACCTAAACAATTGGAAAAACTTGGCCGTTAGTTTTGCTTATTTACAATTTCGATTTTTAAGAAATAGTTTCTGGGCTGTGTTTAGCACCATTTTGATTGTACTTTTTGTAACATTCTTGTTTAGTTTGTTACTTTTCAATATCGACGTTATCCAAAACAATTTGGGTCTATTCGGTAAAGCTACCGAATTCTAATCTTTTGTATCAACAAACAAAGAGTGCCTAGTGGCACTCTGGTTCCTTTCCTTTACGCACCAAACACCATAAATTGCCGTTCGGATAGTAAGTAGAACGTGTTAACAGTTCTCCCTCATTAGAATACAATTCCGAAGCTTCCTTGGTTCCCGTAGGATAATAATACAACCACTCCCCTACTTTTTTATCGTTCTCATAACTTCCTTTTTCTTCCACTTTCGTATCTGGGTAATAACGCACCCAGTCTCCTGTGCGAAAACCACCATCGAAAAAACCTTTTTCGTTCAAACGACCACTGCGAAAGTATCTATGATAAGAACCCGTTTCATTTCCCATTTCGGAGGTTTGGATCCAGAGTTGTTTTTTTCTGTTTCCCGGTTTGTAATTTTGTTCTATATAAGGTTTTCCATCAGAGAAATAGAACTTCCAAAGCCCGTCCCTTTCTCCATTGACCATATTCCCTTCCATGATCGTAGTCCCTGTTAGGTAATTGAGTTTTCTTCCGTATCCATTAGGTTGTGCCAAACCATTCACGGGAACCTCTGCCACTAAGTTTCCATTTTCATACCATTCCCGATACAATCCTTCTCCAGTCCATTGGTAGTAGTTGGTTTTCTTTTCAAACCCTGCTTCTTTGGGAACAGAACTTGGTCTTCCGATCGTAGCTTTACAAGGGCCAAAACCTATGCCAACTAACAATATAAAAGCTAATAAGGATACAAAGATCCAAATTGAATTGTCTTTAATGGGTGTGGATGTGGATGTCATTTTCATTCTTGAACTTAGTTAGGATTTCTTTGGAGATGAGGATTCGGTTGAGACGTTTTGACCTGATTGGTGTTAGGTAACGTAAACACATAAGAATGGTTCCTTCTGGTTCTAAGGAAGTATACACAATGGGAGTGGTTTTGCCAAGTCTCACGAGATAATTTTTTGACATCTCGCGAATTTTCGATTCCACGAGCTCCGGTGCTAAAACCAATTCTTCATGTAGAATTTGAGCACAAATTTTTTCTGCTTTTTCCCAATTGGAATTTAATTCCAAATACACCCGAAACTCATCCCAGACAAAGTCCATGGTTTCGGAAACAATAAAGAAACGGTGTAATACAATATTATAGTTGGGAAAATGAATGAGTCGGTTGGTGGATTGTTCAAACCTTGGATCCGATGCAATCTCTAGTAAGGTAAATTTAAAAAAACCGATATTCACAACATCACCTTTGATGTTATCGAGTTCAATGCGGTCTCCTACTTTAAATCCATTGGCTCCCATGATCATAAACCAACCAACCATATTGAGCCATACTTCTTTGAGTGAAATCACAATCCCCGCGCCCGCAAGACCAAGGACAGTGGGAAGTAATGACAAACTAGAAAAAATAATCGGTAGGTAGGCAATTCCAAAAACCATAAGGAAACCCATACGAGCCACTTTCCGACGGTTATATTCGTGAACGGCATCCGGAGCTGGTTTGATCCTCTCAACAAGAATCATGGTAATTTTATAAGAGAAGATAGCAAAGACAACCATGTATCCAAATAGGATCATAGTTTCTGCAAAGTCACGGCCCGAACTACGCAGTAGTGTGACCGGATTCAAATCCAAATAGAATTCTTTTAGGCTTCCCCCACCCATTCTATAACTTTCCTTTTTGGCGTTTTAGAATTTCAAGGATCGTCTTTCGTTCGACAGAAACACCAAACTTTGGTTTTCCAAAATCTTCTAATAGAACAAACTTCAAGGAAGATCCTTCCTTTTTTTTATCATGTTCCATATGTTTTAGAACCAAGTCCGGTTTTTCTTCCAAGGCAGTGGGTAATTCCAATTGTTTCATGAGTGTGATTGCTTTTTGAAAATTGGATTCAGAAAACCCGACAAGTTCGCGTGACAATAGTAAGGCGGTAACTAGGCCAACTGCTACAGCTTCTCCATGAGAATACTTCTTATACTGGGTTAAAGATTCAATGGCATGACCTGTAGTATGGCCCAAATTCAAAACAGCACGTAATCCAGACTCTTTTTCGTCTTGTGCCACAATGCCTGATTTCACTCGCACAGATTCTTCAATCGCATAACGAAGAGTTTGTGAATTGGCAGAAAAATCAGAACGTTTTGATTTGGAAATTGTATCTAAAAAATTACCACCATCAAGAAATGCGTGTTTTGCGATTTCTGCAAGACCACAACTCCATTCTTTTTCTGGTAAAGTGGAAAGAGTAAAAAGAGGAGCAAATACAAACTCTGGTTGGTAAAAAGCACCTACCATGTTTTTTCCCGAATCTACATTGACGGCGACCTTTCCGCCAACAGACGAATCCACACAAGCAAGGACTGTTGTGGGAACTTGGACAAATCGTACGCCCCTTTGGTAGGTAGCGGCAATAAATCCAGCGAAGTCTCCAACAACTCCGCCACCAAATGCAATGACCACGGCCTTTCTATCGGCATCTGTTTCAATGAGTTGGTTGTAGACTTTTTTTACCCGGTCGATGTGTTTGTTCTTTTCACCGGGTTTTAAATAAATAAAGGAAAAAGGAACCTTTAGGGATTTTAGTTCTTTGGTTAGATATTTTTCGTAAATCCCTGCAATTTCGCGACTTGTGAGGACATAGACTTTGGAAACTTTGGGAAGTGCGTTTAATTTTTCGGTTAGGCCTTGGAAGTCTTCGTGTAATTCAATGGGGTAACGGAAACCCTGTCCTATAATTTCACGTTCCGACAACTTCATGGTTCATTCACCCATGGGCTGGAAATATATCTAGGTTTATTTGTACTTTTGGCTCGGAAGTAATGTTTTATATCCGGGCGGATGTCCATAGACAAAATTTCTTTCGTTGTAAAATATCCAAATCCGGAAATGGCTTTTTCCTTCGGATTGAGAACTGGTAACAAATCCTTTACCTTGGTTAAAAAAACAATTTGGATCAGGTGGCGTTTTTTATCGGGATCGATGGATTCATTTAAAAATAAAAATTCGATTTGGCTTACGTCCAGAGACAATTCTTCTTTCAGTTCTCGTTTGAGTGCCTCTTCTCCTGACTCCCCAAATTCAATTCCCCCACCGGGAAGTAACCAATACCCCGATTGTTTTTTTTGCTGTTGTACGAGCAAAATTTTACCTTTAGGATCTTGGATGAGGGCTGCCACACGAACCCGCATCGATTTTGATTTTAATAAAAACTCGATCATAGTATTTTTAGAAAGCGGAGGGCTGCCTTGGCTGCCATCTGTTCTGCCCGACGTTTGTTCTTTCCTTCCCCAGTAGTCTGGAAGTGACTTTCACAAGCCACAGAAACAAGGAACTCTTTGTCATGGTCAGGGCCTTCTTCTTTCATAACGGAATATTCAGGTAATTTTTTCCATTTCTTTTGGCAAAATTCCTGCAAAATGGTTTTATAATCTTTTGTTTCTTCTGCATCATCCACATCCTTTTCCATTACCTGAAAATGAGGAGTGAGGAATTTACGACAACTCTCAAGACCTTGATCGAGATACAAGGCCCCTAGAAAGGCCTCAAAGCTGTCTGCTTGGAGATTGGTATTCGATTCTCCCTTTTCTCTCTCACCTCTGCCTAGAAGTAAAAATTCAGGGAATCTGTAGGATCTGGCGAGTTTTGCAATCGCTGGGGCCGAAACCATTTTACTTTTCAGTTTGGCCAGTTTTCCTTCTTTTCCTTTGGGGAGGGATCTGTATAAAAATTCAGCAGCGAGGATTCCTAGAACCGAGTCTCCTAAAAACTCTAAACGTTCATTATCAGAAAGATAACGATCCGAGTCTTCGTTTGCGAATGACCTATGAACAAATGCTAGGTGGAGAAGGGAAATATCCTTAAATTGAGTTTTTGTAAGAGATTGAAGTTCTTTGAGAGAGGAAATTCTTTCGGGGGGAAGTTTGATACGAATCGAGTCGGACAAGGTAAAAGATCCGGGTTCCTCTATGAAAGGAACCCGGTTTTTGGATTGGGAATTACCCCTTAAGTTTATCGATGAATTTAATTACATCGCCTACGGTTTGGATTTTTTCTGCGTCTTCATCAGAAATCTCCACACCAAACTCTTCTTCAAGAGCCATAACTAGTTCAACTGTATCAAGAGAGTCAGCACCAAGATCATTGATGAAATGAGCCTCAGGTGTAACTTCTGATTCATCAACACCAAGTTGTTCTACGATGATTGACTTAATTTTTTCGAAATCTGCCATTTTATATCCTCCAGGCCACTGTTAATCAGTGGGGCAAGTGTAATCGTTTTCCGCTAGGTATATATGTACGCCTAGCGTTTTTTTAAAATGAAATTGTCGGAATTTTTGGCAAGTCTAAATAGATTATTTTCCTCTTGAAACCTTTGACATCGTTCTAACATCACCTAACATAAATTAAATTGATCCGATTAGGATGGTTTTGGTCAAAAAACGACGAGAACTGAACGAACTCACATCTAATTCCAAAATCCTAGGCGGATTTCCAATCGTTTGCTCTATTTTAACAGATTTAACTTCTGCTATAGCAGAATACTCTTCCCCTATTACCCCCTTCTTACGAAATCGAGTTTAAGAATAAAAAATTTAAGGAGAACTCCATGATTCAAAAATGGATCCGATCACTCACAACTTTCCTCCTGCTTTCCTTCTCGGTATCTTGTGCAGAAAAGAAAGAAGACAACACTCTACTAGCAGGCCTACTTCTTTTTGCTGCCAACCAAGTTAAGGTCAATACGGCCACCGATTTGGTAAACGAATCGGCAGATGATTACAACCAAAACAATTGGGGACTCATCACGGGCCAAACTCTGAATCGATTTGTATCTGATTGGCAAGCAAACAAACCAAGCCATATCACAGGAAATTTGATTATCTTACAAACAGATCGTGCGAACAAAGCCAATGGTGGAGCGGAAGGCTGGAATCCTTATGTAAAATCAGATCCTTCCAAAGGTGTTTATGTTTATCTCCTCAATGACTACAGACCAGATGGTTTGCCAGATGGTCTCTTTCGATTCAATCAAACTAGAGATTCTGGACTCTTCGCCAATTCCGTTCGTTACCAAGCAAACGGTGCATATGTGGATGATTGGCTGAATACTTATGGAATCAATCCCACCAAAGATTTAATTGTTTTTGCTGTTGGAACAGGTAATTTTGGAACGAACAAAGATGACGTGGTCATAACCGGTGCAGCACCTGCACCAGGCACTGCAGCTGGTGGAGTCCAAGACATCACTCGCGGAGTTTATTGGTTGCGATATTGGGGGGTAGACATTAAGAACATTGCCATACTAAATGGAAACTTAAGAAGCAATTTTTCACAAATTTATCCAACGCAAACAAGTGCTTCCAAAAGTACGCTTCCTGGAAAAGGAACCTTTAGTGTCAAAAGCATCAGAGTGGATAACACAATCATTACCTCTGGTCTCGAAGATATTTATGAAATTGCGAAAAACAATTTGGAGGCACAAATTCCAGGACTTACCACAAAACAGTTCTTAATTGATGCAAGACCAACAGCACAATGGAGTGGAACTACAGCAGGGAGACTTGATGATGATTCAGGAACTACCACAGCAGGTGCAAATCCAAATGGTAACCGAACTGCAATCACAACTTCTTATCAACACTCTGGCGGGCCAGATGCTGCTGGAAAAAAATACATCCCTTTTGAAGGAAGAATCAAAGGATCTACTACTTTTCCTTGGCTCGCTTTATTCGAAGGATTCTCTGATGCAGGTGCTGTTTCCACCAGTGACGCCGATGCTTTTGCCATTGGATATCGATACAAATCAAAGGCCGCTTTGAAAGCAATTTTTACAAACAAAGGTTATACATCCGGTGCCACAGTTGTCAGCCAATGCCGAACCAATTTTGAAGCACAAGTCAATGGATTTGCTGCACTGAATATTCTTGGATACCCTTCCACATACTATGATGGATCTCTTGTGGAATGGACAGCTCTCGTTGCAGGACATGGAACGTCTTCAATCAACCAAGTTCCAAGTGATTTTAAATGGAGAACGGATACTTCATCTGTGTCATCAAATCTCTGGTATAATGTGTCAACTTTGATTGTTAGACCTGATATCAATCTCACGGCAACAACGACAAAAAAATTCATCCAAGAAGATAAGGCTTATAAGTACTAATCTCTTTCCCAGTTTACACTTCGTCTCCTGGCATCTGCCGGGAGACATTCTTTTTGAAATTCCCTTTGCAAAAATGTTTTTCCTGGTCAGTCTGTCTATATGGCAAGGAACGAAAAAGAAGAATCGATCCATATTGGATTTAGAGAAACCATTACCTTAGTTCTACCTTATTTTCAGAAAAAACTATGGGGCCAGATCAAAGCGGTCATCTGGATTGTTTTATATCTTTCCCTCTTCCAATTATTTGTTTTACGAATTCCGATCAAAGAAGCAGGCCTTATCATCTTTGGAATTTCTGCCGTTGTTCTTGGTCTCACCTTTTTTTTAGAAGGCTTGTTTCTTGGACTTATGCCTCTCGCGGAAGCCTTGGGACTTCGATTGCCACAAAAACTAGGCCTTGTCAGCATCATGGTATTTTCTGTACTGATGGGAGTGGGCGCAACCCTGGCAGAACCTGCCATCTCCATCTTAAGAGCCTGCGGAAGTAAAGTAGCACCTTGGGATGCACCTCTACTTTATTTTTTACTCAATGAAGGATCCGTTTATCTTTATTTGTCCATAGCCATTGGTGTGGGTGTCTCTGTCGTTTTTGGGATGTTACGGTTTTTATTTGGATTTTCTTTAATGCGAATTCTTGTGCCAACCATATTCATACTGTTAGGTGTAAGTATCTACGCATACTTTGATGAAAACCTAAAATTAATTTCAGGTCTTGCTTGGGATTCGGGTGCTGTGACCACAGGTCCTGTCACTGTACCTCTCGTTGTGGCTTTGGGAATTGGAATCTCGAAAGTAGCTGAAAAAAACGAACAAAGTAGTGCTTATGGAGTTGTAACACTTGCTTCCCTTTTCCCCATCCTCTCTGTATTCCTTGTGGGAATGTATTTTTCTGGAAAACTTCCAAAACCCATGCCAGAAGAGATTTTTTTCAAACAAGGAATTACTCTCACACAAGCAAAACTTCTGCTAGGTGATTCGAAATGGACTCCTCCTATCAAAAAAGAATCTATATCACAACCTCCCTCTACAAAAGAATTCTATCAAAAGGCCAAAGAAAATATTTTGAATGCGTTTCAAATGGCGATGCGGGCCATCCTGCCTATTTCCATTTTTTTACTTTTGTTTTTAACACTTATATTAAGAGAAAAAATCCCATACCTGGAGGAAGTTTTTTTAGGGATTGGATTTTCTGTGATTGGACTTTCCTTATTTAATTTTGGAATCATATTTGGTTTGAACAAACTAGGCAGTCAAGTCGGGGGGAAACTCCCCTCCACATTTCGATCCATTGAACTTATAGATTCCACAAAGTTCATTCCTAACTTCAATCCCAAGTCGGTTTTAAAAGCAGTGAATGAAGAAGGAAAAGAAGAAAAATTCTTTTATCTCAAAGAACGAAAATCGTATACAGGAATTCCTTACCACGAAGAAAACTGGAATCCCAAAAGTAAAATTTACGAATATATTCCCATTCATGGACCCATATTCGGCAAAGAAGACAATTTACTAGGTTATTTAGTGGTTTTAGTATTTGCTTTCTTTTTGGGATACAGTGCCACTCTCGCAGAACCAGCATTATCTGCTCTTGGAAATACGGTGGAAGAAACAACGGTTGGAACCTTTCGGAAATCCCTTCTCATCCAATCGGTAGCTGTGGGTGTTGGGCTTGGGACATTACTTGGGATGTTAAAGATTTTACTTGAGATCCCACTTGTTTGGATCCTAGTCCCGGTATATCTAACTCTTCTCATTTTAAACACATTCAGCAAATCAGAGTTTATCGATATTGCTTGGGATAGTGCGGGAGTGACTACAGGCCCTATCACCGTTCCCCTCATCATTGCTATGGGGCTTGGGATTGGAAATCAAATGGGAACTGTGGATGGATTTGGAGTCCTTGCCGCAGCTTCCGCCTTCCCTATTTTATCCGTTTTAATCATGGGAATGATTGTAGAAAAATCCCGCAAACTCTCGTTACGTGATCTGGAACTGAAAGAGAAATAAAATGAATTCCAAACGTAAAATCACAAGAATCACAGCCATCATTCATAGAGACTTAACTGACCTCGTTGTCTCTGCATTAAAAATAAATAAAATACATTATTTTCATATGGAAGCCGGAAGGTACCCTGTCCTTGCCAAACGAGGTTGGTTGTTTTTCGACTTTTACCAAAATCATTCGATCATCGATACACCGGTTACTATTTTTGAAGTTTTATGTGAACCGTTAGCAGAAAACTTTTTACTCACACTTTTTCGTGATGCGGCAGAGTTGAATGTTCCAGGGCATGGAACCGTATATTCGGAGACCATTGATTTACATAGCCCGGTTCCAACCGACTACATCTTCACAACCGAAGAAAAAAACAAAGCCATTGGTTTTTCAGGCCTCACCGGAATTTTTTGTATTCTGCCTCGCGGATCAGCAGAACCGATTGCTCGTTTGATTTTGCAAAACGGAGTGGCAGTTCCAACTATTAGTTACGGAACCGGAACGGGTTTACGTGACAAGTTAGGTCTTTTAAGAATCACAATTCCAAAAGAAAAAGAAATTTTAAAAATCGTGGTTCATTCCTCTGACTCTGAACATGCGATGGATTTTATCATTGAAGTAGGTAGGTTAGATTTACCTGGTCGAGGTTTTATTTTTGAATTTCCCATGGGGCGCGGATTACTCAATACCAAGGTGAGTTTGGAAGGCCCCAAACAAGCGGCCAGTATGGACCAAATCATTTCCGCATTAGATCAGTTACATGGGAACATGGATTGGAGAAAAAAATCCAACCAATTTCGCCAATCCACTCGTCAGAGAAATTATTTCGAAGGAGTGAATGTTGTTTTAAATTGTAAAGAGGAAACAATTGAATCAGTGTTGTTTAGTTTACGAAGGGTTGGCGTTTCTAGTTCCACAATTTCTTTAAACAAACTAATGCATGCGCAAAATGAAAAAAATGCGTTCACACCTGCAAGAGAAGTAGCAAACCTTCTGATTCCTAAAAAAAATCTTCCTGAAGTGCTTTCTGTATTAGATGAAATTGGTTTTTTTGGGGAAGAGACGGAAGGGATCGCCTATACTATGGAAATCCCAAGAGCCTTCTCTTACCAATCGAAAGGGAAAAAGTAGTCCTAAAATTAGGCTCTCATTTTTTCGATTGTACATACTACTGCCTTAGCTGAAAAATTACTCTTTTTTCAACTAATTTGTTGGAGCTTCCGAATAGAGGATGGAATCTCTAAAGCTTGCGAGGCCATCTTCACGATCGCGGCCAACTAAAACCAAATGACAAACCAGTAAAACCGAATATTTGCACAGTATATTGGCCACAGTAAGCAATATACTGTTCCAACTAACAGAATGAATGTTAAAAAACGATTCATAGAAGAACCTATGTCTACTTTAGTATCTATTCTAAATGTTAACATTCGCTATAGTATAATTTATACCGTAGGAAAAAATGAAAAGCGAAATGCGTCACAGGACTCTATTTAAATGAAAAATAAAACTTTAATCACTCTCTTCCTTCTCTGTCATTGTTCTTTGATTCAAAATACAAAAAATCAATTTGGAAATATCATAATTGCCTTTCTAAGTAATACAGGTTTCTACTCTGGTGAAGATAGATTGCCGGCGCCAGTAGATATAGTTCCAGCACCAACATTAACAATTCTTAATAACTCAGTATTCGCAAGTAATGTGAACAGTTTAAAAATTGCAAAAGCACCAACGGAAACGCCAATTTTAGTCCAAGGGAAAATGGTTCCCATTGGAGACGTTTATGATATAGGGCTCAACTTCGAAACCTTTACTGGGATAAATCCCGAGGAAGCCAAATCCGTAATTTTTGCAGAGCCCATTACCTTCGAATATAAATATAATAAAACAAGTCTAACAGAGGCAGGTTTTATTGAGGAATTTACTGTCTATTATTTCGATGTTTTTTCTGAGAAATGGCTCCCGATGGACAACATAGTAGTCGATATAGAAAAACAAACAATTCAAGTAGCAACAAATCATTTTACACCTTTTGTTTTAACGGCTCTACCTACTCCCGTAAACACAGGAGTGGCCCTTGCACCGCAATGTCTTTCCACTACCATGCCTATCACTGGAGAAGGCGGTGCCCAGTGGACTCAGCTTGATGCACATTTCAAATATTACAAAGACAGAAATTATACGATTACACCCAACAACGATTTTTATGAATTGGGTCTAAACCGATCTTTTGGAATTTCCACATGTAATGGCGGAACACCTCAGGCAGGGTCAGCACCCTGTGGAAGTTTTGCTGAACATAAACACAATACAAATATGAATTATATTAACTTCGTAGCAGAAGAAGACCTCACAGTTTATATCATGTATGATAGAAGAGGAACCAGCGACGCAAGTTGGCTTGCTACCGAGAATTGGATTTTAGATACCCGTACCATCCAAACAACGGATGCAGTCGGAAGTTATAAAGTATATTATAAAGAATTTTTAAAGGATAGTCTTGTCGCCCTTCATGGCAACAGAGTTGGTCTTCCCACAAATACAGCAGTCGATACCAATTATTGGGTAGCCATCAAAAGAAAGGAAAATACCCCAGGGACTTGCCTTGCCTCTGCTGAAAATTTTCAGAATCCAATCACTCATTTCACGGCAATTCCAGGTCAAACTACATCCACTCTACTTTGGAAGGACATTGATTTAAACTCTATTTCCAACCTCATCATACGAAGGAAAAAAAATTCACCTCCATCAAGCCCAGCAGATGGACTCCCTGTCTTTGGAGAAGAAATTTCTACCATAGGATTTAAAGATAAACTTTTAGAAGAAAATACAACATACTACTATTCCTTCTTTGCCTTAAACTCGGAAGCTGTCGTTTCACTTGCACAGACAGTTCTCGTTGTCACAGGACAAGACTCTGACAATGATGGGATTCGTGACATTTTTGAATCCGACTTATCTTGCCCAGCTTACTTTTGGTTCCCTGTCTGCACAACAAATGCCAATCTCGCAGATTCAGACTCTGATGGGATTGATGATCTTACGGAAATCATCCAACAAACGAACCCGAATGATCCCGACACTAGTCCACCAAACATCACTTCATTCACTCTTTTAAGTGAATCACCAACCTACTTTCCCATTGCAAAATTTTCAGCAAACGCTACTGACAATGTTCCGGGGAAGGAAATCGATTGGCTTATCACCAAAACCAGCGTAAAACCAAAATTTGATCAACCGAATTGGCAAACGGGTAACATTTCCCCTTCGCTTAAAGAATTTTCTGGGATTGAATTAAAAGATTTAGGGAACCAATCCTTTTATGTTTGGGCGAAAGATAAAGCAGGGAATATCAGCAATTTATTCACCCCAGTAGAAGTCAATGTTTTGGGGTTTCAGTATCCGGATCATATAATCTCAGTGGAAAATAACCAAATAAAGATTTACAAACACAATTTATTGACAAATGTTTTGGAACAGAAAATCGCAAAGACTATCGATTCTTACTTTAACATCTTTCAAACTTTTTTATCAAAGGATGGGAAATATTTTTTTCTGTTATCGGATGTATACAATTCTGATTACGAGGAATATTATTTATCCGTGTATCGAATCGATTACGATAACGAAACAATAACCTTTGCTGATAAAAAGTCCGTACTTCCTTTAAAATTTGAACTATCGAGGAATGAAAATTATTTAATAGGAACTCATGGTGGTTATAGTGTAGCTAAATTCACATTTAATAAAACCAATGGAACAATTACTAATAACAGTTACACAGGAAATCTTGATCCTTATGATGGTAATGCTGGCTGGCTAGGATGGACAATCATAACTAAAATCCACCCTAAAAAAGATTGGGTTTATGCATTCCATCACTATAATCGTTACCATATAGTAGATATACCTTCTCTAAGTAAACTTTCTTCTCAAAGTATCGGATCAAATGATCTTGACAACTTGTATACATTGAAGTTTCATCCGAGCGGTCTATATGCTTATTTTTTACAATCAATGGAATTGAAAGTAACAAATGTAGACCAAATCACTGGCCAACTTTATAATTTAAGAAATCCAATAAGCAATTCAAATTCAGGCCCACAAAAGTTTATTATATCAGAAGATGGATTGATACTTTTAACTACTGAAAACTTTGGACAATCACTTGGAAATTATGAGATAGATCCATCAAATGGGAATCTTACAAAAAAAGAAACCATTGCCATCGGGGGAAACTTTCGCTCGGTATTAATTGATAACACTTCCCAGTTTGTTTACTTAAAATATAGCAAAGTTGAAAATAATATTACACAAATTAGAACTAAAATATTCAAAGTTGATAAAACCACTCGGAAATTGAACCAAGTGGGAGATCAGATTTTAGGCGAAGATAATCACTACCAAAATCAAGTCGTCCAATCCTACGACAATACCAATCCCCCCGTAGAAGTTTCACTCACGCAAACCAACCAATTAGGATTTCTACAAAAGGATGGTGTGGCAAAATACCCAGCACCAAATACTATATTGACAGGCGCGATTATGAACCAATCTTGTGGTTTAATTCCTCCTTCAGTTTTTGGTGATCCTTGCCATATATACACAAAGACAGGCCAACCCATGATCGATCGTTCCATTGGAAACTCAATTCAATTGTCGAAAACGATTTCCGATTCTGCCTTCTTTCGATGTAACAAAAACGAGTCGAATTTTTCCGAGTCCCTTTCCGTGAATGATTCCAGCAATAATTCAGTAATTATTCAATCTTTTGGGGATTTTTGGTCAAAAAAACTATCCTTTGACTTTCGTCCTCTGGACCCTAAATTACTTTTAAATTACTCACTTACCGATAATTCTTCAGAGTGTTTGTCACTGGGTTCTAATGTAACGAACCAATCGATCGCCTTTACAAAAAAGAAGATTTCACTGAAAGGAGTAGTCGAAACTGTAGCGGGCTCTCCACCACCTGCATATTTTTCAATGCCAAATTTGAGACACAATCAAATGATCAATGGTAGAGCACTTCCAAGAACTTTACATGTTGTTAACTGTACGATGGAACGCTTCGACTGTCTTGTTGGTCCGAATCTAATCAATTTATTCTGTAATCGTAGGTTCATGACATTTGGAAGCTACTTAAACGACAACAAAACGCCTATTGAATTCTGCGCAAGTTCGGCGGAAACTTTAGATCGTATCATATTTCAAAATCCCATATTTAGATTTGGATATATTAAATCTGTCTCATTTACTGAAGAAACTCGGTGGCTATGGGAAAATTATCAAATATCAGATCCTTAAAATGCAACTCAATTAGCCTTATTAAGACTCAATTCATGTAATTTAGAATTGCAAGAATGACTCGGATGGATTTGAGAGGGCTTCGAATGAGTGGCGTGGAGAAAAAACGAAATACAGAACTTTGTCAATCCGCTAAACCATTTGAATTGACTAGAGAATCACCAAGCCCAGCCCCATCAAAGGCTAGACTTGGATTTAGTTACTAAATTAAATCCTAGTGACCGCCACCTGGTAAAAATCCGCCACCGTTAATGTCCAATACATGTCCTGTGATAAAGGATGATGCATCAGAAGCAAGGAAAGCAATTCCGTTGGCGATGTCTTCAGGAAGACCTGCACGTTTGAGTGGGATCGCTTGCACCATACCATGTCTGATATTTTCAGGAATTGCTTCTGTCATTTCTGTTGCAATAAAACCCGGGGCAATCGCGTTACAACGAACTTTTCTAGAAGCCATCTCGAGAGCCACAGCCTTTGTAAAACCAATCACACCTGCTTTGGAAGCAGAATAATTTGTTTGTCCAATGTTTCCGTTTTCACCAGAGATAGAAGAAAGGTTGATGATCGATCCACCATTTTCTTGTTTCATCATAACTTTGATAGCTGCTTGTGTGCAGAGATAAGTTCCAGTCAGGTTCACTGCAATGACAGCATCCCACTGCTCTTTTTTCATTCTCATAAGGAGAGTGTCACGAGTGATTCCTGCGTTATTCACGAGGATGTCGACTGTTCCAAATTCTTTTTTCGCCGCATCAATTAGTTTTTGTGCATCTTCTTCTATTGATACGTTAGCAACAACAGCGATTGCTTTGTATCCTTTGGATTTTAATTCTTCCGCAGTGGCATTGGTTGCTTCTGGGTTCATATCCGCTACAACGATATTGGCTCCAAGAGAAGCAAGTTTCAAACAAGTTGCTTTTCCAATTCCTCTTGCTCCACCTGTGACGATGGCTGTTTTTCCTGATAAACTAATCATTTGATTTTTTCCTCTTCTTTTCTAATTCCTAAAAATATTTTCTAAATGAAATGAATCTTAATGAATCCTTTTGAATTTAAACCGAATCGCCGAGTAAAGTTTTGTATTCGCCAAGTCTTGTTCGAATCCGATCGTTGATTCCGTGTTTGGCGCACTCGGAGATAACACGAACAGCATTTTTCACTGCCAATGCGTTGGAAGAACCATGACCAATCATACAGATCCCTTCTACACCAAGAAGAAGGGCACCGCCATATTCCGCATAGTCTAAACGTTTTTTCACAGCGGTAAAAGTTGACTTTAAAAGTAAGGCACCGGTTTGGGCAAGGCTTGATTGTCTGATGGAATTTTTCAAAACATTGAAGATGGATTTGGCGAGACCTTCTGTTGCTTTGAGAACAATGTTCCCAATAAAACCATCACAGACAACAACGTCTACTTCACGACCACCACCATAAAGATCGCGGCCTTCTACGTTTCCAACAAAGTTAAAAGGGATTTTTTTTAAGAGATCAAAGGTTTTGACAGAAACGGTATTTCCTTTTTTGTCTTCCTCTCCATTGGAAAGGATTCCCACTTTTGGATTTTGGATTCCAAAAAGTTCACGGGCATAAATTTCACCCATCACAGCAAACTGAGCTAAATATTCAGGTTTACAATCGACATTCGCACCGGCATCGAGCAAAAGAACAGGTGGTCCTTCCTCTCGTGGAATATGCGCAGCAATGGGAGGTCGCAGAACGCCGGGTAGGCGGCCGAGATGTAACAACGCGGCGGCCATAGTAGCACCTGTGTTTCCCGGAGAAAACACACCGATACATTCTTTATCTGCTACTAAACGAACTGCTTTGACTACGGAAGAATCCTCCATAGCGCGGACTGCTATCGAAGGAGAATCATTCATACCGATGATCTCAGTAGAATGAATGACACGGATTTTTTCTGTGTCATAATCAAATTTTAACAGGATATCGAGTAACTCTTGTTCGTCGCCGACGAGAGAAACCGACAGTCCGAATTCTCGTACTGCCAGAACCGCGCCCTCGACGATACCTTCAGGGCCGTAATCTCCGCTCATCGCGTCCACGGCGACCCACATAATGGTTAGTTATCTTCGGTCGTTTTTTTAACTTTTTGAGCGACTACGAGTTTTCCCTTATAAAAACCGCAATAAGGGCAAACACGGTGGGACAGAACAAATGAACCACAATTGGAACACGGGTTTAAGTTAGGCTTGCCTATCGCGTGATGGGCTCTTTTCGTTCTAACTTTCGATTTTGATTTACGTCTCTTTGGGACTGCCATGGCTATCCTCTATGGAATTATAACTGGTTTTTACTATGTTTTGGAAAACGAATGTGAAAACAATATTTTAATTTTCTAGGCTCTCGATAAGAGACCGTAATTCGCTATGTTTATGATAAAAAGCAGGCCGATTGTCTTACCTTAGCGGGGATAAGGCGGGAGCAAAACAGTATTTGGAAAAAGCAGTGAAACTAGAC
>NZ_JAFFPS010000070.1 GCF_016919165.1 Leptospira chreensis
CTGAAACAAAGAATTAAAATCTTATGTGTAAAGGATGTTTGGAGAGAGATTTGTAAAGGATGAAACTAGTACGTACCCGGTTGTATAGAAAGGCACATAGGTAACAAATTAGATCACTCACATGGGTTACACTTTTACTAGTCAATTCTATACAATAGCCTCTGGTATTTCAAGACTTTACTCGTATACAAATCCAAAATTCCAAGAATATTGGCAGGCATAGCATCTGCCCCCTCAACCCCGATGAATAAAAGATAAAAGTTGTTCTGTTGAAACTGAATTCGATCAAATATATTTTTTTATTATCAAACTTTCTGAAATAATATAAAGACTAATCAAAAACAACCAGATTTTCACGTGCTCTGCTCGAGCCTACGTAAAGTTCGCATCGAACATGTAGTCCTAAGTTGTTTAGCGAAGTCAAAATGTTTTCACCAATGGAAACAATGAGGATCACACATCGAAACTCTAGACCTTTTGTCCTTTTAATTGTACCTAGTCGGTATCCAGCTATGTCTGGTCTATCTTCTTGGAATGCAGAAAGTTCAAAAATTGGGAGCCCTGATTTTCTTAATCTTTCGATTGGGTTTTCAATTGATAAAGTATTTCCATCGGAATATAAAATACAAATTTCATTCTGTTTATATCCCTCACTTTCCCACTTTGCCAGTTTACTATTTATTTCCGTTGTTATTAGTTCCCAATTACTGCTCGGGTATATTTCAGGCGGAGAACCTAAATGATTAGCAATATCTCCTTTTCTAGAATCATTCCAGTCATTTGCATTTATATCTGCCGCCTCAATGAGTTTCTCTGCGAAAACTCTAATTTGTTCGGTCGTTCTATAAACATATCTTAAGCGATGAGATCTGCCTTGTATTTGGATTCCTGCTTGAATTGGTTGATAAGTGGATCGATATACTCTTTGGTTTAAATCTCCAGCGAGAGTTATACCATTTTTCGGCTCTTGGTCATAACCTGACAAACTTTTGATCAGTTTAAGAGCTTCTACTGACATATCCTGGATTTCATCCACAAAGACATGAGTGAATCTTATACTTGGATTTCTTTCTGCATACAATCTACTTTCGTGTATCGATTGCTCTGGTGTACGCAAGGATCGTTTTCGCAATTCTGATTCAAATTTTTCAAAGTAGTTCCAAACAATCTTTCTATTTTCTCGAGATAATTTAGATTTACCCTTGCGAACAGCAGTTAAATAGGAATCGATTTCAAAGATGCCTTTTTGTTCTTTGATTTCATAATACTCATCAATCAATTCATCCTTTGTCAGTCCAAGGGAACTTTCGATCTCATTTGTTACATCTTTCCAAATTCTAATAACTCGATCATCAGATCGTGAAACTATGGTACCTTTCCAACCAGTTTTAAGATTGATAGTCTCTGAAAATCGATATAAAGAAGTAATTTCCACATTGTTGATTAAGGATTGATTCAACCCACTAGACTCTATCAATTTTTGCAATAAACTTCTGATTTCAACTGTTAGATTAGCAGTGAATGTGAGAAATAGAATTTTCTTATTTTCATTTTCTTTTAAATATCGGAGTGCTCTATGGAGCAAAACTACTGTTTTCCCAGTGCCTGCAGAGCCAGTAATTTGGAATGGTCCTGAAAAAGAAGCATTTACAAGGTTTGTTTGAGTTGGATGTAAAAAGATTCTCCATTGTTCCAACGTACCAGAAAAAAATTGATCCCAATCATTGTTAACTTCAAATTTTATGATTCGGTCTGGATTTGCTTTATCCAATTGATCTAATGTAGTTTCATCGACTTCAAGTTTTACAATACTTTCAGAATCACTAGGTTTCAATTCGTTTATTGATTTTTCAAGCGCTTCATCAACTTCTAGTCCATCGGCCATCAAACTCAATACTGATTGAACCATAGGATCAAAGTATTTTAACGCGACGATCAAAGATTCCTTATTTTCAATTCTACGAATCGTTTCGATATCTGACTCATCAATTCCTGCGTCATACAATTCTTTATCAGAGAATCCATCGAAAAGTTTAGTTTTTACATCCGTTTCATGATCTTCAATGTACTGGTCGGATATTTGGAAATAACCATTTTTATTTTTAAGTTCAAATTTTTTACTTTTTGCCCAATCATACGCAAGGTCATGTTTATCAACATATAGAAAAACATACCCAAGTCCTGCCTCTGAAGGTAAAACAATCACTCGGTAAGAATCATCTAACCGAGCACCTTTAACTCGATGATCTTGCATAGACTCACCAACTGAATGTAAGTTGATGGATGGGTGGTTTGGATTTTCTTGAAACTGTTTTAAGAACTTTGAAATCTTATTTTTCTGAGTTTTAGGCAAGTTCATCGCAGAAGATAAGAAATTTTCGTGTAAATAAATGTTGGTCATAAAGATTCCAATTTTTTTATTAATTCTTTGGATATTTTTTCATTCGAAAAATTATTTAAGTCTTTTATGACCACAACGTTCCAACCCTCTTTTGCCCAAACAGCAGAATAGTCGCTCATCTCACCACATAACAAGGCAACTTTCTTTTCAGGCCATGCCCATTCAGCGGCTAATTCTTCGTTCTCATTTGTTAATTCAAAATTTAAGATTGGCGGATTTAATTTTTCTTTTTGGAGAATCCTTCCTAAGACTTTTAACGACTCAATTGTATAGTTTAAAATTTCGAGCCACTCAGTATTTGGCGTAGGATCATTGTTTAAAAATACTGTAGGTTCATCATTTAGATCTCCAAGGCATTTCCACATCACATTTGGAACGAATTGCAAAAGGTCCGCATACCACCAAAAGTGCTGCCATGCGGTTTTAATTTCCCGTTCTTCATCAATTGACAAACTATGACCTGATTTCAAAGAAATTCGATCATCAATCAAAAGTGTATGCGAGATATCTCCTTTTAAAGTGAATAACCAATTAAAATAACCGTTGTGAGATTTTATAACTGGATCTAAGGCATTTCTTTGATAATAGGCTATGATTAGTTTCTGGAGCTCATTTGCAATTTTCGAAACGTAATTTTCGGTCGGATATTGAAGTAGGCACTTTAGCAATCCAAATGGAGAACTTATGGATAGTTTCAAGTTTTGATTTTGTTTATACCTACTATCCAAATATGCAAAAACAATTTTTGTAAGTTCTTCATTTACATATGGCAAATGTAAAAAATCTTTTCTAATGCTCATTTCAGATGGGAACGTGATCTGAATGTAATCATTCGATAAAAGTAAATCTTGTCTTTTTGCAATATCTTGTGAGATCGAATTTATCTTCCCACGATGGTAATTGAATCCATCGATGTAGATTGCAATTTTTTTCAAATTTTTAAAAGCTGCACCTTTTGCCTCAATGATAAAGTCCGGCCGTTGTTCGGCACTAATTCCATCTTTTAAACGTAAGGTTTTTTGCGCTGAGAGTAACCAGGTAATATTTTCATTTCCTGGTATTGAAAATTGGGCAATTTCAGATCCGATACTTGAAATTTCTTTCCAACTACCGCTCTCTTCTTTTACTATATTTTTTAAATTAGCAACAAATGTTTGCTCTAGTTGGCTTTCATAGATTTCATCCATGTCTAGTACATCTAATGACCTGATGATTTCTCTTTTTTCGGCTGAATCTAAAATTGCACGTAGAAGTTCTAAGCCACGATTTCTGGAAATCTTATCTGACTCATATTGTTGTTGGTAAGACCGTATACAACGATAACATCCATCGGAACCGATTCCAAAGATTTCTTCTTTTCCACACTCACAATCTCTTAATCCAATCTCAGCTTGTCTGAAGACATCTATGATTCCTTCAGCTAATTTTCCATCTTCACCTTTTTCGTTGAAAAGCGCTTTTAGAAATCCTGTGCCTCCAGGAACTGCATCCATTAATACGAGATAATATCGAGTAAAGATTCTATCTGGATCAGGAATTGCTTGGAGTGAAATCAGAATATGCGCTGGTGTCCCTTTAAACTTAAGCCTTAGTCCAAACCGAATACATGCTTCTAGGGTCGGTAATCTTTCTAAAGTGACCTTCGGTAAAATTAATCGAATCGCTTCGGATTCTAATTCTCTGTAAAGGTATGCATTTTCAAAACCATATTCCAAGGATTTGGTGATCGACTTCCTTGCAGCATTTTCAACTTTTTGTTTGTGCCTACAAAATGAAGTATGGTAACTAAGTAACTTTGCTTCTTTTACAGATTGTGGTAACACTGAACCGCAATCCGTACAAATTTTGAATCCTTCGGGCATCACTTTCGTTTGATGGAATTGCACACCATTATTTTCAGTGACTAACTCATGTAAGTATCCACCATTTACTTCTCTTACTTTTAGTTTTTCTAAAAATTCGATTCCAAAGCCAGTGGCAATATTCCCGATCGTTGGGGAAGCGGAATTTTTGGTAGAATCAAACAATTCTGTTGTATGATAAAAACCCCTTTGCCTTTCTTCATCTTGGTCCCCGGAAAATCCCTTAGTTGAATCAATCACAGAGATTGCTCCTGACTTATGAAACGGAAGGAATTTTCTCTTTTGAGATAATTCAGCGAAAGAATTGCTTTGATTAGATAAATAACCGCATTGCGGGCATTTGTCGGGAATATGCTTTGATTCCGATAACTGGTCTAATAAATAACCACAATTCCCGCAAATAGATTTTTCTTCAAAAAGATCGTGATCTCCTTTTCGGATTTGAAGTCTTTGTATTTCGAATTGTTTCTTTCCTATATAAAATTGATTCCAAGGCGCCAATTCCTTGATTGCCGCTGAAGCAGGTCTGAACAATGTATAAGTTTTTGTGGTAACTTCTGGCGAATCATCCGATCCCTTTTTTTGATTATAAATCGTTCCTTCAAATAATACTCCACGTTCTGGGAATGCATAATTCGGAAGTACGCCTTCATTTGTCCAAAGTTCTAAGGTTGTCATTCTTAGCATTTCAGCCTTTCTACCTTGAAGGTGTTTTAATTCTCGATTTAATTCATTTTTTTGTTCTTCAGTAAGATCTGTTCTTTTGAGTGAGTTGTTTATCGATTCAATGTTTTTAACTAATAATTGATTCCTTGAAAGGATATCCGATTGAATTTCATGGAACAAATTTTGTATTTTTTCTAAACTACAATCTTGTTTTAATTTGAGCCTCGTTTCATCTGAAATATTCGTAAAGAGTACACTAAATTGTTGGAACAATTGACTATGATCTTTTGATAACCACAACATGAAACGTCCAAATTGGCTTTCTGGATCATTCCACTCCTCTAACCACCTCTTTACTATTCCTGGAATTTCATCCCATTGTTTGGTTTTGGTTGCTTGGTCCATACAGAATCCAATAAATTGTCTTGAAAGTACGGAAGGTGCATCTAACCAACATCCAGGTGCATTGATTTTTCCCTTGAGTAATGCCATGGGCCGAGCATAGAAGAATAAATCATGAGGTCTTTGGTTTACTATCGCTAGAATCAATGCAGAACCTGTTGATCTTCCAGCCCTTCCTACTCTTTGTAAATAATTTGCTGTCGTTGGAGGGACAGAACATAGTAGAGTCGCACTCAGATCACCAATATCTATACCCATCTCCAAAGTGCTGGTACAAGCTAATATATTTGGTTCATCTGCCAGTTTGCCCTTAATAAACCCATCTTCTATTTCTTCTCGATCTTTCGTAGCGAGTAAACCTGTATGTTCTTCGGCAACTACCCTTCTGACCAAATTGGATCGGTATCGATCGTTATAGTACTTTTGACGATCACTTAAATGTGATTCAATATAGAATCCTTCTTTTGCATGGAACTCTAGAGAAGGATGATTTATCCATAATTCTTTTAAATGGCTTGGAACGAGTAAATTCTTCTTTGTTTTAGAACACTTTAATAATGTAACATCCGTTGTAATGTATGTGTGTTCTGTTGTAACTAAATAATATTCTTGGTTACTTTGACCTTCTAGTTTGATGAGTAACTTTGTTTCGAGCGATTGATCAACAAAGAGAAACTTGAGTTGTGATTTTTCATTTTCGCCAATGCCTTCAATTTGCGATAAATTGAGGGCTTTGAACATCCATTGATCAAACCAATTTTTATATTGAAACTCTGAGAAGATAGGAAGAGATTCTTTCTGTTTGGTCTGCACTCGTGATAAAAATTGAGGAATGCGATGTCCTTTTTTTGTCCAAAATGCACTCTTCGAGTATTCACGCATGAAAGGGTGATCGACTGCTCCAATCGATTTACATTTATTTAAAATTCCATAAATCCATAATCTCACATCTGCTTTTTCAATCTTTCGAAAGAGAGGTGAAATTTGTTCTAATCGGAGGTGGATTCGTTCGACGGTTTTATCTACAAAATCTTCAACCCAAAACAATGTAGAGGAGCCAGACCAATCCAACGATCTACCTTGGAAATAACTACTCGCATATTCTTGTAAAATGGACCAATTGAGTTGTTTAACAATACTATTGAATAAAGTAGAAGGAAGTTCTTTCTCTTTGCTTACTTTATATTTTTGCCATTCCACCATATCTTCCCAATCAGGTGGCAAGAGAGTTGCAAAGGCATTCTTTTTGCCAAGCGTTGGGTTCATTGATTCGGCAGTTTCTAATAATAACTTGGTAAGTGCCTCAAAGGAAACTTTGCCGTTCTTATCCGTAAGTGACTTAGTAATTAATGTTCGTAAGGTGAAGAGAAAAGATCTTGAGGAAAAAAATCCCGCTCGGTGTGATGCATCTTGCACGGAGTCAGTGAATGCTAATAATTTTGGATTTTCATTTAAGGGATTCCCAAAGAGTTCATCAATACCAACGGATGCTAATGTTGCACTTTGTGTTCCAATGAACATAGGTCCATGGTAGGAAACACAATCTGGGCATACCTGTTTACCTTGGAGGATTCCAGTCTCATCCTGAGGGACAACATATTGATCCCAAAGGACTGGGAAGGAATCCTTTGAGAGACTCAACTTGTGCGACTTTCTTTTCTTTAAAAATACAAAGTTATTGGGATCAAATTCACCGATGTTTAGGAGTTGGTCCTTAAATTCTACGTCTTCGATCTTGATGTCTCGAAATAAAATAATATAAGGGCTTCGGTATTTGTCTCCACCTTCAAAGAATTTTCGATAGATATCCTTGGCATTTTGTGGAGGAGCAAGTCGAGCCCCAGGTGTACCAAACTGAGCTCCAATTTCTTCTTCTGTTCCTGCTTCCACAAGGCCCACCCAACCAGAGTTCCCACAATCTCTGCAATGATAGGCTGGCAATGCATGGATTCCATTTGGCAATTCATCGAGCCATAAAAACTTAGATTCTTTATGATCGAGACTTCGACCGATTCGTCTCATCTCGCGAATCCACAATTGGACCTGCATCGGAAGGAAGGGCACAGTAAAATTTCCGACCTTTCTCTTTGCAAAATGGAATAGAGACAAAAAGGAAAATAAATATCTTTCAACAAGCTCTATAGAGAAAGCACGAAAGGTTGGATAACTCAGACTGATTTCTTTGGTGAATTCATTCCATTCCCAAGGTGTTTTTCCTAATTTTTTTTCCTGATCAAACCTGGTTAAAATAACATTATATAAATCTGAATTTTCTATCCACTTTCCTAGATCGATTGGATCACTTGGTGCTTTCCAAAGAGTAGTTTGTCTGATGCAATAAAATTCCTTTGTTTCCCCTTGGTTGGGTAAAAGAAAATCTGGTTTTGGCAAACTTAAAGTTTGATTCTGATTTCCAGACAACACCTCTGATGCGCTGAGTCTATCTTCGAGCAAGATCGCACTTGGTTCTATGGATTCACCGGACAATGTCGAAGCAAAGTCGGCCAATCTCTTACGAGGAGTGTCCATTGCTTCTTCCATATCACTTGCAAACTCTTTCGAATTCTTTTTGTCATCTCCTGAATCTAAAGTTGCACTTGTACCAATAAAACAAAGTGAGTTTGGACTTACATCGAGTCTCGACTTAAGCCTTCTGATAAGGCATGCGACATCAGTTCCTTGGGCCCCATCATACGTATGAAGCTCATCTAATACTAGATATTTCAAAGTATCTGGGTTATTTTTCTCCCAAAGCCCTCTGTCTGTTGGTCTCATTAAGAGAAAATCTAACATTTTATAATTGGTTAACAAAATATCAGGCGGGTGTAATTTTAAGGTATCGTGGTCTGTGATTCCACCATCCTCCGTAACGGACTTTCTTCCTTGCCTTTTTTCAGATCGACCCGTATATGTTCCTACTGTAATTTTTGCATCCTTTAACTTTTGGAACTGAGAAATCGTTTTCGCAAACCGTTTCTCTTGGTCTGTTGCCAGAGCATTCATAGGATAAAGAACGATCGCTTTGATTCCTTGTTTCCCTTGTAATTTTGCCTCTAATGCATATTCCAATAAAGGATAAAGGAAACATTCTGTTTTCCCTGAACCAGTTCCCGTGGTGACAATGGTATGTTTGCCTTCTTTGATTCTACCCCATGCCAAATCTTGATGGATGTAGGGATGAGGTACTTCGCCAAAGGAAAAATAACTATCTTTCTTACTAGTGGTTTTCCGGAATGGAAGGCGAAAATCTACCCAAGGTCCCTTTGTAATACCAAATTCAGGATCATTAATGAACTCTTCGAATGCCTTACGAAGGTAGTCTTCTTTAAAATCAAATGTTGATCTTAAATAGTATAATACTTGTTCTTTGATGTTTTGCGCGAGTATTTCAGGTAACATCTATTGATTCACGAAGGATAAAATTCTTTTTTCTAGTTCTTCTTTACGAGCAATTACATGATGAGGATACCATGCATTTTGGCCTCTTGATAAATCGCGAAGATCTTGCACTTTTGATTTTGCGTATTTATCTCTCTTACGACCGAAAAATTCGTTTTGAGCTGAAATATTTAAGTTCTCTTCAAAAGGTGCTAAGTTTCCAATCGAGTTCAATAATTTATCATAGGAATCTTCATCCCAATTATCATAATGATTCCATTTTCTGGGCAAAATATGTTCAACATGAATCTTGCGATTCAAAAAATCGTAAAAATCTTTCTGGTTCTGATTTGGATTTAAACTGGCACCTAACAAAATGAGCAGTCGGTTATATCTTCCGAATTCACCATTTATGAGTCTTGATTCAAACTCTTTAAGATCATCTTGATAACCTGCTTTTAAATAGGATACAAAATCACCATTATTTTGAATCATTACACACAAGCTATATATATGATCTTTAATTTTATTAACAGAATTATAAACAAGTCCTCTCACAGTAACATATTTCGTAATTGCATTCAGGAGTTTAGTAAATTCATTGAGTTTTGCAGAGTCCAAAATTAAGGTTTCAGTATTTGAATCATATTCAGCATTTTGATTTAGAAATACATAAAGTGGAAACATCCAATAATAATTCGGATAGGACCTTAAAATTTCCCAATTGACCATCATTTCAGTTGGAACCGAATTATTTTCTTCTACGTCAAAACATTTCTTAAGAGTAAACATAACGTTAGTCCAATCCTGCAGGATTTCTGGTTTTTTGAGAAAGAATGTTCGCATAGCCACTTCTTTTTCTTTGATACCTAATTTAGCACGGAGAATGTGCATATAAACACGGAATAACCAATCATGTGATTTGAGCTGGCTCCAAGATTTTACAAATTCATCCTTCTTATCCTCAGATGCTTTATGTAGTTTTGCTTTAAAGATATCGGCATCAGACAATGGAAGGCCACGGTTATTGATTGTATCGAATAATGTAAGTGCATCATCTTGGCTTCCACACTTTATAGGCAGTAATACTAGATTGTTTAGAACCAATGATATCAATCGCTCCATTTTTCCCGGATTAGAGTTAGCATTGATCCAAAATTCTTCCAATTTATCTTTGAAATATTGAAAATTAGTTTGGAATCGTTTCGATGGAAGATTCACCCCTTTGTTTAAAATAATTTTCTCCATCGATTGGAAATCATCTGAGAGAACCTCGGAAACCAAGCGTAGTTCATCTAGAAAATTCTCCGTTGTTGGATGCTTCTTTTGCATACAACTCTTCAATGCGTGCGAAGTAGCAGACTTTTCATAGAGAGCTTTAATTAATAGCTGAAGCGTTGTTAACCTTTGTTGCCCATCAATTACATAGTTATCTGTATCCGAATTATCTTTCTCAAAGACAACAATTGTTCCCATAAAATACTTATCCTCAGCATTATTATCTTCTAAGTTTTCATAATATTCCATGAGGTCAGTCCATAGCTGATCACACTCTTCGGTATCCCAGGAATACGGTCTTTGAAAGTCAGGTATATAATAATTGGTTGCGAATATAGATTTAAGTGTTTTTGGTGATGCTTCTAATGCTTTCATTTAATTTGTTCCTAACCTTTGTTTAATCCATTTTTTCGAGCATAATTTTTCTAACTATGCCTAACGCACGCTCAACGAATAATTCTTTTGTCTCACCCGGTAAAGGAGGAGCCAACTTATTGTCGATTAAGTCTACGAACTCTGAACTTGTTGCAAAATTCACCATTTCTGATGCAAATTTTTCTTTTTCCAAATCATCCAAATTAGGGACTTGCAAGATCTCCGATCGGATTTCTGCGATTGCGTTTCTCTGTTCACTTTCTGTTAATAAATTTTGATTTACCTTTGACTTCCATTCTTCAATGAACTTCCTAAGCGCACCCATTACTTATTTACCTTCGAGTCATAGAATTTTTCAATAATAGGTCGCCACATATCCTCTACCTTAATTAAGATTTTTTTCTTCGTTTCTGGAGGTAAATTCATCCAGATCATGTGAAGAAATTTAATGAGTTTGATAAGGACTTCTTTGAGTGCTTGCAAATTCATTTGATACCTCTCTCCATTTTGATTGTTTCATATGCGGAGTTAATTTCTGCTGTTTTGTCAGTGTGCTTCTTTCTTTCAATTTTATCAGCGACCGAATGATTATCAGGATGGTATTTCTTCATTTTTGTATGGTAAAACCTTTTGATTTGGTCATTGCTAGCTGATCGATTGACTCCAAGGATATTGTAAGGATCTTCTTTAGAATCCGATTGTTTTGGATTCGTAATCCCAGGTTCTTGTGCTTCTAAATTTTTTTTCATCCGAAGTCCAGCGATAAAAACCACAATCGGAATCGTAACACGATATGCAGGCCCAGACAAATCGATTCCGCCCCAAACTGCAGTAATGGCAAGACCTATGGGACCTGCGAAGAATGATAGACCTCGCATGAGGAATGCATTCGTTCCTAGGCGCAATCCATGGCCTAATACTTGTCTTGCTACTGCATTTGCAATGATCAGTGTTAGTTTATATGCTAAAAATCCCGAAGAGTTGATGGCAGTATGTAGAAATGCTACTGATAAAGCTCCAGACGGGACATCTGTATATTTAGAAAAATCCTCTTTTTTAAATTCTTCTGTGAAACTTTCTTTTTGCTCATCGGACATCTTTTCATAAGCTTTCTCTAATAGGTGCGACAGAACCATTCGTTCTGCGGCTTCTGTACCTTGTGGGATCAATTCCTTTTTAATTCCCACTTTCCTTGCAACATCTTGGACAATTTGTGAATACTCTACACCTCCGCCACGCATTACATTTGCGATCGAGTTTCCACCGACTCTCTGGATTTCCTTGATCAATCTCCCCGTGTATTTGGAAGGATAAAACCGACCAATCAATTGGAAGTCATTGTCCTTCTTTAATTTGTTCAGTGATTTTTTTAAGAGCACATTCACAATATCATCCAATTCTTCATCCGAACAGGACGTAAACAACGGTGTTAGATGCCTATCATACGCCATCCCTACACCCTATCCTTCATTCCTTGCCATATGATGCGATACTCTTCCATTCGATCCACGCCAACAAACGGAGGATAGAAGGTCTTTTCTTCCATGTGTGTGCCACCATCGATGGGATACTTGATCGTTATTGGTGTTGTTACTTCACTTCCATCGGCCGTTCTAGCTTTGATGGCCTCTCGTAGTTCCTTTCCGCCTGGGTCTTTGCGTGTGGTATTGGGTAGCCTCCTTCCCTTGCTATCATATTGGTCCACTCGTTCGTATTGTTGGCTCACTCCAAATTGCAAACGGTAGATGAGTTGCAATTGTTCTAAGCTAAGGCCCATACCCATAGCCACCAAGACATCTATTTCCAATAGGGCCCAACGCCTCGCATAGTCCGTGCGGAGTGGGCTATTCCAGTCCCAATGATTTTTTAGATCCTTCCAAGGAGATTCAAACTCAGTGACATGCAACCGATCCGCGATATAGGATTCTTTCGGAACCACAAACGAGTCTTTGGCGATCCCAATTGCACATTCTTCCCAGAGTTCTGCATAATACTTTGTCAAACAGTTCAAACGAAGAGTTCGGTAGATTAGGAGGGATTGAATAATCATGTTTTGAATCAGAGGTATAAATGAAATATTCCCAATTCTCGCATGTCCTGCACCAGTAAATCTAAACAAATAATCCGCGATGATTGAGGTGAGAATGGCTCCAACAAATACAGTTTCATTGCTTGTCTTAGCTGCAAAAGTTTGAATGGTATAAATGTGTGAGAAATATTTAGGAATTATTGCCGACATTAAGGTACGTTCATTCGAAGATGCTGCCATATCTCTCCAAGCAACGCGAAAATATTCTTTGGCATTTACTCTCTCCCCACTAAGATTCACAAAAAAAGGATCGTTTTTTAATAATCTATATGGACTACGCGAAAGAAGCGAATCAGGTGTAATGGAAAGATCAATATCATTATATGCATTGTTGTGCGTACAGGCAGTATATGCAGAACCATAAAGTGGATTTCCTACATAGATCATTGGACCAGTGATAACCACTTCCCTTGGAGAAAGTGACTGAAAAGAAGGTATTTCTTCACGTTGAAGAACACCATCCTTTTGTGCGTTTGTTTCATTATACATATCAGTCGAAAATGAAACGTCGCTTAAATCAGAGAGGGTATGTTTGGCTTTACTAATCACAGTTAAAATATTTAAGAGTGCTTTGGTATGCAATCTGGGAAGTTTCGTTGTTTTTACTTCTTCAGCTTTAAACAAATCAGCAAAGACTGAAAGCTCAGTTTCAGTTATTTCCAAAAAACGATCCGGATGTCCGCGAAGTTCCCAATTCCCAGAAGCTGTTTTCATTCCAGGAATTTCATCTATGATATATCCAACCTTTTTCGATTCAAAAAGAGTTTTCGGATGATAAAGATTGAAGGAACTTAAAAAACGAATTGGCTGTCTACTTCCAATAAATACATTTAATGCGTAAGACAATAGATGATGGACATCTTGAAACAATGAGTTCTCATTTACAAATTGATAATGTCTTTTAAGCCTATGGAAATATTCTTCTCGAAGTTTTCCACCATTTGGATCATCAAATACTCCTGTCGGATGAAGCAACCCACAGATTCCATTCCTTGCAAGAAGAGTCCATGATTTCACAATAAAGTTTTTATAAAGGTTGGTTCTTAGCCCTTTGAGTTCCGAATAATTGCGCTCGGAATTTAAAAATGTAGCAGAACCTTCGGAAGGTAAGAACTCATGAAAGTAATACTCTCTAGCATTTTCTGCATTGAGTAAGGATGGCCTTTTTGCATTGTAGACAGCACTTTTAGAACCACTCACGGCGAGTAGAGGATCAATCTCATTGAGTGCCGCAAAATCTTGCCAATCACTCGTGAGCCAAGGTGGGTTTCCTAACATCAATGCAAAACCAGCATGAGTGGGCTTTGGTCCAAGCACTTCGGGGAACACCAATTCCCAATGGTGAAACCTTTGGGCCTCGGCAACACCCACTCCAACGCCCACCCAAGGTACAAGGAGGGACAAAGATCTTACCGAAGGAGTGGATTCGGCCGCAACCTCCGCCACCATATCCAAATGGATGCCAAATTCTAAGTTATAAAACTTTTGTTCTGTTTTGTCTTTGGGAAGTGAATCACCTAAAAGTAGTTTTGCGACATACAAAAAAGCCCGCCTACTGGGAAGTTGGTCTGCTTTTTCTAAGTCCATCACAGGCCAAAAGTACAATGCACACCAAACATCCATCAGCACTTTGAGGCGTTGGAAGGAACCCGAACTGGATTCTAACTTTTCTTTGGTCTCTTCTTGTTTTTTGAGACCAGGGCCTGGGAGGTGGGAGCTATCTTCAGTGACAGAGATCGGCCAAACGGTAGCGGTACTTTCTGTATCTTTCAAGGCTCTGTTTCGTTCTTCGGTATACGTATGCCAATGTTTTTCGATGAGATCCGAAATTTGAATCGCTAGATCAGATTCTTCTTTTTCCCATTTGCCTGTTGAGTTCTGTTTTGCCCAGTCTTCCGAAGCTTTTGTTTCTTTGGGATAAAATTCTTTGAAGAGTTTGTCTTTACGGACGGGCACCATTTCAGGATCAAAGACGAGAAAATGGTAAACTTCATCTTGATTTCTTGTTTCACCAGGAAGGAGTGTGCGAGGGAAGGACCCCTCTTTTAAATAGGAACCATCTCTTAAGTCAGAGACCTTCCACACAGCACGCCTAGCGCCGATTAAACTATTTCCTGCTCGCAGTCGCAAACCAAACCAAGGAACAGCAGAAGTATCCGATTCTACTTCTTGGTTTTCTTCCGAAACAAATTTGGGCCTGCGGTGTTCGGTCCCAAGCCAAAGCGAAAGACTTCCGAGTTCGACTGCCATTGGATTCAGATCCACTCCATATACATTGCGAGTGGCGATATGGTATTTGACACGGCGGAGTTCCAATTGGTAGTCTTCGGGAGAAATCCTTACGCCAAGCTCTTCTTGTTTTTTCTTAAGATACAGAGCAGACAACTGCTCACAGGCTTCGTTTAAGAACGCACCCGATCCCATCGCTGGTTCGCAAATTTTCCAAGACAACACTTCGTCCGCAGAGGCATTGGGTCTAGCAAGCACCAGTTCTTCCAAAGCTTCTTCCACAAGGCAACGTGTGAGCACCTCAGGTGTGTAATACGATGCTGTCCTCTCTCGGTCTACATGGGAAAGGTATAAGATAAAACTTCCCTTGGCATACATGCGGGAGCCTGCGCTCGTCATCTCTATGGCCGCTCTTGGAAATTCCCCTTCTCTCGTTTTGGGAACAAACCAAGTTTGTGTGGAACTTGACTCAAAGTTAGGTGCTTTTGTTCCATCGGGAACGCCCACTTGGATTAGATCTGTTTCGGCAAATTTTGCAGAGTAACTGAGAATTCCTTCATACACAGCTCCCAATTGGTTGATCCCAAGGTCCGCATAATTGATCCTTCCCCGACTCCTTCCTTTAGCATCCTCACTCAAAGAAAGGCGAACAACCACATCCTGCAAAACTTTGTTTCGTAACTTAACTTGGTCGAGTAGTTTGGTTTCCCTTTCATCAAAGAGTTGTGATGTGAGTGCCGGAACTTGGAAGGGAACTTTTTTGAACTCCAATGCGTCTATTTCTATATCTGTGGGGAATCCATGTTGGATGATCGCAAAGAGTTTTAAAAGATGTTCGTGAAAATACGTGCCATTGGCTGCTTCACTTCCTGTTTCCAGTGGAATCAGTTCTAAATCTCGGAGTGATTCAAAACTATAACCAAGCCTATACACATCATTCGAAATGGGAAGGAGTCCAGAGTCCTTTCCTTTTGCTTCCGCATACAAACAAAATAGTATGCGATAGATATACACCAAGGCCTCATGTTTCAATCGTTCGGCGGTAACATCTTCTCCATCTACTTTGGTATAGGAAAGTTTTGCTGTCTTTCTTGCCTCTACCCATTCGTTTGCGAGAAGCACAATGGCTTCCCTGACAGCAAACTGGAGTTTTTCGGTCACGCCAAAGGCGTATTTATGGCTATTGTCTTCTAAATTGTCATGGATGAAATTGTCTTCACTAGCAAGTCTTTCTCTTGAAAGTAAGGTTGCCATTTGCCGGAATGTGGATTCTTCTTTTCTTCCGTAAGCCTCTTCCAAATCAAAGAGCAAATACCTTCCTTCCGCATACACATGTTTGTCGAAGAGATACAGAACTCCACCACCAAGAACTAGAACAAACCGTGGCGATCCCTCTTCTGCAAAAATTTCCCCCACAAGTTTAGAAAGGGATTTGGATTCATGTCGGATATACCCTTCTCTGGCTTCTTCCTCCGGAAGAGTTTTGGAAGTTTGAAAATCTTCTAAAGGATCTTTACCTTCTTCTGCATGGGAAAAAAGATAAAACTGGTTGGGTTCCAAGACCGCAAGCCACGATTCCCCCTTCCTCTCGAGTAAGCCCGATAACAAATAGGCCTTTTTGCTATCTGCAAATTTATAAACAGTTGGAACGACATCCGAATAACCAAGTGCTTGTTTGATGGCGTTTTGGAACTGAATCTGGGCTTCTCGACTACCTCGTTTGTAAAATAGCTCTTCTTTTGCTTGGAAGTATTTTTCACCGATTCCAGCGAGAGCCTTAACGACGGACGCTTGTCCTTCTATTCCTACGAGGTATTTTTTGCTATCCTCGTCAAAAGCCGCATCTAAGTAATAAGGGCTATAGTATTCGCCGATGTTTTGGATTGCTGATGAAAATGCCATTATTTAGAACCCTCCATAATGAGGATAGGTTCTGTGATGGGATCTGCTGTTTGTTGGAGCCGTTCTTCCGCACTCAATTTTGCTGCCTCACAGAGTTCAATGGCCCATTTCTTTTTGTTTTGCCATTTTTCGAAGGCCGCTTGTCCAGAAAGGATATTTTTACTCATCTTTTCGATATAGGCTTCGCGTTTGACACGCCAAGCATCCAACCTTCTCACTTCCTTTCTGTATTGGCTCAAAAGGTGTTCCTTCCTCTTTGATGCCAATTTTTGTAAGTACTCCAAACTGGTATCGACTGCTTTTGCTAAAAAGATCTCCGCAGGTTTTTGGTTTGGTGGAACCTTTGTATTGGCAATGTTCCTCAGATTTGTCATGGCAATCGCATCCTGGAAAGATAAAACTTCCAATTGTTTTTGGCCAGGTTTTGCCATCACAACATGAGGCTCTGCAACAATTGGATTCCCTGCTCGTGAACTCACATGACCAATAAAAAAATACAATAGAACATCTTTTGGAATGTCTGGACTCACAATCATCGGTACTTGGCCTTTCGGAAATTCGAGTAACAGCCGATCTACGAGCCATTTCAAAATAGGGTGAGTTTTATTCAAAAAACTGGCGCGAGTCCAATGCCCTGATTCGTTTTGAGCAGCAAGGATTGCATTTTCCATAAACGTAGCATCATCTGTTAATCTAAATTGATGACCGACCGTTTGCCAAACTTCCTTGGGCAAGGATGTGGCTCCATAAATCATACTGGAACCAGAATCGGGAGCACCCAATCTCTCTTTCACTTCCTTTGGTGGAGTGAACCCAATATAATTATTTTGGATTTCCAAAGAAGGATAACTAACACTAGCTTTTTTGCTTAAGAACTCATAACCCTTTATGAAAAAGTCACGATCATTATAGAGAAAATTGGATACTTCACCTACTTGTGATAAAGCGGTTGGCGTTTGTTTTTCATTGGAAGATTCTGAGTCTAATTTGTTTTGCTGTAAAGCAATGGCCTCATCCAAAATCCTTTGCATTTCATCATCCAAAGAATCCTCTGCTTTAACGGGAGTTGCGAGTATTTCATCAGGAGAAACTCCTTCCAAAATCTTATCGGCGATGTATTCTTCCTCTTTTTTGGAATCAAAGAGATTTAAGATACTTTCCCCTTCTTTTCGTAGGTGGTTGATTTCTTCGACCTTTGTGACTAACCTTTGGAACACCGCTTCATCATTGGCAAAACTAGAATTACCAGATGTCACTTGCAAATACCGTATCTCTGGAGTTTTCGTTTGTCCAATCCGATCAATTCTACCATTCCTTTGAATCAAAGTGATAACAGACCAAGGCAAATCATAGTGGATGATTAAGTGGCAAGCATGGTGTAAATTGATCCCTTCACTCGCAACATCTGTCGCCACAAGCAATCGAACCTGGTTGTTCGTTGTGGCAAATGCTTCGATTGCCAAAGACAAACTCGTATCCGAGTGGGATCCATCTATCGTCAATATCTGTGACTGGTGGTATTCTTCCGGTTTTGAGGCAACTTCTAACTGAAAATCCTTCGCGAGTGCAGCAACGAGAGCTTTTTGCGTTTCCAAATACTCTGTAAAAATCAGAACCTTCGGCGACTTCTCCTTACCGTCCCATGCTAAATTAGTGAGGTGCTTTTTTAAAATCGAATACCTTGTAGAAGATGCAAGAGAAAGATCCGAGAGTTTTCCTTCTAACAACTGCAAGGATTCCATCTCATTCGAAATCTCAGCTATTTCTTTACCCAGTTCGATTCGATTCTTTCTTTTTTTTACCGTCGATAGAACCGCTTCAGGACTAGATAAAAATAATTTATAATAACCATACTGCAGAAGTCGTAACGATTCTCGTTTTTCTTTTTTGATCTTTGTAGAAGTTCTTAAATTGGAAATGATATCCAAAATTTCGATTTCATTTGGATTTGCATTCAGCGAACTTTCAGATAAAGGGATGACAACACGATCTTTCATTTGGTCGCCGATTTGGGATCGCACATCCTCTTTGAATCGCATTAAAAAATGATCACTAATCTCTTCTGCCGTATAGTCCTTCATTTCAGGATCAGAGATGGATGCGGGATCGACGAGACTCAGTAGTCTTGCAAAGGTCTCTCGTTTTCCATTATGTGGTGTAGCCGTTGTCAGTAACAAATGAGTTGTGCGACTTGCTAAATTCCGAGCCAAACGATAACTCAAATTTGACGCCACTTTACTGGCTCCAGCCACGTTATGCGCTTCATCAATTACAACTACATCCCATTTCGTATCTAAAAGGAATTTTTCATACTTCCCTTGTTGTTTGAGTGTATCCAAGGACATGATCACTCGGTGATACACATCAAACGGATTTTTGTTAGCAGGAATTTTAATTCGAACTTTTGAAATGGCTTCAGAATCCATTCGCACCAAAGGCAAGTTAAACTTATTCCATAACTCAGCTTGAAATTGAGTTAACATCGATTTTTTGGTTAATACTAAAATTCGTTCGGCAAGACCCCTTCTCGCAAGGTCTGTTAGGATCATACCCACTTGGATGGTTTTACCAAGTCCAACACCATCTGCGATCAAAAGCCTGGCTCTAGATTTTGATACTGCTAGTTTTGCAGAATACTTTTGAAATTCATAAGGCCGATAAACACCTAACTGAGACCAATTAGATGTCTCACCTGTAACAGGAAGGCTACGTAGCCTTGCTTCCAAATAAAATAAAGACCTTTGAAATCCAGCTGATTCATCTAAGGCAACCGTGATAGATTTAGGGTCGACCACTTCGAATTCATCAATCGGCTCAATAAAAATCCTTTCTTGGTTTTTTACCAATGCATCAATTCCAATGCACTGAACCTTTTGGAATTGGTGGATCGGATCATAAATTTCCGCTCGTTTCACTATCCATTCCGAATCACGACAACGAATTCGTTGGGGTGCGGCTAGAATTGGATTTATTTTTTTGGATTTTTTCTGAACCATAGAGAGATAATACCTAATACTTAAGACAAAATAATGGGTTTTATAGAACTATTCAAGGATTTGATAAATAAATTTAAAATTTCTGCATCATCATCAAAACCTACAACAGATGTGAAGTCGCTTTCATCATCTTCTTCCTGGATAAAGTAAATGATAACTAATTTGAATTGGTAAAGACCTGTCTCAGACACCACTGCTTGCTTGGAAAAAAATTCATCAATTTCAACGAGTCTGTTATAAATCAGTTTCGCTGTCGCAATATCCGTGACACCTTTTTCAGCATACTCTTCAGCCTTCTTCACATGCTTTCCGGCTAGTTCTAATAAACTTCGAATTTCATACTGTTTTAGATCTGGTAGGCCTAAAGGCAGATGATTGTGGGATAAAAAATCGGATATTAGAACTTTTGGAATCAAAGGAATTTGAGGGAGCATTTATAAATCACCAATCGCTAACGAAAATCATAATATCAAAATCTATCACATCATCCCAATATCAAACATGAATACTAGGGAATTCGCCAAATGTAGCCACCAAACTAAAACTTGTAAAGCAAATTGCCACCAAACAGACAGTTATCTAAAGAAAATTCAATTTTCCTAAAAAATGGCCGATTTTATTACATTTTTTCCAATTGGGAAATTTAAATTATTCACTCCTTATTCTCAATCTACTATAGAACATGAATTCATTCGGAATAACTTTTTCCGAATGAATCTCGAAAGTTAATTAAACTGCTTAGTGTTTGTATATTTCGGAACCACCCGAATGCGAAACGACTAAAATGAATGGAGTTTTTTCTTTACCACTTACGCTACTTAGTTTAACTACTTTCAAACATGACAAATACTCCAACCTCTCAATATGAAAAATTCCTTCCCGAAAGCCCTACTAAAAATTTTTTTAAAACATTAGCAGGTTGCGATGGTGGCAATATCGATGCAAAAATTTGGGTAATTGGCTTAGAATGGTATGGCAATATAGAATTATTTCAAAAATGGAAGTATAAGTATGAAAGTATAAAATTAAATGATGAAGAAATCTTGATTCCATACAGAGATCAAGATTGTTTTTCGATAGAATATTCGAAGGAAGACCATATACTATTAAAAAATCCATTCGATAATTTATTAGCAAATTTTGCGATTGGGCTTACTCAGCAAAAGGATGAGGTTGTTGACGTAAATTTTATAAAGAATACACTTTATGGCAAAAATTCACCAATTTTTAAACTGAATCTTTTCCCACTCCCACGCAAAAGATTTAATACTTCGATTGATGAATTTGGTGAAGTATTTTCGTTCAAATTGACCAAAGAAGTCTATAAAAATAAGTGTATAAATTTTCGATTTCGTTTATTTCAGGATCTAATAAAAAAATACAATCCAGATGTGATCATTTGTCTTGGCTTAGGAAAGGAATCTAGAAAATATTATAGCACCGCAATAGGAATCGAATCTCCCTTTGGTGAAACTAGCGATCCTCATATATTTAAAAAAAATGAGTATGCCGCAAAACTAAAAGGTTATTTTTCTTCTGAACTCTCTTGCGGAGATAAAAAAACTTCAGTTTATAATTTACCATTTTTAACAAGCAGGTTTGGAATGGGCTGGAATAATGAAGTTGCAAGAAATTTTGCTATCTGGGGAAATGAAATGAGGTGGGCACTTAAGTGACCCCCACCCCCTTCTTCGCTTCTTTCTTCAAATAATCCACTGCTTCCATTGCAAGATATCCCGCTTTGAGAATCGCTCGTGGATTGTTTTCCAAGATACTCAACCAAGACCCAATATATTCTCGATGTTGCAATTCTCCACTAAATCCAAATTCACCTGCAAAGATGGCTGAGCATAATTGCGACTACCACTAGAGAAACCTCGGTTCAATCTGTGATAAGCACCAGTCCAATGGCCTAACTCATGTAAGTAAGTGGCCCAGTATTCGGTTTCACTTCGAAAATACGTTTTCTTGGGCATACGAATCGTATCTAAAGGGATCAAGTAAGACGCTTGCTCCACACCGGATTCTTCCATATTGTGATCGATCGATTGCACAAACTGATTGATTCCCTCGGATCCATTTTGGATCGTCTTTGTTACAAACAAATCATATTCATTTTCGGGAATATTGATTTGTGCAATGTTTAAGACTGAAAACGTCTTGTGAACCAAATACGATTTGTAGTAGAGTGGTGCCTCCTCTTGTTCTTCCTCGATTCCCTCCACTACATGTTTCTTCTGGGCATAAACGGGAAACTTTACATGACAAGGATACAAAACCTCTGTCTTTGCAAATTCCCCTTCTCTCAAGGAATAACCAAGGCTATTCCATTGTTTTTCCGTTGCCCAAGCAGGATAGGTAAACCCAAACCGCAACAAACTGTCTGTTAACCAAAAGGTATTCAGTAAACCATATTGTTGTTTCGTTTTAACGTTCTTCGGAAATCCAAAACTCTGCCAAGGTTTGACCCACTGCCCAAGACTACCCGACTCAATGGCCGCCATCACATCGTTTGTAATCTTCCTAATAATAGTTTTTGCATCCTTCTCTTTCATAACAATAGGTGTAACCAAGTCCCCAAGAGTGTCACAATCCTCGAAAAAAATTTTCGAAGTAACGGTGGGCCGAGTCCCGATATGATACTTAGAACTAGAATTTGTTGGAAAAACTAGCACCTATATTGAACCAGAAAGAGATCAAAATTTAATAGCTAACTCCCAAACATAGGCGGTAGTCGCACCGTAAAGTTTTCCCAAAAGACCCGGTCCTGTTTGGCCAAGCTCTCAGGTCCACCGGCCGACTGGATCCGAATGCGAGTGGAAGGTGCCAATTGGTTTGTCCAATGCAAAAACTCTCTCCATACTTCCAAAGGATTCTTTGTACTTATGTTATGTACCTTTGTTGTACTAAGTACAAAAGGAACTGCTGAAACTTCCGAATCTGCCTTGGATTTTTGTAAGGGAGCACTTGGTTTTGTTTCCACTACTGGTTCGGATCCAATTCCTAGGCAGTAGGACATTTCGCGTCTCCTTCCATCGAAAGAAAGTTGTGAGATATAGTTTCGTTTTTTCAATTTGGAAATCATCCGGGAGATGGTATCTGGTTTTTTCCCAAGCAGTTTCGCAAAATATGTGTTCGATGCAAAACACCCTTTTGCCAATGTTAAAGATCGAATTTCCGAAAGTAGATACTTTTCAGAAACACTCAAATCCACAAGGCATTCAATCTCCCTGGGTATCCAAATTCCTGTTCGGTTGGTTTTCATTTTAGGTTCCTTCTTCCAAATGAACACTGACTCCGGCTACGAGCATCTGGTCGTTTTTATGCCTATGCATTCATCGAACGCATTACTCCCCTACTCTACTGGACTTCGGTTTTTAAAATGAGACAAACCTTCGGTCAAAGTAAAATTTAGAAAGTTTGGAAGTTCTTTCGAACGTCCTTTCGGAACTTTTTTAAGGAATTCCGAGTTAAGTCATAACGGCTTTGTGGTAGAGCCGTGTCCGGCAGTGTTAACCGAACGATCCCTAAATGTACCGATGTCGATAAACTGTCAATAAGTAAAAGAGACATAAATCTGGAATTTTCACCCTGACCCAAACGAAGGTTCGGAGGTGGTTTAAATTGAAACTGGTCTTGGAGGAGAAATTTGCCCTGGTTGGCTACCACACCTTCCAGGGCGTTTGACTTAACCCGATTAAGGATTACTTACGAACTATCTTAACCGAAGTACCAAAACAGTACAAGCATTTTTTTTACTAGATACGTCGTTAAGCCTAGTTCGTTAGGTGAGAGGATATTTCCTTACAAATATGGGCGCCTCACATGGGTTAGTGTGATTGAAGTGGATTTTGGGCGTGACCGCGCTTTCCGCTTCAATCTTTCCAAATCATTATTAAAACTATAATTGTATTTTTAAAAGGAAAGGATTTCCGCTGCAATCGCTGGCGCATCACCTTGGCTTGAGTATCTAAAATGTAGGGTTTCTAAATCAATTCCCAAATTTCGAAGTCTGTTACTTTTTATTTTCTGGCAAACAAACAATTCGATTGCAATCAGCAATACAACCTTGCCGTGCTGAATCCAAAGATTTCCCTCGATTTGTATAGACATAAGCCGAACTCGTACAATTCGACATACACTGTTGTTTCTCTTTGCAGTTTAAATTTATGTTCCCACCGAAAGTTTCGTAATAAGGATGGACCGGTTGTTCCTTAGAAAAATCAATTGGCCCGTTTCCTTTTCGTTTGTCTGAAAACGCTGTAAGTGGAAATAGAAAAATGAATATTATAAGAAAAGACAAGTGTTTCATTGGTAAACTATCATTCCGATAGAATAAATGAGATTTTGTGCCAAGGTTCAGGATTTGGAAGTGGTTTTGTGGTTTCTGCCAAAACAAACGATTTTGAGTCCCCATACACAGGTGAGTCGTCAAGTGCTGAGTGGCGTAAAACTTTCATTTCATTATTTGTGAATGTAAAATGAATAAAGCTACCTTTGCTATCGAAATTCGAATCGTTGATTTCGCAGTCAATTCGTTTGATAACGAATTGTTCTGTTTTGGTTCCTGATTTATCAATAGGGTCCTCAAATAAATAAATACCATCTTTACGATAAATTTTAGCTTTTTGTTTCCAAATATTAATCGTTCCATCAGGACCATGCTCTACAATTTTGATTTCTCCCTTTCGATTTAAATGAAACTTCATTCCATAATCTCCAATATCCCAAGTCTTTCCGAAAAAATAGGATTCAATCCCCTTTTCTTTGATTTCTTGGATAGCTTTTATACAAGAAAAATCTTCCTTTTTCTCCAAACATTTTTTCCCATAATAAAAATTTTCACTACCGTATTCGTTGAGCCCGATAGGTTTGCATTTTGTTTCAAGTTTTTCCAAAGGGAAACTTGGATTAATCGGTATTTGTTTACACAATATCAAGAATAGGTTAGTTGCTAACAAAAATTTTATTACATGCATTCGTTTTTCCCTGTCATTAGTGATAATTTCATTATATCAAATTGCACTCAATAGAAAGTAAAAGTATACATATAACATTTTCTTAGAAATCCATCTGGGCACCGAAATTTGAAATCTACTTTTCGTGAATGTGTTTCGGGTCGTTGTATTAGTCCTCCTATTAATGCCAGATCGACTTCACTTTCCTTGTTTTCACCCTCAGTGGCTAAGAATCTGATTTCGAGGGACTTTTCTAGCATGTCTAACGGAGAAGAAAAATGAAGATTTGATAAACTATTTCCGCCCAAAAATGATAACCTTCTTCGCATTTCAGTAGAATCAAAAAACAAATCGCAAGCTGAGAACAAGTATTTTACTTCTAAGAATGAAGTGCTACGTTGAAATGTTCCATTCTGCCTTTCCCCAAAACTAAAGTTGACAGTATCATCAAAATAGTTAAGTAGAGTGATACAGTCTTTGTTTTTGATTGTAGATAGAAATTCTTTAAAATACGTCGCTTCTCCAAGCTTTTTATCGATGACGATTCGTTGTTTTTTTTCTTCTTCTGGATTGATCTCCAGAGAGATTTCTTTTTCAGAGCAAGAATTTAAAAAGATTCCTAATAGAACGAGTAAATAGATTAGTTTCATTGGACCACTGTGCTCCTAAGACAATCGGAGGATAAAATATCTTCTATTGAATAGGATGACAATCGATTTTCTGTAATGCCGTAATGGATTCGAAAGGGAAACGACTTTTGGCCCTTTCCTTCTTTGCTTTCGAGGATAAATGTAACTAGATAATCAAAGTCAAATCTATCAATTTCCTCTCTTGGGTTTTGTTCCCGTAGTTTCACATTGTCGGGCTGGATTTTAATTTGAATTATCTTGTGTTTATAAAGATCCTTAAATCCACAAAAGGAGTCATTTAAGATTCTATTATGAATATTTTCATACAATTGTTTGTGATCTCTAACATCTTCCCAGTCATTGTATTCTTCATTCATTTGATTTGCAGAGAATTTTAAAAATTTATAACCCAATCGTCTCACAAATACAAACAAATCCTCCCGTTCGAAAGAATTTTTTAATTCCTTTGCATGATTTGTAACATATGTTTCTGCTATTTTACGAGGATTGATTCGATTGATTAAAAACTTATATCTAATAAATGGGTTTGGGTTCTCATAATGAATACCTGGCTCAATTTCATAAATATTTGTAAGTATCTCGGAATACCAACTTTCCTCCCCCGATTTTAAATTATGAGCAGGGCAATGATCGATATAACGAGTTAAGTAGTAAAGTGGCCGCATTGGCCTATTGAAAAATTTAACGTTTAATAAGAAAGAATGAGGAGTTTTTGATTTTGGATTTATGCGGATCAAATATGTGACATCAATGGGAGTAAAGTTATCGTTATCATCAATGCGTATGGAAGTAGGTTTCTCGGATTCGTATGGCAGTATATCCATACCATCAAAATGTATGTTTAAAAACTTATCATATGAGCAATAGGGATCCGCTCCGTTCTTTTTGTAAAAGGTTTCCCATTTTTCTAATAAAAATTCAAAATCTGGATCAGAATCTTCTAAGTTAAGTTTAGTTTTTAGTTCCGTTTTAACAATATTAGTCTTTCTTGCAATTGATTTGAAATCTTTGTTTTTTAGAATTTCTATAATGGTATCTTTGAATGGAAGCACATGTTCTTTTGCAATTCTGAGTGGATCCAGATTGTGTTTTGTGAATCCCCTTTCAGCATCCAGGTCGGAAGTATATACAATTCCCAGAGCTAACATTTCTTCCTTTTTGACATTTAGTTTGAAAAAATCTGTTTCTTGGGACATGATTTCCATGGCAAAAAAGAGGAGAATAAGGATAAGTGAAATATTTTTCATCTGAATTTGTTTAATACTCCTGATTGCCAAGATAGACAGATTTATGAATAAGAAATTAAGCTTCAAAAACCGTTCGCTTTTTGGTATTTTCTTAGTAGATGCTTCCTTCGGTCGATTCATTTTCTTGGAAATATTTATAATAGGAAAGGTGAAATGTTGTTTCTTGGGCCGAGTGTTGTATTGCCAAAGTATCACCGTGATCCCTTGGTCTTTTTTGATCCCAAAAAGAATTAAAATTTGAATTAATTCTGAATTGGTTCTAGGTTGGTATTTGATGAAAATTATAACTTCGGCAAGTTTAAAAGGTGGCGTCTCAAAAAGCACGATTTCTATTTTTTTGGCATTAGCCATCAGCCAGTTAAAGAAAAAAGTATTAGTGATCGATTTGGATCCTCAATCTTATTCACTTACCGATTATTTTCTGCGAGATCTTTCTGTCGAAGAAATTGATAAAAAAAATGCCTACCAAGCATTTTCCGATCGCAAACAATTAAAGGAATGTATGTTCCAATCCCAAGGGATCACGGTGATCCCTTGTTCCCCTGATTTACAAGACTTAGGTTCCGAAACACAACACGACCCGGGTCTACTGCTTCGTTCCAAAAAGGAAATTTCAGCATTATCATTTGACTATGTCATCATCGACACTCCACCGTCTCCGGTGTATGAATTCAAAATAGGTCTTTATGCTGCCGATATTGTTTTGTCTCCACTTACTTATGATCGTTGGAGTTTGTCCGGACTTTTGAAAGCAAAGAAACAGGTGGAACTAGTTGGTCGTTCTGGACTTAAACCTCCAAAACACATAGCGGTTCCATCTATGGTTTCCGATAAAACCAAGGATGATGTTGTCGATATTTTAAAAGAAGGGAAATTTAAATTCACTAAAGCAAACATCACTAGGTCTGCGGCTGTTCAATCCGCAATTATGAAAGGGATTGCCTTAAAAAGTGGATCGAAATCAGAACTAGAATTTGCTGCTCTTGCTTTCGAGGTAATTTCATTATGAGTGCTAAAACAAAAAAGTCAGCTATGTTCGAGTCCCTAGGACAAAACATTTTAGTTTCCAACAAGGAAACCTTTTCACTCCAAAACCAAGCAAACAAAAACTGGGAACTAAGCCCAGTTCGGAATGCCAATGTATCGGATCTTCTTGATCATCCCGACAACATCAAGTTCTTTGACTATTGGGATAAATCCAAAAAGGAAGATGAATTGGCTTGGTCACGATTTGTGGATCGAATCAAAAAAGGTGGAATCCACGATCCTCTCATCGTATTTGGACCAAGAGCAAATGCCGTTGGATTTTCCCTCAAGCCAAACACTCTTATCACTGGCCACCGAAGAAAAAAAGCTCTCAAAGAACTTGGTATCTTGGAAGCACCTGTCCGTTACATCGAAGGAAAAATCACACTTCGCGAACTAGAAGTATTGATGTTGTCCGACAACTTTGACAGAAGGCAAATCAAAGACCCGGCACAAGTCATCTACATCCTAGTGAATCTTTTTCCTGACACCTTTCAAAAAGACAATCGTGGTGGAGATGTATTATCAAAAGACAACAAAACACTTGCCGAGATTTCCAAAACACATGGAATCTCTGTCCCTCAACTCAAACGTTACAAGGCCGTTTACAGAGAAGCCTTACGATTGGTACAAAGTTCGAAACAAAATAGCCCAGGTCCATCGGAGTTCAAACAGGCTTTAAAAAACTTGGCAAATAAAAGGAAAGTTTCTATAAATTCAAAGCAAAAGATGGATATCAAGACTCGATTTCTGGCTCGTCTGCCTTTTTTGGATTCAAAGTTAACTAAATCCGAGCAAGCGAAATTATTCCATGCGATTCAAACGCTTTTTGGGTGAATGTTTATTTAGAATTATGTCACATTGATTTATTATAAAATTCATCCCTTGTAATATATTTATTAGCTATCTGATCATTTTATCATGTGAAAGATTTTTGGCTTTCCAAATAAATATGGATTTTATATTGAATTTAAAATGGAAATTTTTCTATTCAATAGAGATAGTAGGGTAAAGTTTCGCGTAGATTCTCCTTTGCATATCACATTAAAAGATAAGGTAGACCATTTAACCGAATACTTGGCTTCTCCGATTAATGGTGTAGTTGTATCGGAAAAAAATATCGAGAATTTGCAATCCAGACTAAACTCTGCTTTTCCTCAAAATGCATATATGGACACGTATCGTGATCCTCAGTTTTTTTATATTGAAGATAGAAAATCGGAAAGTTTATTTATAGGTATTTTTGAAATTGAAATTTTAAAAATACCTATTTTGGAGATAGATTTATTGTCAAATTCGGTTTCGCTCTCCAAGGGCCCTTCGTTTTCACTGGGCAAGCCAATAATTCTTCTTCATGGCAATAAATTGAGTTCTAGAAGGGTGGTTTTTGAAATATTAGATTCAATTATTATTAAATTAAGAAAAGAGGTATTAGAATATAATAAGAATATTCTGGTGTCTTTTTTTTATCCTTTATATATTCCAAATGGAGTTATGTCGGAAGAATTTATTTGGGATATTTCTGGGCAATTGTTTCGCCTATTTCAAATTATGAAGACTGGGGTTGTCGCAAAAGAAGACTTAATCAACTTTTTATCCAGAATGCAGATTCCATATAGAAAACGCAGAGATAGGCTATATATAAAACCGAGCCAGGGTACCGCTAGCTTCGTTTCTAAGTTCATTGTTGAAAAAATGGGGAATAATTAAATAATTTAGTCGAGAAAAATTTGTTGTATGTAAGCTAAGTGCGAATTATATCAGTTAGGATGCGTAAATTGTTAACCAATCTGTCGTTAGTTGTGCTACAATTATTATTGTGGACGGATGGATATTTTGGGTCAACAGAAAAGAGAAATGCTACATTTGTATCGCATGCGAATTGGGAGACAACGGAAGATCAGGTATATGCTCCTAGCGATAAAGAAGAGAATATTTGCAAATTTTCGTCATGTTCTATAAGTGAATTAGTAGAAAAGACGGACAAGTTTCTGTCTTATTCTTTTAGCGACATAATAAATAAAGAATACGAATTTCTGGCGTTTGATGCGAACAGGAAGCACGTATTGTCTGTTGTGACCGCATCCAAAACAATCCAACCCAGCGAAGGAAAAGATAAAAAGGAAGAAGGCCACTTTGTAGTGGGTAACTTACTTATGTTAACTTCGATTGAGAAGTTAGAAAGACAAATTCCTTCTTATGCAGGACCGGCAACTAGCTATAAACATAAGTTAGTCGTAGGTCATCTGATCTTAGTTCACAACAGAACACAAACCTCAGAAATTTTAGCAATTATAGAGAAATATATTAATTTACCGCCCCCGGTAGCTTGACGGAGAAGCAGATGTTCAGTTTGAAAAAGATAAGTGAAAAAGAAATAAATCCAACACTCCCTGAAGAAACGAATCCAGTAAAACGCAAGCCGTATGGAGTTCGCCAAATAGCAAGCCTGACTTGGTTGATAAAACAAACGAGTAGGAAATTCCGTAGACCATTTAGCCTAGATACAAAAACAGATTCTACAATAGAGAATGGGTTGTATGCGAGTGACTTATCTGTTAAGGGTAGACTTCGGACGTGGCATAAGGTTACTGCATTCAAAGTATTAATCATATTTTTATTAGAGATAACGATCTCACCACTTAGTGGCTTGACGGACTTGTATGCGCAAGCCTTTGGCCGCAAGGAGTTCAAAGACCCAAAGGGAAGGCTTGAGAACTATTACCAAGCTGGTAATAGTAAGACAAGTCGAGAGGATTGGGAGAATACCGTTAATTCAGGGAAGAACCTGCTGATATCGGAGTGGGAATCGAGCACACAATTAGAGATTGAACGATTAGTAAAAGAAGAAAAAGCAAAAGAGAATGGTAAGGCAGAAGTTGATTTGCGAGCGGAGCTTTCTGCAGAGCGAACACTAGTAAGAGGTGAGTGGGAGACAGAGTTAAACCGAGAGATAGATGAGAGAAAGGGTAGTTGGCAAGCAAGGATTTCTACACAAGCACTTAATATATTATATACAAAGATAAATACGACAGCAATCCAGCAGGCAATTTTAGAGGCAGAAGCAGAGCTTAAATCCATACAAGGAACAGTAGAAGAGAAAGTTAATAAGTGGGACACAACGATAAAACCGAAGTTGCTTGGGATTAGAGCAGATTGGGAGAGTGAGTTATCGACGTTAAAGGCGACAGCGATCCAAGCAGGTGTGTCACTTACTGGTGATGAGAAAGTATCCTTTGAGCGTGAGCTAGCATGGATAGAAAAACAATTTCTTTCTTATTATGATTGGAAAGAGGGGAGTTATGTTCAGAATGCACGGCAGAATACGGTAGGACGGTTAAATCAAGAATCGGATATAGACAACCAGCTATCGACGGAAACAGATCCTGCAGAAATCATTCGTTTGTTAATCGAAAAGACTAAGGGTAAGATTGATGAAGAGACGGGAGAATTAAAAGAAGATATCATAAAAGAGCGAGAGGACATACCGTTAGATTTTAGTTTTTCTGATGGAGATAGGGAGAAGAAGATTCTTGCAGCACTGGATGCGGGTCAGAAGCAGTGGGAAGCGGCAATTGAGGACCTCATAGTAAAGAAACTCCAGTATGATCGCAATGTTGCGGAAAGCAGGCAGTTTGGTGAAGCGGAATGGTCGAAAGCCTATGCTGATCTTCTGAAAGAGCGAGACAATTGGTTAGCGAATTTCCAGAAGGATTTGGCAGAAGGAATTAAGGCTTGGAATGAATCGGAATCAAGACTAAAAACCAATAAGGAGCAGGCATTAGTCGAACTTGATCGTTATGTGAATAGTCGAGTTGACAGTTGGAATTCTTATGCGAGAGGACTTGAGGGAGTTGCATTGAGTTCTGCTTCATCGATCCAAACTATCATTGATAGTATTGCTAACTTAGATGAGTTGTTAGCTGATTTACCATCGAATCATTCATCCAGATCTATTTATATAACACAAAGGAATGGTTGGACAGAGTTATTAACCAAGTTTAGAGCTGTGGTGGCCACAGCAGAAGCAAAGATGCATGATGACATGCGTGGACCTAATGGATTTTTGAATCCGAATTCTCCTGAGAGAGTATTAACTACCGCAGAACTAGACTTAGCAATTGCGAAAGCAGAATTGGAAGCAGCACTTAAACGTAGAGAGCGAGCCAATCAAGTATTGCAATATGCGCAGAATAATGTAACTAAAACGGCAGCAGAAATTAATTCTGAGTATGCAACAGCAAAGCAGGAATTTTTAGCGCAACAGGCTTTGTATTCTAATTTGTTGCAGTCGTTGAATGGGAACCAAGGAAGTGCTGGTTATTTTAGTTCGGTTCCAGGGGCAACAACACCTACAGGAGGCCAATCGATATTGGATCGATTGGAAGCTGCTCGTAATGGATTGAATTCGTATTGGCAGACACTAGAGCTAGCTCGAACAACCATGGAGGAAGCTCGTAAGAAATATGAAGAGGCTTCTAAGTTACAAATTTATGTATTGAATCGAGATTTATTGGGAAATGAGCTTGGGGTTATTTCTTCAGAGGTAGATGAGTCGGATCCCGCATCGTATGCAAGGGGACTTAGGTATGATATAGAGAAGGCGAACGAGCAGATTAATAATGCAAGGGAGCTAATTCGGAACCGTGAGATTGAAGTTTATCGTCAGTATTATGAGAAGGGGAATGCGGATCGTGCACGCCAGTTTTATACAGAGTTAAGCAAACGCATTGTTAGTTTTGAAACTGATAAGGAGACATTGTCGAAATTAAAGACATTGTTTGAAAGTGGTCAGAGTTTGAGCCAGATACTGGATACTTTGGGGTCTACCTTTGTCGTTGCAAATATAGTTGGTCAGGAACAAGAAGCAGCATTTAGAGCTGAAGTATTAAGACTTAAAGAATTATTAAATAGTACATCATTAGGTGTTCCTGAGGCATTCCAAGGATGGAGAGAAACACTAACCAAGACAGAGAACAAACTTACCAATTTTCCCGCGAGTGATATCTCTCAAGATAAGGCAAAACTAGATTCCTATAACACGTTTGTGTTAAACTGGAAAAATAGCATCCCAGCAGCATTGCAAGAAGAGTATGATGGAGATACGATTAAATCACTCGTTGAGTATTCTGAGGAACTATCTGCGGATTGGCAATCAGAGAAGGAGAAGGTAGAGGAAGCGAAGGCAGATTGGGCCGCTTATGTAGCAGCAAACAGTTCCTTTTTTAATGGGACTCTGGTGATGACAGATGTTGATCGCAATAACAAGGTTCTTGAAGCTGACATTAAATTCCGTGAGTTGATGCGTAGTATAGCATCTTATGAATCCTTTATTGGTGAGATTTCATGGGTGAAGTCTGAACTCAATAGCCATATGGAAGATTTGCTTGGTTCAGCACCAGTGATTATTAATTCCAGTTTAACAGGCACAAATAGAACAGCAGCGTTAGCCGCGGTTACTGAGTTCAGTCGCAATTTCTCAAGTATTAAAACTTCGCTCAATGATATGTTGAAAACAACATCGTCTTCATTTGCTGAAGTTGTGACATTTACAACTGAGTATGGTAATAAATTCCAAAACTGGCAAACAGCAAATGGAAAACAAAGCGGAGCATTGCTAGAGAGCACCAATTTTTTAAGCGGAGTGATCCAAAGTATGGAGAACCGTGTAAAGGTTGGTAAATGGGAATTGGACTTTCTTTTGGATCCGGAGGGGAAGGTAGAGGATCTTGCAGCGAAAGAGAAATCCGAGGAACTTGCATTAAAGGTTGAGGGAGCTGAACTCAATGACCGTGCACTTCGCTTGTTAAAAGCTAAGATTGATGAGGCGAATGCAGCAGGAGAAGACAAGTCCGTCGATAAACTCAGGGACATATATTTATCTATTAGTAATGAGTTAGATAACCTAAGAAGGGGTTGGAACGGCGCAAAAGAAAAGAGGGATGATATTTTTATTCTATCTATGGTGCAGACATATCTTGCTGAGCAAGGTGTAATGCTCTTGAAAGAGAAACCTGAGTTTTGGACGAAGGTGCTTGAATCGTCGGATGAGTTATTAGAATTCTATGAAGATGGTGGAACCTATTCGGAAAGTGAGATTGCGAGGATCAAAAAAGAGGGGAGTGCTCTTGAAAGACAGATTCTTTCTGACTCCATAGTTTATGGAAGTGGGATGTTTTTTGGTGGGTTTGTTGAAGGGGAAATCGCAAGGAAGTATGATGTTGTTAATGGCTTCAGGTATTTTTCTGAAGGTATTTTGTCAGGCCAGATACTATCTGTATTAAGCGATTCAAAGTTTGCAGATCAGGAAGATCAGCAAACAGGAATTCTTTCTGAGTTCAAAACTTATCTTAGTGATAAGGGGATTTTGGGAAGTCTTGGTACTACATCGGATTATTCTTCTAGTGGAAAGAGTTCAGAAGATAACATTGCAGTTCTGAATGCTCTTCGCGATTTCCTAATCGAAAAAAGTCGCAAAGGGGAAGCAGTCAATCCGGCGATTGCACAGATAACACAAGAGATCGGATTTTATACAGATAGGATTGCTGATTGGGAATTTGTATTAGATAATTTTGATCTTACTCAAGCAGAAGCTGATGCGATGGTCACAGATGCACAGGCACATCGTAAAGATCTTGAAGATGCGGGTAAACTATTTGGTGAACTCCAGTCACTGATTGCAAATACACCTGGAGATTCTTTATATTTCCAAAGGACTAAGATTGAGGAACTTGTTACTAAGTTAGAAGCGGTCGATGCAAAGATCAATTTTAGTTCAGAGATAAAATCGAAAATTGAATCTATCAAAGATTATATTTGGGGATTTTATAAGAGGGAGATAGTACAGGCTTATTTGACGGGAAGAGCAGTATCTACGAATAACGGTAAACCGGATGATGCCAATGAAACTTTGGAGAGTTTTCTAACAGGGATCCAAGCTGGAAAGTATTTCATGGGCCAAGATGGTGGAAAGAATACAGAAGTATCTGCCTTGTTTTTTGGCCGGACTTTGACGAGCCAAGAGTTGGATGAGTTGGAGGAATACCTAATTCCTTATGACAGAAAAATCAACATTTGGAATACGGAAACTATTTCTGATTTGAGTGCTTATTTAGTAGCGGAAGACGAAGACCTAAAGCCTGCCTTAAGATTACAAATTCTATATGATACATTTGAAGCAGTTCAGAATGCAACATCCAATGGTTACTTTGTAGACCAAACAAAAATTCCGGTAGAGATGCGTGAATATGCATTATTATTTTCCTTCGAATCATATTTGGGGGGAACCACGGATCCAACAGAAATCGCTGCATTAAAAAGCCAATTTCTGTTAATGCTTGGGCCAGATAATGGAGCATACAACCAGACTAAAATCAACGAGTATCTTTCTAAACCAGGTAAAAGAAATCCTAGTTTGTATTTGCCAGAGGAGTTACGCGAGTTAGCTGCAACTTTGGATTATTTTTATCGTCCTGCGGTTGAGTTATCCGTTGAAGTTCCTGACATGGCTTCCTTAACGGACTGGCTTATGGAACAGGGATATTCCAGTGATCTAGCGGTCAAACTTATGGGGACAGCTCGGCTAAGTTATCTATTGGATACTTATTATGGTGAAAACCCTACCGAGTTTTTGGAGAGTGCAAGTGCTGTACTTGGCCCCATCAGTGAAGAAGAAAAGAAGATGTTTCTTCTCACCATTAATGGATATAACATTTTACCAACGACTTCGACAACATTTAACGGGGTAAGCTTCGGATATGGAGAAGAAGTATCTGTGGAAGGAGTATGGCTTGGGATTGGGATGGGGGACTTACATGTAAGTTTACTTGAAGCCTTAGGAAAGGAACAGACGTTACTTGAGGATAAGTTCAGACAAGCAGATGTAGACTCGAGGAAAGCGAAGTTTTTATCTGATTATAAAAAGGGGAATGTTTCCGCAGATTCTTATATTTCTTACTTATCGATTCCCAAAGAGGGGATAGGTGGAGTGGATCCTGAGGATATGATCGAAGACAAGATTAAGGAACTGAATCTTGCCGTGAACTCTAAACTGGGCTCCATGCTTGGAATGATGGAGACCTTGTCGAGTAATGCTTTTTTGACACCGACTGGTAATGCGGATGATCCTTCTCGGCTTTCTTTATCTATTGAGAAAACGATAGCTGAAGTGAACGAGTATTATTCTACCGACGGTGATTATACGAGAGCGGGAGACGGGACGTTTACCTTTGAAGCGGATCTTGGGAACCAAGTATTAACTAAAATCAACCAGTATGTGAATGCGACAAGTCCTGGATTTTCCAATGACGATGCGGATGGGATATTAAGTGGAGCTTATGGATTATGGGAGTCCATGAAATCTGCGATCCAGAATGCAGCGAAGAAGATTATGACGATCTTTGGACTTAGTGCAGACTTAGCACAGGACTTACTCACATTTGCTAATTTATTCAAGGCAGCAGAAGATGCGTATAACAGTGCGAAGAATGCCTTCGACACCGCCGAGGCAGAAACGAATCTAATAGAAGAAGAGTATGCTGATAAACAACAAGAAGTATCTGAAAGTTATTTGGAGTTGCTTGAGAAGGAGAAGACATTAGCGAATGCAGAGGCATTGGCAGATTATTTGGCGTTACTCGAGTTTTCTAAACACCCAACGCAGACAGTAGACGCGAATGGTAATATAGTCTATGATACATCGATCAAGAGTCCACTGGAACTAGCACAGAAGAGATTTGAAGCAAGAGATAAAGAATACCAAGATGCATTGAAGAAGAAGAATGATGCACAGAAGAGAGTGGATGAGCAGGTAAAGTTAGCTGAGATTGAGGCTGCAACACTTGCGGAGAAAGCTAAGGTAGAGGAATGGGCTCTTCGTTCTATGAGGTTCTCGAAGGCGGAACAACTGATGCAAGCAGAGATAAACCAGCTAAAGGCAGATCTGAAGAGCCAGAGAGATACTATGTTTGCACAAATGGCAGGTCTATTGGGGCTTGGAGCGGGAAGTAGGGGCTCGACCTTAAACAGTTTTTCTGACACTACATCTCAGACCTTTATATCACAAGAACAGCAACAGAAAGAAATCAATTATTATGCAAATATGATGATGGAAGGAAAAATCAATCATTATACTTTAATTGCAGCAGGTTTACTTGGTGCGGAACCAGGAATGGGTCATGAAAAGTGGGGTGTACATCCAGAAGCATTGAACCCACCTGCCGGAATCCGTTCGCTCGTTAGCATAATTCAGACAAACAGACCTGAACCAATTATCAGTAATATGAATTTATTAATTTCGGTGATGAATGGTTCCATTCCGATTCAAAAGGATATGAAAACTGTAAATGATCGACAATTCATTATGGATAGACCGACCATTGATGATGCGATTTTACAATATGCTGATATGTTTAATATGAGATCTATACTGCAGATATTAATTAAGTGTGGTTTCGACGGACCATCTTCTGCTTTATGTGCCATTCCTTTAAAAACGGGAGTGGATGATTTCTTGAATTCATTTTTATCGACAAGATACCAAACGCAAGACCCGATTAATGGCATTGCCAACCAAACAAGTCAGCTAAAACAAACCACTTCTCGATTAAGGCGACTTACTGAAATAACCTCTAGTTCACAACTAACCTCCGTTCTTTCTGAAGCGAAATGGGGTCTGACTGCCCAAGACTTAAGCTCTATCGGAAATACAACAGGGGACGTGGATAATCTAACATGGAATGTGAATGGCCAATCGCTTAAATTCACTGAACTTGTGGGTGCTGACGGTAGTGCTGTGATCCAAACGCAAGAACTTACAGATTCATTTGGAATGTATCGAAGAGGGCCTGGAAATAGCCATGTGCTTGACTATACAATATCTGGAAATGAGTTCCTATCTTCATTGTCTACTCTGGCAGAAACACAATATACCGTCGTTAGAGATGCATACTATGCAAAAGCTGAAGGCGTTACAAACGATAAAGGTAACAAAGCGGAAAGACGTGATGTATTAGATGATAGAGAAGCATTTCTCTATAACCTACTGCAAACAGTAAAGGGAGTGGGCGTTGAATACGGAATGTACCAAACGATCCTCCGTGATTATATGGGTTCTGACCAATCCTCAGGTGGGAAGTCACTCTCTAAAGGTCCATCTGTAGTGGATGAGATTGCGATGCTTGGCATCGACCAACAAAGAACTTTGCAACTCGCCGATTGGCGCGAGATAGAGAAGAACTTCAGTAATCGAAAACTAGATTGGTTAGAAAATTTAACCTATATCAGGGAAACGGGCCTAGCTCGTTTTGATAAAATAGATACGCAGTTCCGCAATGATTGGGAAGCGTGGCGAACCAAGTTTGATGCGGATGCGAAAGCAGGTGCAGATAAGTATATCGAAGCCATCAAAGATACGTTAGCTGCTAAGGATGCCTGGGTGAGTGAGTTTGTTGCGGTTTCTAAACAAGCTTCCTCAGAAAACCAATTGGCCGACTTATATGCTCGTATCCAAGGTAAGATCAGTTCTATGCAAAAGGATCTACCGACAGGTGTGTCCATGAACTTAAATGCCAACGATATTTTATCGCAATATGCGAAGAGTATGCCAAATCCCTTGGATGATCGCTGGCTTGAGAGTGTAAAGAATGTAAACACAGATATGTTCTTAACACGAATCTCCCAGCAGAACTTTGATTTATCGGAAGTGATGTCTGAGTTTGAGGCATTACAAGAGGAGCTGAAAAAACGATTAACGGCCCTTGGAAAAATCCAAGCATTAACCAGCTTGCAGATGATGGATCAAAACTATGAAAAAATTATCAATACAGCTAATAAAGAATTACAATCTCGGATGGACTCTGAGATGGGATCCTCTGGGTTCTTAAGAAATGGTGATCTGTATGGAAAGATCAGCGCTGCCACTGGAATACCAATAATAGTTAGAAACTTTATCCCTTTTAAATTTGGCGGAATCTCCGTTCCCAAGGTGAAAGATTCGAAAGGAAAGTCTTGGGATATGACGGACCTTGAAGCTTTAACCAGCGAACAAGGACCTTCTGCAAATGACCTAGAGGCAATGGCGGAAGTTGCCATCATGGGTATGGAGAATGCATTCAAAACCATCTACGATCCAAGTCGTAAGGTGACTTATGAACAACCCAGTAATTTCAGCCAATACAAAATGGTAATGGCAGCATATAACCAAGCAAATAGCGGGGATCCGGAAGATCCTCCTGTTTCGCTAAACGTAAAAGATTATTTCTTAGTAGGAGAGGTTGTCGAAGGAGAATTTGGCAAACACCACCATAAGGAATTCTGGGAAATCATGTCCCAGAAAGAAACTTTAGATTTCTTAGATCAGTTACTTGGAAAAGAACAACAAAGAAAAGCAAAGAAGAAAGCGGATAGAGAAGGTAAGATAGAAGCAGTAGTGACAGTTGTTGCTATCGTAGCAGCATCAATACTAACGGGAGGATTTGCAGCCGCAGCAATTGGACCTGCGCTTGCAGGCTCTGGAGCAGTTGTCTTTGGAGCTTCAGTTGTAGTAGCAGGTTATGTGGGTTATAAAGGATATCAGGGATACCAAGCGGGAGGAGTAGCAGGTGGAGTATTAGCAGTGGGAAGTGCCGCCGCGTCAATGCTTGGCCCAGCTGGGATGTCCATTGGTGGAAGCTATTCTAAAGAACAAGGGTTTGGATTTAACGTAGGAGCACAATTTGAAGGAACCCCTCTCAATGCTGGTATTGGGTTTTCCCAAAAAGGAGGTTTCGGGTTCAACGCGGGAGTCAGCTTAGGCAATCACGTAAGTTTAAACATGAACCTCCATGAAAGTGGTGCATGGGGTGTTGGATTAAGTTTACATAATGCATCCGGAGGCGACAGACGAGGATTAGCTGCCAATGTGGGTTATAGAGAAACAGCAGATGGTCAGGTAGGACGAAGTGCCGGATTTGGTTATAATATGGGAGTAGGGAAGATAGGAACGCTCTATGCAGGACTAACTACAGATAGTCTTCTTGGGAACGGGTTTAGAGTCAATATAGAGGAAGAACATAAGAATGCTTCTAATGCTGGTGCACTGATGGGTTACGAAGGCGAAGTGGGATGGAGCACCGGAGGTGGATTCCAGAGTAGTTTAGAGATAAGATTTAATAATCAGAGGTTCCGCAATGCCACCAAAGGGAAAGGGTTTTCTTCGGATCAAGAAGTGGATTTGAAAGAGTTTGATCTTCTTCACAAAGACAAGAGCGATTTAGAGAGGGCGAAGTTAAAGAAAGAGCAAAACTTACCCTTGACGGAAGCTGAGCAGAAGGCGGAATCAGAGGCGAAACACAGGGAAGCGAATACAAAGAAAGGCGCAGACATACTCAGTGGTTCAGGAATCCAGGTAGCCAAGAAGGATGAGAAAAAACCCAAAGAGACAGTTAAAATTGAGTTAGATGGTAAAGAGAAGACAGATTTATTAACGAAAGCCAAACAAGAGGTGATTTCAAAACTACGCGAGGCCATCGGGGACGAAACAACAAAGTATGCAAAACTCAATGCAGCATTAGAGGCATTTGAGAAAAATCCAGGAGCAGAGACAGCGGCGAATTTGGTTGAAGTATATGAAAAAACAGCAGCGTCAGTAGGAGTAGGTTTGATTCCCGTAGTTGGGGATATCATGGATGGCTTTAGTGTTGTAAAGGATCTATACCGCGGAAACTACTTTGATGCCACAGTATCAGCCGTGATGTTTGCAGTTCCTTTAGGCTCAGCTTCTGCCGGGAAGAAGATGATGAAGGCAGTTGAGGAATCACCGTATGCGAAAAAAATGATCGCAGAGATCGCTAATTCTCCGGTTGGGAAGGCTGTAGCGGATACTAAATTCGGTAAGTGGCTCGCTGCCAAGTTTGGGACAGTTGGAAAGAAAGTAGATGATAAACAGATTGATAGAGCACTTTCATTATACAATGATCAAGATTTACATCATCTTTTTAGAAGAGGAGGAGACACTCCAAATGAACTTTTAAAAAAGTATGGTTCTGAAACAGATGCACTAAGGGAATTACAAAAATCTGTACAGCTAATAGATGAAAAAGCATACAAATCCGGCACTTGGGTGTCAGTAAAAGTTGGAGGTATTCCTGTCGCAGTAACAGGAAAATACATAGACGGAATTTTTAGAATATCCTCAATTTCTAAAAGGGAGTTTTAACATGATTTCGAAAGAAGAGTTGCGAGCACTAAACTTGATATTCGCAGGCGAAAATGAATTTTGTTTTGAAGTTCGAAATAAAATAAACAGTGCGCAGGTAATTGATAGAATTGATACCGGAGTAGGTTTTACGTCCTTAATTCATCTAACTGAAAAATTATCGAAGATGCCTAATGTTTTGATGTGGCAATTCGCTTTTGATCATCCATCCTTTCCTGAAGGCGGGTCTTTTATGTGTATGGTGTTGTCAGAGGAGGAGTTAGAGCTCGAAGGAGTAGCTCTCGGAGGAAAAGATTGGCCCGTTGGATATAATTTGGATTTATTTAGAGAGCAGGAGTATTTCTAATAAACTTGTTTAAGTCTGAGTTTCGCCAAAACTAAGTTAGTGAACAAAATGTTCTTTAAGTTAGACGCTGATTACAGGAAGGAAAGACTTTGTGGGCAAAAATCAGAAGGGAATGGTTGAATACCAACTTGGAAATGGGAAAGTTGGAAAGCAAGTGTTTAATAATTAAAGAGGTAATGTAGTGCCAACAAAAAACTTCGACAAAGATTTTCAAGACTTGTGCCAGAAGATTCTCGAGATAGCCTTCGAATTCGTAGATTATAATGATAAAGAAATAGATGCCATATATTTTTTTGGAGCTTCTGAGCAAAAGGTATCTTACGCCCAATCCTTTTTTAAAATCAATGGAAAGGTTGTGGAGTTACACGAAGTAAATAGTGCTTTAAAGAAAAAAGTTGACAAATCTTCGAATCGTATATCGGCATTACTCAGAGAGAATTTGAATCTTTTGGAAAGGGTACCTAAATTATTTTTAGCTGACAACAGAGAGGTTCCTACCCAGATAAAGATTTCGTATTTTACAAAACTCAAAAAGTCGGATATAAAATTAGACTATGGTTTGCATTTTTCGAACCATAAAACATTGAGAGCAAGCGATATTTTTGATCAATGGCTTAATCATATAAAATCCGGCAAGTAATATTAATTTATTAATGTTGAATTTCCTTCGAGCCTCGCTAAAACTATAATAGAGAATATAGCATTCGTTAAGCGAGACGCTGGCAAAGATAAGGATGACTTTGTGGAAAAATCATTTTCTAATTAGAGGATGAGTGACCACTGCTTATTTACGGAACTGTCCGGTGAATGGAGGCGCTACAATATTGCCCATCTTTCAGATGCTGTTACTTGGTGGAATTCGACAGGTAGGGCTTATGGTAGTCGATCACCCGAAGTAAGAAAATGGATGTTAGATTCTGATAATTATGTAATTGATTATTATAAAATAAATCGATCTTCAGGCGGGAAATTAAGAGAACGTTATTTAGCTCCACGAAAATAAAAGGAAAATTTTATGATAGATATAATGAAGAAAATAATCGAGCTTGGAGAGTTATACAAAAGAGGAGAATTCGATAAGTGTATTAGTGAAATTTCTGAGATTTGGGATTCTTTACCGGATCCCAAAGAAACTGTTCCTAATTCTTATCTTTTGGTTGAATATGGAGCTCGAATTTCGTTAGCAAAAAAGGATTACGTAAAGGCTTGGGAATGGGCAAACGTGAGTTTGAAATATAACGATATACGTAATAGGATGGGAGAGGGGGAATTTTTATTAGGCATAGTATCATTTGCTAAAGGTGATGTAGAAAATGCAAAAAAATATTTTGCAATTGCAAATGAAAAGTCAGAAGGCAGAGCTTTCGAAGGGGCTAATATCTCTCAATATAAAAAACTATTAGTCTGAGTCTCATCAAAACTATAATTCTGAACACATCATTCGTAAAGTTGGATGCTGGTTGTATTTAAAGGATGACTCTGGAGAAAAAATAAGAAGGAAATCACTGACTTTTTGTTCAGAACAAAAAGATATATATTAATAGCCAGTGATTTATCGATAACGAGAACATGAGGATCCTTTTTTTAGGGAAGAGATACAATATCCGTATTACATAATCCTATAACTTAATTTGGACTATTAATCTTTCTCCAACACATCAACATTTTTTAAACTTCATCCACAAACCAATTCCCGCGGCACCGATCGACCGAGCGTCCCGTCGAAGGAGAGCGGGATCGTTTAATCTATTAAGCAATCTCCACTAAACAGATTCGAGGCGTCTAGCCTCACAGTAATAAAGTTTCATCTAGTTTCTTTTCTTAACCAAGAGAGGTGTTCCCCACGGAGGCGTGGCCAGGGATGGCCAAAGCTCGCCAGTCTAAATAGGAAGTTTTGCTGGCAGGAATGGGGAATAGCGAACGTCCATGGAGAAGGAATTCAAGACGATCTATGATCCGAGTCGTAAGGTAACGTATGAACAAGCGAGCCAGTTCAGTAACTACCGTATGGTGATGGCCGCGCAGAGCCAGGCGAGCAGTGGAGATCCCGAAGACCCTCCGGTATCTTTCAACATCAAGGATCACTTCTTAGTAGGTGAAGTATCCGAGGGAGAATTTGGGAAACACAACCATGATGAGTTCTGGGAAATATTAACGCAGAAGGACACCTTGGATTTCTTAGATCAGGTAGTTGGGAAAGAACAACAGAGAAAGGCAAAGAAGAAAGCAGATAGGGAAGGTAAGATAGAAGCCGTAGTGACAGTGATAGCTGCAGTGGCAGCATCGATAGTAACGGGCGGAGCAGCAGCGGTAGCGCTTGCTCCTATGATGAGTGTAGGAGCTGGATCGGCTGTATTTATAGCATCAGCAGCAGTGGTTGGAGGTTATGTAGCCTATAAAGGTCATCAGGGATACCAAGCGGGAGGCGTAGCCGGTGGAATATTAGCAGCGGGAAGTGCCGCAGCATCACTCCTTGGTCCTCCAGGGTTGTCAATTGGAGGTAGTTATACAAAGGAACAAGGCTTTGGCTTTAATGTAGGAGGCCAGTTATCTGGCACACCACTAAGTGCAGGCATTGGATTTTCCGAAAAAGGAGGCTTTGGTTTTAACGCTGGGATCAAGCTAAGTGATAATGTAAGCCTTAACATGAACGTGCATGAGAGCGGCGCCTGGGGAGTGGGAGCAAGTTTCCACATGGCAGATGGAGGCGACAGACGAGGATTAGCTGCCAACGTGGGTTACCGAGAAACAGCAGATGGTCAAGTAGGGCGGAGTGCAGGGTTTGGTTATAACTCGGCAGTGGGTAACGGAGGAACACTCTATACTGGACTGACAACAGATAGTCTGTTAGGGAATGGGTTTCTAGTCAATATAGAAGAAGGTAGTAATGATCCAACTGCGTCAGGTGGACTCATGGGCTATGAAGGTGAAGTGGGATGGAGTACTGGAGGAGGATTCCAGAGTAGTTTAGAGTTAAGATTTAACAGCGAGAGATTCCGCAATAAATTGAAGGGCAAAGGATTTTCATCTGATCAAGAAGTAGATCAAGCGGAGTTTGATTTATTACACAAAGACAAGAGCGATTTGGAGAGAGCCAAGGGGAAAAAAGCAAAAGGGCTCCCATTAAACGCTGCTGAATTTGATGCATTGGAATCAGAGGCAAAGCAAAGGGAAGGAAACAAAAACCAAGGAGCAGGGGTTGGAAGTGGTCTTGGGTATGTCTTTGGTCGAGGAGTAGGTACTTTATTAGGCGACATTTTTGGTGTAGTTCCGACGAAATCTGGCGGAAAAAATAATTTATTAGATCTAAATCCAAGTAATATGGAAAAGATTCCTGACAGAATACAAGAAAAAGAAACTGGTGGAATTCATGTAGTAGGAAGAAAATATGATTACCAAGTGGCTGATGGCCCCAATAAACTCAAAGTAGGTTTTGTAAAAGATTACTTAGGATACGATACAGAAGAAATACAATACTTGAGTATAAATGGAAAAGAGGTAAATGATTCAAGTATTATAAAGTTAGGTAAGGATGGCAAAATGTCCGTTGTAAGTATAAACGAGGTAAGTGACTCATCAACGGTGTTTGTAAACGGGATAAAAAACAATCCGATGGATGCCATAAATAATATTAAAACGATTCAAGGTGAGACAGGAGGCGATGTATATCTTGTCTATAATAAATCGAATGGTTTGGTAGCGGATCTAGCAAATTCTGTTACAGGTTTAGCATCGGTAGATACAGAAGCATCGCAAAAGGTGTTAACTGAATTGATTAAGGCCGGTAAAGTGGGGACATTGATGGCACATAGTCAAGGGTCTGTTATTTCTGGGAATGCACTGATCGCTGCAAAAGATGCTAAAGCAGAAATTAATAGTATTAATTGGGTGACATTTGGAGGCCCTATTGGCGGACAGAATATTCCAAGTGGATTGGCGTCTGCAGTGTTTTATGAGAATCATTTAGACCCAGTTCCCTATTTAATGGGAACACCATATATAGGGGTGCTGAATCGAATCGGAAGGAATGCTTCTGCTAAATTAAATGGGTATAAGACAAAAATAAGTGGAATATGGGGTCATAACTTTATAAATAATTATGATGCTGCTTTGAGGGATTACTTAAGTGGAGGAAGTAATAGATGAAAATACAGAAAGAAATGAAACAATATGCCTTTTTGGTAAAATTAATATCGATTCTTATAATACTAGGATTAATATCATGTGGGATATTATCTAAAAATGATCCTGATTTTGCCGACGATATAATCGACGGGCCAGAGAAATTCCAATTTGATCCAAGCAAATTACCTGTGATTGGAAAGACAACAGAACAAGAACTGCTTGAAATCTATCCCAAACCTTGGTCAAGAATGACATTTAGAAACCCAATCAATAAAGAAATCCTGGGACGTAAGTTTGAAATGAAAAAAATTATCGGTTATGTAAATTATGTAACTGCACCTTTACCGAATGGTGGATATGTGGGTATAGATTATCTAAATTTTCATATATTTTTTGATAAAGATGGAATTGTACAACAATATATTGTAGATCATATAATTAAAGAAGAAACTAATAGAAGCAGTCCCTGGGTACCAGGAAAGTTTTCCAATATTAAAGATAAAAAACATTGGAAAAAAAGCGAATACTGGCCCGAAAGCGTTGTCGATGGGGATTGTTATTGGGCTCAGAGAAGGGATAGAAAAAAGTATCGACAAAATGAGCAGGTTCAATGTCGGTATTGGGATCCAGTTCCAGTGTATTAGCATATTTTCGGCATCATTATCTGAGTCTCGCAAAACTATGATAGTAAACAAAAATCTTCCTTAAGTTAGACGCTGGATTTAGGAAGGAATGACTTTGAATTCAAAATTTAACGGGAGAACCATCGATTTCTTGTTCAGAATAGAAGATTTTTATCAAAAATCAGAGCTTTATAGATTAAAGCAACCGTCACCAAACAAATCCGAGGACCCAGCCACACGGTAATAAAGTTTCATCTAGTTTCTTCTCTTAACCATGAGAGGTGTTTCCCGCGGAGGCGTGGCCAAGTAGAGCATTAGTTTTTCACTTAAACCGTTTTCTTTTTATACAATAACATAGTCGGAATCAAATACAATGTAAACAAAGAAGACACAGTCAAACCGATGACTACAGTAATCCCTAGTGGTCTCCAAAGTTGGCTGCCAGAGCCAGTGCTAATTGCCGTTGGTAGCAGTCCTAAAACTGTGGTCATAGTAGTTATTAAAATTGGTCGCAAGCGATCAAGCGAACAATTGATTACTTTTGTTTTGAAGTTTTGGTGAGAACTATCTTTAATCACGGAATCAACCAAAATGATTGCGTTGTTTACTGCAATTCCAGTCAACATGATGAGTCCGATGTAAACAGATATATTTAAGGTCATTCTAGTAAAAAATAAAAATGCTAATGATGCAAAAATTCCAGAGGGTACACAGAAAATAATGAGTAATGGATAATAAAATGACTCAAAGAGAGTTGCTAACAATAAATAGATAATGATCCCCGAAAGAGAAAATAAAAAGATCATTTCAAATTGGTTTTTCTGAAGTTTTTTATAGGACTCACCAAACTCAAAGTAATAATTTGATGGTAATTGTAAATTTGATAATTTGTTAGAGATTCTTTGGACAGCAGTTCCTGTATCCAGCTTTCCCAATTTGGCAGAGATGGTGGCAACCTTTCGTTTATTTTTTCTATAAATTCGTGTTTCTCCTTTTCGTTCTTCTAATTCAATAATCGAAGACAAAAAGACCATGGACTTATTCGAGGTAGGGAAGGTAGTACTTAAAACTTGCGCTAAGTCCATCCTATCTTTTTCATCAAATCTGACTTTAATATCTACTTCTCGGTCATCTTCTAAAAACTTTGTCGGAATGGATCCAGTAAGCGAAGTCTTCATTGCATTGGCAACATCAGAAGAACTCAATCGGTTGGAACCTGCCTTTTTCCTGTCAAAATTCAACACAATTTCATCTTTTCCCTCCCGAAACCGGAGAGCCACTTGTTGGATTCCGTCTATACCTCCCACTATTTTCGCTGCTTCTTTTGCAATGTCTTGCAGTGTCTTTGAATCATCTCCGATAAATTCAACATCCAATTCTTTTGCATCAGCTCCCGGACCTGCCTCTGAAAAGAAAACAAAAATACCAGGGATACTTTCTGACTCCGTTTTCAAATTCTCGATCACGTTAACTGTCTCCGAAATATATTCGGGCTTTAATGTAATGTTCACGTCAGCATGCCATTTTTCTACTTTACTCGTGACCTTTGCAATGGCATCTTGTTGTGCAAAAAGTTTCTCAAGTTCTAGAATCTTCTTGTTAGTTGCATCCAAATGGATTCCTGTTTCTAATTCAACACTCGCACGTATCTCTCCAGTATCAGAAGGATCCATATACTCTTGCTTAAGAAAAATGATAGAAAAGACTCCGAAAAAAAGTAAAACCGCATAAGATATATAAAGTTTCTTTGGATTTTCAAGAATGTAGAGCAATGAATTCCTATAATTCTCTTGTATAAACGTAAAACTAAGTTTCTTGAAGAAAGATATGATCTGCCAGTTCGGTGAGGGAAATTTTATTTTTGCATTTACTCTCCAAATTTCCTGATCTTTAAATTGATCTTTGTTTTTAAGAAAAACAGTACTTGCTAAAACAGGAACTAAAACAATCGAAACAAGTAGTGAGATTACCAAAGTCCCCGATACTGTAATTGCTAAACCTCCGTAGAGTTGATTGGTTTCCTTTGAGGCAAATAAAAAAGGCAAAAAAACAGCAATATTGGTTAATACTGATGCAAATAATTCGGATGAGACACTATATGCGGACTCAAAATGGATATCCTTAGTAAACCCATTTTTTTGAAATTTGAGGAAAGAACTTTCCACTATGATAATGGATGAATCGACTATCATTCCAACACCAAGTGCCAAACCAGATAAACTCATCACATCAATTCCTACTTTATAGAATTTCATGATGGCAAAGGTGATAATGATTGAAATGGGTATTGATAAGGAGATAAGGCAAACAGCATAAATGCTTCTAATAAAGAGAAATAAAACAGCAATGGCGATTAAGCCTCCGTAAATTGCTGTCTGCATCACACGATCTATAGCATCTTGTATGGCAATCGATTGATCATAGTTTATATTGATTTGAATTCCAGGAGATTGGACTTGAGAAACTAATTTTCTCAGTTCCATACAAACTTCTAGGGAATTGGCATCACCAGCTTTTTGAATAAAGATAGCGACTATCTCTTTACCATTTTCTCTAGAAATATTCTCTCTGTCCCTAAAACCATCATTGACGATGGCTAAGTCTTTTAGCCTAAGTATTTTGTCTTGGCTTGGAACTTTAATAACGGTTTCCGGGATATCGCCAATGGAAGTATATCTACCGACAAGTTTTACATTCACTAATCGATCACTTTCTCTGATTTGACCCACTGGCAAATTGATATTAGCCTTATCCAAAGAGTCCATAATTTCTGAAATTCTAAGTTTATGGAATCCCAGTTTTTCTTTATCAACTTTTACAGAGATTTCTCTTTCAAATCCCCCTCCAATATTGATTTCACTAATCCCATCCACACGTTCGAATTTTTTCTTCAGTTTGTTTTCTGCAAAGGTTCTCAATTCTTTTAACGAAAGTTTGGACGACTCAAGTTTTACAATAAAGATTGGGCGATCTGTTGGATCGAATCGAGTGATTGTTGGCTCTTCAACTTCGCGAGGAAAACTTCCTCGGATTAAATCAATTCTTGCCCTAACATCCAATGATTTTTTTGCAACGTTTTCGGAAGTTCCAAAGGTAACATTGATTCTACTTTCACCTTCTTCCGAGGACGAATAAATAGACTGAATGTTTCCAACGCTTGAAATTTGTTCTTCAATTGGTTTAGTTAATATCTCTTCAATCTTTGAAGGAGATATTCCCGGATATCTTGTTATGATTGTGATGGCAGGATTTTCAACCGAAGGCATTAACGATATCGGCAAACGATATACACTCACGATACCTAGTAGTATCATTGAGGTTGCAAACATGTAGACTGTGATCGGTCTTTGGAATAGTGTTTTTAATAAATCCACGATTATTTATCTTTGGATATTTTTTTCTTTTTTTTAACTTGGTTGACTTCAAAAGGAATTAATGAAGAAACTTTTGGTAGATTTTTTCGTATACTGGAATCATAGAGAATTGGGATGACAACCAGTGAAAAAATCGTGGAAAAGAATAATCCGCCAATTACGGCCACAGCCAATGGAGCTTGAGGGGAAGGGTTCCCAAAAGTAATAATTGCTGGAATCATACCTAACATTGTCGTTGCTGTTGTATTCAAAATTGTAAAAAGTCGTTTTTTGATTCCAGATTTTAGTAGTTCAATTCCTGTTAATGAATTTGCACTATTAGTCAACCGATAAGTATCAACAAGTATAATCCCATTGTTAACAACCAAGCCTGCGAGCAAAACGATTCCCATTGAAGAAATGATATTCAGACTCTGACCAAAGAGAAATAAAAACAAAAAAGAACCAAAGATTGTTATTATGATTGATGAAAGGATGATAAAAGGTTGAACCAGATTTTCAAATTGCGATGCCATAGTCATATAAACTAAAATAATTGCAAAAATTGCTGCGTATGATAAAGCAAAGAAAGACTTTTGCATTTCTCGATGCGAATCTCCTTCCAAAACAGATACGTCCCTATTTTGTTCATATTCGCTGATTGTATTTTTTATCTGACCTTCTAATCCTTCTTTATCGCTATCGGAAGTAGATAACGACAAAGTAGCCGTCCGGGAACCATCCTTTCTGAATATTTTTCTATCAATTTCAGCATCTTCTAAGTGAGCAAATGAAGAAAACTTAATCATTTTCCCAGAGGGTGTTTCAATTGGTATTTCTAAAATCGAATCTTTGTCATAACGATCTTCAAGTCTTGACCTGACTAAGATTTCAAATTCATAATCATTCTCTCTAAATTTAGAAGCAAAATCTCCTTTCACGAAAGATTTCATATTTGTTGCAATTTTTTCAACGGTTAGACCGAAAAATGCCATTTTGTTTCTATCCAGAATGACTCGAACTTCTTTTGTTTTTTGGCCCAAAGAAGATTTATAACTATTTATAATTGGATTTTTTTTTAGCGTCTCCTCAATTTTTGAAGTCACTTCTCTAATTTTAATCCAATTTTGACCTGATATTTCTAAGTTAAAATCAAATCCATCTGAAGATAATAAAGAGGCTAATATTGTTTTTGTTGGAATCAAAGAAATTTCAGAGTTAGAAGATTTACTAATCTGAGTTAATCTATTTTGGATTTTTTCTTGATGATCCTCAAAGCTAACACCATCTTTGAGTTGAACAAAAATTTCTGCTCTATTTAATCCGAAATCTGATTTTGGATTTACCACAAGGTCTTTATCTTCATATCCTATTTGCTGTAGAATATTTTTAGTATCATTGGTTTCTTGAATGAGTTGGTCCAATTTATTACAAATTGCTTCTGTCTGAAGCAGAGTAGTGCCCTCTGGTGCTTTTATTTTAATAGTAAAACTTCCCTGATCAAGCTCCGGCATCATTTCCTTTGGTAAAAGGAGGAATAAAAAAAAAGTCAGCAGTGTAAATCCTATAAGTAACAGATAAGAAAAAGATTTTCTCTTATAAAATAGATTTAGGAAAAAAAGTATTAGATTTTCAAAGCGTTCGACGAGTAGTAAGAACTTGCTCTTATCGGATTTTTTATTTGGGATAACATTGAAAAAATCCAATTGGGTTAAAGTTGGAATCAATGTGGTTGAAACGATGAAAGAGGAAACAAGTGATAATGTGATTGTTAATGCAAAATCACTAAATATTGCTCCAGCAATTCCATCGACGAATAATACAGGTAAAAAAACGACGCAACTTGTGACAGTAGAAGCAATTAAAGAACCATAGACTTCATGAACCCCCGAAATTCCTGCATCAATAAAATTGTGCATTTCTTTCATTTTGGTTCTTATTGATTCTAGTACAACAGCTGATGAGTCTACTACCATTCCGACTCCTAATGCGAGCCCACCCATAGACATTGTATTTACTGTGATATTTAGAAAATACATGAATATGAGTGTTAATAAAGAAGACAATGGAATTGCAGAAACTACAATGATTGGTTCTCTCCAGTTCTGATAAAACAAGTATAAGATAAAATAACAAATGACAGCTGCAAAAAGCCCTGACAGAATTACTGAAGTAACGGCTTCTTTAATGAAAATAGATTGATCTTCAACTATTTCAAAATGAACTTCATTATTAAACTTTTCGTTCAATTCTTCAATTAAACTAACTAGGTTCGAAACAATGGAAACGGTATTTTTACCAGATTCTTTTTTGATTGAAATAGATATACTTTCAGACGAATTCAGTTTGGTGATACTTGTCCTCTCTTTGGTACCATCTTTTATTTCTGCGATCGATTTTAGATAAATTGGTACGCCTTGTTCCGTTAATCCAATGAGTGTATCATTTATTTGATCTAATGATTTAAACGCACCGTCTGTACGAATTAAAATCTCTTTATCATTTTGTCTGATATTTCCTGCAGGAAAATTGAGGTTTGCAGCTGATATTTGATCGATAACAGTATCAATACCTATGCCGTATGCTTGTAAGCGATCTCTATCTACTACTACTTGAATTTGTCTTTGAAGCCCGCCAGAAAGTGAAACAGCAGCAACACCTTCAGATCGTTCAAGATAAGGGAAGATAGTCTTTTGTAAAAAAAAACGAATATCTTTCAACGATTTCCCTTTTGGAATTGCTGCAAGTCTTAAAATTGGGGATTCATTTGGATCAAAACGGAGAACTATAGATTTTTTGGTATCTTGCGGTAAATTCCCTTTTACTAAATCTACTTTTTCTCGAGTTTGAATCATTGCCTGATCCATGTTTGTTCCCCATCGGAATCGGATATAAACAATAGATGCACCTTCAACTGAATCAGAAGAGATTCGATCAGTGCCCGGAACCGATGCGACAATTTCTTCAATGGGTTTAGATATTAGCGTTTCGATCTCACCAGGCGATGCATTGGGATAAAGTGTAACTATAGTTAATGTTGGAAACGAAATATTAGGAAGGAGGTCTATTTTTAGTTTGAGGGTCGCTATCGTTCCAAACAAGAGAATCAGCAAAAACCCAACGCCAGTAGTAACTCGTCTGGTTATAAAATACTGTACCATCTTACGGATTTAATCTAAATCGAAAGTTAAAGTCTTGTTTCATATAATTACCATACTGATCTATAACACCTTGTTTTCCACCTTTGACAGTGAATATATATGTTGAAGGATTTGGAGCAAAACTGAATAGTCTTGTGCGCATCAAGAATCTGTCAGTTGGTAAAGGGGATACATCTACTGGTAAATTTAAATAGGGGGAGCCAATATTTGGGCCAAAATCATACCTGACATCAAAATCTATGCTTGAAAGTTGTAGACTTAGGTCTCTAGGTGATGATGTTATATCACATGTTGCTAAGGTTTCACCTCTACAAAAATAAATGTAAAACCCATTGGTGCCTGTTTCTAAATTGTAATTTGGACCAACACCACCATCACTGTTAATACTTGAAATAATGCTAGTGTTTAGTTGTATAGTGTTCGGTTGATCTAAATAAATGCCTCTTACCCAAAGAGGACGACTTCGTGGTCCATTGATTTTAATATTATAAACATAAGCCTTTGTTAAGGTATTATTCTGAATATCTCGAATTTGATCAGAAACTTTCATTTGATATACTGTATCTATATCTAATACCGAGGATGGAGTAATTCTAAACCGAGTACTATTTGCTGAAACATCTTGAATTGTATAAGTCACAGAAGGAGTAAAGGAAATTGCATCATTGATTGAAGAAGGCAAAATTGGTTCGTCGAATTGTATAAAAAATGAATCGTCTTTTTCAAATCCAGCGACCGTTATATATTCGGTAGCTACAAAATTGGTAACGGTTGTAGATGAAATTTCAGTAAAGTTTGGTTTTACGAAATCATTTCCAACAGTAAAATTCAATTGATAACTTTTGATCAAAGTATTACCTGAGGAATCTTGAATGGAGGCAGGTATAGTAAGTGTATAGTTTGTACCAAATGCTAACGGAGTAAGTAGAATTAGTGTCACGGTTGTACCGTCACCACTTAAAGTTGCTGCTGGAAAATCGAAACTGATTTGAGGAGAACTGCTTATATTAGTCAATATAGACGAAAGCTTCATTGCTTTTGAAAAAGTTAATTGGATAGTTGTATTTGTTTGAATTCCCACCGCACCATTTGATGGAATGGTTGAAACAAGTTCTGGTTGTTGCGAATCTTCATTCACATAAAAATTTGAAGAATAGTCCCTAATTAAGTTAACACCTTCTGAACTTTCAGCTTTCGATCCTAATAAAGTATACCTATATTGCCCAGCCTGGCTCAGAATAGCCTTAGGCTTAAATACCATCATTTTATCGATCCAGGAAAACAATCCATCTACACTGATAGATCCATTCCGTAATGTAAAACTTCCTTCTGTAACCGTCTTGTTCATATCTTTCGAGAATAAGATTGAAATTTCACTATAAGGAGAGACGGCATTTTGTTCGTTTAACGGTGCTGCGGATAAAACCACCGGCGCTTGAGAGTTAGGAAGAAGATCCAACGCTGGAAAAACTGAGAACGGTCCTTTCCCATTTTCGAGTAACTGACTACAAGAGATCATTAAAGAGCAAAATAAAATGGCTAATTGTTTCATTAAAGTCTCTGGAATAAAAAAGATTCACTCGTTTGGAGATAGTTTTCATTAATATCTCTTAGGCCAGCGGATCCACCAAGAATGGTTTTTTTGTATTGAACGTTTGGAAAAATTGATTTAATTCCGATTTTATATACACCAGGCGTAGAACAAAAAGCAGGCGGAGCATAGTCTTTGTAGTAAACTAAAGGTGAGCCTCCACCTGGGCCACCTGAAAAATAGCTAAACGATACTTGGTTGAATATATCACCGTCCCCATTTGTTTTAAGTGCACAACCTCCAGCAGTGTTAAAAGAAATTTCGAACATGTAATCCATGAGCGAACAATCTGTGGAGGTAATTGAAACAGAATAAATCTTATTTTGGTCAAATGGAAAGGAGACAGCGTTTGGATTTGAATCTATTGTTGGTACACAAGTAGCAGATACACTATAACCAGTGACACTATTGATTGTAATGGGAAGGCTATCATTGGAATTGTTAGTGATAAAATCGATGATATAACTATTTCCTAACGGAATAGCATTGGAATCTTGTGCTGTTGACGAAAAATTCAATCTATATCTAGAATCTTGATTGAGAGGAGAATTTGGAGTAAATTCTAGAATTTGTCCTGTAGACCATCTATACTTTCCCGAAATAGAGGGAGAAAATGAAATAGCACGTTCCACGGTCTCCTGTTTCATAGGTCTGTTGAATGTAAAACGAAAACTATCAAACTTTGATACATCAATAAATTCACTCAAAACCGGAGACGGACTCACTACAGGCCATGCAGGACTTAATGGGAAAGGGGTAACTTGAAAAGTTAAGGCAGTTGCAATAGTACCAGTGTAAAATGAATTAGAAAATTCCTTCTTAATTGGAACACCTAACCTACTTTTAGCCGAACTTGATACTCTAACCGTATAGCTTGTTGATGTTTGCAGCGGTGATTGAAGTCTAAGTCTTAATATTGTTGAATTTCCTGACCACTCTTTAACAAATACTGCGGGGCCACCTGAAATAGTTGTCGCAGCGGATGTTTCAGCTTCATCCATCGATTGCGAAAAGTATAATATAATATCTTGATTGAGTGGCCAATTTTCAATCAGTGAATTACTTATGACAGGTTCTGCATTAATGACTTCCGGCGGATCTACAAATCCAATCGTATAAAAATCAGACACATAATCTTTGGTTAAAGTGTTATTCTTTAAGTCTTTCGCTATGGAGCGATTGATTTTAATCTCATATCTTTTCCCTATAGTTAACCCAAGCTTAAAATTCAAATCTAAAAGATAATCTGATCGCCAGTTAAATGCTGAGGTTACGTTCCCTCCGTTCGAGGAAATGGAAATAGCAAGTTCGGTTGCATTTCTATTCATTGGTCTAGAAAATAATAGAGAAATAGTCGAATCTAACGGTACTTCTTTTGATCCTGTAAATGGAGAAATAGTTAAGACATTTGGCCGTTCAAAATCCGATGGATCACTCAATCCCAATAAGTAGGCCTTATCTGCTAAATCTTTCAATTGTTCATTACATGAAATACAAAAGGTTAAGATTAGTAAGAAGGATAAGGATTTCATAACATCACTTTTTTGCTGTTTTAGTAACTGAGTTTTCTACTTTGGCCAGCTCTTCGTTTGCCCTTTCAATCATACCTGCTTTTAGGTAGAGATTCCCTAGATCTTTGTGTATCTTATCAAATGATTTTTTTATCATTTTTGCCTTATTGTAATATAATAAGGCTTCCTTAATATTGCCTTCTCTTTCGCTAATTTTTGCTAAATGATAATACGCTTCGAAATGTAAATTGTCCAATTCTAAAATATTCAACAAATGTTCTTTTGCTTTTGTTAAATCGCTTTCAACAACTAAGTAATTTTTTGAAATCCAAAAATCAATAGAAGGATTTTCAGGAAATTTTCCTTTAGCTTTTTTCAAAATCTCTAGAGATCCGTTAAAATCTCCCATATAATACAAAGTTTTTCCTAGCATGATATAAGCAGAAATCAAGTCAGGGTTTTCATCCACTGAGGTTTGAAATTCTAACTTTGCCTTTTCTAAATTTTTATCCAAAAATTCTTTTTTGCCGATTTGGAAATGTTCATTTGCACTTTCTTCTGATTTACAAAATAAAACACTAGTCATAAGCAAAAAATAAACGAACAAAATTTGAATATTAGAATATTTCATTTTTTTATCTTGTAACAGAAGAATATACCTCTTTAGGAACAATTTGAACCTTTGCATCTCGTTTTGCTTTACCTGCAATTAATCTCTTTTTTATAGTTGCAGCTTCCATTAGCTTATTCAGTTTGATGATTTTGGCTTCTCGCTGAAGCTCATCCATTGTTACGGACTTTAATTTTGAAGCATTAGATTTACTTTGTTTGAACTTTTCTAAAATATCATTATCTACCTGAATTTTATCAGAGTTTTCAACTAGATTCAGGGCACCAGATTTTTTATCTAACCAATAGGATATAGCAGCCTTTCTTACTGATCTAGCCATATAATCCTTGGCCTCATTAGAATTAAAATCTACATCAGCAAGAGCTCTTTGAAGTAAAATTGATTCTTCAATGTAATTTGATAGATATTGTTCCACTTCCTCTGGTGTAGCAGGGTTAAATTTATGTTCAAATGTCTTCCTATCTGCAATTAATGCCTCTCGGAATGCTTTTGCTGAAAGGAATTTACCATCAATAGTAACGATTTCAGGCGAACCTTCTCGTTTCTCCATATCCTCTTCAATAAGTTTTTCAATATCGCTGTTACAATTGAATATAAAGGCTAAACAGAAAACGAATGTTAGTAGTAAGGAACTATTCAAGTTCCTTGATTTTATTTTTTGCATCTGTAATTTGCCTTTGAAATGTTACTTTTGGCGCAAGCCTAATAAATTCTTCATAATTCGATTTTGCCTTAGATTTTTCCCCCAAGAACCCATAGACCATACCGAGGTTAAACCTAGCTTCGACCATGGTTGGCACTAAAAATAGTGCCTTTTCATAGTTTTTGACTGATTGTTTGTAATCTGCTAAATTCTGATAGCAAACGCCTAAATTATAATATCCTTTTGCATAATCTGGATCTATTTCAATTGATTTGATAAAATATGCGACAGAATCTTTTCCTTTGCCTTGATTAATCATCGCAATGCCCACATTACCTGCGTATTCTGGCGAGCTTGGATTTAAATCAGAAGATGCTCTGAAATTTTTTTCTGCATCTTCCCATTTACCTTCTGATAAGGCTTTTAATCCTTTAACGTTCTCTTCTTGAGCTTTATATTGGTCCGAATCCATATTCCCCTGTGTATTTAGAACTCCACAAAAACAAAGCTGAAGGAAAGTGAACAAAATGAAATATCTAAACGATTTTTTAAACTTTAACATCGAGAATTCCTAACATTGCAATCATCATTTCTCCAACCCATGTTAATTTTGCATACCAAAAAAATTAGAACTTGCAATTGATAGGTGATTCTGCAGAAAGGTTAACGAAAGAGATGCGACCGAATCAATTAATCCTGTTTTTTGTAATATTGTTCCACACCTTCAACTGTAGTACCGGTAAATTTATTAAACAATTATTAAGAACAGACATACAGTCGGCGGTTGACCTGAAGGAAAAGCTCCCTAAAGGAAAAATTGCACTAATAGATTTAACATCGAAGAATTTAGTCTCATTAAACATTTCTGCCACAAACGTAACCGATAACTTACATTTCTCACTAAAAGAGGACGGGTTAGATGTAATCAGAGTTGCTACTTTTCTGAATAGCGATAGCTCAGCAGCAAATTTTGAACCAAATTCAACTCCAGTTACTTTGTCTCCTATCAGGAAATACATTTTAGCAGATAAAGATAAAGTAATATCACTTTGCGTACAGAAAGGAACAAAATATGTACTAACGGGTTTTATTTTTGAGGCAGACATAGGAACTATATTAGATGAAGATTACTCATCAGGCGCTATTTTGTATCTCTATGATGACAGCGGTGAGTTAATTAATATGTTTAAATACATAGGATATGAGAAATTACTCTCATTCGAATCAAATTCAGCTATTTCAAATAAATTGGCCCAAAAAATTGCAAAAACGTTCAAATAATTATGTCTTTCGGTATCAATAGGCTAATCATTTTAGCAATAATAATAAATTTTAGCATATTCGCAGATGAGGAAATTTCTACTTTATACCTTGATTTAGAGAAAGCAGAAGACATCGGAATTGAAAATAGCCCGGAATTAAAAATGATTGGCTCGCAACAGAAAATTAAAAAGCTATTAGTAAATGAAAATTGGAGACAATATTTTCCGACAGCTTCTATCAGATGGGATCGAAGTTCCTCAATTATCGAAAATACTGCTGATTCTAGAAACCAACGATTCACTTTAAACGTAGATCAGGTCGTTTACGATGGTGGAAGAAGATCACTTGCACTTGATGCCTCTTTAGGTGAATTAGCTTTAGCCAAATATGATGTAAAAATTGCACTCAATAAGTTAAGATTTAAAATAAGAACTTTATTCTTTTCAATATTGAGTAAGAAATCACAACTAATTACGCTTGAAAGGAGCATCAAAAGACAATCTGACCAATTATTCTATGCGAATAGAGAACTTCAATTAGGCGAAACTACTAAAATTAAAGTTTTGGAATTGGAAAACAGGCTAAATGAAATTATCTTACAAGAAAAGACAGCAAGAATCGATTATGAATCTCAAATACAAGAATTTAAAATATTACTCCGGTTGAAAAGTAGTTCAGAAATAAAACTAATAGGAAACATTCTAGGGGATGTAAATTATAATTATCGAAATTTTGATGGAGAAAACCTTATCAATTTGGCTTCAAATTTTAGAGTAGAGTTTGATAAAGCGAGAGCTGAACATTTACAAACACAGTCAAAATATAAATATGCTCAAACTTTCTACATTCCTACTGTTTCGGTAGGAGGTTTCCATGGTTATAGAGGGGATGAATATCCACCTCGCGAAAGAGAGTATGGATTTAATTTTCGAGTATCAATGTTATTAGGGCCAAATTCTCTTCAAGATACTGGAAATTATACTTCTCGAAATGAAAATAATGACCGATTTTTAACATCTTCAACTACTTTAGGTATTTATGATAATCTTCAATACCAACGGGAAATTGTCACATCTGGAAATGCTGCCTATCAAGCTAAGGTAAATTTAAATCAAATCGGTGATATCATAGCATCGGAAGTAAAAAAGAGTTTAAATAGCTATAGAGTTAGTTGGGATGCAATGAAGCAAGCAGATGAGAACGTAATTTTATTTGAAAAAAGAATTCAAATAAAAGAAGAGCAAGTGAGACTAGGTGAAGCGCCTAGAACAGAGCTAGCAGAAACAGAAATACGTTATTTGGAAGCAACAAATGCCCAAATAGCTTCTAGATTAAGATTTATGTCATCGATAGCTGAACTTGAGTTAGCAACAGGTTTAAGTCTTGATCAGCTAGGTTTAATTAAATTCGGAGAAGTTTTACCAATTGAAAAAAATTAAAGCTCATTATATTATTTTAATTTTCATTCTAGTTTTTTGCAAGAAAAGCAAGTCAACAGAAGAAACAAATAAAGCTCTTGATTACGGAATCATAAGTGTATCAGCAATTGAACCGGTAGACGAGATCTTAACTTTGGGATCTGTTTCCTATCTAAAAAAAGCCGAGGTTACCTCAAAAGTATTGGGAAGAATCGAAAATTATTTTAAAGAAGAAGGGCAGAAAGTTAATTCTGGGGATACCCTAGCAAAAATTGAAACATTAAATTTAGAAATCCAATTAGGAAAAGATAAATCCTCAGAAGTCGTGCAAAGAAGGCAAGTTGATCTAGCTAATGCAAAGCTTTTAATGGCTAGACAACGAGTGGAGAGGGAACTAGCAAACATTAGGAAAGCAGAGGCCGACGTAAAAGACACAAAAGCAGTCATGGAAAATCTAGAACGAAGTGTGAAAAACAAAAAAGAACTTATGGAGATCGGTGCGGTTTCGGAAACAGAATTAAAATCCATTCAAACATCCTTAAATTCAGCAGAAGTGGCTTACTTCAAAGCGCAAAAGAATCTGGAAAACATTATTATTGGATTCCGAGACAAAGATTTAGAAAACGCAGGAATCAAAATAGAATCACCTTCAAATATCAATGATGAAAAATTTATTTATTTAAATACGGCTATTGAACGAGCGGAACTTGAGATGGCTAAAGCAAACTTAGAGGCTATCAAAAAAAGCGTAGAATCTACTGAATTGTTAATTAAAGAATCAAACTTAAAATCTCCATTAACTGGTATAGTAGCAACAAGAGCAAAAGAAAAAGGTGAAGCGGTAAAGGAAGGGGAACCTGTCTTTATAGTTGTCGATACTTCACAAGTACTTTTGAGGTTTAACGTTTCTGAATCAGATGCTGGTTTTCTTCAGAATGGTACGAGTGTAAAATTTACAGTCGATGCTCTAGGAAAGGAAGAAATGAACGGAAAAATTCATATAATTAGCCCCATTATCGATCCTCAAAGTAGAAGCTTAGAAGTGAAAGTTATCGCAAATAATACAAATGGTAAATTAAGACCTGGAATGTTTGCACGTGGAAGAATTCCAAGTTTACAAAGAAAAAAACAAATTGTTATCCCGGTTACTTCAATTGCCAAAAAAGTGAACGAAAAATCTGCTATTGTTTTCAAACTAAATGACCAAGACATGTTTTTTGAAAAACAAATTCAAATAGTACGCGAAACAGACGACGGAATTATCATTGAATCTGGAATTGAAGAAGGAGAAAAAATCGCAACAAAGAATGTTAATTTAATTCAGGAAGGGGATAGGTTAACTAAACCAAAAGACAAATGAATATCTTATTTGTTAGATTTTTTGCAGGAATTATTTTTTTCCTTTTAATATTCAGATGTGATTTTCCAAAATTAGAAAAACGAGTAAATGACTCTGAGTCAAGATTCATTTCTGAGTTAGTGGCAACTAGAACACAAAATGGCAACCCAGAATCGAATTCAAACGATTCTACTGGTGGGATTTTCAGAATTGGAGGGAACGTCACGGGAATTCCCTTAAACGAAACATTAATCATTCAAAATAATTTCTCTGAAGTATTATCCGTTTTCACGAATGGATCATTTTCATTCATTCAGACGTTTTCAAATCAAGCAAATTTCTATGTTAGTATATTAAGAAATCCGAGTGGTAGAAATTGTGTAGTGCAGAATGGAATAGGAAAGATCGAAAACTCTAATTTTACGGGAGTAATGATCGTCTGCCAATAGGCCTACAAAGGCCTGTTATATTTTAATCGTCTAACACAATACCTTGACTTTTTATTATGCATTTTAAATGCCTCAACCTCAGCTACCTCAATGGGTACACTTACGACCCTTTCCAATAGTGCCATCAAAGCAACTGTCACTGCTGGACAAAAAATTGTATTTTCGGGAATTAACTTTTCCGGATCAATTCTAGCTAGTGTTTATACGAAAAGTAGTTGTCCAATAACGGTTACTGATTTGACATCAATTGCAAATTTTACAAAAACAAATAATACCGTTGGCGGATCTTTAAGCTAAGAAATCTCCTTCAGTGTTACTGGAACATATATAATCCTCTTTCAAGGTGTAAGTGCCCAAGGCGTCAATGTTGTAGTCCAATAAATACAAAAACCAGAAGTGTAATTAATTTTTTCAATCTTTGGAATCATCAATATTTCCGATCAGAATGCAAAAAATTCCTTGTACTTTTCGAGAATCTATTGTCCCATTGAATTGTCTTAGGTGAAGATCCAAATAGACACATTCCCCCTTGAGTTTGCCCTCTCGGGGGATCTTTCTAACTCCTCTTAAATCTCAGAAAATTATGTCTCATTGTGGTTGACAAAATCCGTCCTTTGGGTTTAGGTCTTACTGTCCGGTAATAGGCTTTTACTGGGTGGGGTAGGCAAAGACCCCGGATCACTTCACCTAACTTGATCCCCTGCCACAAAAAGAATGTTAAAAGGTTTGGCCGAAGGCATATCATGCCGAACCGAAGGGACAACATGAGACAAGGAATTTGGATACCTGCCCGCATTGAGAGTAGGAAGGATCTTTCCATTGCTGAGAAAGTTATACTATCAGAAATTGAAAGCTTCACAGCCAGTGGAAAGTGTTTTGCATCAAACGAACATTTTGCGAATCTACTGGGACTAAAACCAGATACGATTTCGCGAATGATCTCTAGACTGAAAAAACGGGGTTTTGTCGTTCAAACGGGCTTTGATGGCCGTAGACGCTTTCTTTGTCTGGGGTCTGCCTTGGATGAGAGTACGAAGCCTAGTGACGTGCAGACTATAAATTCACATCCCAGAGAACTGGATTTTTCCCTGACAGCATTGGATGAAACACCAGTTCCTTTACAGAAGAATTCAAAGATTAATACAATGGAACTGTACAAAGGGATGTTATGTAAATTTCCCGAATCGACCAGAAAAGCCGTTGAAAGTGTATTATTTGAAGGTGAGAAACCTGCTTCGAAACACTTGGCGAGGATTGTGAATTCGATTACTAAAGTCGTTGTTGGTGACGGGTGAGGCTTAAGTTGAATATTATGATTGTAGATTTGGATTAAATAGTATAGATGCTTTCTTTTCTATTCCTAAAAAGTATTCATAGTTATATTTCTTTGAGAACTCCGAAAATAGGGAATTTGTTTTTGAAATGACCAATAAAATAGTCATAATTTGATTTAATGCCTATTAAAATGGTCGATTAAATGGAATACAAAAACCCATGAAAATTACTAGAACCTACTCGCGTTTGCCAAAAGAAGTAGGTGTCCTTTTAGGAAAAGAAATCCAACTTGCAAGAAAGGAAAAAGCATGGTCTGAACAAACACTTTTGCCCAAACGCATTCGCACCAAAATAAAGAAGGTGAAAGATGACTTCTAAAGAGGCTTATGTGTGGATTTGGTTAGATGGGAAAGTGGATTTCCAAATCTTCCCCTGAAAGTCTTCACAGTTTTTAGGAATCGATTTTAATTCCTAAAAATATCAATGGAAGGAAACTCATTAAGAGTCTTCTATCGAAAGATTTTTTTAAATCTTAGATACATACACAGTCCTTTGGTTTCCAACCTACAATAACAATAATATTGAATGAAGTCGAATCGGATTATGATATTGATTCTTTTTTCGATACCTTAGTTCTAAAATACCACGATTGTCCCTAACTACAGGTGCAACAGTGGTATCAAAAGAAAATTCATATCAGTTATCAATCTAGGCCATATTGATACGAAAGATTAATTCGACAATCTGCACTCGTTTACTGTCGAATTTGTCGAATTTGTCGAATTTTTGCACCAAATACAGCATATGAATATGAATCTGCTGATAAATCAATTGAGAAATATGCTTGATGATTTCTTTCGGCACCATCTGCGAATCTTTGTTTGGAATTTGATCTGCTTTGATATTTAGAACAGGCTGCATTTTTAGAATTGCTTTTTTCTTTTTAGAATAAGCCTTGAAACTTACTGAAGTTGTAACCAACGGAGGAATGAATGCTCTTAAAAAATCAGACATATGCTTTCGTTTGTGGATCCAATGCAACATACAAATGACTCGATGAAATAGCTCAGAATTGGTTTCTGTTTCAGGGAACCTACTATAAGTCCTTTTCATGATGCGTTTGCTAATTTTGTGTTTTAGTTCGGATACAAATCCAAAGGATGACAAATCCCAATCAAGTTTATCTAGTTCTTGCCCATGCTCAGGCGCTTCTTCTCTTCCGCAATATCCAAAGTATTTTACTCCATCTCCTTTTATTTTCTGCATCCATAGCTTATTCGGCTTCCTTTTGGGACCATTTTGCTTTGGCAGATTGATCAATGATTTTACTAGTTCTTCCTTTAATTTCTTTTTAGTTCTTCTGATTTTCCCTTTTGGGATTAAAATATAACCATGTAGGTGAGGATTGTATTGTCCATCTATCGCATTGCCTTCGAATGTCATGATTGGTATTTCTAGTCCTTTTATTTGATCTTGGTAAAACTCGCGATTTAAGTATTTCAATGTTCTCTCAAGAGCCACTTTTAATTCCTTCATATCAGCTTCTTTGTCTCCTCTGGTTAGGGTGAATGCATATCCAATGTATCCAATCTTACTATATACCTCATGGTTTTTCTTATTGTACTTCTTAAGGCAATTCCAAGTTGTATGGTTAGTGACTCGTTTAACATATCTTATGTTCATTAATTCTTTTCCATATTCTCTTTGGAGCTTATTCCATTTTACTTCACATATATTGTTTACCCTGTTTCTCTTTGACCTTTGTTTCGTTAATTCCTCTAGACATAGCTCGGCCATATACGACCCTCCAATTTTAAAAATTTCGAAAGTCCGACAACTGCTCATAAAGATCGTAAGTCATCGCACTTTCTGGGGTTTTCAAAAGGAGGCTTTTTGGACGCCAAGTGATAACCTTGACTATATCCTAGTAAAAAATCGGATATCGGAGAACTGATAACGCATATTTTTGGAATTTTTTTCATTTTTGCTGTACGAAAAAAAAATTTTATAAACTCAAATTATTAACTTCATAAAACGGGCTCTTGAAAATTTGGTAACCAAATTTATTATAATATACTTATGTAATTTGATTCCATGGTGCTGCATTTTATGCATTTAGTAATGGAATTGTTTGGTTGGATTTTTTTATTTCCGGGGTTCTTCCGAGTATATACTCGGAGAAACCCCCGTTTACACAAACGCGAATTATGTGCTGCAATTGCTGTAACCATCAAAGATGACCTGAAAGATCATCAGGAAATCTCAAAAGAGAAGGTCAATTTAGTTATTTGTCTCCTCCAAATCTACATTATCTTGTGAAGTGGCAGTCTTTTCAGTTTCTATGGCTAGGGCCAAAAGGGAATTCCTTCGAATAGCTTCTTGTTTTTCCCTTTCTACCAATTCAAGCAATCTCTTGAACTCATGATCATTTTTTGACCACTGGGTGATGATCGTATGGTTCATTCTTAAGCGTTCAGCCGTCTTGCGGTAACTCAATCCTGCTTGGATCAGCAGTAATGCAGTTTCCTTTTCTGGTGATACGATTGGAAATGGCCTCTTTAATATTTCCTCTCTTTCCTGCAGAGACTGCATATGTTTCAGCATATCTGCTTTTAATTGCTCGTCGTACGAAATTCTAGTTAATCTTGAATGCAGGTAACGATTCAAATTTCATTCCTCCTATGAATGGATACCTAAATATTATGAAATTTTCGAATATCGGAGAACTCATTTTGCACATTTTAGATTTTTAATGTAAAAAACGCAAAATTGATTCGGTTTTCTTACTTTTGTCGAATTGTACCTTTTTGGGTATAATTCATTACTGTGACCCAAAAATAGTACCGATCGGGTATATTTCACTTTACTTCTTAAAATTTATACCCGATAAGGTACTATATGGAACTAGCTAATCTTTCAGATTTTGTCAAAGGAGAACGAAAGAAGAATTCCTTAACCCAAGAAGACTTAGCTCGTATGACAGGCGTTGGTTTACGATTTATTAGAGAATTAGAACAAGGAAAGCCATCATTACGAATGGACAAAGTGAACCAGGTATTAGAAGCCTTCGGTGCAAAACTGGCTCCAAGACCAATACCAAAAGGGAACGGATATGAATCGTAAGGGGAAGGTTTTCTATAGAGAGATTTTTGCAGGAGAGATCTTCGAGAATGAAAATGGTTATGTATTCCAATACCACGAAAGTTTTCTAAATAATAAGGCTTACCCTGCTATTAGTTTTACTTTACCAAAACAAAAAGGAGCATACCAATCAAAAACTCTTTTTCCTTTTTTTGACGGCTTAATCCCTGAAGGTTGGTTACTTAACCTCACACAAAACATTTGGAAATTAAACAGAAAAGATCGTTTTGGTATCCTATTGACTGTATGTGAAGATTGTATTGGAGCAGTCAGTGTAGTAGGGGAAAGAAAATGAAATTTTGTCTCCTCTGTGCAAAACAGAGTGAAGATGACTATCATCATCATTGCAGCAAACATTTGTTTGGGAAAAATCAAAATCCGGAAATTGATATCGATATCAAGTCTATTCGTGAATTGGCAAAACAAAACATAGAATCACGGATGACTGTAACTGGAGCTCAATCAAAGATATCTCTTGATCTCGATAATTCTAATCCTAAGTTAACAAGGCTCACTATCGTTGGAATCAAAGGAGATTTCATACTCAAACCTCCTTCAGAAGAGTATGCCAATCTTCCTGAAAACGAACATCTTACAATGTTACTTGCAAAAGAATTTTCTTTTCCCGTTGCAGTATCTTCCTTGATTCGATTAAAATCGGGAGAACTGGCTTATATCACTAAACGATTTGATCGGGAAAAGAATACAAAAATTGCTCAAGAAGATTTTTGCCAATTAACCGAACGATTAACTGAAGATAAATACAAAGGATCTTATGAATCGATTGGTCGGTGGATCAAACAGAACACAACTTCTCCAGGGATTGATTTAGTTCGATTTTTTGAAATGGTAGTATTCTCGTTTCTCACTGGTAATTCAGACATGCATTTGAAGAACTTTTCCATTCAAACTGACCTTGAAGGACGAATCAAATTGGCACCCGCTTATGATTTGTTGGCAGTCAAAATATTCTTTAAAGAAGACAATGAAGATCTTGCACTTACATTGAATGGTAAGAAGAATAAAATCAACATAGGGGATATCAAAATCTTTGGAAAGTCAATCCATCTTTCGGAAGTAGTGGTTGATCGAACTCTATTACAAATCCAGTCAAAGGTTCCTTTGCTTGTGGAAAAAGTAAAAGAGTATCCATTTTGGAAATCTGATACAAAGAAGTATGTTGAGTTGGTACAAGAACGAGCTAAAAAGTTAGGCTGGTAGAGGATAGTAATTAAACATTGTTCTCACAAGCTTATAGACCAATCAGCTGGTTTATAAGCACAGGTCAATGTACTATTTGCAGAATTGCTCGTTGCTTGCTTATGCTATTTAGGAAACACAAAAAAGAAAATTGATAATAGTAGTGTTAAAATTTGAATAATTAAGCAACCAGTTGCTAAGCGTAACCATATTTTGTTTAATCGATTATTTACCTTTGTTAAGAAATATGAAAACTCAAATCCATAAATCAAATGAGTGAAAACGCAGCAAAGCACAGAAATGAATGAAAAAACATAAAAAAAACTCTGAGTATTTACATTTGAAGAATCGAGCAACCAAACCCCTCTACCGGCAATCATTGCCAAAACGAGAATTGATGCTTGTTTTGAGCCGTCTAGTATAATGGAATGAGCTTTGTGAAATTGTTCAATTTGATTCATGAAAATATATTCAGTCCTATTCGGTTAGATCTTTGCAATTGAGAAGTCCAGCATGAATTGAATTTAGAGTTTTGGCAACAACTTTCGTAGGGTTGTTAATATACTACTGACATAGCTATTAAAATGTTTACTAAATCTTAGGTTTCTGTGGATTGATTGCTTTGACTCAACTCAGCGGAGGTAGAATCTTACTTTGAATACTTTTACTTTTGAAGTCTTATTTCGATTTCGAATACCATTAATTATGAAGCAATATGCAGCTTCCCAGAATGTATATTATGTCGCATAACATGAGATAGGCGACTGAGTGTACTCATACATCCTTTACAGTTCTGTCTTGATACATACTTTACAAAAAGATGCATCAAAATCCTGTTTCAG
>NZ_JAFFPS010000077.1 GCF_016919165.1 Leptospira chreensis
TCTGCAGGCGGCTTTGGATCGAGTAGAAAAAAACGGTGGCAAAGTCATTCTTCCCAAAACACAAATTAGTCCAGAAATGGGTTACTATGCATTCTTCATTGATAGTGAAGGAAACAAGTTGGGATTACATTCTCAAAAGTAGAAGGATTGGGCCTCTTGGTTGACTAGAATGTTTTCCAAATACAATTGGCACTCACTTCTATATAAATACCTAAGTCGAACTTTCCAAAAATATTTTCCAGAACTGAGTGTTTGTAGGTCGATGGTGCATTCGGTTCCATTACAGTTCATAGTTTTTTCTATCGTTTCAAAATTTTGACTTTTAGAAATGTCGATTTTGTAATTCTGAAATTTACCTGATTCCATATACGAATTATTTGTATTTCCTAATTCCTTGGTTGGGTTAGCGGGATTTGAACAAGTTGGGTTTTGATTTGGAATTTCGGCAGTCCTTGGACTACTTTCGTTATTCATTCCAATGAATTGGAATTTAAAGGTATAGATATTAGCTGTGATCTGAGTTTCTTTGGGATCCAGTTGGATGATCTTGTCATTAGCTGAGGATAAAAGTAATAGAATCGACTTAGCATCGGACCTCCCTTGCGGATAGGAAGTGTTGATGAGAGCAAGAGTGGGGAGAATCAGAATACAAATCTTGCGAGGAAATGAAATTCTAAAAAATGATATTGATTGTTTGAATCGATAGATAGTCAAAATGGATAATGGTAATAAAAGTAAATCGGATTTATCGGCCAGATTCATTGTTTCATTCGAACCGATGAATTTGTAAAAGGAATCGTTGATTGATTGCGATAGGTTGATGAATAAAAACAATGAAATAGTGAAAAATAAAGAAACCGAAAGTAATCTGTAAAGGTTCGCTCTTTTTTGAAATAAGGAAATAATGCCAGTTAGGATAAGGGGTGTTAATAAAATGCCTATTACATCAGAAATTTTTCCTGTAATCAATCCAGGATAAAAAATCTTTAAAACGGAATCATTTAAGATCCATAAAATACTTAATAAACTTGAATAGATAAATATTCGATTATACTGAGACATTAAAAATTACCGTATAGTGGTTTTTCAAATTCAAAGAATCGCGCTACTCTGAAAGTGCAGTTTTGCAATCGGTTTGCGGTGATATGGGCCACCATTTCCGTAATGGCCTGGGTTGTGTTGATTGGGTAAGTAGGACAAGGGATCATTAGGATACTTTGTAAACAGGCACTGACGGCTCTTTATTCATAATAGATTGTTTTGTTATTAGGGTCCGGGTTTGAATCTTCATCGTTCCCTAATTCTGAAAAGAGGCCAGATCTTAGGGGATCAAATTGGCAACTAAAGGTTTTGATTGAAGTATAAATTTTTGTTTTTTCCTCGGTATCTTTTTTTGATATGGTAAGTTCAGTATTAGGATTGTTGATGGGAAGCCTGCATGCGATTAAGCCAACTAACAGAAATATTATTATTTTCATAGTTTTTTTGAGTCTTTGGCATAACAGCAGTTCTTCTTATCTCATTCAGTTGGACTGGTTCGGCTAGGGTCTACTATTATTTTCCTTTTTTGGAATTTATCTTTCTTTTGGTCACCTAACAAAATTAATTAAAGTTGCTTTTCATTTGTATGTTTGAAATACAATTTTATCATTCACGGACAAACTTTGAAAGGGAAGGAGGATGATTTAAATGAAAAAACTACTTTGTTCGGTAACATTAATCCTTTTTATATACCATTGCGGGTCTGGAAAAGAAGAATGTTTAAACGAAAATCCAATTGCCAATCAATGTAGAAAATCAGTTCTTTTACTTCGGGGTCCAGGCGAAAGTTGCACGGCGGGGAATTTATGTGATGATTCTTTGCAAAAACAAAATCTATTTCTTGTATCCTGCCTTGCATTGGATGCACAGAGAAAAAAATGTGAGGGGAGGATCAATATTTCGGCCAAGCAATTGAATTTCAATTCACCTAATGATGGCGAGGCGCCCAGGTAAATCAATAAAACCTATATCCCGTTAAATCATACCAAAATACTTTTTCGTTTCGGAAACCAAAGCCCACAGATAACTCTCTGCTTTGGTTTTCCATTGGGCAATTGTATTCCCTAAGGAAGTTCCTGCAGGCGGCGCCAGTGTTTGGCTTGTCACTCCACTTCCGTTTAAGTTCTGATTCGCGGGCACACCACCACGCACACTGTGAAATGTATAGACTCGATTGGTAGTTGTAGGTTCCGAGATGACAATATCTTGGAGGCCATCTGCATTTGTGTCTTGGAACCTGAGTCCCATAGAAAAGTTGGAAACCGCATTCGCTCCCGAAAAAAGACTATCGGCAGATCCACCGGCACTTAAATTCATATTCCGAAAACCAGTAATTGGATCGTTTAACACTAAATAAACGTCGCCAATTCCCGCACTGGCTCCCGTGGCTCCAATTAAAAGATCAGGTCGACCGTCTCCGTTAGTGTCGCCAGATGCCAAAGTTCCTCCGAAATTGCAAAGGTTTCCGTTACAACTAGGAGTGGGAGGCCCGAGAAGAGTGACGTTTGGCACAGTTCCATAGGGGTTTGTCGAATCGCAAGTAGAATGATATACATGGGCAATTCCTTGGTTGGAATTAAAAGAAAAAGCGCCGACGGCAAGATCTATACAATTGTCGGAATTAAAATAATCTAATACAAAACTGGAACCAAACCGACAACCGCCTCCAGCACCGCAACCTGGTGCTGGATCTGTGGGTGGGTAAACAAATTGTTGTGGTTGGCTCGGTAAAGTTCCTTGGTTGGATACAAATACAAATAATCTTCCAGTATTCGAAGAATACTGGTGTTCTCCGACAATCAAGTCTTGGAATCCATCACCATTAACGTCTCCAACGGCTGCGTGATTTCCAAAATTGTCGTTACCGAATACACCTTGGTAGGTAAAGTTTGCTGTAATTGTACTTTGTGTGATCAATCCACTTGAACCTTGGCTGTGAAAAATAAATAGATTATCAACCCACGGAGAAGCAAGAATTGCATCATCATAACCATCGTGATTGACATCAGCAGTTGATATGACACTACCTAATCGGCCTCCATTCGCCGTCCCAGTAAGAATTGCATCGGCCACTCCACCAGTGTTTAAATTTTGAGAAGGAATCCCTGTCTGGCCTCGACTGTTGAAAGCTAAAACCCTACCACCAAAAGCAATAACTCCTGCATATGCTTGGCTTCCAATTAATACATCTGCATATCCATCCCCATTGAAATCCCCCGATCCAATACGACTTCCGAAGTATGTATTAATAATGCCGTCGGTTAGTATAGAATATGGTGTAGTTGATAGTTGTTTGGTTATAGAATTTATACGATAAACATAAGCATACCCTTGTGATAAAGCACTTGTACTTGCCGAAACAATCAAATCTGGATATCCATCTCCATCGGTATCATGATTGGTTCCCATCCGCACTTGGATGGTATTGGATTTTTCATAAGGCAAATGGGCATAGATGGTATGAAGGCTTCCATACGTCCAAAAGGTATTGGTTATAGCTTTGGCTGGCAGTGCGTAGCGCCAAGTTCCGTCGATCACTGGCACTTGGGTGGGTTGTGCATCATCGATACCAACATTCACAAAGGTCGGGCCAGGGGGAACGGTCCCCACAACAAATCCCGTTTCGACAATGGAGTGGTTGGTTAAGTTAGAAATAGTGACGGTGGATTCAGGAAGTAGGAGTAAGTAGTAAGCGGGAGACCAGCGTCTTAGGACATCATTGTCAGGACAAATAAAATTGGATAACTTCATCAAACATTCAATTGGTGGGTGGGTGAAGGGATTGGCCCAGCAACCTACTAAGCTGAATGCAATGACGAATGTCAGAAACCTAGGTTTACTATTCAGTTTTTGAATGAACGTTCTAAATACCATGGGGCCCAGAGTCTAACATTGTGTTGATGTTAGGTTCTGAGAGTAATGCTGCAATGAATTATTCAGGTAGAAAAATAAAAACAGGGGACGAAAAGGTTTCCTCAGGACCGTGCTGGTTGGTTTTTAATTTCCAGAGAGGAAATGGTTTCTCAAAAATGCTTAATATTTATACAGAGAAGAATTTTCTCCGAGTAAAAATATAAATGTACAATTTGTAACAAAACTTTCGAAAGGGAATCTCACCTTCCGTAAATTTATTTTGGAGCCCTTCTGTAATTGAGTAATACAGAACCGCTGGCAAAAGTTCTAGTGGATTCGAGTTCAAATGAGCTTGTCGATTTCAATCCTCCAAACAAAGATTCCCCTTTTCCTATGGCGATTGGGTCGATCATCAAAGAGAAATGGTCTAGAATGCCTAAATCACAAGATTGGCGGACTACATCACCACTTCCTAAAATTGTCATACTCCTTCCTTCTTTTTTGAATTGTATGATTTGTTCGACCCAATTTGCAGGTAGGGGATTCGTATGATCCCAAGTAGTCTCCAGTTTCGAATGGGTGAGGACTAGTTTCTCTGCATTTTTCATTTGTTTGGCGACCAGAGGAAAGAGTTGAAAAGCATTTTCAGTGGTCCAAAAAGATTCCATCATCTGAAAGGTTCGTTTCCCAAACACCAATGTGTTTCCAGAGTTTAGGTTTTCTTCTGAGAATTTAGATTCCTCTGGTCCATGAGAATGCCAGGAGATATCTTCGTTTTCTCCTTTGTAAAATCCATCGAGTGATAAAAATAAAAATGCAGAAAGGGTTCCTTGGTTTTTCATCCTGGTTTCCTTATATTGATTTCCTTCTCACGATAAGGAGTCGCTCTTGAACTCCATCATGGAATGGTTTGAATGGTATTTAATAAATCAACTGAAGTCTATTAAAATTTCGCATAACACTGAATTTTGATCTCTTCTCTTTTGGGAAATATTTTGGATTTTTTAGGGCAATCTTGATTCAAAATTCGGTAAATAAAAAATAGAATTCAAAAAATATCTTTCCTTTTGAAACTTTCTAAGTCATCATATTGGTCATGAGTTTTTTTGAAAGTTTGAAAGCCGTCGCAGCTCAGGCAGTAGAGTTGGTACAAAATAACCCACAAGTTGTTTCTGGGATCCAAAAGATCATAGAAGACAATGGTGGAGTTTCTGGAATCGTCCAAAAGTTCAAAGAAAAGGGATTTGTGGACGCTGCATCCTCATGGGTGGGAACTGGAGACAATGTGAATATCGGTGCTTCTGATGTGATCAAAGTTCTCGGAAGCGATTCCATCCAGGAACTTGCTAAAAAAGTGGGATTGGATTCCGAAGCGACCGCAGGTCTTATCGGAAATTTATTACCTGTGGTGATCGATAAATTATCGCCAGATGGAAAAGAACCAGGTGGTGATATCACTTCCCAACTTTCCTCTTTGGCATCCTTGTTTACAAAATAAAAATTCACTTTGAATCTCGAATCCACCTATATAAAATTAGGTGGCATTTCTTTTGCCGGGGATATACAATTTTCCTTGCCAAATTTTCTCCCCAAAACCAATCTTTCTTCCATGAAGAAACTGATCTTAGTCATTCTATCCTCCCTCGTTCTATTTCAGTGTAAAAAACCTCCCTCTATCGAAGTGGGTAAAAATGCTTTTATTTCTGCTACTGTCCTCAATGCGAGAAAAACCCCTACATTAGATGGAGAAAAAGTGGGAAAACTAAAACTCGGTGACGAAGTGAAAGTTTTAGAAAAATCGGAAGCAGACAATGAAATTGATGGAATTTCCGCTTATTGGTACCGCGTTCAGTCCAAGGAAATCACCGGTTGGGTGTTTGGTGGTTATTTGTTAGTGACTAAGGTCGAATCAAGAGACGCCATGATTGCCGCTGTACAAGGAAATTTTGTACTTTGTAAAGTTCCTGACAGATTGGATTGTTCTAATACTATTGAATTTGATGGAGAAAGTTTTGTATATCGCGAGTATTCTGGTTATTCTGGGATCAGCGAAAAGTTAGATGGTGTGTTTGATGTGTATTCTGATCATTTAGTATTGGATACAAAGTCTAGGCTCATACGACCTTCCATTTTCATCCAATTTCCACAAACAGAAGAAGAACGAACTGCCTATAACAATGCCTATTTTGGATATTCTGATTCCGATAGCCATTTGGTTGCCTTAAGCACTTATCCTGTGGAAGGAAAAGAAAATCTATATTTCTATGTTTGTAACGACAAACTCTTGTTACTAAAAGAGAAAAAAGAAAAAGAATCCGCATGTGCTACTGAGTATGCGTATACTAAATCTTCTTATTCGGCTCCTTAAAGGATTCGTTACGAATCATTCCTTTGGTTCGGTACGTATGCGGATTTCTCCAATCTAAAATACGATTCTTAGATTCGGCAGGAAGTTGGTTCAAAAACTCCTGCCATTTCCCTTCTTCCAATACAGAATAGAAACCAGGCAGGTATTGGATCTTTACCTCATTCGATAGGTATTTTTTATATTCTGCAGCGGACACTCCGTACACAATTCGGTAGATGGGCCGATCTTTGTGTTTCTCTTCCGGTAAAAAATGAAAGGCATCTCCTGCCTTGTGATAACAGATAAAATAATCAAAACCTTGGTGTACAATGATCAAACTATTCTTTGGAAATTGAAACAATGGAAGTAGGATCGAATAGAGTTTGTAATCTTGGTTATTGAAATCTTTCTCTTGAATCATTGTGAAGTATTGATATACGGAAAGTAAGATACTGAGAATGGCGATCATCCATCGGGATTTGATTTCGGAAAGGCTTGGGAGTAACAGAAGGCTTGATGGGATAAATATCAGTAAGAATAACCGAAAGGGAAAACTAAAAGCCGTATAACTAAAAATGGGGAGTGAGAGAAGAAAAAAGAAAACAACAAGTCTATCGTAGAATGATTTTTCTTGAGTGGAGAGTGTTTGTCTTTTCAGAAAGTAGATCGCAGGCGAAAGGAAAAATAGAATTTGTTCCCAAACAAAATTGGGAAGGATCTGGGAATACTTAAAAAACGGAGAAAGGAATTGGAACTGCAATTCTTCCGAGAAAATGGTCTGTAAATCGTTCCAGTGGATGAGATTCGGAAAAAGAAAAGCCAGTCCCACAAGGGTTAGCGGTAGTCCCAAAAGGAGTAGGGTTCTATACATTTTGGAAATTGGGATTTGTTTCCATACCCAAGGCAATAGAAAACAGAAAGAAATCCCTGCCGTGATTTTATGAGAAAAAAATACGAAAACAAAAGTAATGCCAAGTCGTATGTAATTTGTTAGTTTGTCTTTTTTTTCTGAAACTTCCAAAATCCAAAGTTCCGTTAGAAATAGAATAAAAAAAACAATGCCCCCTAAGTTTTTAATAAAGTTAAAACTAAAATGGGGAATAAAAGAAGAGGAAACTAAAACGAGACCGAGTAAAACAGAAGTAGATTCTTTTTTAGAAAGATGAAGGGCTAAGCGGTAACCCGATAGGAATAAAACCCCCACAAGTAAGGAAACAAAGATCTTGTTCGTGACAACAATGTTTGTCCCTAGTTTCGAAAAGTAAACGAGGCCATACAAAACAGGAGATACATCAGGACTAAAGAACCTGCCTTTGGTAACATAAGAATTCACTTGGGCGGCGTAGTAATAACCATCCGCACCATAGGCAAAGTTTGAACCAAACTGCACTACCAGTTGCAAACAAACGACAACTAAGAAGACCCCGATGACAAATCCCTTTCTTTTACAATAAGTAATCATCGGAAGAACATAAGACGGGATTTCCATTTGGTTCTGATTCTCGAAAGACTAGAACATTCGAATATCCATTTTTGTCTGTTTGTTGGAAATATAATTTTTGCCGTTTCAAGGGCTCTATGGCTCGGATCCGAAAGGTTAGTTTTGTATCAGTGAGTTCCCATTCGAAAAGCAGTGGATAGGAAAATGAATTTAGGATTCGTAAATCTTTTGAGGGATACACGACAGAGGCATCGGTTCCGAGGGGAGTGAATCTTGTTTCCTCAGTATATAAATCGCGAGAGTGGGGATAACGTTCTAGGATGGTAAGTCCAAGCTCCAGGGAAAGGTAATAAATGATTCCTGATAATTGACAAAGCCCACCTGCAATTTCTTTTCCCACTTGTCCTTTACGGATCACACGTCCTTCCTTATATCCTTTCTGGATGGTGGGATTTCCGATTTCATACCAAAAAGAAAAGATCCTTCCGGGATATAACACTCGGTTCTGTAAATGTGCAATGGCGATGCGAAGGTTATGGAGTTTTCCTTCTTTTAATGGGGAATCAAAAATAGGTAAGCTGAGTGAAGTTTCCTGTTTCCAATCAAAATCTCTATCGAGTGTTGGTTCTAATCCAAACCGAAAGTACTGTCCTTCCAGGATGGCACCAATCCATCTTTTGGCAGTTTTGATTTTTAGTTTTAGAAAGGATAACAATTTTAGAGATTCATCCTCAAGGTAGAAAAAGGCTCTCCTAAAATATCTTTAGGAAAGCCGAAGGCCAAGGTTTTTGACGATCTTTTTTTATGAAAGCGGTTGGTAACTCACGACCATGGCTTTGGATTTAATTTCCTTAGGCATGGAAGTTTTAGATAGGGTTTTAGAAAGAGAAGATTTATCTTTCGATTTCCCCATCTGCACCACAAAGAATCCATTCTTTACTACAATGAAGGTTTTTGCAGCAAGCTTACCATGGTTATCTGATTTAAGTTGAGACAAAAATGTTTCTGCTGATTGTCGGCTAGTAAAGGCCGCCAATTGCACGGTAAATTGTTTTCCTTCTGATGATTTTTGCGTTGCCACTGAAGAAGTAGATTTCTGTGATTTAGAATGTTTGGAGGAGGGAGCCAAATTTCTAAATCTTTCTTCCCCTTTGTTTGTAGTGACTCGTTTTTCAGAACGTTTTGTCAAATCGACTACTTGTTGTTTTTTCTCTTCTTCTTCATCTTTGGCTGTGGATGTTTCTACAAAGTAGGGATGGTTTCCCACATCAGCCATAGGAATTTCTTGAGAAAGGTTTGTTTGTTCTTTGGTTTTGGTTCCTTGCACAAGAGAGGATGCTGCATTTGTTCCCACACTCGCATCTGCCGCATTTGGTGCGGCATTGGCTGGTGAAGGGATTGATCCTTCCGTTACTTCTGGAGTGACCGGACTTGCTTCCATCTTCTTATGGAGGGTTTGGGTTTCTTCGGCTTTCCCTTTTCCAACAGAGACTCCGAGGAAGAAAATAGAAAAGAACAGTGCAAAAAGAAAGAGGGATAAAACTCCAATTCTTTGTTTATCTAGGTTGATTACGTAAAATACTCTTTCTTTCATTTTTGAATCCTTTGTTTGATTTCTGAATAGATGATTTCGATTTGTTCTTTTAACTCTTCCCTTTGATTATCGTTCGTTACGACAAAATCAGAGAGAGACTTTTTTTTCTCTAAATCCATTTGTGCCAGGTTCCGTCTTTGAAAATCCTCTTTGGTCATTCCACCCCGTCCCATCACTCGTTCGAAAGCGACTTCGGGGTTTACCGCGACGGTGACCGTAAAGTCACAAAGGGTATGGGCGTCAGTTTCAAAGAGGAGGGGAACTTCCCAGGCGATAAGGCTCCCATCCTTTCTAGAATTTAGAAATTCTAAAAAGGTTTTGCGAACCAAGGGGTGGAGGAGATTGTTTAAGGCATCTAGCTTTGATTTGTCGGAGAAGGCAAACTCTGCAATTTTGGCTCGGGATGGAGCTCCGTTTGCATCTAAAACGGATTCGCCGAAGATTCTTACTAGTTCCTTGATGACAGGACTGTTTGGTTCTGTGAAACTGCGGGCAATGATATCGGAGCTAACGGTTTCTGCTCCCAACTCGCCAAACATAGCAAGCACAGTGGACTTTCCTGATCCAATGGATCCGGTAATTCCTATCAATGTTTTGTTCTTATGTTTTGCACTCACAGGGTTTATAACATAAAAAACCCATGAAAGTACAAGTATTTTTTTATCCTAAATTGGAAAAAAAATACTAAAGTATTTGGACGTTATTTTTTGGCGAGTTCTAGGTTGGAAATCCAGTCTTGTACGAGTTTGGCGGACAATGGAGGATCCTCTATCATCGGAGCATGTCCCATATTTTCTAAAAGGACTGTTTCCAGTTTTGTTTTTATCTTCTTTTTTAAAACATCCATCACTGTATAATGGATGACTTTGTCTTCTTTTCCCCAAATGGCCAAGGTGGGAGACTTGATTTTTTCTAATTTTGCTTCTAGAAAATAACCTTCGGTCCGAATTTGTTTTAGAATGGATGCATTCCAATCTCGGTTGGCAAAGGTTTTATTCGCAAAATAAGTTTTTAGAAAACCGGGAAGATAAGGTGGCTTCACAAAGGTAAAAGCAATCAGTCGATCAAAGTCTTCGGGGCTTGTGAGAAGGAGAGGGTTTTCGTTTCCTGACAGCACGATTTTTTGCATCTCGCTCGGGGTGGGGCTTTTGACCCCTGCATTATCAAACAAAATGAGAGATTTTACCTTTTCTGGGTACTTTGCGGCAAAGATCCCCGCGATCCCCCCACCCATAGAATTTCCTGCTATATGAAAATTCTTTATACCCAAAGTTTCTGCGAACAGATTCAGCCTATCTGCTTGGGCTTCTTGGGTGTAATTGGCTCCTTCTGGTTTGTCGGATTCTCCAAAACCAGGTAGGTCGGGAGCGATGACTCGGATTCCTTTGGGGAGATGTCTTGAGAACCGTGTCCAGTGGTCTTTATCTCCACCAAATCCGTGTAAGACGAGAAGAGTTTCTCCATCACCGTTTTTTTCTGTGTACTTCCACTGCAGGCCATCGACAAAAATCGATTTCGTTTCTAAGTCGGACCTGTATCTCTCTAAACTAATTCCTGTTTTGTGAAGTGTGGATGCACAATGTACAAAAAGCAGGGTTGATAGGATGGCGGTGGTGAATGGAATCCTAAGGGTCTTCATTGTGTCCTCACAAAAATTATAAAGGTTCGTTGACAGAGGGATGTGGAAAAATACTTTGGTTGTAACCGAAGGCCCTGTAGCTCAGTCGGTAGAGCAGAGGACTGAAAATCCTCGTGTCGGCAGTTCGATTCTGTCCGGGGCCACGGTTGCCTAATTTCCCGCCTTCCTTTCTTCTCCCATAGTCCAAAGACCTAAAAATTCATTCTCTTCTACCTTTTTACAAAGTTCCGGTTTATATAGTTTTTTTACCGGTGGTTTGGGATAGATATGGATCTCGTCGTTGTCTGGGATAAAGGTGAGCATTCGTAAAATCGTATCTTGGCCTTCAATTTCATACATAGTGTAAGACATACCTTTGGAAGGGATGATTTGAGATGTTTCCAGATACTTGCGTGTGTTTTCTGACATATTCTTAGACCTTGTTTCTCTTTCTTCTTCTTGCAACTAAAAACTGTAAAATTTCAGCTTTTCCTTTTTCTTAAGAATAACTTGGAAAACTGTATGAGTTTCTCTTTAATTTTGGGTGAAAAACCAACGGATACATTCAGTCGGAAGTGGCTGTCCCAATGTTTGGAAAGTCCGAAAAGAGAACCGGGGGCAATGGCCATTCCAATCTTTTTGGATTCCTGAAGTAGTCTATCACCATCTAACGGTGATTTGATCCACAATACAAAACCTCCATCGGGTTTTTGGATCTCAAGAATTCCCTCGCTATAAAAAGACAAAAGTTTAGTATATTCCTCTGTGAGTTTTTTATATTCAGTGCGTAGGAATTTTAGATGTCTTTCATAGGTTTGTAGTTTTAAAAATTCATGAACTGCTACTTGTGTTGGGTTGTTTTCGGATATTTTATAGGCTCTGGTTCTTTTACTTAAATTCCGGATTCCATTTTTGGAGCTCACCCAACCGAGCCTAATTCCCGGAGCAATGGTTTTGGAAAAGGAAGAACATAAAAAAGATTTGGGTCCTTTCTGATCGTATGGAAAATAGCTGACTAGAGCCTTGGGCCTAGTTCCAGAAAAATACAAATCTCCGTAAATATCATCTTCTACTAAATGAATTCCATAACGATGGGATATTTTTGCCAAACTTTGTTTGGAAGATTCACTCATCAAAACTCCATTCGGATTGTTAAAGTTAGCTGAAAATAAAAACACTTTCGGTTTGTGGCGTTTGACTAATTTTTCGTATTCATCGGAAGAAATTCCTTCGTCCTTTCTGTAGGGAATTTCTACGACTTTTAGTTTCAGTGTTTCTAAAATTTGAAACAATCCAACATAAATGGGTGAGGGGACGATTACCGTATCACCAGGTTCTGTTGTAGAAAGTAAAGAAAATGTAATGGCTTCTGTACAACCGCTTGTGATCTGAATCTCTTCTCCATTCACTCGGTATCCTTGGATCGATGTACGTTTGCTAATCCATTCGCGTAGTCCTAAGTTTCCTTGTAGGTCTCCATAAGAAAAAATTTCTTTGTGTTTCAGGGCTTTTTTGAAAGAACCAACAAGCCCTCCGAGAGGAAGGTAAAAGTCTGAGGGAATGGCCGCACCAAAGGAGATGAGTTTTGGATCCATCACCGTTCGCATGATTTGTTGGATTCTGTCATCCGCTTCCACTGCATGATAAAATTCGTTTTGTGGACCAGAGATGACTGAGCTTATGTTTGGATGAACAAAGTAACCTGACTTTGGAACTACAAAAATATACCCTTCCTCTTCTAAGATTCTGTAGGCTTCTTTTGCTGTGGTGAGACTGCAGGATTTTAAATTTTGAATTTCTCGTAGAGAGGGAATTCTTTCCTTTTCTGAATAATATCCTGATTGGATTTCGGTTTTTATATCTTCTGCTAATCGTTTGTATTTTGTCATAAATTGAAACTGTATATGAATAGATTGGATCAACTGTATATGGACAGTTATTCGTTTTTTTGATATTCTAGAACTATGGAACCGGAACTGCCAACTATTTTTTCAGCGAAACGAACTTCTTTTGTTCGGAGTTCTGTCATTCGTGAAATTTTGAAGTTAACGGTAGAAAATTCGGATCTGCTTTCCTTTGCGGGAGGACTCCCGAATCCGCATTTACTTTCTAAGGATGTTTTAAGTTCCGTGATGGAATCGGTTGTCAGGGAAAATAGGAATATAGCTCTCCAGTATGGAGATTCTTCTGGTTATCTCCCACTGCGAAACCAAATCACAAAAGGGCTAACGGATGTTCCGTGGATTTCTTCTGATTCGATCACCATCACTCACGGGTCCCAACAAGGTTTGGATATTTTAGGAAAGATGTTTATGGATTCGGATACCAATGTATTGTTGGAAGACCCCGTTTACCTGGGTGCATTACAGGCATTTTCTCCTTACCACCCTCAGTTTTTTACTGTCCCTATGGAGACAGATGGTCCGAATCTTTTTTGGTTGGAAGAGATTCTCTCACAAAACAAAATCCATATTTTTTATGCGAATCCCTCTTACCAAAATCCATCTACTTATACTTGGTCTGTGGAAAAAAGAAAACAGATCGCCTCTCTTTTGGATGAAAAAGAAATCATCCTCATTGAAGATGAAGCCTATCGGTATTTAGACTTTGAAGGAAATGTATACCCATCGGTGAGTTCCTTTCGTAAGAGAAGGGATTTAACCTTTGTTTTGGGAAGTTTTTCTAAAATTTTATCTCCGGGCTTTCGACTGGGTTGGACTGTCGTTCCAGACGTCTATCGATCTCTATTCACTGCCATTAAACAAGGAAACGATTTGAATTCCAATCAATTCTCACAAGTAGTCGTCTCTAAACTTTTGGAGGTTCTGGATTGGAACGAACACTTACGTTCCATCCAAATCTTCTATTCAGAAAAGAAAGAAACTTTGGTTTCTCTTTTGAAAGAATATCTTCCCGAAGCCAAGTTCTCGGATCCAGAAGGTGGGATGTTTCTTTGGGTGGAGTATCCCAAAGTTTCTCCGAAAGAACTGATGAAACAATGCCTTGCAAGTGGTGTTGCCATGGTTCCCGGGAGTGAATTTTCTCCTGCAAACAAATCCTCATCGCAGTTTCGAATGAACTTTAGTTTTTTAGGGAAAGAGGAAATGGAAGTGGGTGTGAAACGAATCGCAAAAGTCTATCGAGACATAAATACATGACATACGTTTAGTATTTTTTGGTTGACAATACTACTCGTTTGTTTACTTATTAGGTATGAAGCCTGCAGTCACCAAAGCTTTGTATCCTAAGTTTTCTATTTTGAGCCTAGAGGAAAAATTGGAAATTTTAAAAGAAGATCCAAGCTTTCGCCTCCTCGTTGACCAGATGTATCAAAACTATAAGGAAAACCGATCCACCGTCATTCTTTGATTTGCCTATGCGAAGGATTCTTGCTTCCATGGAAACAAAGTAGGTAATCATGAATCTAGATCTTAATCCCCAAGAAACAAAACACCTTTTGAATGCGCTTGCCGTGTTCGAATGGGTGAGTAATTCCCCACACGAAGAAACAGATCCTTCTGTGGATGAATTCATCCAGTCTCTTCTTAAAAAACTTTCTGCCGGTGGAGAAAAAGGCCCGATTGATTCCGAAAACGGTCTTTATACCATTTCGGAAGAATACTTCCAAGAAGTATTCGAATCTTATATCGAACCATATAACGATGATATCTTCTGGACAGACCTCTCTACGGAACTTGCTCAAAGAGATTTAGAACAAAAGGTATCTGCAAAAGATTTGGAAGCTCTCGCTCCGGAAGATTACGAAGCCAAAGTCGCCAAAGAAGCAGAAAAGTATGATGCTGAATTTGAAAAGAATGGTGTGGACAATCTCTTTCTTAAAAAATAAACAAAAATTGGGTTAAAACTTTTAAGTCAGTTTTTCCCACTCAATAAGAACCATCGTTTGGTCATCCTCTTGTTCTTCTTTCCCTTGGAAAAGGAACAATTGGATGACGAGTTCCGCAAGCACTCTCTCGGATTCTTTTCCTTGATAATCACTTAGAATCTTTTGGATTCTTTCCATTCCAAACTCTTCTCTCGATTCATTTTTTTGTTCCAACATCCCATCGGTAAACAAAAGGATTCTATCTCCCATAGCCATCTGGAATTGTTTTTGTGTATAGGGTTGGTCTTTTTTCAGTCCAATGATATTTCCTGTTCGATCCAAAATGGTTTGTTTATCGGCTGATTGAAAAATTTGGTTCGGGTGACCCGCTGACGAGTAGTAGATGGTCTTTGTATTGGTATTGATATCCAATAAAAATCCAGAGAATACAATTTTAAGACCAGAGAATTTGTTTTGAATCTTTTGGTTGAGATGGTTCATCAAATCATCCGTTTTTGTAATGAAACGTTTGATGGCCTCATATTCCGATTTGATTGCCATAGTATAAAGGGCTGCTTGGATTCCATGCCCTGTGGCATCCGCGACAAAAAAACGAACGGTCCCATCATCTAACTCAAAGATATCGTAGAAATCTCCACCCACTTCTTCTTGCGGTTGGAAATACAAATGGATTTTTAAATGTTCGAATTTGATTCCATCTTGCGGAAGGATCTTTTGTTGGATTTTTTTCGCAAGTAAGAGATCTTTTTTGATTCGATTTAAAGAGGAATTCAATTGGTAGGTTCTTTCGGAAACAATTTGTTCCAAATTTTCTGTCACCGCGAGTAGGGATTCGTTACTGATCTTTAAACTTTCCGCTAATTCCTCGGCGCGTAAAAATGCATTGGCAACACGACTGGAGAGAATGAGTGATTGGATAAAAATAAAACAAAGTAGGGCGTAAGGAGTGAGGCCAATCCCACGGTTGTTCACACTATGTCTTAAAATATCAAAGGCAACGGAAAATGCCAAAACAAGAAGCCCCAAAAAAAACAATTTGGAATTGGGCCGTTTGTTGATCACAGCTTTTAAGTTGATATGGATGACATAGCCAATGGTTAAAAATGCTAATACTTGAAACCCATAGAGTAAAATGGTGAATATCGAAATCGGCAAAAAAAGTGTGAGGGCAAAGGCAGTACTTGCTATGAGTGCATAACGAACATAGTTTCGATTCGAATCTTGTGGAAAAAGAGAATAGATGAATAATAAAAATGTAGGTACAGCAAAGTAGTAAGAAGCAAACTCAATACGAAAAGCAGTTGGCCAATGGAAACCAGGAAAGACCTCTAAGATATACCTTTCTCCAGTAAAAGCGAGTCGTATCCCCAGTAGAAAACAAAAGAGGGCAAAGTAAAAGATGGATGTTTCTTTTCTTTTATAAAAGTACAATCCAAAATGATACAAACCAATGAGAACCAGTGCTCCGAGTAAAAAAAGTTCGCGGGCATTGGAGAGCATCTTCTCTCGATCCAGTGCATTTTTATTTCCTAAACTCGGGATGGCCCAAAACCCACCAAAGTTGTTATCATAGTTTGCAATATGAAATACAAGTTCGATCACTTCCTTGTCAGGAATGAGGGTATAATATTTGGATTTGATTCTGGGGGTATCGTCAAATCGATTGATTCCGGGTTTCCCTTGCCCACCAATCAAAATCCCATTGGCAAAAAATCGATAAGAGGAGGCAATATCGGGAATATAAATCCTTAATTCTTGCCCTATGGTTTGTTTGCTTACATAGATGAACGCTCGTAAGGTGACGTGTCCCGTTCTTGGTAGTTCTTCTCCACCAAATTCTTCGTCTTGCCATGAATTGGGAATGGCCAAGTATCCTGTGAGTTGTTTTTCACCGTGAAAGGGTGGATAGTGGAAATCCCCAAAGTACAATTCCCATTCCCCATGTAGGTCGACAATGGTGTTTTCTTTGAAAGTGAGATCGCGTATGTCGAGGATCCCTTGGCGGAACCGATATGGTTCTTCCTGTTCGGGACTCATACAAGAAAAGTGCAAAAGCAGGAGTGAGAAAACTCCCGCTATTAGAAATAGTTTTCGCATAAACGGATTTTAGCTTTTTTCTTTGTACAGGAAAGGACTAATTTCGTCCAGAATATCCTATCACATCCATAAAGGCAGAAACAGAAAATACTGCCTTTCCTGGACCAGGCTCCCCATAACCCGGAGGAGTGGGCAATCCGTAATGTTCAAAGGTTTCTTTCCAGGCCCGAAGGAGTTCACAGAAATATACAAGTGGTGGGCCTGCTTGTTGACCAAGAGTTGTATAGGGTTCTGGACACCATGCGGTAAATCTAGGAACAATTCCTTTGGACATGAAGAAATCTAACCCTTGTTTTGTGGAGTTTATGGCTTCGGCTACGGTTTTAAAACCCCAAGGTTCCGAAAGTTCTACTCCACCCACAAAGTTAGGGATTACATTTTCCGGACCAAATACTTCTGCAGAATCCACCACACGGCGAATCCAATTTTCATAACCAATCCAACTCGACTTTCCAGGACAAATCTTTTCAAAGAGTGCCTTGTCCCAAACTTCATAGTTAGGATGGTAGATTTGGATTCCTGCATCTTTGAACTTTTGGCAATCTTCCTTTTCGAAGGCTTGGGCCACGAGTTTTCCCGTCCAACGTTTCGGAAATCGTGCTTCAATCGCTTCTGGGTATTGGAGGTAAAAATCCACTTCTGACTTTTTCTTTAAATTGGTAAGAACCGATCCACCAGTGAGAGTGTATACTTTCGCAATCTCGTCTTCTGCATCCACCCAAGATAATACTTCTAGAATATCATCCACATCCTTCACTCCCGTGTAAGGTCTACCCGCCCCTTTTTGTTGGCGGTAGTTGTGATTGATATCGCAATAGGCACATTCTTCGTCTTTTCCAAAATACTGGCAGTTACGAAACACAGTTAGATATAAAAGATAACCCCATTCAATGACAGGTGCGATTTCTCCCGGTAACTTTCCTGACTTGGTTTTGTGTCTGTACCAAGAAGGAATCGGTGGATACTCAGCACTACCAATCTCCGTTTCTTCCAGAAACAAAGTAGGAATCCCTTCTCTTAGTTTCATTTTATAAGGAGAATTGGGGTTGTTTCTTGTGGAGATCACTGTTTTTAAAAGACCAAAGTGGCCCCCAGAGATTTTGATTTCCTCGGGAGCTTTGGTATCTGCCCCGTCTTTTAGGTCGGCTAGGGGAATATGATCGAAGGAAAAGATGAAATAGTCTTTGGATTTATAAGGATCTTTGACTTGAAAAGACTCGGGAAAGAAGTGAATGCCTTGTCTAAGGATGTCTTGTTTGACAATGGCTTCCATCGGCAGGTCTTTGTAAGCCCTCTCCATTTCTTCCAGGAGTTTGATGGAGGAGGCAGGTCTTTGGTTTAGTGTAGAGGTTTCAGCCATAATGGGAGTTTTTTTCTTCCTCCATCTTAGACAAAGCGATTTTCCCAAAAAAACCCTTCATTTCCTTTGAAAATCGCTAGTTTTAGGCAAAAATACTTAAAATTCGTTTACAAATCCGGTCACTAAATTATTTTTTTTCCGAACTAATGAAATTTTTTTCATTCTAGAAAAAAATACAAAAAAGCTGGGAATTATTGATCTACCAGTTTGTTGATTAAAGTAACGAAAGTTGAATTTCACTAAGGGACAGGACGATATGAAAGCATCGAAACTAACCATAATGGGCCTAGCGCTTCTTTTTACTGGTCTTACAGTTTGTAAGAAACCAGACGCAGAAGTGTCCGAAGCACCTAAAAAAGCGGCAGATTTATCTGCGGTAGTCGTATTTGCGGTAGGAGATTCAAAAATCCAACACGCAGACCAAACAGAAGAAAAAGCACATCTTGGTGCCCTTCTGAAATCCGGGGATAATGTAGTCACAGGCGACAATGGAAAAGTAGACATCCAATTTGCGGATGGATCGAGCATTCGTATCTCTCCTAAGTCCGCGATTGACTTTGCAAAACTCTCTCAAGACAATTCAGGAACTACAGACACTCAAATTGCTCTAGTTTCCGGAAAGGTATTTGCGAAAGTCAACAAAGCTAAGAAAGAAGACAACTTTACTGTCGTAACACCGACTGCGATTGCGGGTGTGCGAGGAACGTCTTTTATCGTAGAAGCTGCTGATGGAAAACCTGCGAAAGTAAAAGTAGTAGATGGCGCGGTTGCATTTGCTCCACGTGTTCCAGCTCTCGAAAAACTTTCCTCAGAAGAAATTTCTGGAAATGCTGACTTGAAAAAATTGCAAGAGTCTCTTGCGAAAGCAGAAGTTATCTTAGAGAAAGACCAAGCATCCACTCAATCAGCAAAATCTGCTGACCTTGCTAAGTCTGCTGACATCAAATCTTTGGATTTGTCAAAAGCATTCAAAACTTCTGAGAAAGAAAAACTCGTTGTTGAAAGTGCTAAACTGACTAAGAACGAAGAACAAGAAATCAAAACCATCGTGACAGTGGACAAACAAACTGCACAAGAAATTGTAAAACTTAGCGAATCAGCTCAAACTGAAAAGTTAGATGAGTTGAAAAAACAAGAAATTGATGCTAAGAGACAAGTGATTGAACAAGACGTTGCGAAACGACAAGAAGCTGAGAAGAAAAAATTCGAAGATTCTTTAGCGAACCAACCGAAAGAATTCAAATCTAAAAAAGACATCGTTAACTACTACGAAAGAATTGAAAAAATCGTATTAGTCGATGGTAAAACAGTGATTGGAGCGATCATCAACCAAGAAAACGGTCAGTTGATTGTTCACACTGAAAATGGGGTCAAAAAAATTGATATGGACAATGTAGAAGAAGTCATTTACGACCTTCAACAAAAATCCAAATTCTAAATAAACCAACCCTTAAGTAGAAAAGAAGCCTGGAGGAGATATCCTTCGGGCTTTTTTTATGTACTGCGAGTTTTCTAGGTATTAGGTAGTATTTTTTGAACCAATAGAAACAGCGAAAAGGAAAGTCAGCTTGAGTGTTTGTAATTTGAGATTTTGTAAGTTGAAAATATAATCAACCTTCTTTGGATTTATATTCATTCCAGAGAATGCGGATAGCACTTATGAGTGGACTTGCTTCAATGAGGAGTAAGTTGGAATCGTATTTCACGAGTAAGGTGCTATTTCCAAACCTGTCTCTTTCTCCCCATTCCACTTGTAAATCTGAAGAATGAGACAAGGCCTTTTGGATGAGGACTTTGACTTCGAAATCAGTTATGGATTCCCCAATTTCACTTAAGTCTTTTAAAATAGAGAGAAAGAAGGTTTTGGCAAGTTCCTCTTGGAATGCCTCCAATTGTTCTTGGTCCATACCTAATCTTTCGGATTAATTAGAGGTTTGGTCGGAAAAATATTCATCGGCATGGTAAGAAGAACGAACCAGTGGACCGGAAGCTACGATTTTGAACCCCAGTTTGTATGCGTATTCCTTCCAAAAATCAAAAACTTCAGGTTTCACAAATTCTTGTACGGGGTAGTGAGTAGGACCTGGTTGCAGGTATTGGCCAATCGTCAGCATCCGCACTCCATGGGAATACAGATCTTCTAAACATTGTTTTACATCTGCTTCGTTTTCCCCAAGTCCGAGAATCAGTCCACTTTTCGTCAGGAAACCATGTTCGGAAATATGTTTCAGTACTTCGAGGGAACGTTTGTAGTTCTTTTGCGGGGCAATCGTAGGAAAGAGTTGTTCTACAGTTTCAATGTTGTGATTGATGATATTGGGTTTGGATGCGTAGAGGATTTGTAAGGATTCGTCTTTTGCTTTGAAATCGGGGATTAAAACTTCGATGGAACAAGAGGGATGGTAGGATTTGATTTTGGTAATGGTTTCTGCAAAATGGCCCGCACCACCATCTTTCAAATCATCCCGATTCACTGCAGTGAGAACCACGTGCCGCAGTTCTAACTCGGCCACAGACTTTGCCACTCGATCCGGTTCTTCTAGGTCTAGTGCCTTTGGTTTTCCAAAAGCCACATCACAGTATTGGCACCTTCTCGTACAAATATCTCCAGAAAGCATATAGGTGGCAGTGCGCCGGTTCCAACAATGGTTGAGGTTCGGACAGCTCGCAGATTCGCAAACCGTATGAAGTTTTTTGGATTCCACCTCTCCTCTCACTTGGGAGAGGGCGTCTCCGTCTGTAGGAAAACTCACTCGCACCTTCATCCACTCAGGATGAGTCACCCGGGGACTAATATTCTTGGAGCGAGGCTTCTTTTTTAACGGATTCATACCTTCTTTAGACTTTTTGAAATGAGGCCACTTTGTAAAATGGAAAATCATGAGGATCAACGCATTTCTAGCCAAATTAGGTCTCGGTTCCCGTCGGAAAGTTGAAGAATTGGTCCTCGCAGGCCGAATCAAAGTCAACGGCAGTACCATCACAGACCTTTCCTTTCAAGTCGAAGAAACCGATTCTATCAGTTTTGATGGAAAATCGGTGCAGATGGAAGAAGAGTCTCTCAAACGACCGAAAATCATTGCCTTCAACAAACCACCAGGTTACCTAACCTCGCACGAAGATAAGTTTCATGAGAATACAATCTTCTCACTTCTCCCTGAAGCCTTCCAAAAATACAATTATGCGGGCCGTTTGGATTTGGATTCTCGGGGCCTTTTGCTTTTATCCATCGATGGGGACTTTATCCAAAAAGTCACACACCCACGAAACAAAATTGATAAAGAATATATCATCAGTTTGAAACAACCCGTGGCTTGGAAACCCATTGCCGATGAATTTATGTTAGGTGTAAGAGAGGGTGGTGAAACGCTTCGAGCCCTTGCTGTCAAACCAGCGAATGTAGTTCCCGAAAAAACTCCTCCCGGCTTTACGAGTTACCTCAGTATCATCTTAAAAGAAGGAAAAAAACGCCAAATCCGGCGAATGTGTAAGGCCAAGGAGATGGTGGTTCTTGATCTCTATCGGATTCGGATTGGAAAATTGGATCTACGGGACTTTGTGCTTGAGGAAGGAAAATACAAAGTCATCACAGAAGAGCAGGTTCTTGGAAAACCGGCTTCTTAATTTGGTTGAAGAATCCAATCCGCTCTTAAAATGGTGAGGTTAGGGGATTTGTGTTTTTGAAATCAAAACCGTTTTTATTATATCCAGTGGTCCTTTTCTTTTTTGTCTTTTTGGTAGATAAAATTTTCCTTTTGCCTGTCTTTCATGAGGAATTCCTCCAAGCCGGCAATTCTGTATTTTATTTTCAAAGAACAGTCCTCGCGAAGCGACTGTTAACTGACAAAGAAATTGGTGAGAAAAAACTAGCTCTTGTTTTTGGAGACTCTCGTTCCTATCCTTTTTCTGAATTGGGAATTCCAGAACCTTACCACAAAAATTGGACCCTTTATAATTTCAGTAGCCCACAAGGAATTCCTATGAATTCCTATATCCAATTAAAAAAAATATTGGAGTCAGGTGTCAAACCGGAGTTTGTCATTCTTGCTCTCAGTCCAGAAGCCTTTGATGACAATAAAGGATTTATTTTGTCTCCATTTTTACGATTGGGTTGTGACAAAGATTGTTTGGACATTGTATGGAAAGACATTCCTCTGAAAGAAAAGTGGTCTTACTTTTTAGATAAAATTTTTACCATTCGTTCCGTAGAATTAAACCTCTCTCTTTTTAGTTCTAGGCTCAAACAAGGGAAACTAAGAGAATACAAATCTCGTTATAACCAAGAGTTCCAACTGATCAATTATACAAAGGGTGAATATTTGATGTATGGGGTGCAGTCGAACCCCACTGAAAAAATCAAAAAAGATACACTTCGGATTGGAAGTTTGTATATGAGTTCTTATTCACTCGGCACATCTCAGAAACCGTATGTGGAAGCATTTTTAGAACTCACAAAGAAGAATCAAATCAAAACCTTGGTGCTTTGGCCCAAGGTTTACGGTGATTATTATCAGTATTATGAAAAGTTTCATATAAAAGAAGTTTGGTGGAATCCTATGGAGACACTTGCCACTTCTTATGGTGCTTATCCTTTGAATTGGAACAAAGCAGGAACTTGTGATTTATTTAATGATGCATCCCACCAATCTGCTTTTTGTTTTATCGATCAGATGAAAGAGATTTGGGTGAACTACGCTGAAAAGTAGATTCAAAAGTTTACCGAGTAAAATCAAAGCACCACTTTCGGTAAAACGTAACAAACGTTCCCTCAGGTTTGCCATCTGGAGTTTGATTAGTAGTACAGTTTCCATTTGGTCCATCCTTGCTGTTACGAATTTGTCAGGCCATTCGCTTCTTATTGGTTCGTTCGGTGCAACAGCAGTGCTTTTGTTTGCAGTCCCGGATGCTCCTTTGTCTCAGCCTAGAAATTTAATTGGGGGACATCTGATTTCCGCCACCATTGCGGTGATCCTTGTGGCAACTCTTGGAACCAATTTTTTCACGATCGGGTTTGCAGTAGGGCTTTCGATTTTTGTGATGTATTGGACTCACACCTTACATCCACCAGGTGGTGCTACAGCAATGATTGGTGTGCTCGGGGGAGTGGGAGTGGACTTTATTTTATTTCCGGTTCTAATCGGAGTTTTGATACTACTTGTGAATGCTCTTGTTGTGAATAATTTGGTCCACCACCGAAAGTATCCGGTGGTGTGGTTTTAGTTTTTTACCAGTTTAGTTTTTTAGAATCTTCTACAAACTTTGCAAGTCCACTGTCAGTGAGTGGGTGTTTGAAAAGCATTTCAAATACAGAATAAGGAAGGGTAACACAATCGGCACCACGAAGAGCTACCTCTTTGAAGTGGATGGGGTGACGAACCGATGCCGCAAGGATTTGTGTTTCGATTCCGTAGTTGTCATAAATGTCTCGGATCTCAGAGATGAGTTCCAATCCATCATAACCAATATCATCCAAACGACCCACAAAAGGAGAGATGTAACTGGCACCTGCTTTAGCAGCGAGTAGGGCTTGGTTGGCAGTGAAACAAAGGGTTACGTTGGTTTGGATTCCTTGTTCGGTGAATGCTTTTACTGCTTTGATTCCTTCTGGAATTAAAGGAACTTTTACCACTACGTTTTCTGCAATTTTAGAAAGTTCTAAACCTTCTTTGATCATAGTCGGTGCATCTGTTGCAAGAACTTCTGCACTCACAGGACCTTTTACAAAACTACAAATTTCTTTGATGACTTCCGTGAACTTACGGCCGGATTTTGCGATGATGGATGGGTTTGTGGTGATCCCATCTAGGAGACCAAGTTCATGGACTTTTTTAATTTCGTCAATGTTGGCTGTGTCTAAAAATAAATTCATTTTGCCTCGTCTGCTTGGCATTGGTTTGCCAAGCCTCACGAGACAGGGTAACTACGGGATTAAATCCCGCAAGGTTTTTGTTTCTTGTACGCTGAAGAAATCGACATAATCCTTAGCGATCACCTCTTTGAGATTGGCAGAAAAGTAATCAATCCTACGTGTGTAGGCTGCTTTTTTGTAACCTTCTCTCCAAACTACGGCAAATCCACCGCGGGGAGGGTTCTCTCTTCTTTCTACCAGTTCCCAAATGGCGGCTCCGGAAACCTTATCGTCCCCGATGGATTCCTTTCTCGGTTTGCCATATTTCTTTTCCATCTTCTCTTTGATTTTTTCCGTTGGAACCAAATTGAATGTGACCCCTACAGAAAATAGGATTCCGTTTTCACGAAATTCTGTCTGTCCATCGATGGAAGGATCGGTTTCCGCCACTCCCTCTCGTTTGGGGCGAACTTCTTTGAGTAGTTCTGGTGTTTTATAAAAACGGTAAAGATAGAAGATTCCATTTCGTTTGATGAGAAGGCTTTCTTCTTTTTTTTCATTTAAGAGTTCAATCTTTTCCTTTGATTCCGGATTGGTCGCCATAGACAAAAATTTCTCACGGATGGATTCAAAGGTCATCCCCCAAGAAGCTTCTGCAAATCCATCCAAACTATTGGGGATTTCTGTTTGAGCAGTGAGAATTCCTGGAAGGCAAAAAAGAAGGAAAATCAGATATTTCTTCATATGATTTTTATCGGCCGAAGGAGGAAAAAAGAGAACCTGTTTCTTACTTAAAATCGTCGGAGAAGGGATCATCTCCCAGTCCGAAGTCGTCGGTTTCCCCGGTAAAGGGACCATCTTCCTCTTCTTCCCAGCCATTGCCTTGAGTGGAATCGGTAGAACCAGAAGGTGCACCCCAATCCTCCTCGGATTCATAAGAATAGGCAGCAGGGCTTTCCTCAAAACTAACACCGAATATGGGTTCTCGGTTCCAAAGGAAAACAAGGACCGGAGTTTGTAAGAAAAAGAGAAGTAAGTAGAACAAAAAGAATAGGTCACGGTCAAGCCCGTAGTGGACGGCACCCGCAGACAGATTTCCAAGAGCCAAGCCGGAAAGAACGGGTTTGGCTAGGGCCAGGTAACGTTCTTCTCGGTAAGCTTCTTTTAAGTAGGGGAAAGAAAAGAAAACAGCCAAAAAGAAAATTGGCATATGGAAGATATGTTCCATTGGACCCGGTCCCTTATCCCCAAGGACTGTTCCCAGAAGGGACCAAAGCCAAACAAATAGGGCTGCAGTCAAAAAGGATGCAACCCCATAAACCAAGTTTCCTCCCGATTCTAAAACATTCAGACAAATGCGAAATACATCCCCACGAATGTCTGTTAGTTCTTCTCTTCTGTAATTGGTTTTAGCAGAGAAAAAAAGTATCTTCACGTAATAAGTAATTACGGCCGTCACCAAACAAAAAAAAGCGAGAAATAGGAGGAAAAGAAAAAATTCCATTAGTGACGGAAATGCCTCATTCCAGTAAAGACCATGATCAGACCATGTTCATCAGCAGCTTGGATCACTTCTTCATCTCGGATGGATCCGCCTGGTTGGATGATTGCTTTCGCACCCACTTTGGCAATGGCATCAATCCCATCGCGGAATGGAAAGAAGGCATCACTACCGACATAAGATCCCACAACCGAGAGTCCTACTTTTTGCGCTTTCATGGCTCCAAGTTCGACGGAGTCCACACGAGACATTTGTCCCGCTCCAATTCCGAGAGTGGAGTTTTGGTCAGTATATACGATGGCATTGGATTTGATAAACTTGACACAATTCCAAGCAAACATCAATCCTTCTAAGTCGTCAGCTGTTGGTCGTTTTTTGGAAACAATTTTCAATTTGTCTTTGGTAATCAAATCATAATCGCGATTTTGAATGAGAAGTCCGTGATGGAGAGAACGTAAATCCAATTCATCTAATGCTTCATCAAAGCGAGCGATGGGGATCAAACGAATGTTTGGTTTTTTACCAAAGATCTCCAATGCTTCGTCTGAAAAACTTTCCGCAATCACACCTTCTACAAAGTTCTTTGTGATTTCTTCCGCAGATTCTTTTTCCACTCGGCCATGGATTCCAATGATTCCACCAAAAGCAGAAATAGGATCTGTTTTTCTTGCTAACTCAAACGATTCTAAAACTGTTTCGCCAAAAGCAATCCCACAAGGATTTAAATGTTTTACGATGGATACGGCATTTTTCGGTAACAAACTGGCGACATGGAAGGCCGCATCAAAATCCAACATATTGTTGAAAGAGAGTTCCTTTCCTTGTAAGGCTTCAAACTGCGATTTGATAAATAGCGGTTCGTAGAAGGCTGCGTCTTGGTGCGGGTTTTCACCGTAACGAAGTTTTTGTTTTTTATTAAAAGCTAAAGTGATTTTATCAGGATATTTGATATCTAGTTTTTTATTAAAAAATGTGGATATCGCGGAATCATAAGATGCGGTTTCTGAAAAAACTTTGGCAGCATATTGAAATGCTGTTTCTCTTGAAACTTTTCCTTTGTTTGCCGTAAACTCTGATTGGAAGGATTCATAATCTTTTGGATCAGTGATTACAACTACGTTTTTATGATTTTTTGCCGCCGAACGGAGCATAGATGGTCCACCGATATCGATGTTTTCTATCGTATCCTCTAGTGTGACATCCGGTTTCATCACGGTTTTGACAAACGGATACAAATTCACAATCACAAGAGTGATGGGAACAATTCCATTACTTTCCATTTGTTTCACATGGTCGGGGTTTGTAGTGTCACCGAGAAGTCCACCGTGGATTTTTGGATGGAGGGTTTTCACTCGACCGTGGAGGATTTCTGGAAAACCAGTAAACTCATCTACTTTTTTTACAGGGATTCCAGCTTTGGAGAGGGCATCATAGGTTCCACCGGTGGAAAGGATTTCCACACCGTTTTTCGCTAAGAAGGAACAGATCTCCGTAATTCCGGCTTTGTCGGATACGGATACGAGTGCTCTTTTGATTTCGATCATTTTAGGATTTCTACCTTTCGTTCTTTGATTTTTAATTTATCTTCACAAAACAGTTGTATAGCGAGCGGAAGGATTTTGTGTTCTTCCGCGAGGATTGCAAGGGATAGTTCTTTTTCAGTCCACTCGGGAGCAATGGCAATCGCTTTTTGCAATATGATGGGACCTGTGTCCACACCTTCCTCCACAAAATGAACCGTACAACCTGCAACCTTCACTCCGTAATCAAGGGCCTGTTTTTGGGAATCGAGGCCGGGAAATGCCGGGAGTAGGCTTGGATGGACATTGATGATCCTATTTCGAAACCGGCGTACAAATTCTGGTTTTAGAATTCGCATATAACCGCAGGCCACAATGAGGTCGGGATTTAGGTTTTCCACTTCCCCCAGTAAATCCTTATGGTAGTCGGCTTTTTGGGAGTACGTAGCGTAAGGAATGGCTTTTGTGGGAATTCCAAAGGATTTGGCGATACCGAGTGCTTTGGCCTCCGGATTGTCTGTCACAAGGGCAACCAGGTCGAGCTTTAGCTTTTTTTTTCGAATGTACTCGACGGAAGCGGTAAAATTGGATCCTCTTCCCGAAGCCAAAAAAACGACACGTTTTATTTTTCCCATGTGATATTCTAAGAATATTCACTTGGGTCATTAAGCAAGTATCCTTTTTGGTCGATGGGAATACTCAGGAGAAAAAAATGTCGCTTGCGAGAAAAACCGGTGCCTCTGCTTACAATGAATACAAAGCCAATGAGATATCTACCGTTAGCCAAATCAAATTGATCGTGATGCTCTTTGACGGGGCCATCCGATTCCTTGGTGTGGCAAAAGACAATATGACTCCCAGAAAGTATGATGTTGTGAACAACAATATCATCAAAACTCAAGACATCATTACCGAACTTCTACTTTCTCTCAATATGGAAGAGGGGAAAGAAGTCGCAAATAACCTTTTGTCCTTATATGTTTATTTGAAGAAAAGATTGTTAGAAGCCAATATGCTAAAAGACAAAACAATCATCGAAGAGTGTATCAAAATCCTCATTGAGCTAAAAATCTCTTGGGAAGAGTTAGAAAAAAAAGACACTCCGAATCCAAACACAGCCCCTGGTGTGCGACCCACCGGAATTTCGATCACTGGATAGTTAATTACTCACAAATTTATGATTTCATCCAAACAAACGACCAAACAACTTTTACAAAAAAAGATCCAATACTTAGATTCTCTGATCGCCAATTTGAAAAGAGAAGATGAGTTACTGTCTTACCGTAATGCGGATACAGCAGTGAAGTTGGAATTTAAAAATGAAAGTTTAGTACGGAAGTTGGAAGAGGTCGACCGGGAACTTTGGGAAAGACAGGAAATCGAAGTTTATTCTGCTGATGAAATTGCCATTTCGGAAACGGTTTTTGAAAGATTGGACGCGGCAAGAATTCTCCAACAAAAAGTGCAAGAATTACTTGTTTTCGAAATGAATGAGAGTAAAAAAGAATATTGGGAATTCAGTATCAAACGAAAACTAAAGTTTCATTTGATTCAGACTTCCGGCCTCTCATGGACAAAAAATTACTGTTAAATGATTCCCTCCATTTTTTAGGCCTCTCTCCTGGATTTACAGAATCCGAGCTCAAAGAATCCTATCACAAACTCGCCAAAAAATACCATCCTGATTCTGGTGAATTTACAAGTGATGTAATGTTTTTGGAATTAAACAAACATTACGAATCCTTAAAAGATTATCTCCTGATCCATCCCGAAGACGAAATCTTTGCCTCTGGAAGTGGGGAAGGTTTTTCGGATACAAAAGTTCCCTCTCCCAAACCATCCAAAGATCCCGTATTTCATGAATACAAATTGGCCAAGGAAAAAGAAACTGAGGCAATTTTACGTTATTATGAAAAACGAAACCTCCATCCCATTGAACTTTCGGACAACTTAAACAAGGAACTGGTTCAATTGAGAAAAGATTTAGAACCTGTGCTTTCTGTCTATGCGGAGATTTTAAAAAAACATTCCACAAGCCTTTGGGCAAACGATGCTAAAGATTCTTTGGAACGACTTCGCGTTTGGTGGAGTTAAATAAAAAAAGCCGGAGGAGAACCCCGGCTTTTTTGTTTCTCTACCTAGATTCTTTTTGTCCTTAGAAATTTTAGACAAAAAGAACTACTGGTAATCGTGATGGTGTGTAAACTACGGCGTTGGTGTTGCCGCTGCTTCTCCGCCTACAAGACCAAGAGAGATCTCTGGAATCCAACTGATGAGGATAAGTCCAATCAGAAATAGTCCCACGATGGGAGCTACTGACTGGATGACCTTTCCTAACGGTTGTTTGAAGATACCAGAAGCCACAAATAGATTCACACCTACTGGTGGTGTCAAATATCCAATTTCCAAATTTACAATCATAATGATTCCGAAGTGGACTGGATTGATTCCATAGTTGACAGCCATAGGAGCAAGTAGTGGTGCTAGAACGAGGATCGCACTCATGATATCCATAAACATTCCCACGATGAGTAACAAAACGTTCACACCGATAAGGAAAGTCACTGGGCTTGAAATGAGTCCAGTCATGGTCGCTACTAAATTCTGAGGAATTTCGTTTTCAATCATGAACTTGTTCAAACTCACAGCAAGGATGAGTATCAGGAATAGAATTCCTAACATCTCCGCGCTTTCTGCCATGATCTTTGGGATCTTTGGAAAACTAAGTTCCTTGTGAATGAATACTTCCACGAGGATGGCATAAAATACTGCAATTGCCGCAGATTCTGTTGCTGTAAAGAAACCGGAGTAAATTCCACCGAGAATGACCACTGGCATCATTAAGGCAAGAACACCTTCCTTCCATGCGGTACGGATCTCTTGCCAATCCCATTTTCCACGACCCACTTTTCCTGCACGTAACACAGAGTAGATCATAAGAAGGGACATGAGAAGGATTCCAGGTCCGATCCCTGCGATGAAAAGATCCGTAACAGAAACACCCACCATAATCGCATATACAATCATAGGAATACTCGGAGGGATGATGATCCCAAGAGTTCCCCCTGAGGCAAGAAGTCCCATGGAAAACTGCGTTGGGTAACCGGCCTTAGTTAAGGAAGGATACATCAGACCGCCGATGGCAATGAGAGTTACCGGAGAGGATCCAGAGATCGCAGCAAAAATTCCGCAGGAAAATACCCCTGCAATCGCAAGACCCGCAGGAATGGGTGCTGTCATCGCTTGGGCAATTCGAATGAGTCGCCTAGCTATACTTCCGTGAGTCATTAGGTTCCCTGCGATAATGAATAGGGGAATCGCGAGTAGGATTTCCTTATCACCAGCAAAGAACAAATCCCCGATGATGCTGTTGAGTTCATGGAAGGACTCAAGAGGTGGATCTGGTAAAAAGTAATAACAATAAACAGTGATCGCGCCCATAAGTACGATCAACGGTTGTCTGAGTAAAATTAGACCAAGTAAGAGTAGGAGTATTCCCCAAGAACCCATTAGTGATTCCCCCGTGAGTTAGATTCGGAAAGTTCTTTTTCCGCAAGTTCCAATGCTTCTGTTGCTTCATTGATATCGGAAGGAATGAGTGCCGGAAAAATTCCATAACACAAATGTCTAAAACCCATAGAGAGAAAGACGTAAGGAAAAATCATTTGGACTTTCCATAAGTGGAGTTCCGTTACTGGATTCACTTCATCTAAACTAATACTTTCTAGAACATAAATGACAGAGAGGTAAGCTAGGAATAAAAAGAAAGCTGAGATGACCCACTGTTCTGCAATTTTAATATACGGTAACAATGCTTTTGGTAACACTTTGTCTGCAATTTCTGGACGGAGATGGGAACCTTTGGCACTCGCAAGTGCGGAACCGAATAGTCCTCCCCATAACATAAAATAGAGGGAAAGTTTTTGTGCCCAAATGATTCCACCAAGGCCGAGCCACTCTAAAAATCCGGAGGTTCCTCCGTGGATGGATTCTGCAATGTAGACACTCCAATCTCCGACGACACCAGCAACGCTGGTTTTCGGATAAGCTTCTGTGACTTCCATAATCCAATTAAATACAATATCGACTACTTCCCGTTTGGTAACGTCAGCAATCATGAGAAGAGTGAGCAGAAGGAAACAAATTCCCCCCGCCCATTTCTCGCCGAAACTCAAGGTGTTTAGAATTCGTTCGACGAATTTCATTTATCTATATCCTTCCTTAACTTATCCGCCGCAAGCTGCTTTGGCTTTTTGGATTTTGTCGAAGATTTGTTTGGATTGACCACCAATTTTACCAATGACTTGTCCTGAAACAGCGGCTGCCGCTGATTTGAATCCCGCTAAATCAGAGTTAGAAGGTTCGTAAACAATCACGTCTGCTTTTTTCAAAGTAGCAATCATGTTTTTTTCGATGGAACGAACGGCTTGTCTAGCCCCTGGAGCGAGTTTGTTTCCTTCACCCATAAGCGTTTTCTTTTGTTCGTCGTTTAGAGTATCCCAAAACTTTTTCGAATAAAGAATTGCCGCTGGTTGGTAGATATGGCGAGTCAATGTGAAATATTTGATAGCTGTTTGCCATTCTGCTGCTAAAGTGAAAAGAGGAGTGTTGTCAAAACCTTCTACCACACCCGTTTGGAGGGAGGGAAGAACTTCTGGAATCGCAATAGGAATTCCACTCACACCCAATTGTTTCCAATAAGCAATATGAACTGGAGATTCTTGGATTCTGATTTTGATTCCTTTTAGGTCGTCTGGAGTTTTGATAGGAGTGGATTTTGTTCCGATAGAACGATATCCATTTTCTGCCCAAGTAACAAAGATTAGGCCTTTTGCTTCGAAAAGTTTACGAAAATCTTCTTGTAAGTGGTCATCAAGGACACAGTCCGCTTGTGCATAAGAGTTGAATAAATAAGGAATCTCTAATACGTTAAGTTCTTTAACTGTATTGGCGAGAGCTCCTGCTGTGAGACCTGCACCTTGTAGTTTTCCACGGATGACTTGTTGGAGAATTTCGTTCTCTCCACCCATTTGCCCACCGGGATAAATTTTAAATTTAATTTGGCCTTGTGATTCTGATTCAATTTTCTTTTTGATTTTAGCAAGTTCGTTGGCCCACGGAGATCCCTCCGGTGCAACTGTTGCCAGTTTAACTGTTGTTTGAGCAAGTAAACCCCCACTGATCGTGAGGGAAATACTTACGCAAACTAAATACTTTAATTGTCTTAAAAACATCTAGTTCTCCTAGTAATGACTAAAGTTCGTCGAGTAATTTTTTGGCTTTTCGTTGTTCTACGATTTGATCCGCTTCGATTTCAGGAAGGGATGCTGGTTTGCCTTTCAAAACGAAATCTAATTGTTTTTTGAATTTGTCTTCGTTTCCTTTGAGGCGACTTTCGGCATATAAAACTCGAACGGCAAAATAGTTTGGATGTTTTGCAATCGCTTCTTCGAAGTATTTATCCGCTAATTTTTTGTCTCCTGTAGGAGAAAGAGCGTTACTTGCTGCGTCATATCGAAGTGTTGCTGCGTAAAAATATTCTTTACCGGTTGATTTTTCGATTTCTTTCACTCGGTTGATCATAGCAGAGAATTTGGAACGGTTAGAAAGGAGAGTAGTGAATCCAACTAAACGAGACCATTTTGCAAGAGATGCATATCTCCAATAGAGAGCATCAATGTCTTGAGGACCAAGAACATCCAAAGATTTTTCAATCTCTAGTTTTTCTTTGACTACTTTGTCTCTGAACTTTGCGTTGAGAGCAAGCGCGGCTTCACACCAAGTCACGGCAGCATCGTAAAATTGAATGGATTCTTCTTTTACTTTGTCGTCATTTTCAGATTCACCATTGAGTTTCAACCAAAGGTGTCCATCACTCAAAAGATAATTTCCACGGCAGAGTAGAACTTTCACATCTGCATATTGAGGATTCTCAAGTGCAAATTTTTCTAAACCAACAAGTGCTTGTCTTAGGTCTTGTTCGTTTTGTCTGTTCTTCCATAGTTTTTCTATGTCAGCAGGAAGTTTTGCTGGAGCTGTTGCTCTCTCTACATTTAAGTCAGAGATTTTCACTTGTCTTGATTTTCCGCAAGCAACAACAGAAACGAGTACGAGTGCTGCCATTGCGATTTTTGACCAATGTTTCGTTTGGTACATTTTGTATCATCCTCCAAAAGATATTTGGGACCTGAATCCCTTTCTATTTGTATCCTCTTGGGAAGGCTTTGTTGCTAAAATTTAGATAAATTCTAAAAAAAGCACAAAGATTTCCCATGATTCCGGAAAAAAATACACGCATTTGACTTAAATGCAAGAAAGTTTTATTTTAAGGGACAATAAGAGTATTTGAGGAAATGGAAACCTTAAACGAACTCGTGCTATTCTGTAGATTGACCGAGAGGCCTAGGGTACGCATAGCAATGTAGGTTCCCGGTGTGAGGGTGGTAAAAATTCGGCAAGATACCCCGCTGGTATTCGGATTCTCAGAAGGATCGATTTCAAAGGTGTATTCGATGGGTTGGACAATCGTGGATGAGGCCAAAACACATTGAGCTCCCACATTGAGATCTGTCGGGTTCTGGGCCAAAGTTTCTGTGGCACCGGAGTAAAGCCGGTATCCCTGGAAGATGAATTCTGGGTTTTGGGCCCTAACTTTGATGGTAAAGTTGGAATTTCCGTTATTGGTAATGGAAATTAAGGTGGGGGGTGCCTGGACGGCAGCCGTAGTCGAGTAATTGGTGCAGCCGAGACCTAAAAAACTCAGGATCACCAGAGAAAAGGCGCGGAATAAAAAAGAAACTGTGTTCATTTTTGCCCTCGAGCTTCTCTGTTTTTCCTCCGCCACCAATAGAAGGCAGCCACCAATATGGCGAGGCCAACGAGAACTAGAATGATGGTTTGTCCATTCCGAACCCAACCCATAAGTTGGTCAAAATTATGGGCCCCGTAATACCCTAAATACACCCAAATGGGAACAGAAATTAGGGCAGCAAATCCATCGGTAAATACAAAACGAATGAAACTGATTTGTTTGGAAGTGCCCGCGGTAAAGAATATGGGCATCCGCAGTCCTGGCATAAATCGACCAAAGAAAACAACCCAGCGACCGTATTTCTTGAATTGTTCGCGAACCTTGTCAAACCTCTCGGGATGGAGGACAGTGCGGAGAACGGGAAGTGTGAGTGCTTTTTCCCCGTAATAACTTCCGAGCCAAAATACAAAGCTGTCTCCGATGAGAACACCGGCCATCCCCACAAGGAACATGATATGGACATTGGCATAACCAAGGCCTGAAATGACGCCACCTGCAGTCAGGGAAATGTCTTCAGGAACCGGAAGACCAAATCCACAAAGGATCAGAATTCCAAAAACGGCAAAATAACCGTATTGCATAAAAATGGAAACTAGAGTTTGTAGAAAGTCCATGAGGGATTTATACTGATTTTATGGTTTCGTTCAAAAAGGAAAGTGATTTATGAAGAAAGGGAGAAATGAGCTCCTAGACGATGAAGAAAAAATCCTTGCTCCCTATGCTGTCAGGAGTAGAAATCCGGGGGACCGCGAGTACAGTGAACTGGAACATCCTTACCGCCTTCCCTTTCAAAGAGACCGCGATCGTATCATTCATTCCCACGCATTCAAACGATTGGAATACAAAACCCAAGTTTTTGTTTATTCGGAAGGAGATCATTTTCGCAATCGACTCACACATACCTTAGAGGTAGCCGGGATTTCCAAAACCATCTCCAAAGTCCTTGGACTCAATGAAGACTTAAGTGAAACGATAGCTCTCGCACATGATCTAGGCCACTCTCCCTTTGGTCATGCCGGTCAAGAGGCACTAGCAGAACTCATGCGAGGGAAGGGTGGGTTTGAGCACAACAAACAATCGTTACGTGTGGTTCAGAAATTAGAACGTAGATATCCTGAGTTTCCAGGTCTCAATCTCTGTGGGGAAACCTTACTTGGGATCATGAAACATGGCGGGGATTACGAAAAATCAGACCTATTCGATGTTCGGCGAGATAGTGGTCCTTCGTTAGAAGCGATGGTGGTGGATAGTTCGGATGAAATTACTTATAGCGCCCATGATTTGGAAGATGGATTAGAAAGTGGATTGTTACGGCTTTCCGATGTGAAAGAATTAAAAGTTTGGAAACGATTGGAAGATTTTCTTCCTAAAACAAATCCCTCGGATAAAGATTCTGTTTCTCGTTCGGCGGGTCGGATTTTGCTTAATTTAATGGTTTCTGATTTGATTGATAGTATCGAAAACCGTTTACAAAAACATTCCATTCAGACTAGAGAGGATGTCTCTCTTGCCTTCCAGAACCAAACGAAACTGGTACAATTTTCTGAGGAATTCCAGGTCGAATTTCATGAACTCAAATCCTATTTGTTTGGAAAACTCTACCGCCATCCGGAAGTATCCAGGATGAGTGAAAGAGGAAAAGAAACGATTTTTTTACTCTTCAAACATTTTGAATCCCATCCGGAATCCATCCCGGAGTCGTATCGGAATAGAGAAGAAGAAGAGGGAAGGATGCGAGTGATTTGTGATTATATCGCTGGAATGACAGACCGGTATGCCATTGAAAAATTAAAACGAGAAGGGATACTTTGGTTTCCTTATTAATTGAAAGAAAAATAAAAACGATTATGATTTCAAAAACTTGGGAGAAGTCTTAAATGTACCAATTGTATTCCAATCCCCGTTCCCCTTTTAGCAAACGGGTTCATATTTATTTGCAATATAGAAATCTTCCTTATGAAACTCTCACCATTGCTTTAGAAAAATTAGAAAATCGAAAGAAACCTTTTATCCAAATCAACCCTTATGGGAAAGTTCCTGTGCTTGTGGATGATGGTTTTTTTCTTGCGGAGTCCCAGGCTATCATCCGTTATTTGGAAGAGAAACATTCCTTCGATTCTCCCTTTTTCTCAAAGGAGATCCAAAAGGGAGCCCTTCTCAACCAGGCCATCCAACGTTGTGAATCAGAGTTTTGTTTTCCGGGAAGTATCGTCTACTTTGCCAAGAAATTTGTCCCCGAAGAAAAATGGGATACAAATCGAATGAAAGATTCCTTAAAACGGATCGGAAGGCATTTTGATATTTTGGAAGGGATTCTGGAATCCAATGATTACCTACATGAAAACAGGTTTGGTTTTTTAGAAATTTTATATGCCCCCTTTATCAGACAAATCGAACTTATGGAAGTTAAAGTCCCTACGAAGGTCGGTGATTGGGTGAAACGAGTGTTAGAAGAACCGGTCGTTTCTCGAGTGCTTGCCGATTCAAATTAACTTTTATTTTGGAGTTTTTACGAAATTAGTTCAGAAGGAAAATTCACAAGCTTTTCCAAAAATTGGTTTTGTAAAGAATGGGAAAGCTCTTTCCAATTCTTAGCCCAGTCGGTCGATCCATTGGGTCCTACGATATTGGTTACGGCTAAATAGGCAGTGACCGAAAGAGAAAACTTTGCTGCGACTTTTGTGATTCCAAAGAGTTCCAAATTTTCAACTTCTAATCTCAGAAAGGATGCGTCCGGTGGGGTTTTGAGTTCCGCCAGTGTGATCGTTGTGGGGGCATTACAACGTACGGTCCGAAACCGGTTGTCTGCAATCATTCCATAAAACTCTTGTGCTTCAGGAATTTGTTTGGCAATTTTTAATGAGTGGGCTAGTTCTTTCGTATAGACTAGGTTTGGTGATACAACCGACTTTATGGGGATTCCTGTCCATTCGTAAGCACCACAAGATCCAAAAAAAACAATATGCCTTATCTCTTTGTTTCGGAAAAGATAATCGGATAAATTGACAGCAGCTTCTAAATTTCCAATCCCCATCACTTCTACGTGTGGAAACTTTCCCGAAGCACGAAGGATATTTATTTCTCCTTCGAATGCTCCAGTAACGAGTGTTTGGTCGGGATTAAAGGGTAACAAGTCCTTCCGTTTCAGGATATCCATACATCAAATTCAAATTCTGTAAGGCCTGTCCTGCCGCCCCTTTCACTAGATTGTCGAGTGCAGAAACGATGACGAGAGTGTTTCCTTTGATACGAAATCCCAGATCCAAGAAGTTTGTATTTTGTACTTTTCTGATTTCTACTTCTTCTGGAGAGGAATACAAACGAAGGAAAGGTTCTTTGGATGCTGCGACTTGAAATTTTTCTTCTACAATTTTTGGATCAATGCCTTTGGGAAAGTTTAAGTAAATTGTGGCAAGGATTCCTCTGTAGATGGGAAGTAAGTGGGGAGTGAAATGAATTTCCTTTTCCTCCGAACCTACAAATCCATATTCTTCCATTTCCGGTTCATGTTGGTGGGTAAGGATTTTGTAAGCTCTAAAATTTTCATATACATGCGTATAAGCAAATTTGATTTCTTCGGTCCTACCTCCGGCACCACTCACACCTGATTTGGCATCAACAATCACTGGGCCTTGGATTTCTTTTCTCAAATTTCCAAGAAGGGCAATGGGGAGAATGGCAGAGGTCGCATAACAACCTGGATTCGAAACAAAGTTAGCATTTTTTAGTTTTTCGCGAAAGAGTTCCGGTAGACCAAAGACCACTTGGTTCATCAGTCCAAATTCTGTATGAGGAAATTGATACGCCTTTTCAAATTTGGTTTGGTTGTGAAGCCTAAAGGTTCCTGAAAGATCAATGACCTTGCGACCTTCTTTTAAAAATTGCGGGGCTTTCTCGAGGGAGACTTCATTCGGAGTGGCAAGAACAATGCCGGCATCTTTGGGAACCGGAGCCTCGTGTTTTTGAAACTTTAAATCCGGTAGATGGCTTAGATCAGGAAAAACTTCACGGATATGTTTTCCATCTACTTGGTTGGATGTGACATGAACTAACTCAAAACCCGGATGGTGGGCGATGAGTTTTGTGAGTTCTTTGCCGGTGAGACCACCTGCACCAATGATTGCTATTTTTGTTTGTTTCATAGTAGGAACCAAGGTCAAGATTTGCGGATTGGGGCAAGCTGTCAAACGGCTCTAATATAGAATTGAGTTGATTTTCTAAAATCTTTCTTTGTAATGATTGGACTGTTCTATGATCACCTCCGTAACACTACTCAAAGAATTTACTGTCCAGATGAAGTCACAGGGACTCAGGATATTGATCTCCATTCGGATGGTCATTGGGTGGATTGCGTTCATAGCAACGATGCTGAATTTTGGAAAACCCACCTTTTTGGTAGCAGGAGTTTTATCTTTTTATTTTTTACTGACTTCCCTCTTTGGGTATCTTTATGTGAAAAAAAAAGAAAGTTTTGATTCTGGCAATGGGTTGTTTACCTTCTTTTTGTCTTTTGATTTTTTGGCCATTGTCGCTGGATTTTATTTAGCCATCCATAGTTATCCAAAAGAATTTGCGGCCATTCCCATCCAAAATTCTGTTTTTTTTACCATCTTTTTTTTCTACCAACTCTACATTGCTTTTTATTTGAACCGTCGGTTTTCCACACTAATGGGAATTTTAGTCATTTTGAGTTATATAGGTGGGCTTGGGATTGCAATCGCGAAAGGAACTGCCGTGTTCACACAATACAGGTTGGAAGCTCAAACACCGGGAAAAATTGTCCTCACCATAGAAATATTAAAAATCATTTTGTTGATGGCTATCACATACTGTTTAGTGAGGCTTGTATCATTTCTTTTAGATATATTAGAAAACAACAACCAACGGTTAGCTGAAGAAATTAATTTAAGAGAAACAACTTTACTTAAGAATGATCGATTGGTTACTTTAGGAACTCTTGCATCCAATGTGGCCCATGAAATAAACAATCCTCTGGCAGGGATAAAAGCCATGAACGAATATTTGTTTTCGGAAGAGTTTACTTTTTTAAAGCGTAAGGAGCCCCTTTGGAAAGAAAAAGAAACTGAATTTCTTTTTATCGAGCGTAATAGAAAACAAAAACGCGATGACTATGATGTTATCTATACATTGTTTCATTTTTTACCCAAAGAGGAATTGGATTTTTTAGCCGAAAGGTGTATCGATTTAGGAATCGATCATAAAAGTTTTGAAGGATTGGCATTAGAACTCAACGCGGAGTGGGAATTTGTTTTTCTTTGGTTGAAATATAAAACCATGGAAAAAGCAAATTTATTAATCTCCAATGGAATCAATCGCACTGAAAAAATCATCTCGACCTTCCAACAAATATCAGAGCCGTATTTAGACCGACTGAATGAAAAGGTACGGGTGGGAGAAAACATTCGTGATGTGTTATTATTATACAACCAGTTCTTTTCAGAAGGCCTAATCCTCAAAACAGAAATTGATGATTCTTTAGAATCGAAAGTATCCGAATCTGCCATGAAACTAGTTTGGACTCATTTGATTTTAAATGCTATCCAAGCAGCCAAACCGGGGAAGGGGATCGTCCATGTAAAAGTAACAAAGTTCAGCGAGGAGGAAATCCAAGTCTCAGTCACAGATAATGGGAAAGGAATTCCCGATGATCAAAAAGAGAGTATTTTTATGCCCTTTTTTACAACGAGAGACAAAGGAGAAGGAAGTGGACTTGGGTTACCTATATCAAAGGATATTGTGGAAAAACAAAAAGGAAGACTTGAATTTCAAAGTGTTCCAGGAAATACAGTTTTCTCAGTTTATTTACCGCTTGCCAAATGAATTAAGGAAAACAAAATTACGTTCTTTTAACAAAGAGATGTCTCGAATTTAAATTTGATTAGTTTTCATTGACTCTAATCAATTTTGTTTCTTTTCTTTCGTCGAATTTAGGCAGTGAATGAAAGGTCTATAATATCGGAATGAATCCAATTTCATTGATTTCAGGCAAACGAGAGTTATGTGATCTTATATTGTCCACAGGCCTACATGGATTTTTGGTATGGGATACATCGATAGGAATCGTATACCCAAGTCCCGTTGCGTCCAAGTCGATGGGAATGGTTGAAGACCAATCCTTTCCGGCAGAATGCATTCTTACTAACTCAGGGATTCGTTTGGATACGGATCTTGGTAGCTCAGGGTCCATTCTTGGTCGTATTTGTTTTGATCCGAGTAATAGCGCAGGATTTCCCTTTCGGATGCATTTGAAGGATTTTACAGAGTCTGGTAAAAACTTCATTCTGATTGTTTTGGATACCACTATGGAATCTCCAAACAATACAAATCCCCATATTCTACAATCGACAGAACTTTCTCGTGATTTATTTTCCTCATCCTTTCGTAGTTCTAGTATTGGAATGGAGATTGAAAATCCTCATGGAGAAGTGATTGAGGTCAATCCTATCTTTTGCCAGTGGCTTGGATTTTCAGCGAGCGAATTAAAAACGAAATCCATATCGGATATTACCCATCCAGAAGATTTAAAATTAGAACTTTCTTTTTTGGAAAAACTCAATCGAGGTTCGATCCAAAGTTTTCAAATAAAAAAACGTTATATCACAAAAGACAAACGATTGATTTGGGCTTTGTTAAACAAGTCCATCATTCGAGACCATTTAGGAAACCCTGTCTATTACCTCTCTCAAATCTTAGATATCTCTGAATCTTTACAAGCAGAGCTGGAGTTACAAAACATATCCCGACTCCTCGACCAAGTGGCAGGGCTTGCAAAAATTGGTGGTTGGGATTTGGATCTCAAAACCAACAAAGCCAGTTGGACCAATGTCACCAAAAGAATCCATGAAGTAGAAGATGATTTTATTCCTAGTGTGGAAGGGGGAATTGAATTTTACCATTCGGAAGAAAGTAAACGTAGGATCTCCAGTGCCGTCGCTTTACTTTTAAAAGAAGGAAAGGAATACGATTTAGAACTGGAAATGGTCACTGCCAAAGGAAACCAAACTTGGGTTCGAACCATTGGACGTGCTGAGTATGAAGATGGTAAAGTTGTAAAAATCTACGGAATCATCCAAGATATCAATGAACGTAAAAAATGGGAAATGGCCCTTGCCGCACAAACTTCGATTTTGTGGTCTTTTGTGGAACATGCCCCGGCCGCCGTTGCCATGTTAGACCAAGAGATGCGGTATGTGGCTCTTAGCCAACGTTGGATTGAAGATTATAAAATTCCATTTACCAAGGAAGAAATCATTGGAAAAGGCCATTATGAAATATTTCCAAATATTGGTCCTGAATGGAAAGACATCCATGCACGAGGGTTACGTGGTGAAGTTTTAAAACGAGATGAGGATGTATGGAGACCCCCGGGTTGGAACAAAGACCAAGTGCTCCAATGGGAAATTCGTCCTTGGAACCAACTGGGTGGTGGGATTGGTGGGATACTTATGTTCACTCGTGATATTTCAGATGCCTATGAGACCAGGTTGGAACTTAAAATCGCCAAAGAATTTGCAGAAAAAGCATACAGTGCCAAGTCGGAATTTTTAGCGAATATGAGTCATGAAATTCGTACTCCCTTAAACGGTATCATTGGTTATTCGGACTTACTGGCGGAAACATTGGAAAATTCTTCCTATAGTGAATACGCACAAATTGTCAAACAGTCAGCTCATGCACTTCTTAACATTGTAAATGATATATTAGATTTTTCTAAAGCAGAAGCGGGGAAGTTACAATTGGCGGAAGAACCATACAATCTTAAAAAATTGGTATTGGAAGCTATCAAAATTATGAATATCCAAGCCATCATCAAAGGCCTCGACATTCAATTTCATATTGATGAAAACATCCCTACACTTCTTATGTTTGATTCCAATCGGTTACGCCAAGTGATTTTGAACTTACTTGGGAACTCGATCAAATTTACTGAGTCTGGTTATGTAGAATGTAACGTAAAACGACTGGAACTAGAGGATCCAAAACAAGTAAAGGTCAGGATTACTGTTAAGGATACAGGGATTGGAATCGCAAAAGATAGCCAGGAAAAAATATTTGATTCCTTTACTCAGGAAGATTTTTCCACCACACGGAAGTTTGGTGGAACAGGACTTGGTCTTGCCATTTGTAAACAACTTCTCGCACTTATGAAATCCGATTTACAATTAAAAAGTAAATTGAATGAGGGAAGTGAATTCTATTTTGATATCCAACTGAGGATTCCTGAATTTGACCCTGAATTAAAACCGGTGGAGTCGGAGGCTAAAGGATTGAAGGAGGGAGACCAGAGTCGTTCTTCTCTGGGTGAGACTTCCAAAATTTTAGTGGTGGAAGACAATCCAGTAAACCTTGGGCTTATGAAGAACTTTATCAAACGAATCCTCCCGGAAGTGAAGATTTTGGAAGCTCAAAATGGGGAAGAGGCCATTTTGGTATTCCAAGAAGAAACACCTTCTCTCATCCTTATGGACATTCAAATGCCGATTATGAATGGTTATGATGCCACAAAAGAAATCCGAAAACTTCCCCATGGAAAAACCCTACCCATCATTGCGGTGACGGCCGGGATCATTGCAGGAGAAAAAGAAAAATGCCTCGAAATTGGAATGAATGATTATATCAGTAAACCAGTCCAAAAAGAGAATTTAAAACAAACACTTCTTAAATGGTTGGAACCTTAAAAACCTTTAAGGATCAAATCGGAATAGGCCACCGAGCCGAACCGAATAGGCCTCACCCAAAGCGGAAGCCCGCACATATTTATTTCCCGGATCTCGAAGTTCGCCGGCACCAGTCACAGGATCGTAACTGGCAATCTGTGCAGATTGTCCGGAATACCGGTCTACATCTTTATAAAAGGTTCGGAACAAATCGGTTTGGATGAAAAAACGAACCCTTTCGTCAGGATCATAATACATTCTAAATCCATAATCATGGTTTTCTCGCAGGGCTCCCATCACACGGGGGTTAGATGTCCATTGGAAACTATCGGACCGACTTATGGTGAGTTGGTTGTAGTCGGCTCCCACAAGTACTTCGGGATTGATCACTCGGGAGACACCCCCATGAATTCCGATTCCAAATTGTTTGGTGACTTCGTAGTTGAAACTTAAGAAACCGGTGACCTCTCTCGGGGAATTGTATTTGGTTCTTGTGCTGGCTTTGGCATCGGTGAAATATCCTCCCGATAAAAAACCCCATTGGCTGTCAGTGATTTCATTTCCATAAGTTGTGGATTGGAATGGAGAAATTCCAGAAGCCGTTACTGAATTTAAATTGGCTCCGTAAGTGATTTCTCCTTTGGATTCGAGGGGTCCCCATTTCCAAGTGAATCCAAAGGAAACACCACCAGCGGCAAGGTTCGTTCTTTGGTTGGATTCTTTTTGTAAAAGTCCCGATATGGGGGTGGCATTCGGATCCTGGCGACTGGGATCATAATGTAAATAACTTCCATCCCGAGTACCATCCGTATAAGGATCGCTTACTTTTAGTTTGGCACCAAGGGCGGATGTAGTGAACATTAGATTTGTTGTGGGAAACCAATCGATTCTAACGGCAATCGTTGGCATGGAATTTCGTTCTACATTGATTTTGACTTGGGGGTCATTGTGAAACCCAGTGGTTCCGATCGCAGTTCCGAATTTAAACTTTCCTAATTTATACCAAGCCCCCAATTGTTCTCTTTGCCATCCTACGTTTCCTGTTGCCGACATAAAGGCACTGGAGTTAAAGGAGTGGGGAAAAACACCGGCAAACATATCCCAAGTTCTACCTAAAAAGATTTCAAACGAAGGGTTCGGAGTGTACTTAAAATAGATTTGGCGGACTCGGGGTTTGGTTTCTGGACCAGCTGAACTTTTGGATACGTCCACAAAGTCGGCTTCAAAAACTCCTTTGAGTTTGGCTCCGTAAGAAATTTCTGCTCCGAGTAAGGAACTCGTAGGATAAATTCCTGAACGTGATTCTGAGTCGCGGGCTTGCACTTGGCGTTTGGCCATTGTGGGAGCCACTAAGTTATCAAATCCGAAGGAAAGAACGGAGTTGTTCGCATAAGCAAAGTCTGTTTTAAACATACCTGTGATTTTGTATTCCAGGGCGCTAGGGGGAGTTGATTCTTTTGGTTCTCCCTCCGTTGGTTTCGCGTCGGGAGTTTGTATTTCCTTAGGGATTTCAGTAGACCTTGGGAGAGGTTTCTTTTTGGGCGCCGCCACCAAACCAAGGACAGGCAGGAGGAAGAGACTCATCATGAAGAGAGTATAAACTTTCCAGGAGATACGCTTTTTTCCTTGAGGTGTAGGGGTCATAAATGTTATGACACTCTATACTCTTGTAGCAGATTTGCAAACAAGATTCGGATTTTTGTTTTAATAAGGAAAGAACTTCAATGAAATTGAAATGGGAACCAGATTCATTACGTACAAAATTATTACTGCTTACCGTATTATCTGTCGCGCTCTCGGCCAGTTTGACTGGTTTCTTAAGTTATTACGTTGGTAGAAGTACGATCATTTCCAAATTAGAAAGTTTTGATATTCTAAAAATTTTAGAATCCAAGTCCTCATCCATTGATTCTATCTTGGAGCGTGCGAAAGAAACCGCCACCTTAATTGTTTCAGACGAGAATAGTAAAATTTGGGCAAAGTCAGGAGAACCGAAGGGGGAAAGGTCGGACAATTTGTTCAAAAGTCTCACTGCCTACAAGGAAAAACTAAGTTACATTACGTACTTAGGCGTGATCAACCCACTCACAAAAAACTACTTCAATCAAAAAGCAGATAAAATTGATACCTTACGTGCCAATGATCCTGACGACTCTTGGTTTTTTGATCTAGTCGCTTCCGGTAAAGAAATGGTCATTAACATGGATTATACGGCTGAATATAAGTCCTATGCCATTTTTTTGAATGGGGTTGCGATTGAAAATGGGAAACCCGTTTTCATTAGCTCTATCGGGATTGATGTGTCCAATGCCTCCAAACAGTTCACACAAATGGACCAATTCAGCGGAGAAAGTTGGCTTATTGACGGTGGTGGAGAAATCAAACTCGCAGCCGATATTAATTTGTTAAATAAAGATATAAAAATTGCCTTTCCAGAAGGGATTGCCGGAAAAATAGCCGAGTCCAAGGAAGATGTTTTTATTTTCCGAGGTAAGAACCATTTAGGTAATGATTGCCTTTATGGTGTGTACAAGTTACATTCTGTACCTTGGCGTGTGATCTACAGAGTTCCTGTTGCGGCTATGACCAAGTCCCTTGACTCCATTTCCTTTTTTACCATTTTGAGTATTGTATTCTCTGTTGTTTTTGTTTCTTTTGGTATGGGTTATATCCTTACAAAAGTAACCAATGCTTTAAGGGAAGCATCAGTTCTCATGACTCGGATTTCGCATAACGAACTGACGGTGGAAGTTCCCAAAAACCAATTGGAGAGAAAAGACGAAATTGGTGGGATGGCCAATAGTTTGGAAAAGATGCGAAAGAATCTAATTTCGATCGTAAAAAAAATCCAATCTTTGTCTGAGTCACTGACAGTAAAAAGTGGTCATCTTTCTTCTTTGGCATCTGATTCTTCTGCCACTATGGAAGAAATTGCATCCTCTGTACAAGAGTTGTCAGCCAGTGCGGAAAATGTTTCGGCATCAGCAGAAGAGATATCCTCCCAATCAAATTCGATGATGGAAACATTGAGTTTACTCGGTGATGAAATGGAACTTGTTTCTAAGGGTGCAGAAAACATTGAGTTAAAAGCAGGTCAGTTGGAAACCTTCGCAGGGAAATCACTGAGCGAAGCCAGATCTTTATTTGAAACCATCAATACAAAAATCCAAAATGCAGTGAAGGATGCAGAAGCCATTAAAGAAATCCGCGAACTTGCCAGTATGATTTCTGAAATTGGAGATCAGACCAATTTGCTCTCGTTAAATGCAGCGATCGAAGCGGCAAGGGCAGGGGAACATGGTCGTGGGTTTGCTGTTGTGGCAACAGAAGTGTCCAATTTGGCTGGAAAGTCCCAAGATACAGTAAAGAAGATTGTGGAGCTAAATAAAAAACTCGAAAAAGCAATGATGGAAATGGTAGACTCAGTCAAAGAACTCCTCGGTATGATTACAGAAAAAGTCATTCCTGACTACGAAGAAGTGGCATCCTCCGGTAGACAGTACCGGGCCCAATCCGAGGAAATCAACAAACTCGCCAAACGAACCTTCACTCTTTCTCGGGAGATTAGCTCTAGCATCACAGAAGTCCACCAGGCCATCCTTTCCGTTTCGGACGCCATGAATCAAAATGCCTTAGCTCTAGGGGAAATTAACTCAGGAACCAACCAAATCAGTGATGCCTCTGTCCAAACAGCCGATAGTTCCCAGGAATTGACCCAGGCCGCAGAGGATATGAAGGAAATTGCCTATCAGTTCAAACTATAACACTTAGAAATCCGCTTTTCCCGGGCAAAATCTGTTGTCTTCCCTATGTCGGAATAAAAACTGACCAGTTAGTCAACTTTTTTGTCTTTAGATTCACTTTTTGGGAAGTAGCGGATGCAGAACATTGCCAAATTTATAACCGATAAAACACTTATCATTCAGTTCATTTTAGTCCTATTCGTTTTGATTGGACTTTCCCGTTTGCTTTCTATGCATAGGGAAGCTTTCCCAAACGTGGCCCTCGATAAAATTGTCATTGAAGCACCATTACCTGGTGCCACTCCCGAAGAGATTGAACGTTTGGTTGCCATACCGATTGAAAAGAAACTCAGAGCGGTCGCAAAAATTGATAAAATCCGAAGTTATAATTTAGAAAACGTCAGTGTAATTATGGTCTTCATTGTGGAAGGAACCAAAAATACAAAAAAAGTTTTGGATGATATCAAAGATGCTGTGGATTCGGTTCGCCTTCCTGACAATGCACAAAAACCAAAGGTAAGAGAAATTACCACGGAAAAACAAGAGGTGATCAGTCTTGCACTTTCCTTAAAAGAAGATTCTAAAGATGCGATTTCCGACTATCGTAAGTTACGTGATACAGCGAAAGCATTTGAAGATCGGTTTTTCCAAATCAAAGAAATTGCAGAGATTGAAAAGATTGGTTATCGAAACCGTGAGTTTCTTGTGGAAGTCAATCCTCATGCCTTAAATACAAAGGAAGTGGGACTCAATTCCGTCCTCAACGCCCTTGGTTCTAGAAATATCAACATTCCTTCGGGAAGGTTGAAGGTGAATGGAACAGAATATCTTTTACGGACTCGTGGAGATTTTGAAGAAGCAAAGGATATGCTTCTTGTTCCTATTCTTGGAAATGAGTTTGGTTTTGCGACCGTGTTAAAAGACATCGCAAAAGTGGTGGATGGTTTTGAAGAAGAAAAAACCTACGAAAAGTTAAATGGTGAAAACAGTATCATCTTAAGAGTTTGGAAAACCGACCAAGCCGATATCATCACCACAGCAGATACGGTGAAAACTTTAGTAACTTCCATGGAAGGAAACTTCCCGGAAGTGAAAACCAAAATCTATGATGATAAAAGTAAGGATGTTCGTCGCCAACTCGGTGACTTAATTTTGAATTTTGAAACGGGCCTCGTTTTAGTATTACTTTCTCTTATCTTTATTTTGGGTATGAGACTGAGTATTATGATTAGCGTTGCCATCATATTTATCTTTCTTATCTCCTTTATCTTTTTGAAACAGTTTGGATTTACCATCAACACCATTACAATTTTTGGAATGGTTATGGTTCTTGGTATGATGGTGGATAACTCCATCGTTGTGGCTGAGAATACCTACCGGTTGATGCAGGAAGGGATGGAGAGAAGGGATGCCATCTTACAAACATTTAAAGATGTTTTGGTTCCCCTCCTTGTATCCTTTCTTGTGATTTCCGCAGCATTTTTCCCTCTTTTGTTTATGAGTGGGGTGATTGGAAAATTCATTTTGGGAATTCCGGCAGTGGTGCTCATTACTCTTGCGAGTTCTCTTTTGTTTGCTCTTGTGTTTTTACCAAACTGGTTGAACAAGTTTTTACCAAAAACCTTCCAAGGGAAAATTAAAAAGAACGAATCCATCGAAGAGAAAGAAGGGGCATTCGGATACGTTATTTCTGGTTACAAACGAACCATGACTTTCGCTCTAAAACATAGGATTTTTGTTCTTTCGATTTTTACATTTATCTTTTTCTTCACCTTATTCCTTGCGGGTAGATTTTTACCTTTTGTGATGTTTCCTTCAGGAAGTGAAGAAGATATCGAAATCAAAGTTTGGATGCCGATTGGAACCACTCTTCAAAAGAATTTAGAGATCATTGAAAAAATGGAACCTGTTGTGACTAAAATGGCAGGGAAAGACTTTATCCATTTACGCAGTCGGATCGGGATTCATGAAAATCCGATTACCGATCCGAAACCAGGACAAGAGGTTCACCGGTCTCACCTAACGATGAAGCTAGTGACAGCAGCGGACAGAAAAGAATGGGAAGATGCAAGAGTTCTTGTGAAAAAAATTCGTGAGTACATTGCGGAAAACAAAGCCTCAGGAAATTTTCCCAAAGAAATGATTTATGATGTGAATGCAAGGATTAAAGGGCCACCTGTAGGAAAACCTGTGAGTTTAGAAATCCGTGGTGCTGACTTTGATGTGATCCAAGAGATTGCTGACCTTTATATCAAAGAACTAAAAAAAATGGATGGAGTTTCTGACATTCGTATTGATTTGGAGCTTGGTAAGGAAGAATACCGATTCTTTGTCAAAGATGAAATTGCTGGTAGAACGGATGTGAGTGCCAGAGACATTGCCCGTTCGGTGCGGACTGCCTTTAACGGTGAGGTAGCTTCGACGATCAGCAAAGGCGAAGATAAAATCAATATCCTCGTTCGTTTTCCTGAAGCAGAAAGACATTCTGTATCTAGTTTGAATTTAGTAAAAGTAGAAAATAAAAATAGAAGGTTGATCCCTTTAAACCAAGTTGCTTATTTTGAAAAAGATAGGGACTACTCGATGATCAACCGCCAAGATTTGCAACGTGTCGTGCGTCTGGAAGCCTCTGTCGACACAGATAAAACAACATCTCTTTTTGTGAACCGACAATTGAAAAATCTAGTGAACGTCGATAAATATGCAGCAAACGCGTATTCGGTGATCTTTGGTGGAGAACAAGAGGATGCGGGTAAGTCGTTTCGTGACTTAGGAATCTCTATGTTACTTGCCGTTGCTGTGATCTTTGGAATTTTTATCGTGTTTTTTAACTCGGTAGGAACCACCACTGTCATCATTGGATCCATTCCCTTCGGAATTGTGGGAGTTCTTTTTGCCCTCATGACCCATGGAATGCCTCTTAGTTTTATGAGTACTCTTGCCATTGTGGCTCTCAGTGGTTCCATTGTGGCAAACACTCTCATTCTCATTACTTTTATTGAGGAATTACGAATGCAAGGGATGTCGATTGAAGAAGCCATCATCAACGGTGGTGCCATTCGTTTGCGACCGATCTTTCTAACTACCATCAGTACGGTGATTGGCCTTGTGCCGAGTGCATATGGGATTCCGACATTGGATCCGTTTGTGCAACCGCTATCACTCGCTTTTGGTTGGGGATTGTTTTTTGCTACCGGTGTGACTCTTATCTTTGTTCCCGTTTTATACAGGATTAAAGAGGATTTCAAACATATGTTTTCCAAGATTTCCTTTTCTAAACTTTTGCGAAAGGGTTAGGTCGAAAGGGATTCATTGGCTTTTGTGTAGTGTTCTGGTTTTAATTGGGATTTGATGATGAGTAGGGTTGTGGCAATCACACCCGCATCATCTGTAAAACCCAAAGCTAAAATCACGTCGGGGATAGCATCGATCGGGGAAATGAAATAAACTAAAGCCAAAGCGATTGATGTTTTGGCCGATAGGGATGTGTTTTCATCCATTAAACAGTAATACATCGCCACCACATCTTTTAAGAAGGGAATTTTTTTACCTGTTTCTTTGACCTTTTTCCAAAAATTGGTTTTGATAAATTTAAGTTTTTGGTTCTCTTCCATACATTCTAGTTTAGATGATTTTCCTAATCCAAATCTATCATTTTTTTGCTTGAGTGGGAACTAAACAGCAGCAAAAAATAAACTATGAAAAACTCAGTCATTGACAATATTTTGCGGGAACGTGCTTTTAAAAATGAAAGGACGGTCGCGATTGTCAGGTTAGGAATTTTTTCATTCCATTTGTTCATTGATACTTTTGCTTACCTTGGATTGATCGAGTATACTGAAATTAGACCAGAATTACGCACTGTCCTAATGGATTGTTTTGTGTTTTTGGTTTCTGGAATCTTTGTTATTTTACTAATCAATAAATTCTATCACGATTCCATCAAGTTTTTGGCGATTACATTTGATTACTCTATTATTGCCGTTATGTTGGTTTTTGAACCGACGATTCCCAAAGGTGGCCAATTGATTTATTGGGTTGCCCTCGTTGCTTCTATATTTCCTTTTTTATTAAATCTATTGCGTTACTCTAAATCGGGTGTCATTTATTCCTCTGTTCTTTCCGTTTCTTTGTTTATTGGGGTAACTACTTATTATAACAATGGGGATGCAGAAAATATTATTCCCATGCTTTTGAATCTAGTGTTGCTCTTGCTCATTGGATATTCCATTACCGCTGCTAGCCGAAAGATGATGGAGGAAGCGAATACAAAAAGAATGATGGAAAGATACCTTCCTCCCCAACTGGTGGATGAGTTGTATAAAAAAAATGTAAACATTGAGCCAGGTGGAGTGGTAAGAAAGGTAACCATCCTTTTTTCTGACATTCGTTCCTTTACAACAATTTCGGAACGATTAGATGCAAATTCAGTGGTTTCCATTTTGAATGCCTATTTATCCGTGATGACTGAGATCATCTTTCGTTTCAAAGGAACCATTGATAAATTTATTGGAGATGCGATCATGACAGTGTTTGGAGCTCCCATTCAAAATGATGATGATGCCATACGTGCTGTAAAAACAGCAATCTTCATGCAAGAGGCCATGAAGTCTTTCAATCTAAGCCATTCTGAGTTAAATGAACCCATTGAAATTGGTATTGGGATTCATACAGGTGAGGTGGTTGCAGGGAATATAGGATCTGAAAAGCGAATCGACTATACTGTCATCGGTGATAATGTCAATCTCTCTTCACGAATCGAAAGTTTAACAAAAATTTATAAATGCCCTATTTTAATTTCTAGTGCGACGTACGATGAATTACATACAGAAATTTCAACAAATCAAATTTTGGCAAGGGAAGTTGACACAGTCATTGTTAAAGGAAAAACCAGTAGTATCAAAATCTATGAGGTGATGTGTTTCTTAAATGAAGAAGAAAAGAGTTTAAAACTTCAATGGAAACAGGATTTTGAAAATGCACTTGCATTTTACAAACAGAGAGAGTTTGAGAAAGCTATGTTTGCATTTGACCGTATCAAAAAAGATCCTCTGAGTGAATTTTATAGGGATCGGTGCAAAGAATTTCTAAAAAATCCTCCCGAAAAAAACTGGGATGGCAGTTTTGCCGTAACTCCTTAAGTTTTTTGCGTTAGGGATACGGCGGGCGTAAGGTCCGAAGGACGGGAGCGAAAAGCGCACCCCAGAGTAGCCCGACCCTTTGATTAAAGGATTCGGATTTACCTACTCATTGGGAACGCCCATTGAACTATTGTTATGCAATCTACCCTAGGGCTTTGATCACATCTTCGGGAGCTTGTACGAGTTCCACAAGTACACCTTCGCTACAAAGAGGAAACTCTTCATTGCCTTTGGGATGGATGAAACAAACGTTATAGCCTGCAGCACCCTTTCTGATCCCACCTGGTGTGAAACGAACTCCTTGTTTGGTTAGGTAGTCCACACATTCTTCTAGTTTATCAATCCAAAGCCCAATGTGGTTGAGTTTGGGATCGTGAACTTTGGGGCTTTTGTTGGGATCAATGGGTTGCATAAGGTCAATTTCAACTTTGAAAGGGCCATTGCCCATGGACAAAATGTCCTCATCTACGTTTTCTTTTTCACTTTTATAATCTGAAACTTTTGTGAGGCCCATAACATCTACCCAAAACTTGGATAACTTTTCTTTGGACTCACCACCGATTGCAACTTGTTGGATTCCTAAAACTTTAAATGGGCGTGACATGAATCACTCTCCTGTATTTTATTTTTACAAAAATATAATGTTACCTTCACCACATTTTTCCAAAGGACCTCAGACGAAAATTGTTTTTCATTCGGGTTTTGGGTTTTCGTGGGTCCATCTCCAATACAAATAAGCAACAAGAGCAAGGCTTGTTGTGATGATAAACTGTGTTAGGTGGACAACCGTGGCATACACAAGACCTTCGCCGGGATCTCGACCTACGATAATAAATCCAGAGATGATGGCTGCATGAAACACACCAATCCCAGAAGGTGCGGAAGGAATCGCAACACCCATCCCACCGAGAAACATAAAGAGTAGGGCTTCTGGAAATTGAATGGGCATACCAATGAGTTTGCCTGCCAAGTAATACGAAACCGCATAACCGAGGATCCAGGTAGGAATGGAATAGAGAACGGGCCTCAGTAATTTATCACCTTTTAAAAAGGAAGAAAACTCTACTAAATGGTGGTCTAACTTATCTTCATATAAACTATGTTTGCCGATGATTCCAAATAGTTTTTTGGCAAGTCCGCGTAAGGGTTCTAAAAAATAACGAACAAGAACGAGTCCCACTATCATTCCGAAAATCACAAGAGTGGAGATGAGGAGAAGGTTTAAATTTTTGGATTGCCCTAGTCCCATATAAAATAGGGCGGTTGCACCAATGATGACAACAGAACCCAAATCCATTACCTTTTCTAAAAAGATCCGACTGAAAAGATGGGTGAGTGGGAGTTCTGTATCCCGTTTGTTCATGATAAGACGCACCAAATCGCCTCCTCTTGCCGGGAGAACCATATTGAGGCCCACACCGATAATGGAAGTTGTGAATGCTTTAGAAAAACTTATTTTTTTTTCTAAAAGATAATACCAACGAATGGAAAAGGGAACAAAAGCCCAGAGGTTAGATAAAAAGAGTAAGGGGAAAATCCACCAATTGATTTTCCCTTCCAATCGTTCGAATTCAGCAAGATCAAAGTTTTTGGAAAGGAAATAAATCGCAATTCCTGAAACAAAAATTCCAAATATTAATTTTCTCATATTGTCCTTTTTAACCTGGTGGCCACTGCATATGGCGACCACCTAGCAGATGAAAGTGGATGTGGTTTACCGTTTGTCCGCCAAAATTTCCACAGTTGTTTACAACCCGGTATCCTTTTTCTGCGATTCCATTTTGTTCCGCAATTTGGGGAATGGTTTGCAAAATCTCTTTTAAGATCTCAGGGTCCAGATCTCCAATTTGGTTCATACTAGAAATATGGACTTTGGGAATGATGAGGACATGAAAGGGGGCTTGGGGAGTAATATCATGAAACGCTAATATGTTTTTGGATTCATATGCTTTTTTACTTTGGATTTCTCCACTCGCAATTTTACAGAAAAGACAATTTTCCATTTTATACTTTCTCCTTAGAAAATACAAGGGATGCAGCACCTAAGGCGCCAGAGAGACTGGCCCCCGAACCAATTTTTAATCTTTCGTTTAACACGGGGAATATGGTGGATCGGATTTCCGTTTCCAGGGTTTTACCAAAGAGGTCATAGGATTTTGTGATCCCACCGACAAAGACTACAGCTTCCGGATTGAGTAAATGAACCGCACCACGAACCGCATGGGCCAATGCCAAGGTTCCAAATTCTAAAATTTCCATGGCAACCGCATCCTTTTCTCGCACCAATTGGAAAAATTCTTCCGCATGGCTTAGCCTTCGGTTTGATTTTTCCTCGTAACGACCAAGAAAGCCGCGAGTGGAAAAGTAACTTTCTACACATCCCCGAACTCCGCATCCGCAAAGGGCTCCCCCAATCACAGACGTGGTGTGACCAATTTCAATGGCATTGCCGAGGTATCCTGAATACAAAATGCCCTGGTTTACAAATCCGCCACCCACACCAGTTCCTAAGGTGATGGTGAGTTGTGATTCCGTATCTTTATAAGTTCCAAAATAGGCTTCGCCTAAGGCAGCGCAGTTGGCATCATTCTCATACCAAACGGGAAGAGAGAATTCGTCAACGAGTGACTTTTTGATCGGAAGGTTTTTTAACCCTTGGAGATTGGCGCTCGAGATCATCACCCCGCGTTCATTGTCCAAGGGACCAGGCGAGCCCACACCAATTCCGATCCCAGATTTGGCGAGGGGACGAATGGTATCTTGTAGGATCTTAAGAAAACTTTGGTTGTCTAGGTGTTCCGGGGTGGGGGAAACAAAGGATTCGAGTTCTTTCCCAGTTTCATCGAAAAGGCTCGCACGAATGCTTCCTCCACCGATATCCACGCCAATTGCCTTACGCAAAACTCATTCTCCCTTGATGACTTGGTCGAATTTCCCGTTTTTCATTTCATAAACGGTTTGGGCATCGAAGGCAAGTTTCATATCGTGTGTGACAAGAATAATGGAATGGTTTCGTTTGTTATACTCATTGAGAAGGAGTTGGACCAGATAACTATTTTCGGGATCTAGGTCTCCGGACGGTTCGTCCGCAAAAAGGATGGCCGGATCGTTGATAAGGGATCTTGCGATAGCGGCCTTTTGGATTTGGCCCCCAGATAAAGTTCTCGGAAGTGAATTTTGTATGTCACCTAACTTTAAATGTTCGATCAAATAATCGCATTTCCGAATGTAGTCATCATTCGAGAACTTACGAGTGAATAGGGCCGGAAGAAGGATATTTTCTTTGATGGTCAGGTTTCCCACAAGTTCGGAAAACTGAAATACCAGGCCTAAGTCCCGGGCTCGAATTTCCGCAAGTTCTTGTTTGGAAATTTGGGAAAGTTTGGTTTGGTCATAAAGGATGTCCCCTTCAGACGGAGAAAGCATTCCTGTGAGCATCGAAAGTAAAGTGGTTTTGCCTGATCCGGAAGGACCAATGATGGCAACATAGTCCCCTTGGTTCACATCGAAGCTGACCGAACTCACTGCTTCGTCTTTTCCAAATCGTTTGGTGAGGTTGTGTACTCGGAGTAACATTATTTTTGTCTCCGGATTGATTTGTAAGGATCAATGTAAGAACTGATTCCAATGGTGGGAACCGATACCGAAAGTCCGAGGGCAATAAAGAGAACCAAACAAGAAAAAATGGATTTGAGTTCTTGGAGAAAACCAAAGTCTGCCGGTGGATTTAGGTTTCCTAAGTTGATAATGATAGCCAGTAGGAAACTGGGAAGAAATAGGAAAAATAAGGACAAGGAATGTAGCCAAATACAACCGAGTCGGTTTCCCCCAATGGCCATCATCACACCAATGTCACCAAGCCCGTGTAGGCAATGGAAGAAAAAGAGAGCCATGAGCGCAAAGCTTGTTGAATAAAAAAGAATCTGCGGAGATTGGTCAAAGGAAACGATACTAGTAAGGGACACTCCCGAATACAAATGGAAGTGAATTCTGATCGCGAGTAAGAAGAATGTAAAAACCAGGGCTCCGACGAGGCCATAGGCCACCGAATAGAGTCGATCCCGGAAGAGAAGGCGAAGAGCAAACGAAATGTAGGTGAGTTGTATCACTTCCAGGACAGAATTGACGTAAGACTCTTTTTTACCAACTAAAATAGGAAAATAGGAAGTAATCGAATTTGGCATTTTTTATCTTTGTGGGAGCAGCAGTCATTATGCTCGGGTTTCTCTTGACCTTCATTGTCGGGCAGAGACGGGATAGTTATGCTAAGGCGCTAAGCCTCGCCACTTTAGGGAACTTCCTGGATGCTCGGGCTTTGGTGCGTGAAAAACTCGAAGAAGACCACCAAAACCCCTATGGGCACTATGTCATGGCCAAGATCTACGCCATGGAGAATGACCCCCTAAACGAAGCCAAACACCTCGAAATCATTAAAAAGAACAATCGGTACACAAAAGAAATCGATTCCGTAACGGTTTCGAACCGAATTGCAGATATTTATTATAACAAAGATTTTTTTGAAGAGGCCTTCTTTCACTATTTGGACACCCTCCAGGCGGATCGTTCCAATCCGATCGCCTGCCTCCGGTTGGGATTTATGGCCCTCGGACAAAAAGAATTCAAAATTGCCGAACACTTCTTCTCGAGAGTCCCAGAAGAAAAAATCAACCTCTCTTCTTACTTTATCGCTCGTGGGGTGATCTCCGGTGTGACGGGTGGAGGAAAGGAAAGAGATTATTTTGAAAAGGCATACAAATTAGAAAAGTCTCCTGTCTCTGGTTTTTTATACGCCCTTTCTCTCTCTCGTGAAAACAAACACAAAGATGCTGTGAAAACCGCTGTGGCTATCAGCGAACAGATCGAAGACGAGTTTGTTCGGTTCACTCTCTTTCAGTTTTTAATGACAGAAGCAATCCTCATGCAAAATTTTCCAGAAGCATTGAAGTATGGAAGGTTGTGTTTGGAGATGGCAAGACTCAACGCATGGCAAAGCGAAATCATTGAATGTAGCATTCACTTTGCAATGATCACCGTGTATATGGGTAGGCTCGATGATGCTTCTGAATATTTGATTGAAGCGGAAGCAGAGAGACTCGATGATCCTGATGTTGTGGCTCTTGCCAATTTAAAATACCGATTGGAACGCCAAACGGGAACTGTGGAATCTTTAACCCATGAATATGATCTCACTCGCGAACTAAATTTACTTTCTGTGAATTTATTTCCCAACTCTAGATACTTTGAACTGAGTGGGATGCGTTCTTCCAAACCATTCAATATCAAAGGTATGGTGGATGATGGGGGAAAAAAACTAACTTCCAAACTGGATATGCTCGGACTCGATAAATTTGAAAAGTTTATCAGCCTTCCTGGGACCAATTTCAAAAACCAAGCCACTCGTATGGTGATGAGTATGGGTTACCGGGTGACCAAAGAAATGTCCAATCCAGAAGCCGATGGTGTGAATTTACTGGCTTCCTCCAAAGAAGATGTCAACAAACGAGCATTATTCCGAGTTCGTAAATGGAAGGATGCCAAAGTCTCCGATGTATTCTTACGAGAGATGACAAATCAAATGGAAGAGTTAGGTGCGACTAGGGGTTATGTGATTGGTAACTTTGATGTTACCGAAGCGGGAAAAAAAATCATCGCGGCGAGTAACGGAGCTTTGGAGATGTACAGTGGGGATTTGTTTGAGGACCTTCTCAACAAAACGATGTGATGTACTCTCTTTATAAATTCTTTAGTTTTTTTATAATTTGTTTTTTATCTGGTTTTAGTTTCGCTTGCCAACTCACGAATGAAAAATCACCATCTGGTGAATCTAACTCTCCTTCTGATGCCAATGTTAAAGATGTTGGTTGTCCCATTCCTTTGACAAAGGGAGTTGTGTATGGAACTTCTCTTTCTAAATTCGATGAAACCTATCTGCTTGCGGAATTAAAAGTATTACTAGCGGATCTTTGCGCGCGTTCCTTTTCTCACCTGCCAAGCCTCATCCATCCGGAAAAGGGTTTGTATGTGGATGCCAAAGGGTATTGGACTTATGCAGAAGTCAAAAAAGACTTAGGCGATCCCAATGGATACTTCCAAGTTTACTACTTTGATTCTAAGAAATTAGATGAGAAGAAGGGAAGTGTGGGGAACCTAACCGTTCGCGATGTTTTCCTTTCAGCAAAACAAGTCTGGGTGGATTTTTATGCGGGCTCGAGTGAAGAAGTGGAAGTGCGGTTTCGTTTTGCAGAAAATCCCAAACTCGAACGGTATTTGATCAATCCGAGTTTTATGAAAACAGAGGGGAAATGGTATCTCCTCCGTATGTTTTGACCTACCGAGTTCCCGTAATCACTTGTTTGACAATTTCGGAAGCCGTGTAATTAGGATTTAGTTTTCTTGCATCTGTCACTTGTTTGGTGGCAGTTTTCTCATCAAAACCGAGTTGGATGAGGGCAAGGGTTGCCAGGTCACTTTCTCTATCTTCTGAATCTGTTTTTGTCGATTCATCATTCAAAAACATTTCTAATTTTTTTAAGTTTTGTTTGATTTCAAAAAGAATCTTTTCTGAGGTTTTGCCTTTGACCTTGGGAATTTTTTCCAAAGTTTTTCTATCATCTTCTTTTGCGATTTTATACAAATCATCGGCATGGAAAAAGGATAGGATTTTTAGAGCAGTGAGTTCACCAATCCCATGAAGTGATTTGATGAGTTGGAAAAGTTCTCTGTCCTTTCTTGTAGAAAATCCAAAAAGACGTTCCCCTCTATCCGTAATGGAATGAAAGATATGTAAGAAGATCTCTGCTTGCATTTTGTCCTTACATTCTAAATGCAAAGGAAAAGGAATATGGACTTCATAACCAACACCTGCCACATCCAGAACAAGATGGTCCATTTCCAATTGAATCAATTTTCCGCGTAAACTTGCAATCATCCTATTTCGTCCCGCTTCCAAAATCTAGGAATCCATCTGGATGGCGAGAACTCTTTTCTTTCCACCATTTCCCGTAAGTAAATCCCCGAAAAGGCTCGGTCATGTTCTCACCTTAAAACAGAAAAGGATGTTGAGTTTTTTGAATTTACCGAGTAAACAAAAGGAGTGAAACGAATTCGAATCTCGAAACACCAAGCCCTGGCTCAGTACCTGACTTTGGCAGATCTCTTTAAAAGTTTACCTCATACTGTACTTCGCGAAATGAAGGAAAGCACAGTGAGGGAATTTTTAGCCGGGGGAGAGGTGTTATTTGAGGAAAATTCGGATGGGAACGATTTGTACATTTTGGCTGCGGGAAAACTGCGATACGAAAAGCGCGCAGCGGACGGATCCATTCGTGACATCGGGGAATTCAAACGACTGGACATTATTGGAGAACTCAGTTTGTTTACCGGCGAAAAACGTTCCGCTACAGTGAAGGCCATTCGCGATTCCGAACTCATTCGGGTTCCACGAGATTTGGCTTTATCCATCCTTCTAAAATACCCCGACAGTCTATTGCAAATTACCAAAATCATCGCTTCCCGGTTGGCTCATGCCAAAACAGAGAGTAAGGGTTTTGTTCCCGTTTCTCGCACCTTCTCCATCTTAAGTGACATTCCGAAAGATACCTTAGATGAAATCATCCATAAGATCGGTCTTGTTTTACTTAGGTATGGGTCATTTTGTGTTGTGGATGAAAAGTTCTTTTTAGAACGAACGAGCGATATGCAGGCGTTAGAGGAGTCGGAAAAAGAAACTTGGATCATTCGTTTTTTTTCCCAACTGGAAGCCGAGTTTGATTTTGTATTTTATCGATTAGAAGATCAGAGCTCCATCACTCCTTGGGTGAAACGAGCCCTTCGCCAATCCGATTCTATTTTATTTATCAAAGAAGCAAATGCCGATCCGAATTGTATTCCTTTAGAATCTCTTTTGGATCCCAAACAATTTAAGGACAGACCACAAGTTTTAGTCCTTGTCCAACCGGATCCAGTGACTGTGGTTCCCGGTACCATTCGCCATTTACAAAAAAGAAAGTATCGTCGTCACTTTCATGTACATGCCGATAGGCTTGATACTTGGGAACGATTGGGGCGTGGGTTATTGGGGAAGTCGATTGGGCTTTCTCTCGGTGGGGGTGGTGCGAAAGGTTTTGCTCATTTGGGGGTTCTCTCTGCCTTAGAAGAAAACCAAATTCCTATTGATATGGTATCGGGTACAAGTGCTGGTTCTATCTTTGCAGCTCTCATTGCTAAGGGAGAAACGAGTGCCAGTAGTAAAGAAAAAGCAAAAGCATTCTGGGTCTCCAAAGACTTGTTAAACGAATATACGGTTCCTATCCTTTCTCTCACTACCGGTAAAAAATACACAGAGGCCATCCGTCAATTTTTTGGTTCCATCCAAATCGAAGATTTATGGATTCCTTATTATGCCATCTCTACCGATCTCTCTCATTCCGAAATTCATGTTCATGATCGAGGGGATTTATGGAAAGCAATCCGAGCGAGTACCTCCATTCCGGGCGTTGTTCCACCTTTCATTGATGATGGAGTGGTTTATGTGGATGGAGGAGTTTTGGATAATGTGCCTGGGATTACTTTAAAAGAAAGAGGTGTGGGAAAAGTCATCTCAGTGGATGTATTTGGCGATATTTATCCTGACCAAGATAAGGAGCTTTGTGCTTACTTTGATAAAACAAATCCCGGGGTGATGACAAACCCTCTCACACAAATCACAAACCTAATCAATTTTAATGAAATCCTTAGACCCAAGTTTCCGCCGATTGGCGATATCATCATTCGTTCCATCCTTGCCTCAAGCAGGGACCGGATCCGCCAAACAGAAAAGATATCAGATTTGTTTTTACAAATTCCTACCAATAACTTTGGGCTTTTGGATTGGTTTGCTTATGAACGTCTGATTGAACTGGGTTATGTTTCTTCGATCGATAAAATCAATCGTAGCCGAGAGAAATTTCTAAATCCTACTTTACATTAGAAATAATAGACTATCATACAAACTATGTTTGTATTTCACATGGTTCGTCTGCCTTTGTTTGGTTTTTTTCTCTTTTTGGTTGTAGTAAGTTCCCTCACTGCACAAAACTTAGATTCGTTAGTTGCCTCCGTTTATAACAAACAAGAAACTCTTCTCATCCGTAATGAAATCCGAAAACGTTTGGGTGATCGGGCCAATGAAACGGCAGTCAAAGAAATTGTGCAATCTCTCCGTGTATGGGCCGCTTTTGAATCCATGCCGGCAACTGAGTTCGCAGAAGACGTCGAAAGGTTTGTCATTTTGCATGACTACGGACTCACTTGGCAAGAAACAGAAGAACTCATTCCTTATTTTATCACAGCCAAACCGAACAAAAAAGACATCCCGTATTTAGGAAAATTCTTTAAGGAAATGTCTCTTTCCAAAATCCCAGAGGAAACCGTTTTGGATCTCTTACGAATCTCTAAATCCAAACAGTGGAGTGGGGCTTCCGTTCTTGTAGCAGGAAGGCTTCTTGTTTTATCTAGAAAAAAAGAAGAAAATCAAAATGCCACTCTCGGAAGGTTGGAGTCTCTTCTTCCTAAACAAATCCAAACTCTAAGTGATGAGAAAAAAAATAAATTTCTAAATGATTGGTATCTAACTGAAGGCAAAAAGATCGATGCGAAGGATTGGGAGACGATAAAAACCGATACCATCCAAATCCTTTCTCTTAATTCTTCGAAAGAGAATTTCCAAAAATCAGAAAGACGCACCGAGATTGTTTGGAATGAACAGGGTGAGTGGGTGACAAAAGAACGTCCGAAACTGGATCCGAACCTTATTTTTTTACAGGAACAAAATTCCCATCCTCCAACCGCTACTGGAGAAAAAGACAAACGTAAGCTAGTGGATCCAGTGGGCCGTCCTTGGATTGGAACTCCCTATCTTTATGGTGGGTATTCTCGGCGCGGAGTGGATTGTTCGGGCTTAACCAAATCCATCCTTACAGATTCTAAAATTGGAATGAACGAAAAAACGATTCCTAGATCTGCCAGAGACCAAGCACAAATTGGGAAGTCCGTCACCAGGGAAAAACAACAAATCGGGAATTTAGTATTTTTCTCGGCATCACCAAATACAAGTAAGATCACTCATGTGGGGATGGTTTTGGAGAATGGAAATTTTATCCATGCTTCTACAAGCCGTGGGGTTGTGATTCAGTCCTTAAATGAAAAGTGGTGGAAGGAAAGATATGTAACGGGTCGAGATATTTTTTCGGGAGGGAAATAGGATGGGAAAAAAAAGAGCCCTAGTTTTATCCGGGGGTGGAGCTCGGGGTGCCTACCAAGCGGGTGTTTTGCGGTATTTAGAAGAGATCCATTGGAAACCAGACATCATTTGTGGGACATCCGTTGGTGCCATCAATGCCTGTGCGATTGGTTCGGGAATGAATTCCAGTCGGTTGTCCGAGTTATGGTTACGTCTAAACCAAAAAAACATTATGCGTTATTCGATTTGGAATATGTTAAAAGGACTCTTTCGAAGAAAATACTATCCCCTTGTGGAAACCTATCCTTTAAAAAAATTCATCCATGAAAACCTAGACTTTACTACCTTAAACGAATCCAAAACCAAAGTGATTATTTCTGCTGTGAATATTCTCACTTCGGAACTGAAGTTCTTTGATAATCCTAATCTTCGGATTGAACATATCCTTGCCTCCTCTGCCATTCCCATGGTCTTTCCTTGGCAGATCATTGATGGAGAACCGTATTGGGATGGAGGGGTCATGGCAAACACACCCATCCTTCCGGCACTCACACATGAAGCTTCCGAGATTGTTGTGGTTCTACTTTCGCCTGTGGGGGGAGTGCCTATGATGGAAGCACCAGAAACCAAAGATGAAGCTTTAGAAAGATTGTTTGAATTATATCTTCTTGGTTCTTACAGAAGTGTGGAACAAGGATTGGAATATAGAAAAACAGTGATGAAAGGTCTCACTCCGGTTGAGAATTTTTTACTCGGGCTTCGCACCCAATTCAAAAATGCAAAAATCTCTGTCATTGCACCCAAACGAATGTTAGGTCTCGGTAGTATTTTGAATTTTAAAAAGGAACAGGCGGAACTTCTTTTACAACATGGATACGAAGATGCGAAGGAATTCTTTACCACAAATCCCAATTCTTAATAAAATTAAAGAATTGGGATTTTAGCCTAAATCCAAAACTCCTTCCAATGATTCTTTCTCTGGTTAGTTTCTGGAACTTACCATAATATAAATCGAGTGGGCGCTGTATTCGAAAGATTGCGAGAGGGAGTTCGGATCGATCCTTGAATTCCCATTTCCCACCTCACGAATGTAAGTCACAGAGACAGAGGATTTCGAAGTCACCCAAGAGAATCCTAAACTGAGACCCTTATTTCGTGAATATTCATTTCTTGGGTTGTTCCCAGACCTAGGTGCTTTGTAAATCAGACTATTGTCACCCGAATTTACCTGCACTTGGTTTCCATGCGCATTTTGTAAGTATAAATCTACGGCAGACTCTGTCCAAGAAATTGGTTTGGTATTGGGTTCATTTGTATAAATTCCACCGAGTACAGAAAAAGTGTCTGCTAAGTAGTATTCCATTCCCGCGGCAAAGTTGGTTGTGGAGGCTCTTGTCAATTCACGAACTTCTGTATCATTGATGGTATATGTGACCCTTCTTCCAAAGGCACTGATTTCATCTTGGTTCCTACGGGATTTATATCCGGTTGTATAAATCATATCAAAGGAAGCAAGGAACCGGGAAGTAGGAAAAAATGCCACCCCGAATCGCATCTCGGAAGTTTGTGGAATGGATGTGGTGAGTCTTGGTTTTTGCGTGAGAACCCCTGCTTCAATGGAAGAGGCACCATCTCCCGTTCCTTCAATAAAATCAATAGCTGAAGAACCAGGCCTTCTTGTGGAATCCGCATATACTTCATTGTACAGTCGGTTTCCCCCCATAACAAAGATACGGCGGTAACTAAGTCCTAGGGAAACTTTTTGGATGGGTTGGTATTGGATTCCAATCACCGGCATAATCCCAGAGGTTCTGCGGTTGTCTACATAGGAGCGCATGACGTAACTCAGGTCGGAAAACTGTTGGAACTGAGTTCTAGATACTTCTTTGGTATCATTCATGTAATAGAGTGTGGCACCGACAGAAAGTTTGTCGGTGAGTAGATAGGCGGCACTCGGTCCCACGAGGAGTTGGTTGTATCTTTCTTTTGTATAATTCCTCGTGGAATTGATGGAAGGGGATACGAGCGGGTAATTAACTTGGTCCACTCGGTTGTATGAATAATTGTAAGTATTGACAATGGAAAATGCAAACTTCCAACGATCAAAATTCTTGAGTAAACCAATGAAGTTGGGATCAAAACCTTGGTGGGTTTGGTTGTAAACCTGACCCGGTGTATCGATGTTGATATAACTTCTTTTTACATCTTTGAAATTGCTGGCGGAGATGGAGACTCCATCATGATAAGTAAATCCAAGTCCCGCCGGATTGTAATAGGCACCTGACGGATCATCGGCGATGGCAGTAAAGGCACCACCAAGACCTGCGGCCCTTTCTCCATAAAATCCTTGGATGTTATGAAAGGGCTCCGAAGCAAAGAGAATACTTGGGCAAAGGAAGAGAATCGGTAGGAGATTTCGAATTTGTTTTGTTTTTAACATGATTGGTTCTAATTTAAATTTCGGTTTATCTATATTTACAATTGGATGATCGTATTGGTGATAGTCGGTGAACCAACATACACTTCATTGCCATTGGCATCGATTGTGTAACGCCAAACGACTGCAGTCGCCACTTGGTCTGCTGTTCCGTAAAAATCTACATAGTACACGATCCCACCACTGTTGACATTATTAAAATACTCACCCCATCCAATGTATTCATCTGGATAGATATTCGGGTTCACACCGGCTGGCATAATCACATAGGCATCGTATTCCGTAAAACCGACTCCACCAATCCCGTTAGCAGGTAGGGGCGTGGTCGCAAAATCTACAAATACATCCCATTCAAATTGGTAGGCGTTGGCTCCTGATTCATAGAATTCACCATAAATATCATAATCGAAATAACCTAGTTCTTCATATTCATCGTTAGAATTATCATTTAAATCATAATAGTCCACGGCAAAGTAAGCCGTTTCTCCATTTTCATCATAAGTCTCTTCTAAGTAGTATTCATAACCATTGGTATTGTCTATGTACTCCGTAGTCACATAGCCACCAAAATCGTTGGACTTTCCTTTGACAGAAGTTGTGATTTTATCCCCAGCATTATCGTAAACGTTACTGTAACTGAGTGTCACACAATTGTTTGCGTTGGCATTGGTATCGTTGTCACATTCTTCAAAGGTGAACCTTGTCGTTGATTTGTCTGTGCTTCCCGAAGTTGTGGTGACTTGTTTGATATTGAGTATGGCTTTGTCTTTTTTACCCTCTTGGGTGATATATGTGATTGAGGCTTCTACGCTAAGAGAAATTCCAAATACCTTTAAAGATCGAGTGATGGAACTAAAAATTTTGGATTTGTCTGTTTTGAATTTTAAACTTTTTTGAAACTTATTATTTGTAGGGCATGGTTGGGGAGTTCCAATGGAATCCGCAAAGGAATAGGAAATCTCAGCATCATACTCATTATTAGAAAGTGATTTGTACACCATCGCGGGAGTCGGTACCGATTGTCCGGTATAAGGTAGAATTCCTTCATTTTGTAAACTGGCAAGTTCCCCTCTAGCCTCTTCCGCACTGAGCCCCAATCTTTCTATTCCTTCTAGGAATTCATTTTCCATAGACTGTGTAATGCTTACACTGGAAACTCCGCCAGGAATACAAACACCGGGGCTTGCTTTCGCAAGGCCATAAGCACCACTGATGAGAACCAAATCCCTTTTGGAATCGCGAAGAATTTCAGCAACAATCGAAGTTCCTTCGGTTAGGAAGGCTTGGCCCGTGAACCCATAATCAAAAGTGTCCTGAGCAATCCCTTTGGAGACGGAAATGAATTTTTTTGTTTTAGCTGCTTTACCAAGTGAGGCACCCAGACCGGAAGAAGGTTTGCGGATGGAACGGGGAACCGCAACACTGAGGTTGGATGGAAGTTCGGAATTGATATTAGAACTAAGAAGACTTCTGATAAGAAAACGAGTCGCCAAAGCAGAGAGTGAATTACTTTCGTCTTTTTCTTTTTTACAACTGGTGAAAGCAAAGAAACCAAGAAAGAATATTAGAAAAAGATGATTCATCACGCGTTCATTTCATGAGTGCGAAAGGAAATGTCAATTCTAAAGTCTTTCAATAAAAAAAGAAACAAAAAGGTGTGAGATAGTGCTCTCATGCAAGAAATTATGTTTTTTCACTAACTGTTTGAATACT
>NZ_JAFFPS010000017.1 GCF_016919165.1 Leptospira chreensis
TTATTACTGATTTGGTTGGCTTCGAGTAACTCAGCATCCCAATCATTTGTAACTTCAAAAATTTCGTTTTGTTTGAAAGAGTATCTTCCGCCCACGAAGTTGATTTCCATTTGTCCTTCCCAATCAATAGGAATGACAACTTCTCTCTTTTCGTTTGGAACTTGCATCACATCTCTTTCTTCAAACTTACGTTCTTTGATGTTGAACTCACGAATGATTTTTTTAGGGATACGGGACAACTTAATGTAATGTCCCATATTGACTTCCACATCTCTTTGCACATCAATACCGTAGTATTTACAAACAATGAGTAAGTCGATGGATGGGAAATATTCTGTTTCTCTGTCTCTGCCTGAGTTATACACCTTTACCACGAGTGGCATTTTACGATTCAAACCAGATTCATCTTTTTTTACGTTCGCAAAACCGAGACCAGCTGACAATTCAGCAATAGGTTCAATCGGTGGCTGAGGGAACTTCACCCAAGAAATTCCTGCATCGTTTTCATCGATTACTTTTTTGAGTTGGAATTTTCGAAGGATATCAATTCGTTTTTCTAAATTGAGAACCGCTTCTTTCGATTCCGCACTAACTTCCATTGGAAAGTCGAAGAGGACATTCCGGTTCTTTTGAAGAGCTGTTGCCATCTCTTCTGTTTGACCGGGTTTGTAATCTACGAAGAAAATATCGAACATCAGAATGTTATTTGATTCTTTGAAAGTTTCAATGATGTCGGCGTAATAACTCCAAGGCAAAGGCCAAGTTCCTTGCAGTTTTTCTAGAGATTCCGTTGTGATACCAATGATGTTGATATCCTTACGAGCCTTAGCGGGAGGTTGGAACTGGATGTATTCAATACGACCTGTGTCCCCTTCACTTTCTGTTTTGGTGTTGGATCCACGTAAAAACTGGAACCGAGTGGAAACGGAATTTTCTTCCAAATCCTTGAGTGGTTGGAAGGTATTGACCATCGCATACATAAAAATGGCGATCACATAAGACAACCAAATGGCACCTGACTTCTGTTTGTCTTTGGAAACCTTAGAAATGGTTTTATAAACAAAGTAAGAGGAAACAAGAAGGGCAAGCAAACCTCCGATAAGGAAGGAAAATTCGTATTCCCAGCCTGTCATAATGACAGAAATGATTACACCGAGTGTTCCTAGGGTGGCAACGGTAACACTGAGATAGTCCAAAATCGAAAGCGATTTTGATTCTTTGTCGGACATAGAGCCTCTTTATTCGTTTGGGAATTTCCGACCATTTTCCCGGATTTTTTAAAGAGACTCAAATGTTTTTGGTAGATAAGGGAAAAAAATTTAGGAAATTGATGCCCTGATCTTAGAAATGTAATCCGCCAATGCAGAAACGACCTTAGAACGATCTGTCCCGTTTTCTTCAATGATCCTTTGGATGGCAGAACCAATGATAATCCCGTCTGAATACTGTGAAATTTGGTTGGCTTGGTCTGGGGTGGAGATTCCAAACCCAGCACAAATCGGTAATTGGATGGTATCCTTCAAAAACCGAATCCTTTCCTGCAAATCCACCGAGAACTCACGTCTTTCCCCCGTAACACCAAAAGAAGTTACATAGTAGATGAAACCTGAGGATGTTTTGGCAAGTGCCTGGATTCTCTTTTTTTCTGAGGCCGGAGTGATCAAATGGATTCGATCCATATCGCGAGCTTTCAGTTCCCGAAACAGGTTCTCACTTTCCTCGGTATCAAATGGCAAATCAGGAATCACAAGTCCAACGATCCCTGACTCTTTGGCACGCTCTAAAAACTTCGTAATCCCACAATGGTAAATCGGATTGAAGTAAGTAAGATAGACAAGAGGGGTTTCTGGTTTGTGATCATGAATGGCCTTTGTGACACGAAAGAGCTCATCAAAGGAAAACGCATTTTTTAAGGAACGAGCTGCGGCCCTTTGGATGACCGGACCATCGGCCGCGGGATCGGAAAAAGGAATTCCCAACTCCAAAATATCAGCTCCATTATCTAAAATAGTTTTTCCAAATTCGATAGAGTCATTATAGTTTGGATCACCTAAGGTAAAATAAGGAATAAAAGCGGACTTAAATTTTCCGCTTTCGAATAGTGATTTTATTTTACTCATTTACTTCTTTCACCTAACAATCGTAAAACTTCCGTTACGTCCTTATCACCCCGACCGGAAAGACAAATGATGATATCCTTTTTCTTCCCGAGATCCTTTGCTACATCTCGAGCGACATGAAAGGCATGAGCCGTTTCCAATGCAGGGATGATTCCTTCCACACGAGTGACTTCCAAAAAGCAATCTAATGCTTGTTCGTCTGTCACCATACGATAATCCACTCTTCCTGACTGAGAAAGGAAAGCATGTTCTGGTCCCACTCCCGGATAATCAAGTCCCGCAGAAACAGAATGCGCTGGCACAATTTGACCAAAATCATCTTGGATGATTAAGGTTTTTGTACCATGTAAAAATCCTGTTTTTCCATAGGTTAAGGTAGCGGAGTGTTCTCCTGGTTTTGGACCAAGACCACCAGCTTCGGCTCCGTAGATGGCAACTTGTTTGTCCTTAAGGAAAGCATGAAACATTCCAATGGCATTGGATCCTCCACCCACACAGGCAACAATCGCAGTCGGAAGTTTTTTATTTTCCTTTTTGAATTGTGACTTTGCTTCCGTTCCAATGACTGCTTGTAAATCACGAACGATGGTAGGGAATGGGTGAGGGCCAATTGCCGAACCAACAATGTAATGAGTTGTTGAAACATTGAGGGCCCAGTCGCGCATGGCTTCACTGGTTGCTTCTTTGAGAGTGGCTTCGCCTGCTGTCACAGGAAGAATTTTAGCACCTAACATCTCAATTTTTTTGGCATTGAGGTTTTGTCTTTGTACATCCACTGCGCCCATATAGACAACAGTCTCCATTCCAAACATAGCACCCACAGTTGCCGTCGCAAGGCCATGTTGGCCTGCACCAGTTTCCGCAATGATTCTTTTTTTTCCCATGAAACGAGCGATGAGCGCCTGTCCGATAGCATTATTAATTTTATGAGCACCAGTATGATTTAGATCTTCGCGTTTGAGCCAAACACGAGCACCTCCCCAATGTTTGGTGAGACGTTCGGCATAGGTCAGCGGACTAGGTCTTCCGACATAGTTCCGTAAATAGTATTCGAGTTCTTTTTTGAACTTCTTACTTTTCTTTAACTTTTGATAGGTGGATTCAAGCTCTTCTAATGCTTCCGTTAAAATCTCAGGAGAGTAACGGCCGCCGAATTCACCAAAATATCCAGGTAGGTTTTTGCCCATATATCCCAAAATACGGGAATGGGGGAATATGAAAACTGCTTCTTGGTGGGGGGGTGGGGGTTTTTAGGTATAGATCCCCGCCCTGATTGAACTGGGTGGGGTTAACCACCCGCCACCCAATGGCTTCCTTCTATCACAAAGCCCGAATTTTCTCCATCCCTTCTCTAAATTCTAAAGAAATAATCCGGGGAAGTTCATGTTCCCACTTGCTCCACTGCTTTTATGAGGGACTCACGAAGGCTTTGGATTTGTTTTTGGAGTTTACCCACCAAATCTTCATTGGTTGTAAAAGGAACCGTTTCTTCTACCATCGATTTGCGATCGAGAATCGTAATCTCACCCTTCTCCAAAAATCCTTTTCCTAAAGTGAGACGAATCGGAAAACCAATGAGTTCAGAATCTTTGAACTTAAAACCAGGCCCAAGGTCACGATCATCCCAAAGGACTTCGATCCCCGCTGCCACTAAAGCTTGGTAAATAGAATCAATTTTAGCGATGTCTTCTGGATTTTTTGCAATACTCACCAAACAGACAGTAAATGGAGCAATAGAGACTGGCCAATAAATTCCTTTGTCGTCGTTACACTGTTCAATGACAGTGGCCATACAACGGTTCACACCAATCCCATAACAACCCATAGTTGTTGTTGTGGCTTTACCCTTATCATTCAGAACAGTAATATCAAAGGCTTTGGAATACTTTTGGCCTAACTTAAAGATATGACCTACTTCGATTCCTTTTTCAGCAGTAAGACCGGTTCCGCAGTTCGGACAAGGATCCCCCACCTTCGCTTGCGAAACGTCAATTTTAGTGATTTCTTCTTCTTTAAAAAATTTGGATATTTGGATTCCAGATGTATGGTGATCGACTTCGTTAGCTCCAGAAATATAAGCAAAGTTCCCATCGATTAGAGTATCAATGATCACCTTCAGTTGTTCCGATTTCGGAAAACCAGGGCCAATAAATCCAGGAACTAAACCAAGAGTTTCCATCTCTTTGGGACCCATTGGTCTTAGTTCGTTACAACCCAAATGATTCTTTAGTTTGTTTTCATTGAGTTCCCGGTCCCCTTCTAAAAAGACAAGGACATAGGTTCCGTCTGCCCATAAAGCCACAGCCTTCAGCAAATTTTCATCCTTTGTTTTTAAAAACTCAGCCACTTCCGTGATGGTTTTTTTCGAAGGAGTGTGGAGCTTCTCCGAACCAGCAAACGGTTGTTTATTGGTCTCGGGATTTTGGATCACTGGAGTTTTTTCAATATTTCCGGAATACTGGCAGGATGGACAAATCGTGAGTGTCTCTTCTCCAATCGGAGATACGACCATAAATTCTTCTGATGCTGATCCACCCATATTCCCGGAGTCCGCTTGCACAGGGATTGTGGCGAGTCCCATCCCAGCAAATATCCTTCGATAGGTTTTACGCATCGTTTGGTAAGTTTTGTCCAAAGACTCATCATCCAAATGAAAGGAATAAGCATCCTTCATTGTAAATTCACGAGAGCGAATCACACCAAAACGAGGACGGATTTCATCTCGAAACTTTGTATGGATTTGATAGACATTGATCGGAAGGTCTTTATAAGAACGAACCATGGGTTTGACAAGGACACAGAAAGATTCTTCATGAGTGGGGCCAAGGCAACTTTCGTTGTCATGACGGTCCTTCAAACGAAACATCTCTTTACCCATTTTATCCCAACGACCCGACTCTTTCCAAATTTCACTGGGTGTCAAAATCGGAAGTTGGAATTCTAAAGCACCGGCCCGATCCATTTCCGAACGAACAATCCCTTCAATTTTTTTTAAGATACGAAGCCCTAAAGGCAAATAGGAATAAAGACCTGCCGCAGATTTTCGAACAAGACCTGCTCTCATCATCAGTTTATGCGATGCTACCACAGCATCTTGCGGATCTTCTTTTGCGGTAGGAATTAAATAGGAACTAGCTTTCATCGATATTTCTCTTAAATTTATAGATCAATTGTAAAAACAAAAATTAAAAAATACGCATCACATCATTAAAGGAAACATAAAGACCAAGTCCAATGAGAAAGAAAAATCCCAATCGGAAGATGGCTTCAATGGCCTTTCTTGGAAGTGGTCTTCCTGTTATGGCTTCATAGGCATAAAGTACAATGTGTCCGCCGTCAGCCATTGGAATCGGTAATAGATTCATTACCATAAGGGCAAGGGAAATTTTAGCAACAAAGTCTAGGTAGGTCACCCAACCATATTCCAAACTAATCCCTGCAATTTGTACAATCCCAATCGGGCCAGAAAGGTTTTCTTTGGGAGACAATAATCCAGAAAACAACATCCCAATCCCTTTTAAGGTAGTGGATACGTTTTCATAGACTTTGTTTGAAGCCCCAACAAACGAAGAATATACTGTAGATTCTTTTTGTAATTTTTCTGCTTCAAACTTCATCGAAGCACGAAATCCGAGTAAACCGATCGGCTTCAAATTGACATCTGCGGAATACTTCATGTTTCCAATCCAGATATCCTTTCTTCCGGAATTACTTTTCAGATATTCTGAAAGAGAGTCCGCCTTTTCAAAGTTTTTGTCTTGGATTTTGATATTAGAAAGTCGATTTTCAATTTCTGCATCGTAACTATCCAATCGGAAATAAGAAATTCCTAATTCGGCAAACTTTGGATGTCTAATATCCCAAAATTCAAATACATTAGCACCTAATACAGGAATTTGGATGGTCACAGTCTCTGTGGCCCAAGGTGTGAGGAGTGGGTAGGTTTTTCTTTCTACAACCACCGGAATTGTTTTTCCCTGGTGTTTTCCAAGCTCCGTTTGCAATTCAGGAACAGTATGAACATCCACACCTGCCACTTGCAAAATCATATCCCCATCTTTCAGATAGGATAGAGCTCGCCTACGTAAGGATTTTTCTCTTTCCGCTATCTCTCTTTGTTTTAAGAGTTCTTCTGGAATTTCATCTTTTCGTTCTTCAATTTTTTCTTGGAAGTAAACCGAGGACTTATCATCACGATCGAGTAAGTTCGCTACAAAATGGCCGATTTGTTCCCCGTATGTGAAAGTAGCGACTACTCGTCTTTCGCCATAAGGCATCACTCCAATCGTGGGATGACCTCCTGCTGAATACAAATTAGGTACAATCTGCACGGAAGTGATCTTTTCATCTCTCTTATAGGAGACGTCCACGGGATCCCCCGAAGTCAAACTCACATTAGTAAAAATATCTTCAAAACTTTCTGTTTTTTTACCATTGATGGAAACAATTTGGTCACCCGTACGAAGACCCGCAGTATAAGCCGGACTTGATACTTTACTAGCATCTTCAATAAAGATTCGGTTCGACGATGGGCTATCACCCGATAACTCCAAAATAAATAACAAAACAAAACCGAGTACTAAATTGGCGAAAGGGCCACCAAGAACGGGAATCATACGACGAAGTGGTGGTGTGGAAAGTAGATCTCCCTGTTTTGGTTTTTTGTTTTTACTATAGTCATCTCCGCGAAAGAGAACATATCCCCCAATGGGGATGGCAGTGATTTGGTAAATGGTTTTTCCAATTCTCTTTTTCCAAATCCCCTTTCCATAACCTAACGAAAAAATCCGAGCTTCCACTCCGACCAATTTTCCACACAAGAGGTGCCCCAATTCATGGATAAAAATAGAAACCGCTAACATGAATACGGCGCCGAGTATCATTACTATCATATAGTCACTCCCCCTTTCACAAATTCTTTTTGAATATAATGACGTGATTCCCTATCTTTTTCTAAATACCCTTCCAAATCATCAGGAAAGGAATTGGAAATCTTGTTTAACGCAGACTCGATTAACTTGGGAATGGCGGTAAAAGAAATTCTTTCTTCTAAAAACAATGCCACTGCTTCTTCATTAGCTGCATTGAATATAGAAGGAGCGGCACCGCCCGCCCTTCCCGCTTGGTAAGCGAGAGTAAGACCGGGATATCGACCTAGATCTGGTGGGAAAAACTCCAATGTTTTCCAAGTGGAAGGTTTTCTTTCGATGAGCATTTCCGGCGTTGGTGTCGGATAAAATAAAGAATGAGCAATGGGATAAACCATATCGGGATGGCTTGTGTATTGCAAGCAAGCCCCGTCCCTAGTTTCGATGATTCCGTGAGTTAAAGATTGCGGATGAATCACCACTTCAATTTCATCATAAGAAAATCCAAATAAAAAGTGAGCTTCAATCACTTCCAGACCCTTATTGATCAGGCCTGCTGAATCTACAGTGATTTTTGGACCCATGGACCAAGTAGGATGGTTTAATGCCTGTTTTACGGACACATGTTCCAATTCTTCGATCGGGAGAGTGCGAAAACTTCCCCCCGAAGCCGTGAGGGTGATGGCACGAATATTGGATCTTTTTTCCCTTTCAATCAATTGGAAGAGTGCATTGTGTTCGGAATCGACAGGAACCATTAATGTATTGTGTTTTGCCACCAAACGGTTGATCAGTGGTCCAAAGGTCACCAGCGTTTCTTTATTGGCAATGGCGATTTTTTTCCCAGCTTCAATGGCCGCAATCGTAGGTTTTACACCGCGGGCACCCACAACTGCTGTAACAACAACATCCACGGAATTGAGTCTTACTAAATCAGAAAGAGAATCTTCGCCATAGAGAATGGTTGTGGATTTGTATTTGGATCCCAACTTTCCCTCTAATTTAGAATCGGTGATCGAAACTACTTCCGGGGAAAATTCTTCAATCAGTGATTTGGCAAGCTCCAGGTTCGCATGGACCGAAAAACTACGTAAAGAAAAGGAATCTCTAAATTGGCGTAAAACCTTTACTGTGGAAGAACCAACAGAACCAGAAATTCCTAATACGGAGACTCCAACCATGTAACTGTTAGACCGTTCTCAGGATGAGAATCAGACCGAGTATCCGAGGATTCCCTTAAAGAGAAAGTAATAGTAAATTACAGGGACGGTAAAAAGGAGTGCATCCGCTAAATCGAGAACTCCACCGTGACCGGGAATCAGACTTCCGGAATCCTTGATTTTGGCATCGCGTTTCATCGCTGACTCGGCCAAATCTCCCATCACAGAAATGACGGAAACCACAAAGGCAACAAGGATCGATTCGAGAATTCCCACTGGTAATTTTACACCACTGAAATGTTCCCAAGTGACATTCAGAATTTGTACACCCAGAACTGCCGTGATATTTCCCGTCACATACCCTTCCCAAGTTTTTTTAGGAGAGATCTTGAGTCCGGCAGGATGTTTTCCAAACCAACGCCCACCAAAATAAGCACCGGCATCACTCATAAAAGTAATCACAGATACTAAAAAGATATAATAAGCACCAAAAGGAAATGCGAGAAGGAGTAAAAAATGTCCGATTGGAATCGCTAAGTAAACCGGTCCAAGGATGGTCGCACTCGCCGAAAACAAAGCGCCGTCTAACGGGCGTCTTAGAATTTGCAAAATCCAAACGGTAATGGAAAGAGCGAAGAGTAAAAAAGGAATGGGATGGAACCCTTCTCTGAGAATTTTAGACAACTCCAAAACAAAAGCCGGAGGAGTGACTTCAAACTGCATTCCTAAAAATTGGATGTAGTATACAGTAAAAATTAAAAGCGAAAAGAAAAGTCCAGTTCCAAAGAAAGGTTTGGAATCTTCCCTTTTACAAAATGCATAGAGTTCTTTTAAACCCAAGTAGATGGTCACACAACCGAAGGCATAGAACTCCAAATAGTACCAAGAACTATGGAAGATCATAAACACATATACGAATGTTAATACGATTGCAGATAGGATACGGAGTGTTGTCTCACTCATAACAAACCACCAAATTTACGTTTTCGGGAATCAAAAAAAAGAAGGGCTTCCTCCAAAGAGGTTCTTCCAAAGTCCGGCCAAAGTGTATTTGTAAAATACATTTCAGCATACGCACTCTGCCATAAAAGGAAATTGGAAATCCTTTGTTCTCCCGCAGTTCTGATCAATAAATCTACGGGTGGTAAAGGAGATGTATACAAATATTTTTCAAATTCTTTGGGGCTTATGGGTTTGTCCAAGGTTTCTTTTTTGGACTTCCGCACTGCCATAATCCGAGAAAAGTTACTCAAAATCTCTTCGTGCCCACCATAGTTCAGACAAAAATTGGCAGTGAGTTTTTTGTTCTTCTTTGTGACCGCCATAGCATGGTCAATTTTACTTAAAACAGTTTTAGAAAGTTTATTTCTCGCACCACTGTGATGGATACGAATCCCTTTCTCATGAATTGAGTCGAGTCTAGTTTCAATAAATTCAACTAACAAACCGAAGATGGCTTGGATTTCTGTGATGGGGCGTTTCCAGTTTTCTGTAGAGAAAGCATATAGAGAGATGTTGGGGATTTTATATTCCAAAGCCACATCCAAAAGGCGATCGATTGCGTTCGCCCCTTCTCTATGGCCTTCGGTTCTTTTTTTCCCCTGGCTTTCGGCCCACCTTCCATTTCCGTCCATAATGACAGCAATGTGCGCGGGGATGGTATTAAACTTCATAGGAAATTAAAGAGTAGTGATCTCTTTTTCTTTTTCCTTTTCCAATTCTCCCAATTTGGCAATATAAGAATCTGTAATTTTTTGAATCTTATCTTGGTGGCCTTTTGCTTCATCTTGGGACATTTCTGCCTGGTGTTTTTTTAACTCATCGTTGGCATCACGGCGGATGTTACGAATTGCTACTTTTTTTTCTTCGCCTTTTTGTTTCACAACTTTCGCGAGTTCTTTTCGTCTTTCCCCTGTTAGCTCAGGGATATTGATACGAATGCTAGAACCATCATTATTGGGAGTAAGGCCAAGACTTGCTGCAAAAATTGCTTTTTCAATGTCTTTCAACATTCCTTTTTCAAAAGGAGTGATGAGAATCACACGAGGTTCCGGGCAAGCAATTTTACCAAGTTGGTTCAAGGGAGTGAGTGTTCCATAATAGTCCACTCTTACATCTTCTACCATCATAGGATTTGCTTTCCCCGTACGGATCGTACCGAAGTCTTTTTTCAAAGCATCAACAGTTTTGTCCATTTTGGACTGCATGGATTTTATAATTTCATCTACCATCTAGAATCACTTCCTCTGAATTGGAGATTAACGTACCGATAGGTTCCCCATCGATCAGTTTCCTTAAATTTCCCGCCTTAAAGATATCAAAAACAATTATGGGCATATTATTGTCCATACAGAGACTTAAAGCAGTAGAATCCATCACCTTTAACCGGTGTTTAATGGACTCCATAAAAGAAACCTCTAAGTAACGTTTTGCACTTGGATCTTTTTTTGGATCCGCAGTGTACACACCGTCCACTTTTGTGGCTTTGAGGATGACTTCACATCCTACTTCCACAGCACGAAGCGAGGCAGTTGTATCCGTTGTAAAATATGGATTCCCTGTCCCACCAGCAAATATGATAACACGATTTTTTTCTAAATGACGAACCGCACGTCTACGGATATAAGGTTCTGCAACAGATTTCATTTCGATGGCCGAAAGAACTCGGGTAAACATCCCTTGTTTTTCACATGCATCTTGTAAGGCGAGACCATTCATAATGGTGCCAAGCATTCCCATGTAATCTGCTGTCGCTCGGTCCATTCCGGACTTGGCTAAAGTTTCGCCACGGATCATATTTCCACCACCAACAACTACGGCAACTTCGAGACCTAAGTCATGAACTTCCTTAATTTGACCGGCAAGTGAAAATGTTTTATTGGTATCAATACCAAGTTCACCCTCACCGGCAAGAGCCTCGCCGGAGAGTTTGATTAAAATTCTTTTGAAACGCGGACTAGTTCCCACCTACTTGGAACCTCGAGAACCTACCAACAGTAATGTTCTCTCCAAATTTCGCAATGGCTTCTTGAAGAAGGTCATTGATGGTTTTGGAGTTGTCACGAATCGATTTTTGGTGGATGAGACAAATCTCTTCAAAGTATTTTTTCATTTTACCAGGAAGGATCTTTTCGATTTGTTCTGGTTTTTTCCCTTCTTGTTCAAGAAGAGTTTTTTGAACACTCATCTCACTGTCAATTTCTGACTTAGGAATGGATTCTTCACTTACATAAAGTGGGTTCATCGCAGTGATTTGAAGAGCAATTTCTTTTCCAAGAGCTTCAAACGCTTCGTTGTTAGCAACGAAGTCAGTTTCACAGTTAAGTTCAACAAGAACTCCTGTTTTTCCAGTTCCGTGGATGTAAGCGATGACTTTACCTTCACCAGTCTCACGACCAGCGCGTTTCGCCGCTTTTGCCAAACCTTTCTCTCTCAAATAAGTGACTGATTTATCAATGTCGCCACCGTTTTCTTCGAGGGCTTTTTTGCAATCCATCATCCCCGCGCCTGTACGTTCGCGGAGATCTTTAATTTGTTCGGAGCTAACTGCCATTACTCTTTCACCTCTGTAGTCGGTTTTACTTCTTCTGCCGTTGCTGCCGGAGCATCTGTTGTTGGTGTCGCTGCCGCAGCTTCAGCCGCTTTTTTTGCCGCTTCTGGATCTAAAGGAATATCTTTTGCAACTGGAGGAAGTTCATCGTCCATAATGAATTTTCCGGACTCATCATACTCACCTTGGTATTCAAGAGCAAGTTGTTCTGCGTCCATATCTTCAGCAAAATTAGTTTGAATGACTTCTCCACCAGTTCCTTCGAGTACAGCATTTGCCATAGTATCAAGGAATAGAGAAATCGCACGAATCGCATCATCGTTACCTGGAATTGGGTAATCGATTGGTTCTGGATCACAGTTAGTATCAATCACTGCGAACACTTTCAAACCAAGTTTTTTTGCTTCACTGACTGCAATTTCTTCTTTTTTAGGATCGATCACAAAAAGAATTTCTGGAACAACAGCCATATCTTTAATCCCACCAAGTGTTTGGCGGAGTTTTTCTAACTCACGCTTGAGAGATAGTGCTTCTTTTTTAGTTCTAGCTTCTTGTTCGAAAGAGTTGTTCTCTTCCATTTGCTCGAGTCTTTTCAAACGAGCAATTGACTTCTTCACTGTATTCCAGTTAGTAAGTAGACCACCTAACCAACGGTTAGATACATAGTACATACTGCACGCTTGTGCTGCTCTTTCAATCGCGCCACGAGCTTGTTTTTTAGTTCCTACAAAAAGAACTTTCTTACCTTGACCGGTAAGTTTTTTCAAAGCATCGTAAGCTTCTTTAGTTTTTTGAACTGTTTTTTGAAGGTCAATGATGTGGATTCCGTTACGAGCCGTATAAACGTACGGGCTCATTTTTGGATTCCAACGACGTGTTTGGTGACCGAAATGTACGCCTGCTTCTAGCAGACTTTTCATGGAAATTACTGACATAGTTACCCCTTTTTTAGTGCGAGATATCCAGACGCTACAAGACCAACGATACTTGCAGGGGTTAGCTGGAACTCGACTTTAATTATGTAAAGCTCGAGAGATACTGGTGATTCGAACAAATACCGAGAGAGATAAGTTGTGCCAAGAAGTCGGTCAAGGACCACTCCCGCCACAGCTCCCGCCATCAGTCCCAAAAAAAGCACCAAAAGTAGGTTCCCGATTTGGGTTTTGTTCATCCAAAAGCACCTTTGTCAAGCTTCCCTGTCAGAATTTGGAATTTGGGCAGATTGTCAAGGGGAAAGGAATCTTAAGGTTCCAAAAAGACCTGTTTGGTTCCCCGTTCGCTAAAAATCCAATACAAGTCCCCAAAGGAATCCAAAAAACCGAATGTTCTTTGCTTGGGCGCCTCCGATCCCTAGGTTTTCCCGAGTCCGACCTGCAAGGACCGGGCTCCTTCGGGGTCCGCATTCGCTCCCGTCTGCCAAAAGGCAGACCAAGCCCTCCAGATCCCTGGCGCGGAAATCATACTCACAAGGCTTAGTAAGGAGGAGCCTTCTTCACAATCTCCAACACCATCATCCTCATAGTGCAGATCCCATTTTAAAACCACATTATAAAATAAGGAAAAATTCATTTTGCCACCCCCTTACACCAACCTCTTGTTAAGCGCTATAACATTACAATAATACCAAAAATAATAAATTTAAAAAGGTAAAGGCATCCGTTCGATAATCTATAAAATACTAAAAGAAGGTTGATTCATAATCCCTACTCATTTACAGTCGGAACCAAATGAAGAGGATCACCACCTTATTTCTGTTTATTTTTCAAAGTTGTATCATTGGCTCCAGTTTCCATGGATTTGGAAATACGGATTCCGCAAGGAACCGCGACCGAGTCCACTTTAACGAAAAAACAAACAATTTTGAAACCATACCGAATTTTCGCGGGAACATCATCAAACTGGGTGATGTTGTGATCGATGAATCGGAAAACATAGATTCAAATAAAAAGAAAAAACGAATCTGCGAAAGAAACGAAACGGAATTAATCAAAAAAATAGATTTTTTAGACGAAAGAACAATCGTCTCTATTTACGAAACTTCGAGTTATTTATGTATCGAATATTACTAGTTTCCCTTTTTGGTATTTTCTTTTGTTGTCTTGGCCGCCAAACCTTCCAACAGGTGGAAATTCCAAAGAATGAATACCAAACCACAAAACGCCTCCCCTTCCTTGCTAACATTTGCGACAGAAAGGCAATTTTTTCCAATGGCTTACTAGAAACATACATTCTTATACGTATTTGGGAGAACGGGGAGTTTCGAATCGCATTCTTAAATAACGAACCTTTTGATCTCATTGAAGATTTGCGGATTTACCAATCGCATGATTATACCTGGTATTTATCTTTTATTCCTTTATTTTCTGGTTATCATTGCGACCAATACCACCTAACTGGTTATCTACTCTATTTAGACCCAAACTCAAAAGAAAAATTAAATATCAAATGCAAACGACAGGGAAAAAACTACTGGGCCAGATCTTCCCATCATGGCATTTCGAGAATACAGTTTAATCGATGAGAAAATTCTATCCCAAAAAATTCAAGAATTAAGAGAAAAAAAAGAGCTAGATTATAACCAAACAAAGAATCCTTTTTATAAACCAAAAATATGGGATTCTAAAACAAAATCCGAACTTCTGCATTTAGACAATGACAAGCTAATCGATTATTGTTTGGAGTTTCCTTTCGAATGTGCGAATGATCCCAATTACCTTTCTGAAATTCGATTGCGATCGACTCTGGATCAAAAACAAAACCCAAATACTTTTTTGCAATCCTTACAATTCAAAATCCAAATGACAACAAACCAAAGTTATTTTGGATGTTATTGCCGCAAGGAACCGGATTTAAGCATCTATGCTACCTGTCCCATCGATTTGTATGGTCTGGACAATGTTTGCAAATCCAAATACGATTGTTTAAAAAAATCGAACGAATTAGAAACAACAAATGGGTTAGAAAAAAAACAATGTCTCAGCAAATTCAAAGAAGATCTTTCCATTCTAATGAAAACAAAAGAAGCAAAAGACAAAATCCATCAAGGCAAAGACAACTTTGAGAGAATGATTTTTTATACAAAAAAACTATGGGCCTTAGAAGTTTTAAAGGAATCAAAGTTATGAATACAAAAGACCACTATTCAAACCATCTGGGAAATTTCTATTCCTGGATGCTTGGAGATTGGAAAACCAAACAAACCGAATTTTTTGAATTTCTCAAATCAAAATCACTCGGTGCTCAGGGGAAGGAAGTGGCCATTGATTTGGGTGCAGGGAATGGAATCCAATCGCTTGCCTTATCAAAACTAGGTTATGAAGTGATCTCCATTGATTTTAACAAACAACTGTTATCTGAATTAAAAGAAAACGCAAAAACCTTAAGCCATCCGATAGAAATTATAGAAGATGATATTCTTTCTGTGGCTAAGTTCCAACATAAGGGACCCACACTCCTCCTCTGCATGGGAGATACAATCACCCACCTCTCTTCTAAAGAAGAAATCAAAGAGTTTTTAAAATCTTGTTATGAATGCTTAAATCCAAATGGAAAATTACTTTTATCCTTTAGAGATTATTCGCAAAACCTGGAAGGTGATTCAAGGTTTATCCCCGTGATGTCGGATGATACTAAAATTCATACTTGTATATTAGAATATGAGGAAAATCGGATTCGAGTCACAGACCAACTCTATACAAAAAAGAACAATTTATGGGAAATGTCGATTAGTTCTTATTTCAAAGTGCGGCTCCAAAAAGAAGAATGCCTCCATTATTTGGAAGGATTAGGATTTCAGATCGAGTGGACAGAGATCTTCCAAAGAATGATTACCATACTTGCTAAAAAATAAATCCCAGGCACCAAACATCGAATTGGTTTTATCGCTGGCTTTGCGAAAACAAGAAACAGTATGTATGAATTGTACGTTTTTTATACAAGAACCTGAGCCGTATAGTAGGATAGGGAAAGCAAAAAGAGACCCGCTTTCAAAAATTAGGACTTATCCCATATCTTTTCAGGATCTAAGATTTCTCTTTAGAAAAGAATCACGCCCCGGATCAACCGAGCGCCCTCGCCTTAGGAAGAGCCGGAAAAGGCGCAAAAGAAAAAGCTTAAAAAAATAAAGTGAAGGAGAAAGAAAAAAAATCTGAGCTTTCTTCAGTCTAAGCAGACAAAACAATACAAATTCTTTACCTCAGGGAAATCCCATAATTTGCTGTATAATATTCCTGAAATTTTTCTAATTCTAATTTAGCCCTATGGAATTTTTACCATGAAAGCCGAAGACACGATGAGCCTAGAGGATGCCAAAAAAAGAATCGCTGAATTGGAAAGAATCCTTCAGGAGAAGGAAGAAAATACCTATAAAACTTTCTTTGACCAAGATGAAGAAGCCATCGTTGTTTTTGATATCGAAAGTCGTCTGTTTACAGACTGTAACGCAAAGTTAACAGCAACTCTTGGGTTTACCAAGGAAGAATTTACAAAACTATCCGTAATGGATATCAGCCCCAAATACCAACCAAACGGGCAACCCTCAGAGACTCTCGCCAAACATTACATTAGCGAAGGATTCAAACACGGTAACATTCATTTTGACTGGGTACACTTAAACCATAAAGCAGAAGAAGTTTTTTGTGAAGTGCATTTATACAACTACTCCACAGCCAATGGAGGCGCTTTTGCAAGAGCGGTGATCAAAAAGAAAGATCAAGTGGTGCAACTGCAAAAGAAACTAGAACAAAAAGAAAAACTCCTATCAAAAGTAACACAAACCCTACCGGGAATCATTTATATCCAATCGATGGCGACAGATGAGTTTTTATATCTGAACAATACATTGGAATCGCAACTTGGGTATAATGTTGATTCCATTTTAACCTATGATTTTTTAATTAAAAATATTTTATACCCTGAAGATGTCCCGCGTATTGATGAACATGCCAAACGGATGTTGTCAGAGAAAAATACAGAAATATACGAAATTGATTTTAGAGTATTTCATAAAAATGGAAACATTCATTGGCTTCGAGTTTGGGAAACCAATTTTTCTTTCAGTGCGGATGGAGTTCCGACAGAAGTATTAGGCGTTGCGCAAGACATCACTAGTATTAAAAACATTGAATTCAATCTTAAAAAACAAAACGAACTCGGTGAAGAAATGCGCCGCACTTCCAAATCAGGGGTTTGGGAATGGACAGTCGCAACAGACACCATGTTTTGGACTCCCGATCTTTATTTTTTACTTTGCACTGATCCGAAAACCTACAAGCCCACCAAACAGAAGTTAATTGATTTTTTCACACCCGAATCTAAGGATAGGATCATTTTTGCACTTTCAGATGCAGAATTACAGAAAGAACCATTCGATTTAGAACTAGAGATGATGGCTAAGTCCAGATTTTGGGTTCGGGTCCAAGGAAAACTATTAGAAGATACAAATCAGCAACTCAAAATTATTGGAAGTATTGAAAACATAGACGACTCCAGAAAAAAAAGAATCGAACTTCTAGACAACGAAAATCGATTCCATAAAGTCGCGGAACAAACTGGACTCATCATTTATGATTACGATGTAGGTTCGGGAAAAATTGTTTGGGACGGGGCCATTAAATCCGTATTAGGTTACGAGAAAGATGAGTTTAACCAATTTGATATTGATGGTTGGGAGAATCTCCTCCATGAAGAAGATCGATTGCATACGATGCAAGCATTGACTGAGTCAATCGCCACGAGAACCCCTTACCGAGCCTACTACCGAATTCGTAAAAAAGATGGGAGTTTTACACCCATCGAAGAAAGAGGAGCTTTTTTATCCAAAGATCCTTCGGAACCGGGGAGACTAGTCGGTGTATTAGAAAACGTTGCTGCCAGAGTGGAATTTCTTAAAACCATTGAAACCAAAGAAAAAAGATTTAGAAACTTTTATAATTTTGCAAATGAAGCGATTGTCATTACCGAGGAAGACAAAATCGTCGATGCCAATTTTGCCTTTCAGAAATTATTTGGGTATGATTCCTTCCACGAAATTACAATCTCTAGTTTGATTGGGGATCCGTTATGGATGGGATTATCCTTTAAGGACAAAAGTTTTTCTACCGAGGGCCACAACAAGGCCGGTGTTTCGATCCCTCTACAAATCAACAAAAAAGCCTTGGGTGATGGAAGGTATCTTCTTTCTTTCATTGACCTAACCTCCATCCATGAAGCCGAATCCATTAAACGTGCATTAGATGATATCCAAGAAAGAAACGATCGCATTGTTTCGCAAAAAATAGAACTCGAAAGGGCTTTAGAAGAATTAAGGCTTACGCAATCCCAACTCATCCTAAATGAAAAGATGGCATCTCTCGGACAATTGATTGCAGGGATTGCCCATGAAGTCAACAATCCTTTAGGTGCGATCAAAGCATCGAGTGAATTGATTTTGAATAAAATCAAAGATCAAATTCCTAGGCAAAGTGAAATCATCCATTTTTTGAATCGGAAACCCGAAGAAGTGCGAGAAGTTTATTTTGCTTGGCTTTTAAAATCTTTTAATATCAAAAATCATTTTCACGGTTCCGTTTCTAGAAAACAGAAAAGACTATTAGCCATTCATCTGAATGAGTTGGGTTGTAAATATTCTGAAGAAATTGCTGAAGAAGTGGTTGATTTAGGAATTCAAGATTCTTTTCCCATGATTGAACATCTCGCCAAAGAAGATGATTTTATAGAGTTATTCAATTATGGCATTGACTACATCCAAGCGGCGCAATACTTAAATTCGACACTGGAATCCATCCAACGTGTTTCTAAAATTCTATATGCACTTAAGAACTTTGCTCACTTCGACAAATTAGGAGTGAAAGTAAAGGCAGACCTAATTTCCAATATTGAAACTGTTTTGACTCTTTATAACAACCAGATCAAAAATGGAATCACTGTGATGAAGGATTATCCCGAAAACCTTCCACTAATACTCTGCTATCCTGATGACCTCATTCAAGTTTGGACCAATTTAATTTTTAATGCCATCCAAGCCATGAACTACAAAGGCGTTCTAACTCTTTGTGTAAAAGAAAAAATTTCAACAACAAACAAAACACCCTACGTGGAAGTGACCATCGAGGACACTGGCTGCGGGATTCCGGAAAATATAAAAGAAAGAATCTTCGAACCTTTTTTCACAACAAAGGAATTAGGAGAAGGAAGTGGTTTGGGGCTTGATATTGTACGGAGAGTCATTCTCAAACACAATGGACATATTGAAGTAAACTCCGCTCCGGGAAAAACCAGCTTTACGGTGTTATTGCCCATAGAAAGAGAAACATAAAAGTAGACAGCTGTTCAGTCATTTATTTTTAATTTCAAAAAAACATAACGGGAACATAAAATTTTCAAAATCTAGGAATTATCCGTATAATCTGTACGCAAAACTGTCCAGAGACAATTTCTCTTCCTTTTATAAAAACTAGTCAATTTATATTTGCCAATTTTTATCCTTCCCTTATACCAGAGGCATCGTGACAAAGTCTCGAAACACGGCCATCATCCTCTTCTGTATATCCCTTTCCTTACTTTTAGTCCAATTCCTAATTCGAGTCGATACCTACTATTTGTCAGATCCGCTCGTGAAGATGATTCAAGTCATTTCCCTTTGGAAACAGAATTGGTCCACGGAAGGAATTCTATCTCCTACAAAAGATTTAGATCCCCTCTTTCTAATGAGCCCTTTCAACGAATCTTTTGTTTTTTTGCATGAAGGAAAACTCATTGGACAATACCCCATCGGATTTACTTTCTTCTATTCCCTATTTGGATTTTTACCGTTTCCCTTTCTTCCCTATCTCAATTTTGTATTTTTAATTCTATTCGGAAGATTATTATTCAAAAACGGAATTTTACCTTCTGTTCTAGTCCTAACAATACTCGGGACTGTCGCATTTCCTCTGTTAGTTGATTTTTCAGAAAACGGTTTATTCCTCATTCTGGCCGGGTATGGATATACTTTTTTGTTTCAGGCTTTTTTAAATCATAAAAAAGAAAACTGGGTTTGGGGAAATATCTTTCTCGGATTATCTCTTTGGTTTCGCTTAGAAGGTATTTTATTATTTTTAGCCATCCAACTCACAATTGGGTACATCAGCTTTTATATAAAGAAACAACCCCTTAGAGAAACCGCTCATCCCATTCGTTATATTATTTTTTTGATTTTTTTGTTATTTTTCCTGATATGGAATGCCGCTCAATACTCGCATCCATTCGGAACAAGATATCTAACCAATTTTGGGAAAATTGAAAATCAGTTTTATGAACAAATCGAAATTTTTCTGGCGATTGCATTCACCTATCCAAGATCCAATGTTTGGTCTTTAGGTTTTTTTATCCATACCCCTATATTTTTATATGCACTAGTCAAACTCCAAAAAAAACAAATTTTTCAAAATCTAAACCTACTCTTTCATTTAGCCGTTGTGCTCTTGTTTTTATCATTCGTTGCTTTCACATCCCCTAACGATGGAGTGACACTAACGGGCAGGTATTTACTCGTTTTGGTTTACCCACTTTCTTTTCTTTTAAACGACCAAATGGAGGAATTTAAAAAGAACAAGATCCGTCTCTATGCGCTCATTACGTGGTCTTATTTATGTACGTTACTTATTTTGGTTGTGTTTTACTTTTCCAGCCAAGAACTAAAAAAACTACGTAATGAACTATCTCAATTTAATTCTCCCTTAATTATCACGACCAATGAACTTCTTTCAGGAAGTTATGGTTTGAATCTATTGGATCAAAAAGTAATTTCTCTTCGAAGCGAATACTTTGCAAAATATCTATTTTACAACCTGCAGAACGTGAGACAAAAAGAATTTATGATCCTGACAGTCGGCAAAGAAACCAAATACAATAGAGACGAAAAAGATGTGTTTGCGGCAATCCTATCAGAAGCCAAACCCTCAGGTTATGATTGTTCTAAGGAAGAACGTTCCGCAAGAGTGATCGCACGCAGCTGTATCAAAATCGAAAAATGATCGGTTTCTTAAGATAGATTTCTTTATTCTGATTTTTGTCCTTTTCTGTTGTATTCCAAAGATTTTAAGAAAAATTTCCCATAAGTAAAATTCCCTTCTGGATAATTCCAAATGGCTTCCCCATAAGTAGGAACCTTGATTCCGTGAAACTCTTTATAATCACGAACGGGAGTTGTCCAACGTGCCTTTCGCAAACTTCCATCATCCTGTAATGCAGAACGGTCTTCCGAAACAAATTGGACAAGCTCTCCCCTATCATTAAAATAAAGAATGGCAGATACCTTATATTTACCGTTTTGAAAAATTACCTTGGCAGAGAGCGAATCTAGTTGTTTCCAAGTAACTCTCTTGTCAATGAGTGCGGAAGGTGCAAACAAACATAGGTCGTTTAACAGAGTCACCGTTTCTGCGATGGAAAGTTCTTCTCCAGATAAATTGACCGCATTAAAAAGAGAAGCCACACGAACCACCATCGTTGCCTTTTCTTCTGAATAGGAATGTAGAACACGAAAGGGAATTCCCATCATACTCGCCTTCATAAAAAAATGCCGGGCGGGTTTTTTAAAAAAATTAAACTGATCCGAAGAAGATACCATTGGTTTCGCTTCCGAATTTTGATACATCAACTCCTCAAATACAATCCGTATATTTTGGACTTTCGGTTTTCCAATCACACCAGTGTATTTTAGATATTTCCGTACGGGTGGGGGCATATATTGAATTTGGGATTCTGTTACCATTTGTTCATCGACTAACGGCTGTGCCTTGAACTCGGACTCCACTTTAGAATCAAAAGAAGATTGGACACTATTGCATGCAAAAACAAAACCACAGGCCAAACCGATCCCTACTGCATTCAATCGGATATTTGATTTCCATTGATTCATTTTTAGAATCCTCCTAAAAAAAATCCTATCTGACTCTAATTCTTTTTTTGATACTAGGTGATTCAAATAGAAAGCAAAAATTTGATTGGAAATCATTAGATTGATTCTACGTTTTCATTCCGCCATGTTGCATTTTTTACTCATCTTACTCTATCGTGCCGTTGTCGAAATGTATTTATTTCGGCTCTAAAAAGAAGCGCAAGGGATCGTAGCGTAAATCCTTTGCGAAGCAAAGATTGGAGCGGAGAGCGCGGTCGCACTCGTGCGATGCGCCCAGAAAAAATAGCAAAAACGATCCAATATAGATTTTTATCTTTGGTAAACTAGGATTTACAAAAGGAGAAATTATGGCATTCCAACAAATTCAAACAGGAATCATTACCGAAAAATTAACCGAAACAAAAACCTTTTATGAAAAATGGTTAGGACTCGCAACCAAATTCGAATCGGACTGGTTTGTATTACTTTGCTTACCCAACCGTCCCGAAGTGGAGTTGGCAATTATGAAACCTAACCAAGAACAGGTGAGAAAACCCTACTTTCAAATTCCCTACCCGGGAAAAGGAATTTGGTTTATCTTCGAATCTAAAGATGTGGAAAAAGAATTTGCAGAGATGAAAGAAAAAAAAGCACCAATTGACCTTCCTTTGACAAAAGAAGAATGGGGAGATGTGCATTTCACTTTGATTGATCCGAATGGAATTGGAATCGATATTGTCCAGGAACGAAATCCTGGTTAAAATTTAGAAAGACAAATAGGGATGACCTTTCTTAACTTTGTTTTAGAAAGTAAGAAAGGACTCTCCCTTGCCACAAACACCCAACCTCTATCCGATTTGGAACAAAATGGAAGGACAACTGGATGAAACCATTGGTCTCAACCAAATTGCTTTTTTTACTGGATATAGTGATTGGCATTTCCATCGTTTGTTTAAAAAAGTGCAAGGTGAGAATGTAAAGGAATACATACGCCGGTTACGTTTAGAAAAAGCAGCTTACGAATTAAAAATCACAAACTTTCCGATTTTAGAAATTGCAATCGAGGCCGGTTTTTTATCTCATGAAGCATTTTCAAAAGCCTTCAAACGAGTGATTGGTTCTACACCTTCCGAGTTTCGCAAACAGTTTCAAAAGAAAAAGGGAAAGTCTCTCAAGGACCACATAACCATACCAGACGGAATTTCAAAACATGGGTTTCAAATCAAAACCATCTCTTCTTTAACTATTGTTTATGTCCGCCATATTGGAAATTATGAAGAACTACCAGGTCCGATCGCGGGAACAAAAGAAGTTCTTTCCATTCAATCTTTAATACAAAATTGGAATTCTAAAAATTCGAATCATAAGTGGATAGGAATTAGCCAAGATGATCCAAAAATTTCTCCCAAAGGAAAAATACGATTCGATTTAGGAATTACTGTGGGACCAGAACCAAAACAAATTCCAGAGGGACTCGGAATCCAAACCATTCCTGGTGGTAAGTATCTTCAAATTCGTTACCAAGGCAGTTACTACAATTTACCAAAAATCTATGATTGGATTTTAAATGATTATTTTAAATCCAATCCCTATCAAATTAAAAACCAACCACCTTGGGAGTGTTACTTGAATCCCTATGAAAAGGAAGAAAATAAACGAATTACAGATATTTATATTCCGATTCGCTAATGGATTTTTTTGACTCACTTCCCAAGTTGGTCAATACTTCCAATGGTTTTTGAAACCAATGAATCGTTGATTAATCTACTGCCTTTACATAAGAGGCACTGTCTTCATAAAAATGGTAAGAGAAAATTTTTCCATCTTTGATTTGAACTTTCAAAGCCCAATCACTGGCAAAAGGTTTCCCGGTTGATTTTAAAACATGCAAAAAACTTCCACTGGCAAACACCCAATCCTTTTTTCCAACAATCTGATCCACTTGGAATTTTTTTGTGTCAAACTGTGATCCCATATTTTTCAAAAACTCTTCTGCTCCTGAAATACCCGTATAGGTTCCATACAGTTGGTTTTCAGAACGATCTTGGTTGCGAACCGCTGTAATCGTTGTTTGTGAATGGAAACAATCCAATACGCCTTTTGCATTCCCTTTCCCAAATTCACTAAAAAACGTTCCCAGAACCTTTTCCCCAGAGGGAGAAGCAGATTTGGCAAACAATCCAACACTTCCAAACAACAGTGTAGCAAAAACTACGATCGATTTCATTTATATCTCCTTTAATAACGATACCGTAAGTATCGTTATTCGATACCATACGTATCGAAATAAAGTTGACAGTCAAGTTTTTTTTAGAATATTCTGACTTATGGCTGTAAAAAAGAAAGTCACACCGAAAACTGCAGGCCGTCCAAGGTCTGAAGATTTGGAACCTTTGGTGCTCAAAACGACATACGAGATGTTAGCGAAAAAAGGTTACCATGGGTTTTCTATCGATGATATAGTTTTGGAAACAGGAGTTGCTAAAACTACCATTTACAGACGTTGGCCAAACAAAGCAAATCTAGCCATGAGCACTGTGACTCATATGATCTCTCCCTATTTAGAATTTCCAAAAGATGTTCCCTTCAAGAAGGCATTACTCGATCAAATGGAAGCACTATCAACTGTGTTTTCTGGCAAATTTGGGCGTGTCATTTCGACTTTGATTGGGGCTGGACAACAAGACTTAGAATTATCGGAATCGATTTTGGAAAACTATCTTTTGCCCCGAAGGAAGGCCGCCAAACTATTTTTCCAACATGCCATTGAATCTAAACAAATCCAACCCCTCTCCGATTCAGAGATCGATGTTTGTATGGATGTTCTTTATGGCACATTATACTTTCGATTATTACTCAAACATGAAAAACCACAGTTCCAAGATTTGCGAACCTGGTTAGAAAGATTTTTAAAAACATTGGAAAAATAACAAATTTTTGCTTTTTCATTTTTTGGATTTTATTAGGATCAAACCACATGAAATCACTTTCTAAACTCTGGCTCCTTAGTTTTTTAATCTTTGAATCTTGTGTCATCTTCCAAGCCACAAAAGTTCCCTCTAACAATCTAAAGTCTGCCCTAGAGGAAAAGTCCACAAAGACGCCAAAAATTGTTTTTTTAGGGGATAGTATCACCCACGGTCGTGTGAGTTATGATTATGTAGGCTCCATCGCCAAACATCCGAATCTTATCAATTACCAAGTCATCAACGAAGGAATCAATAGCCGATTGACAGTGCAAATCCTGGAACAATTAGATCATCTCGAACAACTAAATCCTGATTTTGTATTTCTTCTCATTGGGACAAATGATTTAAAAGCAACTCTTTCTGAGGATGAATACAAGCGCTATGCGAGTCTTTGGAAATTGAAAGAACCAGTTTCAGAAGAAAGTTTTGTGAAAAACCTAACAAAGATCATCCAAACCATACAAAAGGATACAAAAGCAAAACTCGTTGTTTTTTCTCCACCGGTTTTGGGAGAGGATCCAAATTCCATTCCTTTCCAAAGGTCAAAACGGTTTGCGGAACTCACTAAGGAAGTGGTGACCAAAGAAAATGCCATCTACAAACCGTTACACGAAACACTTTCCCAAGGATTAGAAACTTCCAATATCAAAACGAGAAAACCTTATATCCAAAGTACTTGGGGAATGTATTGGACCATTTTGAAATATTACTCTTCCACTTCTACTTGGGATGATCTCGGTGATTCGAATGGTTACTATTATTTAACGGATGCCATACATTTGAATGAACGAGGAGGAAAGATTTTGGAAGGTATGGCCTTGGAAGAGATTTTACCAAAGATGAAATAAAAAAAGAATCCAGTCGCAGAAATCCATTGATAGAAAATTCTATGCGACCTTATTTTTTAGACCGAAGGACAATGATAGGAATTTCAGCCGGGCAGTAGAAACGAATAGGAATGATCGACCAGCCAATGCCACTTGAGATAAAAACATCTTCTCCAAAACGATTCTTTTTAAAACCTTGATCCAATGATTTATCAGCCACTGGTAAAACAGGAGAATATTCGAAAAAAGGAATCCGAACTTGACCTCCATGAGTGTGACCTGCGAGAAACAAATCTACTTTTGTTGTATGTTTTGTATTTGTGGAATCCGGATTATGAGCGAGGACAATTCTGAAAATTTGATCCGATTGGGATGAGTTCACCGAGTCTATCTCAAAGTGATCCTCCCAATAATCACCTAATCCCAAAAAGGCGATTTGTTGATTCTTTTTTTGGATCAGAATCTCTTTGTTTCTTACAGATTTTCCACTCTCTTCTAATAACTTCAGTGAGAGTTTATGATTGGCCCAATGGTCATGGTTTCCGTTCACAAAAAGAACCTTTTCCTTTGATGAAAACTGATTGAGGATAGGCCAAACAGCTAATAGTTCTACATCACGATTTCTTTTTTTTACATAATCACCTAATCCAACAATGACATCAGGTTTTAAATCATTGGTTTTTGAGACTAAATGTTGAATCCAAAATTCTGGATTTAAAAAACCATAATGTAGATCAGTAACCACTGCAATTTTAAAACCATCAAACTCCTTTGGAATTCGTTCGGAATAAAATTCATACTCAGGGAATCGGACAATATACCTTTCGATAAAAAAGGAATTAACAAATAAGAATAACAAGAACCAAATGATGTATTTTATTTTTTTCATAAACTGCATTTAAACTAAACTATTTTTTTCATTCAACTCAGGTTTGATTGAATTGGAATAAGAGAAATGAAAAGAAAATCAAATTAGAAAGAGATATAAGTCCAAAAAAAAGTTTAATCTTCTTAGCAGTTACAATCTCCGGATTACCGGTACCTTTCACAACGACGAGTCCAGGATGTTCCTCCAAAAACTCCGCCCCTTTTTTAAAATAAATCCAACGGATACCTAACAACCAAAGGGTGAAAACAGAAACATAGAAAAGAATGATAAACGGATTCAGAGATTTTATATAAAGATAGTCGGTCAAACTGATTGTATACTTAGAAAGATTGCCGATTCCAATAATGACCCAAGGAATGTTTCCATAAAAAATAATTCCTTTTACCAGTTGATTATACCCAGATTCTAACTCCGGTTTTCCTTTTATGTATTTTTGGGATCTATATTTTAAAACGAAGGCATTTAGGGTCGTAACGGCAATAAAAGCGACCCATATAAAATTAAAAATTTCCATTTCTCACCTCTTCAATAATACCTAAACTAAAAAACAACGAGAAGACATTGATTAAAAAATAATGTTTTGGAAAGTCAGTGCATGCGTCTTCCCGTTGATTTCCACCATTTCGATACTTAAATTGCCTTCCCGAGTCTCTCCATTCCTTAATTTGAATCTATGTTTAAACCCAGTCAGTCTCCCATCAGTTAAAACTTTTTTTCTAATTTCTGCACTATCTGCATCATTAACATACATATTCAGTTCTAAACTAGTTTTACCAATAACTTCTTTTTTTTCATAACCAACTAATTTTTCAAATGCAGGGTTCACATCTACAAACTTAAAATTGTCACTTGTGTCATGTAACGACATAGCAATTGGACTTACTAAAAATGCTTTTTCAAAAAGCTCCTGAGCTTCTGATTGTTTTTTGTTACTTTCAAACAAACGTAAGGCCATTTTTATAGAAGCAATTAAAACGATTTCTCCTGAATTTTTTACAATATAACCATAGGAAGTAATTGTTTCTGTGCGATTGACAATTTCAGGTTCTGTATGTGAGGACAAAAAAACTAAAGGAATAGAATGTCTCGAGAGAATTTCTTTTGCTGCTTCTGTTCCATCCATTCCAGGACCCAAATCAATATCCATAAGAATGATATCGATTGGATTTTGTTTTCTAGACAAAAATGAAATCGCAGCCTCTCCGTTACTAACATGATGGACAACAAAACCAACAGATTTTAAGATTCGAATCTGCATCATTGCCAGTATCGCTTCGTCCTCAACGAGAAGAATGGACTTACCAAGTACAGAACTATCATTTACTATCATTTGTTAATGATAAAAATATTATTTCCTTAAGAAAGAACAACTCATAATACACTGAAGGTGAAATTCTCTCCTAGGAGACGAACCAAGAAGAGACTAGAGGCAACCCTAAGACTTAGGATAACTACGAAAGTATTCAAAATAAATAAATTGAATCTTTAAAGAGAACATACATCTTGTTACAGGATCGCTGGTCCAGAACCAACCCATAACACCAGAAATAAGAACATCCATCGAGGAGATTAGGAATGTCCACAGAAACAAACGAAATCAGTCGGTTCGAAAGAACCTTGTTCCGTAAGGGAATCTCCCTGATTGTGTTCACAAAGTACGGACTCAGTGCTGTTTTTTTACTCGGTGTTGCCTCAAACTATTCAACAAAAAGTTTTATTCCCAATTTAATTGGATCGCTTGTATTCTTGTTAAACGGGGTTGTCCCTGGGATTCGACTACGCCAAGGAAAAGAAATTAGCCGGTTGGCCGCAAATTCTATCATCTTTATTGATCTCCTAATCATTCTTTGTTTTTTTTATTTAGATATTTATAACAGTCATACAAAGGGAGATGCGAGTAACACTCTGAGTACAGGGATTTTTTATATTATTTTTGTATTCATAGCGATCTATTCTAGTTTTCTTTTTGAAACAAAACTTGTTGTAGCTGTGGGAGTGATTTCCACCTGTTTGTATTTAGGTGGGATTTATTTTTCGACAACACTTGGATCCGTTCCCATTGCAAAACCTTATCCCGAAATGATCCGAGCAAACCATATCATCGTAACCACAGAAATCCAAAAAATTATCTTTTACTTTGGAGTTATTTTTAGTTTACGTTACGTTGTTTCTTTGATGCGAGAAATGCAAACTGATTTAAAAATAAAACTAAAAGATACTTTAGAAAAACAAACCTTCATTACAAATAAATCAAACCAAATGGAGAAGTCGGCAGTGACTCTTGCCGCTTCAGTAGACACTCTCCAATCCATGTCGGATGAACTCCACAACCAATCGCAAAACCAAGCAGCTTCGGTAGAAGAAATCTCGGCTTCCGTAGAAGAACTTTCTTCTTCTGCAGTCAGCTCAGCCAATCTAGTTGAAACCCAAGTAACAAAAGTCAAAATTGTGGATCAAAACTTTTTATCACTTCAAAATATCAGTGAAAGTGTAAAATCGAAAACCAATCAAATTGCCAAAGATGTAAGTCTCTCTGCCGATTTTAGCAAAAAAGTAAAAATTTCCTCAGAAGAACTCAACAGTATTTATGCAGAACTGAACAAAGCCTTTTCGAAAGTAGAAGAAATCAACCAAATGATGTCAGAAATCGCAGACCAAACCAACTTACTTGCGTTAAATGCATCTATTGAAGCAGCTCGTGCCGGAGAACATGGCCGAGGGTTTGCCGTAGTGGCACAAGAAGTTGCAAAACTTGCCGACCGTTCTCAGTCCAATGCAGGTACCATCGCAAAAATTGTAAAGGATGCTGGACTGAAAATCAACGAGGGAACTAGGTTTTCCCAGGAAGTCAAAACCCAAGTGGAAAGCCAAAACGAAGAATTGCTGCGAATCGAAAGCGAAATTTTGAGTTTAGAAGGTCATGTCACCGAACAGGAAGATTTGAACGCCAAACTTAGAGTTACATTTTCTGAACTCCACGAACTTTCCGAACAAATTGGAGTGATTGCCCAGGAACAAATGACCGGTAGTAAAGAAATCAACCATGCGATCACTGTCATTGATGAAACCACACAGAAACTCGCTGATTCTGTCCAACTCCTCGCTGAGGAAATCAATGAGATCCATTCGCAATCGAAACAGCTAACAGCGACCTGAGGGATTTCCCTTTAGACTGAACAAAGTTTTAGGAATAAAACCTGTCTTTACAATAGGTAGCTTTCCTAAAATCCTGGGCAATTGTAGGAAATAAATTGCCCAGCTAAAGCTTGCCATGTTGAAATCTAAAAAACCCGGTCGACCCGGCCAACGAATCGAAGATACCATAATGGCAATTTTGGAAGAGGATCCTTGTTCCGAGGAAACTCTAGTCCAAAAAATCAAAGACGGGCATATCCATACTTTAGATGATTCTCAAATTTATTCTGCCTTACTCAAGGTTCTAACTTCCTTAGATGTCCCTGAAAATGAATCCGAGTCCATTTGGCAAAATATTATAGATAACAAAAACAAACTTACCCACTGTATGGGTCGCGAAGTCGGAATTCGAATTGCTACTTTAGATTATTTCACAAACATCAATAAAAAAATCAAAAATCCAAAAATCATCGAAATGAGACTTTTCGCTGATACCGAAAAACTAATATTAGTTGATGAACTCACAAGATTGTATAACAGAAGACATTTCGAAACGGCACTCAATCGCGAATTCAAACAATCTACAAGATACAATCAAAATCTTTCCCTCCTCATTATTGACATTGATGATTTCAAAAAAATCAATGATACCTATGGACATACCACTGGTGATGAAATCCTTACGAAAGTGGCAAAACAAATTACCTCTTGTTTGCGTACTGAGGATACGGCTTGCCGCATAGGTGGTGAAGAGTTTGCTGTGATTTTTCCGCAGACTAATGAAGAACAAGCACTCATTGCATCAGAAAAACTTCTAGAGGCTTGTCGCACCATCCAATTGAGCGGAAAGTCTGTGACCTTAAGCGGTGGAATCGTATCTTATCCAGAAAAAGTAAAAACTTGCGGAGACATGTATGACCTGGCAGACCGTGCCTTGTATACAGCAAAATATTCTGGAAAAAACCAAGTTGTTGCTTATTCCAATGAAAAACGCAGTAGTTTGCGTTTTGATGCGAACTTAGAACTTCTTTTTATTCTGCCGGACAAAACTCTAAAAACCATTTCAAAAAATATTTCAGTCACTGGAATTGCTTTTGATACAGATGACGATATCACTCTCAATGAATCCTTTGATGTCAAACTTCGCGAGTCTGATTCACACAATGAAATTAATGCCAAAATCAAAGTGATCAGAAAGGAAGAAGTGGGAATCCAAAAATACCATATGGGTGCTGAGTTTTTAGAACTCTCTCCCGAAGACCAAACCAAGTTATCGGAACTTTATACACTCCACCGATACAAATCAAAAGTTCCAACCGGTGTGTAAATAAGTCCGAAGCCAATCCGGCATTCCCTTGAAAATGAAATAAATTTTCCTTGCCGGTAGTTTGGATTTAAGTTTCCATTCATTCGTGTTCGGTTTTTATCTCTGCTTTTTCTGGATCCTCATTCGTTTCTTTTCCCCTGAGTTTTCCTGGCCGTCTGGTCTCATCCCCCCACTCCAATTCCTTTTTTGGTGGAATCTCATTTTTTCCGCTTTTTGGTTACTCCTCGTTCTGGTCGTGGTTTTTGGGCTTTTGGGATTTTTACTCCGAATCCCCGTTGTCGGAATTTTATTACAAGGGATCAGAAACCAAGTCACCGAAATTGGTTGGTATAAATTCCTCCTCAACAGAACAACCGTTTGGTTGGTGAGCCAAACTTTCATCCTTTCCGGTTCCTTTGTTTTTGGATACGGGAGAGGTTTAGAACCTTTCGTTTATACCATAGCTTTAATAACAACCGTTCTTGGTTACTTCATCAAACAAAACTTTTACAAACCAATGGCAAGTTTCTCTGGATCCAAAGGGGTCTTCGTTTATCGGGGCGGAAAAGAAGGTGGTTTTCCACCAAACCCAGACCAGTTTCCTAAGGAAAAAGACGTAACTCCTCCTTAAATCCATTGGTCTTTTGTTACTAAAACTTGTAAAAAACCAATCTAATGGATATGGTATCTGCAAAATTCCTTTCTTCTTCTCGTGTCTTCACTTATGGAATCTTATTCTTGATTTCCGCTTTCCTCACTCTCCAGTGCCATCTTTTCTCGGAAAAGGATGAGGCTGTCCAAAAAATTTTCCTACAACCCAAAGAGGGTCAAAAAATTGCCGCCTTTGCCGAAGGTTGTTTTTGGTGTTCAGAACATATCTTTGAATCGGTACCTGGAGTTTTGGATGTTGTCTCTGGATACGCCGGAGGACATACAAAGAATCCAAGTTATGATTTAGTAAACACAGAAACTACAGGACATGCAGAAACAGTTTTGGTTTATTATGATCCATCTAAGATCGATTATGCGGAACTTTGTAGGATCTTTTTTCTTTCCCATGACCCAACCACATTAAACAGACAAGGTCCCGATGAAGGATCTTCTTACAGATCCATTCTCTTTTATAGTTCCGATGCAGAATTAAAAATTGCAAAAAAAATCCAAGGGGAATTGAAAGAAAAACAAATCTGGAAAGATCCCATTGTTACAGAATTTCAAGAATTAAAAGAATTTTACCGGGCCGAAGGATACCACCAAAATTTTATACAAAACAATCCGAACCAGTCTTATGTGCGCGGTGTTTCCATTCCAAGATACAAAGAATTCCAATCTCGGTATGAACTTTACAAAACGACAAAAAAGGAAAAATAATTTTAGAGATCTCGATTCTCTATTAGTAGGATAAAAATTCTTCCTTGAGTTTGGTGCGAAAGGAATCAAACTCTGCTTTCGAATGAAACTTACAAAGTTTGAGAATTTCGGCAGGGATCTCCGAAGATTTTGCTTCTTTAGCATTGATTGATATCATCATATCACTCAAATAAATAGGAAATACGATCGATGCATATTCTTCGTCAGCGACAAGGGGTCTGTGATGGAATTCCATTGCCTTAATGTAAAGAACCGGGAAACTCCATTTTTCACCAACCATAGCACCTAACTTCGAGTGAGTGATTCCAATCGCCGACTCTTCCATACTGATAGTAGAAGCTATTTCCCGAGAATTAGAATAAGTTTTGATTTTTGACATATGTTGTTTGTCAAAAGACAAAAGTAAAATTTCACCAATATCGTGCAAAAGAGATGCCGCAATCAGATTACTAAGGTCTGATTTATTCATCCCCATCCTTTGCCCAATGGCTTTACAATAAAAAGCAGACTCGTTCGATTTTTCCCAAATGGCGGCAAAAGCAGGGAACTTATCTTCTAACATCTGCTTGGTTCCAAGGCTATACAATAAAGTTTGTAATTCTTTTAAACCAATGAGTTGGATCGCACGATCCAAACTTTCCACTCTTCCTCCTCGTCTAAATGCAGCCGAGTTGGAAAGTTTCAATATGTTGGCAGACAGAGCAATGTCCCGTTTGATCATTTCAGCGATGGTACCAATACTTGAGTTTGGTTTGTCAATGGCATCCTGAATGTCTTTGATCGCTTTAGGGAATGTTGGTAAATTATCAATTTGAGAAACTATATCATCAATTTTTTCCAACTGTTGGCTTTCTTTAGAAACCTTAGAAGGAATATCGATCATAAAAACAGTTTTGTTTTCGCCAGATTCAAACTTAAAAGCAGAATCCCCTAAACCATCGTTTCGCAACATCATGAGTGTCATAATCAAACCAAGGCCAGCACCTTCTTGTTCGCTTGACATATCCATAAAGGCTTCTGCTAAATCGTTATACGTTTTTGCTTTATCAATTCTTTCTTTGATTCTTGCTGATTCTGCCGTAGTCAGTTGCACATTGTTCATGATCCGTATGCGCATTAAACTTTTATTATGAATGAACGAAACAAAAACCCCAAAATTATTTCTCTGGAGTGACTCTTCTATCGTGTCTCGATTTTCTAGGTAGGTTTTTTTGAATTCAGCAATCCCTGCTTCATATTCAGCTTCATCTTCGATATTACTCGCACGGTTTTTAAAAAAAACTCGTTTTGCATTTGCTTTGATTGCATTCGTAACAGTTTCTTTTACCGCCGCAAGAACTGAATCCCTAACAATAATTAGGTCAAGTTGCAACAAAAAACGATCCAAAACCTGATACAATGTATTTTCTACTTCATCAGTAATTTGAAAAAATTTAAAATGAAAGGGGGCATTTTCTAAAATAGGATGATTGATATCATCTATGTTAGAATGAAGACCTAAGTCTTGTTTGTATTCTAATGTGACAGCCTTCGGACTTGCCATAAAACCTCAAGTAGTGAAGAAGCGCCGAAAGGGATTTCCCTAGACTGGTTTTTGTGAAGACACTTCTTTTCCATTCGACGTAAATATTTTACTAACGCAAGCGTTTAACAATAAAATTACGAGCTAGGAAAAGTCTTGCGGTAAGTACGAACTACTACTTACGATAAATCACTGATTTTGCTACATTTGTGTAATAATTAATCAAAGATTTTGATCTTTGGCAAACCCAAGTTGTATCGAACAGCCACCAAACGAATGCCCACAACAACACTTGCGGAGACAATTAAGTTCAGATTTGCATTCACTTCCCAAACATTCAGAACGATATACAAAATGGATCCCACCAAACAGGCCGTAGCATAAATTTCTTTTCGAAAAATAAATGGCACTTCGTTCATAAGTGTGTCTCGAATGACACCACCAAAAATGGCTGAAATCATTCCAAGAAGAGCGGATGCAAAAAAGTTCACCCCATGGTCCAAAGCGATCCTTGTTCCAAGCACCGTATAAATTCCAATTCCTAAAGTATCAAATAAAAACAATTCGTCTTTGAGTTTTGTGAGCAACCGTGGCAAAAGAATGACAAGTAGAAATCCAATGAATATAGTCCATAGAATATTCTCATCGCGAACCCAAGAAACAGGATAATTGCCAAGAGTAATGTCTCTCAAAGTTCCCCCGCCAATGGCAGTGATGAAACCGGTAAAAAACACACTAAAAAGATCGTGGTGGTGGTCATCGTGCTCCAAGGCCGCAAGGGCTCCTGATATAGTAAAAACCATGATCCCAGCAAGCCCTATGTAATAAGAAAAACTAAAATCCACGGGTTCTATCCTACTTTTATTCATTTAGACGTAAACAAAATGACAATCTTTCAATGCCTCAATTGTTGTATAAAGTAGCGAATATGAAATTGTCTGCAAAGTTTTTTAGGAATGCCGTCCTTATCCCCACCTTTCTTTTCCAGGCATGTATCCCTAGTTTGTCCAAAGGGTTTTTACAATCCGTGACTGACTTTCTCCAATTACGTAGTTTAGTCAATCCTGCCTCTACTGGTCCGTTTTTTGTTTCCGTTACGGTCTCTGGTCTTCTTGGTTCTAACTTAACCATCAATTTAAATTCCGGTGTCGAAACCAAGGTGATTAACACTGACGGTTCCTATCAATTTACAACGAAACTCACTACCGGAAGCAATTTCGATGTAGCGATCACTACCCAACCCACTCTTCCCGTGCAAACTTGTTCTGTTAGTGGAGGAACAGGTGTGGTGGGATTTGGTGATATCACTTCCATCATTGTGAATTGTGATCCTTTGCGTTATACCATTGGGGGAACCATCACAGGTCTGGATGGAATCACAGGACTTGTTTTAACGAATTCTTTTGATGGATCTACATTGAATGTAGCAGTGGCTTCGGGAGCTTTTGCTTTTACCCAAACCTATTTGGATGGAACTGCATATAGTGTTTCCGTTACCACACAACCAAACCATCCTGTACAAAATTGTGTTACCACAAACGGGGCCGGGACAATCGCTGGAACCAATATCACAAACATCACCATTGCATGTACATCCATAGCCTTTCCCATTGAAGTCACTGCTGTGGGGATTGCTTCTGGAACCTTATCCATTCGAAATAATAATTCGGAACTACTCACAATCTCCACCAATGGATTACATAGGTTTCCAACCAATATCATAACAAATAATACTTATAGTCTTCAAGTCGTCTCCACACCTGCAAACCATCAGTGCGTTCTTTCTGCTTCCGGGGGAACAGTGACCGGTACGATCTCTATCGTTGCTAATTGTTTCAGTGTCCTAACTATGAATCCTTCCAATGGAGGAGTTCTCCAACCACTAGAAAGTCTACGTTTGCAGTTCTCTGATGCAATCAATGCAGGAAGTTGTGTTGGGTCAACTGGGACATTAAATACAAACTTAAGCATTCCAATCCAGTTTGCAGTGGCCACAACTACTCTGACGAATGATACTCTCATTGTCTCACCAGCGGCCACAGACTCTTGGGCAAGTGGTCATAAAACCTTAACACTCAATTGTAATAGTGTAGGTGGATATCCTCTGTCCTCTACAGTAAATTTACTTTACCTGATACCGTCTTCTCTTCGTTATGTTGCAGATGTTACAGGAAATGATTTAAATAATGGCCTCACCCCATTAACGCCAAAACGGAATATCCAAGCCGCGATTAATGATTTTGGTGGGTGTGCCACCGGGGACTGTGCTGTATTAGTGGAAGCAGGATCCTATGACCCCACGGTTATTGGGGGAACAATCCAACTCGTATCAGGCATTTCGTTATACGGAAGTTATGTGTCTGGAACTAACTACGGAACTTGGAACCCTGATTCTCACTCCTCGGTAATTCTTATGGACACAACACCTGTAGGTTGTTCAATTTCTTCTGCAACTGCACCTTGTGCTTCTATCGTTGGCGATGCATCAGTGACAAATAATGTTACCGTATCAGGATTCAGAATTCAATCTGGACCAGATATAGCACCTAATATGACAGGGGTGTTTTTAAACTCCACAAACAATGTCCGCCTCATCAACAATGATATTGATGGAGGATCTGGTATCAATGGTGTTACTGGTGTTCATGCCATCAATAGCAATCCGTATTTAATTAAAAATACTATTGCTGGAGGGCTCTGTGCGGCAACTGGCTGTTATTCTGTTGGCCTCTATATTTCCTCTACCACCATCTTAACACCCATTGTATTAGCTAATATCATTGCGGGAGGGAACCTACCCTCAATTACAGATGGGAAGTCAAAAGGAATTCAATATATCGGCTCTTCCGGAATTGATGTGACCAATATCCGAGGGAACTATATTATAAGTCAGGCAGTATATAATACAACACCTTCTGCTAGTGATAGTATTGCTATGGACATAAATGCAGGAACTAGTTCCTCAGGCATCCTTTCAGGAAATGTAATCACTTCAGGCACCGCTTACCAATCAATCGGAATTCGAATTCAACCCGCTACAACTATACAAATTGGATCAACCACTCAAGGGAATTTGATCACTTCAGGGAATGCAGTTTATGGATCCTATGGAATTTATTTAGTTTCCGGTCATGTAATACGAAGGAATGTCATCCAAACCGGAAATACAACAAACCCTGCTGCTTTCTCCACATCTACCGGTATCCAAGTCTCGTCTGCCGGAGTCACAACAACGATTGAAAGCAACTCCCTTCAGATAGGGAATGCGACAGCGCCAACTGCCTCAGCAATGGTACTTGGAATTTATGGAATTTCACTCAATGCGACATCAAACATCTCTGGCAATTATTTTCGCTTAGGTAATGCTACTGGAGGGTCTGCTTCCACTGTATCTGGAATTCAGTTATCAGCACCTTTGGCAATGTTAGTAGCAAACAATTGGATTCAAAATGGAACGAGTAGTGCACGAGCTCGTGGAATAGAAATCACAGGTGTCTTTAATCCAATTAGAATCTATCATAATACTGTCAGTAGTGGAACAGGAGCGATCGGAAACGAAGCAACACTGTACATAGGCGCCCTTTCCACCTCTGCAGATATCCAAAACAATGTGTTTCTGTTGAATAATGACTCTGCAAGCAATGCTTGTATTTATAATGCAGGACTTGGAGTACAAACTGCAATTAAGTATAATGTTTTATTTAACTGCTTCTCCACTCCAGTGGTTCATAATGCCTTAAATTATTCTCTCTGTGCCGGCGGAATTCCCGGTGCACTCGGCTGTACCCTACCACTTGGCTCTGCTGCTAACTTTGGGAACAACTTAAACCTCAATCCTAACTTTGTATCTAATTTTGGAGTAGTTGCGGTTTACACACCTACAACGGCAACATCTTGTTTGATTACGAAATCAACGAATTTCCTCATGACAGATAGTTATAATGGAGCGGGAACAAGGCCAGGAAGCGATGGGGCTGTGAGTCTCGGTGCTGTAGAATACGACCATGCTTGCACTCCTTAATCAAGACAGGATTGATTAAGGGACACTGGCTCCACATCTTTCTTATTTAAGGTAGAACGTAAACTCCCACGCGGTCGTTATATAAACTTCCGATATAGAGTTGCCTTTTCTTCTCCAAAACACTCGTGACTTCTTTTAAGTGTTCGCCGCCCGGGTCTTGTAAAGTCATAAGCACTTTTCCATTTCCATCGATTTTCAGTGCATATCCATAAGGTTCCGCCTTAGGCCAGAGAAACTTTGGCAAAAAGGAAATCATTCTTTTGACAACAGGAGAAGGATGCATATTGTCCATTCGATCATTTCTTACAGTAAATAAGGCCACCCAGAAATCTCCGTTTTCGTTTCGGGTGATATTATCCGGAAAACCGGGAAGATTTTCGATCACTGTTTCCTTGGTTCCCTTCTTTGCACCTTTTAACCAAAGTTTTGTGATCTTATACCGATAGGTTTCATTGACTAAAAGGTAGTCCTCATTTTTGGATAAGGCGATTCCATTCGCAAAGTACAATCCGTCCGCAAGGAGTTCGGTTTCTTTTGTTTTTGGGTCGTAAACAAAAACTCGTCCGTATGGCCTTGCTTCTAAAAGATCGTAAAGGTATTCTTTTTGTTCATAGACTGAAGCATCAGAAAAGTAAATTTTACCATCTTGTGCAATATCCAAGTCATCCGTGAATTGGAATGGTTTCCCCTTGTATTCGGAAACAAGAACCGTTAAATTTCCTGATTTGTCCAAAGATAAAAGTCCACGATAAGCATCGGCAATAATGAGGTTTCCCAGTTTATCAAACTGGATTCCCAAAGGGCGGCCACCGGTTTTTGCGATGGGTTTAATTTCCCCTTTGAGAGTAACCCGTATGATACGACCCTCTTTGTCTCCGCCGTAGATATTTCCATCGGCATCGACATCCAAAGATTCTAATCCTTTTACTTTTCCAATGGCGAGTAGGATGGATTTTTGCAATTCGGTATTTGGTGCGTAGACTCCAACAGGTTCCGGTTTGATAGGTGGTTCATAGGCTACCGGTTCAAATGTCCTACAAGAAAAAAAAACCGAAACTAGAAGTATGTTAATTCCTAGGTATTTCATTTTGAATGTTTCTCCTTCCTAATCAAAGTATCTTTTAAAGCCCATCGTTCATCCACCCATCGTTTCATTTTTTTGGACATTGGCGCAAACTGTTCGTTCTCTTCCACGGGAACAAGGGATGCAGGAATCACTTCCACAAATACTTTTAGTTTGCGGATTTTACCTTGCATCAGGTCTAAAAAACTGGGATTTTCTGTTGGATAAACAATCGTTAAATCGATAAAAGCATCAAGCGAATTCTTTAGTGCCGTAGACACCACGGAAATCCCTCCGCTATGAGGACGGAGTAAATTTTCGTAGGGATTTTTCTTCAGTAGCTTTTGAACCCGTTCTGGAGTCCTACGGTGGCCTTCCAGAAAGTTTAAAATAGAAAAAGGCATTCCCGCAAACTTCTCACAAACTTTTTTTACGTTTTCCAAATCCTTAGAAGCAAGTTCTGGATTTTTTTTCAGCTGCTCTTTTGTACTTCTTTTTACAAATGGGAAGTCGAGGGCAAGCCATGCATGTCCAAGAATGGGAACATACTTTAACGAATCTTTGATGAAAAACCGAATCAGCGGGATTTTACGATTAAGAACAGATTGAATGATATAAATATCAGACCAAGATTGGTGGTTACAAATAATCATATAACGACCGTCTTGTTTTAAATCTTTAAAACTTTCTCCAATCACTTCAAATTGGACACCATACAACATTCTAGAAATTCGATAGTTGTTTTCGATCCAGATCTCACCTACTTTCAGAAGAAGTCTGTCACCTAACCGTCTTACCGAACCAGTTGTGACCAACTTCCAAATGTACAAAGGATACATAGTTGGTATGATCGATAATAAATTCAAAAGAAACAAAATATAAGCAATGATTAAACCCAAAAAAAACTCCTATTGATACGTTGTGCAGATTCCAAGAATCGTAACATCATTATCAAAGCGGCTCCCCTCTGAAGGAATGAAACGCATCCATTAACAATGTGATTGTGTCTGCTAGATTTAAATCCAAACTCTTAGCAGATTCAAAACTGGAAAGCAATTTGATCCCTCCGAGGAGAATCCCTTTCCAGTTTTCCTGTTCCCAATACCCGTCCGATATCATAAATAAACGGTCACCAAGGCCAAAAGTCAATTGTGTTTAATAGGATCGTATCTTAGATTTCTTCTTCTCGATTCACCAAGTCGATCGAAAAGGAAGGTTTACAAATGGACCAATATTCTGCCTCTTCGGAAAAAGGATTGGAATACCGAACCGTTGTTCCCTTCTCAATATGGATGGATTCGCCTGCAGAAAGTATCACCTTGTTTCCATCAACTTCGACCTGTTTTTTACCACGAACCATCAGTGTCCACTCATCAAAGTTAGGTGTTTGAAAAGGTTCTCCCCAACCAGGTGGTGCCACCATGTGAGCGATCGAAATATCAGAATTTCCCGTAGAAGGAATTCCAAAATGTTCTGCGATGGTTTTCCCTCCAGGCACAGGAATTTGGATGGGATTTGTTTGGTGTTTAAAACCCATACTTAAAAACCGGGGAATTTAAAACTAAACTTATGTTTCAAAAGGTCTTCGGTGTAAGCCCATAAATTTCTTCTGGCAGCAAGGTCATAAGAAGGATCGGAGCTTTTTGTGATTTTCTTTTTTGCAAAATATTTACCAGAAATGGATGTTACTGACGGATCTGTTGCCAGGAAAATCGAAGTTTCGGCCCCTTTATCTTCTGAGATTGCAAACACATTTTGAGCAAATGTTAAAAGTACTTTCGCCAAACCTTCGTTATTTTGTCCAAATTTAGTTTTTACAAAACCTGGATGTAGGCAATTGACAGTAATTTTCGTTTGGTTCAATCGTTCTGCAAGTTCATAGGTAAAATAAATATTCATTAGTTTGGATCTTTGGTATTGTTTCCAACCGGAATAATCTTTTTCACCAAGTAAGTCACCGAAATCTAAGGAAACACCCATATGTGCCCGAGAAGCAACATTGACAATCCTCGCTTCCCCTGCTTTCTTTAGCGAAGGAAGTAAACCCAGTGCCAAAATAAAATAGTTCAAATGATTTAAAGCAAATGTAGACTCAATCCCTTCTTTGGTAATTGTACGTTTGTCAAAATAAGCACCTGCATTATTGAGCAAAACGTCGATCTTTGGATGATCCTTACGAATGGTTTCCGACAAAACAAAGGTTTCTTTTGCAGAGGATAAATCGGCAACATAAGAATGAACCACAGCACCTGTGATATGTAATGAGTAAACAAGAGCCGCTAATTTATCCGCATTCCGACCAACTAATATCAGTTCGTCTTGATTTTTTGCGAATGAATGGGCGCATACCCTCCCGATTCCATCGGTTGCACCTGTAATTAAAATTACCTTTTTCATGAAATGATCTCCTCTCGTATTTTTTTAGGAATGGTAAAAACGAAACGGGATCCAGAAACACCGTCACTATCGGCAAAAAGAGTCCCACCATTCACAGTCACAAATTCATGGCAGAGCAAAAGCCCAATCCCATTGCCCGTTTCCCCGCCAGTTCCAGTCGATTTGATGACTTCCCCTGCTTTAAACAGTTTGTCAACGGTAGCCTTTGACATACCCACTCCCGAATCTACAACGGAGACTTGCCAATCTCCATTCACATCCGAAGCCTGAATCAAAATTTTCCCATTGTTATGACTGAACTTTAAGGCATTCGAAACTAAATTCCGAATCACAGTAATGATCATTCTATCATCACAAAACACCATTGCATGAGAAGGGACTTCGATTTCAAAACTGATTCCTTTATTGGAAGCACTCAAAACAAAAAGCTCCAAACATTCTCTAACAATGTTATCTAACCTGTAGTAATGGGGACGAAACTCTTCCTGGCCTCGTTGTAATTTAGACCATTCTAAAAGATTTTCCAATAAGGAAAAAACCGATTCTGTGGCATCCACGAGAGACTGTGTCATCCCCGCAAGCGCATCCTCTTTTTTTTTCATGTCCTCATTCAAAACTTTGAGTAACATTTTGATACCAGCAAGGGGACCACGTAAGTCATGAGAAATGATAGATAAAAATCGATCTTTGGTTTCATTAGCGACCATCAACTCACGATTGACATTCGACATTTGTTTTTCTAAATTTCGTTGTTCAGTATTATCTCTAAAAACAATCACCATCCCAATCTTCTTACGATTGGCATCGCGGATCTGTTTGGCAGTCACTTCCCAATATTTTTCATCTTTTTCCCAGATCCATTTCGTGAGCGTACGTTTATCCGATAAATGATCGAGCCTAGAAATGATTCCAGGGGCAGATGCAAAAAAATATTTATAAGATAGTAAGGTGGAATTTTTAGAGGTAATATGAAATAAATGTTCTGCCGTCATATTCCAATCGACAATCCGATTATTAGAATCAAGAATCACAACGGCTTCATCGAGTTCGTCTACAATCTCCCCGCGCACCAAGGGGACTAAATCAAACATACGGTAATAACCAATAGCAAAGAAAATAAGAATTACCTGCATAGTACTCATTACCGCAGTAATATTGAGTCCAGGCAATGGCCGAAAACCTAACTTATGCAAAATGGCAGTTACCCAAATGAATAAATAGGAAACTAAAATCAAGGTATACCGTCGTCTCTCGGTAGATTTAGAAACAACGATTCCCTTAATTAATAAATAACCAACAAATACAGACCAAAAAAAGGAAAAAAAGTAAGAAATAATAAATCCACCCGTATTGATTTCTTGAACCCACTGGATTCTTCCATTGATATTCACTAAGTAAGTATCGAGTGTTAGGGTTTTGAAAATAGGATCCAGGACACAAACTGCTAAGGTCAGTAGTGGTTGGATAGTGAGTATTACCCAAAACTTTCTCGTCAGCAAATGTTTGTTTTGTGTAAACTCTAGAGAAACAAGAACCATTCCCAGATTGGCAAGGGTAACTCCAATGTACAACAAAGCGATAAAGGATCTGTGTAAAGCAGGACTGATAAAAACAAAATCAATACCATAGAATCCGGTCCACATCATGGAACCGAATACTAAAACTAAAAGGTATTTAACAATATCTAATCGGAAGGATTTTAAAACGAATAGCCCCAATACAAGATTGAAGCCGAATGCTAAAAATAAAAGTAGACTATAAGGATGGAATTGCCACAAACTAAGTTTCTTCGCTGCTTAGCATTTCACAGTTTCCGTCAAAAACAACTCCATCAGCAATTTGAAGTTTCGCTGTACGAATGTTACCTTGCACTTTTCCTGTGGCTAACATTTCTAATCTTTGTGTTGCAGTTACATTTCCAATGATGGTTCCACCAACAACAACAGTTCCAGCTTTGATGTTTGCCTTGACCCTAGCTCCTTCGCTAATCACAAGATAACCATCAGAGATGATTTCACCAGTGAAGTCACCGGAAATTTGTAGAGGTTTTTTGAAGGCTAAAGTTCCGCTAAATGCTGTTTCTTTTCCGAGGATAGTGGCAATAACTCCGTGTTCGGTGATGGTTGGTTGCATTTCTTTTTTTGACATAGTTCCTATTTAGTTTTCATGTTATATACCCCGTCCCAATCTTCTGGTGGGGGATCTGCGATATAATCATCGCATCTTTCAATGTATAGTTTCGAGGGGCCATCTTCTGGATGAATCGCGAGTCCCTTTTTGAACTCTTCTTTTGCTTCTGCAAACTTTCGCGACTTGTACAAGGTAAGTGCATGGTTGTAATGAACAAGCACTGCCTTCATTTTATCACTAACGATCATTTTGGCTCCTTATAGAAAATGACAACGGCGGTTGCGTAGTGGTCAGCATGGCTGATGGATACGGAACTGGTAGTAAATCCTTTCTCTCGGAAAAACTTCTCAGTTTTCCCATGGATGACTAGCGTTTTTTTACCAAAATTGGTGCCGGCAAGTTCGATCTCTCGCATATCCGCCACTTCCCCGGGATTTAGGTTTAGGGCCTTGATTACGGCCTCTTTACAGGCAAATCGGCCAGCAAGGAAGGGAACCGGGTCTTTGTGTTTGTGGCAGTATTCCACTTCTTCGTCGGTAAAAACCCGCTTCAGAAATCGGTCCCCATGTTTCTCTAGGAGTTCACGGATCCTTTGGTTTTCAACAATGTCGTTCCCGACGGATAACATAAGATGATTTATTATTTTCGCCGAAGTTCTAAGAGTCGAGCAAATAATATATTGTTTTCTTTGTGGTAGGGACGTCTGAGTTGCACTCTTTCCGAATAATCAAAAGCTGCAGAAAAATCCCCATTTTCATACAAGGCTTCTGCAATATAAAATAATGTTAGGCTGTCTGAAGGATTTTTTTGGACATAGTTTACGGCAAATTCTAACGGGAACGCAGACATTCTGTGTTCCGTATATAGGTAAATTTTTTGAACTGAAAGAGGCGCCTCATGGATCGAATCAAAATTGGAAGAAATCATTTGTTCCACATCGGTCCATTTTTTTTGTTTGTACAATGTGAGCGCTCGTAAGTATACAAAATGTTTGGGATGGCTTGTTGGAACATGAATGGGTGACCCCTGCCCCGTGTATTCCACTCGGATCAAAGACAAATCATCAATCAAATCCCCATGACTTTTGATTGCCTCACGAATGGATTCCAAATCCCCTTGGCCTTCCAAGGTCGTTTTTAAAAATAGTTCATCGTCTTCATTGACTTCCATTTCAATTTCAGAACCAATCAAAATATCATCTCGCCCGTCTGAACCAACGAGGAGTAGATCCCCTTTCTCCAGTTGGAAGGTATTGATCTGCAAAGCTTTTTTGGATGCCAAAAGTCCAAGTTTCGCACAAACATAGTTATGCGGTAAAAAGAATGTTTTATGATTTCTGTAAATTACAGGTCGCGGATGTTCTGCATTTAGAAAATAAAAGAATCCAGTTTCATCATCAATCAAACAAAGAAACATAGAGATGAGCATGGAACCGTCGAAGGTCACAAGAGTGCTATGTAATTCCGTATAAGCATTACTCACCCATTTTTCAGGAGTGATATCACGCACCTCTTCCGATTGGCCATTTCTTTTGATGATGGCTTCAAATACTGATCCAATCACAAGGGCTCCACTCGCTCCTTGCATGGACTTACCCATCGCATCTCCATTCAAAACAACTATGTATTTTTTGTTTTGTAATTGGATCGAAGATGAGACACATAGATCTCCACCAATTTCGGAACTCCATTGTTTATAAGAAAACTTCTTCTTTTGTTCCGTAAGAAACTGAATGTTCAAATTGGAGGAAGTGGCAAGATTTTGTGTTAAGGGTTCGATGAGTAATGAGGCTAAAAAATAATCCCCATCTTGTTGTTCCTTAAGACCTTTCACTTCTGTTAATGCGTAGTTCAATTCCTTGGTTCTTTCATCTACCTTTTGTTCCAAGTTGGTATACAGAAGGGAGTTTTCGATGGAAACGGCAATTTGCGAAGATAAAATTTTTAAAATCTCTACACGACCTGGAGTGAAGGCATCCGTTGTTAGATTGTTTTCCAAATAAACAATGCCAACCACCGTTCCATGGCTTAAAATTGGATAACAAAGTAAGGACTTTGGAAGAGTTGATTTTACATAAGGATCATTTTTAAAATCACCTTCCCGCGCCGCATCCCCACAGATCACAACAAGGCCAGTTCTTACCACATAACCAATGATTTGTGAAGGGATTTTGTTTTGATTCACATAGGCCACAGGTTCTAGAAAATCGATCGCAAAAGGAGATTCAGAATAAACAAAAACGGATTCTTTTTCAGCTTCTGATTCCGCCAAAACTTGCCAACCTGAATCGGATTTGAGGATAAAGTATCCTCTTTCGGCCCCAGCATTCTCGATCAGAATCTTCATCATCTTTTCCAAAAGACGATTGAGTTGGATTTCTCCAGAAATGGTTTGAGAAGCTTTGATGACCGTATTGATATCTAAAGAAGAACCCACGTCTCCAAAAATATCTTTTGTTGTGCTAAATAAAGAAAGGCTATCCGTGGAATCGGTCCTAAAGTTCCTACCAATGTATTTTTTTAGCGAAATATGATTTACTTCGAGTTGTTTTACCTTAGATAAAAACCCATATTTTCCATAACGATAGTGGGCTTCCACCAAATGCAAGTTACTGTATTGTTCAAATCCAGTTTCTTTCCACATTCGGACCAAAAACTCGTTTGCAATTGCTTCTTCCAGTATATAACTTGATTCACGTGCAGAGGAGATGGCCGCCTTACAGGCAATCACGGCCTGGGTTTTTTCATTCGCTATGTATAATATTAAAGCAGAAATGATTTCGTACTTATGGGCGAAGTTTTCGGGTGAACTTTTTGCCCATACCTTCATTCGTTTTTCAAAGACAAATAATCTTTTTTTCAGACTTGCCCTTGTGACACCAGGAGGATTTATTTCATCCACAATCAATGAAAAAGCAACAAGGGCTCCGAGGAATACATGTTCCGGTACAAACATCATTCCAAACATCGCACCTTCTAAAGTATCTAGTTTTGTAGAATATTCGTAAGCTTTTTCCTTATCCCCAAGGAAGTATTCAATTCGTAACTTACATAAATAATAATCAAAAAGGGCATTGGCATTTCCTGTGGACAACCATTCCGCGACAGTTTCTGTTTCGGAAAAATATCTACCTTCCAAACACATAGGGTCTGCTGACTCCCCTCTCATATTCTCAACCAACTGGAGGTTCAGACGATGCACTTGGTAAGCATGGTTTTGGCGTAAACTAAGGAGGGAAGCGTCGTAACGAAGTTGGCTTTTGTAAAGGTCTTCTAAATTTTCTCGAAAAGACAAACCCTGGAAATGGATATTATTTAAAGAATAAGAAGAATATTGTAAGTCTCCGGTTTCCATTCCCGCAAGAAAACTTTCCCAAAAGATAGGGCGACTATCTCTAGCATGATTTTTCCAAGGAGAAATCATACAGGCAAACATAAATAAAGTTCTACAACGGAATGTTTTTGCATCAAGTGAATCAAGAAGTCTAACACCTAACTCACCAAATTTAAGTCCATCCTCATAATTCCCCAAACCGGAACCTTGGATAATCCCCATCGCACAAAATCCAAAAGCACTGATTTCACAAAGCCCGTAACGCAGAGTATGATTGACAAGTTTTAGGACAATCACAGGAAACAAATTCGGTTCTGCAAGAAAGGAAGGTGCAATACAAGCATTGAGAAGTCGCATGATTGCGAGATATTTTGGATCATCAGAAACGGGTAGGTGTTCCAAACTTTCAATGGACCTTCTACCTAATTTAAATTTAAACTTTAGAATTTCACTCAGAGGGGAAAGTGGAGTTGCTTTTTTGGGTAATCTCACGCCAACAAGCTTTAACGCTTGTTTTAAGGTTTCCAATACCTCTTTCATCTTGTTTTGGGTCACAAGCATGGAAGATTGGAGTTCATAAACCAAAATTTTATCTAAATCGTTCCGAGCAAACTTGAGTATATAATTAAAACTTTTTTCTGCTGCTTCAAAGTTCTTAGAAAGGTAAGCTGACCTTGCATAAGCCAAATGGAGTTTTAAAGTATTTTCATACTCGGAATTCCATTCCTCATCTGTCATGAGTCCGGCCATTCTGTCAAAGAAAGTAAAGGCAGCATCATAGGCAGAGGAGTTTAATGCTTTAAAACCAGCCTTCTCATTCAAAATCCTTAACTCAGCTAACTCTTCCCCACCCTTCATTTGAGAAGAACCCAAATTCAATTGGTTTACAATCGTAAACAAATGATCTTCTAGTTTGTATTTATAAAGAATAGAGAGATATGTTTTTCCAATTTTATAATGTAGTTTGGATTTTTCTTCTGGTGAAATGATTTTGTAAATGGCTTCCCTGATTTTATCATGAGTGAAGTTAGCATCTTCCATCCCAAGAATTAAAAACTCTTCATTGGCAAGGGCCACCAAATCCATAGAAGCTTTATGAAATGGCCTCTCCGCAATGGTAGCATAAATATCGTGACGAAACCAGTTTCCAATACAAGCAGTGAGTTTTAGGGCATCAATTAATTCGGCAGATTGTAAATTGATTTTATCGATAATTAAATCGATGACATTGTCAGAGATATTGACGGCATCAATTTTGTCCTTATCCCAAGACCAATGATCATCAGTAAAATGAATGTAAGACCTTTCATAAAGATTCTTAAACATCTCATTTACGTGAAATGGATTCCCTTTGGTTTTTTTCCAAAGAACTTCCGCAATGGGACGAATTTCTGATTCCGGAACCACGAGTGTTTCTGAAACCAATGAGGCAACGTCTCGTTCTCTCAGTGGCTCCAAACGAATTTCTGTAATGGGAACTTGGTTTTCGCGAAGTTCCTCTAACAGTCGAAAAAAAGGATCCGTAGGAAATACTTCGTTGTCCCTGTAAGATAGAATAATAAAAAAATGTGAAATTTCAGGATCTGTTAAAACTTCTTTCAAAAGAAGAATACTCGAAGAATCTGCCCACTGCATATCATCTAAAAATAAAACAACAGGGTGTTCCTTGGTACAAATTGTACGCAAGAATTTTCGAAATACCAGATGAAACCGATTTTCTGTCTCCAAACTATCGAGTTCTGGTGGAGTCGGCATTTCACCTAACAATTGTGAAAGTTCAGGAACTACATCTATGATTAACTTTGCGTTCGTACCAAGTGCATTGGAAAGAATTGTTTTCCATTCCTTAACTGAAGACTCACTTTCAGAAAGTAACTGACGAACAAGGCCTTGTAAGGCCAAGTTGATCGCACGGTACGGAATGGATTTTTTATATAAATCAAATTTTCCCGAAGTAAAATATGCCTTCTCCCGGGTCACCGGTTTTTGGATTTCATTGATGAGGGCGGACTTTCCTATCCCTGAACGTCCCGAGATTAGAAAAATTTCAATTTTACCTTCTTTCGCATCCAAAAATTTTTCTTCGAAGATTTGGAGTTGGGATTCCCTTCCATATAACTTTTTTGGAATTTGAAACCTGGAAGATTTATCGTTTTTTGCCAGTTCCATTTGGAACTGATTCAATGCCTCACGTCCATTTTCCAAAAGAACGGATTGGATGGCGGAAAGATCGGAAAGTAAACCAGTTGCCGTTTGGTAACGATCTTCTGGATTTTTTTCCAAAAGTTTCATAATCAAATCAGAAATGATTCGAGGAGCCCCAGTTCTTTCTTTTGGAGAAAGAGGAGTTTTAGCAAGGTGAGCGTGCACCATCTCCAAACTATCTGTATATAAAAAAGGAAGGTCCCCGGTAATTAACTGATATAAGGTGACGCCAAAGGAATAAAAATCTGTTCTATAATCCACAGTCCGATTCATTCGACCCGTTTGTTCCGGAGAAATATGCGCCAGAGTCCCCGTTAAGTTTTGGTTCATCGGAAGATAAAAACTTCGATGGGTCAAAAGAGTTGCTGAACCAAAATCAATTACCTTTAAGGTTCCCGTATCTGGATTATAAATTATATTTTGAGATTTGATATCATTATGAACAATTTTTGCTTTATGAATGTCGATTAGAGCGCGACAAACTTCGATAGCAATATTCAAAAAAGTAGCAATATTACTATACTTGCCGCTTAATTGAAGTTTTGCGAGGTCTGTATACCCAACATTTGGAAATACAATGGCAACAGTATTTTGGTAAGATTCTAAATCGAGAGGTCTTAATGTATAAGGGGAATCAATGGATTTTAAAATTTCAAATTCACTTTTAAAGCGAGTGATCTCTTGATTGTCTGGATAATCACGATTGAGTAATTTGATCACAACGGAACTACCGGTCGCAGATTCCCCTGTATAAACAGAACTTCTTTTCCCTAAATGAAGTTCTCTGATCGCTTTATATTTTCCTACAGTAAACAATGAAATTCCTTATCTAGCTGTTTTGCCACCGTCTACTGGTATCACAGCGCCCGTGATAAAAGCAGCTCCATCAGTTGCTAACCATACGCAAGTTTTTGCAACTTCTTCCGGTGTTGCCATTCTACCCAAAGCATAGGATTTCATTCTTTCTTTTTTTACTTCTTCCGGGTTGGGAACATTGGCATAAAATACATCATCCATTTCTGTTTGGATTCCGCCAGGGCACAACGCCACCACTCGAATCCCGGCAGATCCATATTCCAAAGCTGCCGATTTGGTAAGACCGATGATTCCATGTTTTGTCATAGAATATGGGCCGGCTTTTTCTTTTCCCCGAACACCCAAAGCGGAAGATACATTGATAATCACTCCACCATTCCCTTGAGTCAAAAACTGTTTTAACTCAAATTGCATCGAAAGAAAAGTACCTTTTAAATTTACATCCATTACAGAATCAAAAATATCTAATGGATAGTCGGCTGTTGCCTTCAATACACCAGAAATTCCGGCATTGTTGACCGCAACATCGATGGATCCATATTTGCTGACAATTGATTCAACAAAATTACGAACCGCTTCCGATTGTGTGACATCGCAACGAACAAAGATTCCCGTGCCACCTTGTTTTTCAAGTAGGGCCAAGGTCTCTTCCCCTTCTTGTTTCCGTCTTCCGCAAAATCCAACCACGTAACCAGCGTTTGCAAATTCTAAAACAATAGATCTTCCGAGCCCGGATGTTCCGCCGGTGACTAATGCTACTTTTTTTCCGCTCATTGGATTTCCCTTTCTTCGATCAAACGTCCATAACGATTGATTGCTTCCTTTACATTTGCCTGGTCTAGTTCGGAAATCGATTCAAAACGAAAACCGGCAAAGAAGGTGTCCTCATTATTATCGTCTTCTTTGACCCATAATAAAATGCAAGTTCCATGAACGAAACCGACAATATCAAAATGCATAAAAAATTCGAGGTTTTGGCTATTGGCCAATTCGCCGGGATGGATCCCGGAGCACCGCACCATAAACCCAGAACTGGAAATATTTTCGATAGTGGAGACAATATTACGTCCATTTTCCCTAACAGAAATGTTGTTCTTGAATTGGTCCAAAATTCGAAATCTTGGATCAATTTCATAAACTTCTTCCTGCGTGCTTTTTAAGCGTTTGTAGACTTTTAGTGGCAGGATACTCGCAGCCATTTCAATCCGCGTGATCTCCTGGTTTTCCTGGTAAGCGGTAATTTCCAATTTCGAGTAATTCCAATACCCTGATTTACTATTCTTTGTTTCAATCGCTTTGGCTCGGAGTTTGATCGGCATATTCATTTTCGCATATTGGAAAAATTCTGAATTCAAATATAACAATAAGAAGGTGACTCCTTCAAAAGGAACCTTTCCATACATATGGTTACAAGCGATCCCAAATTGTCTGGCGGCTTCCACAATTTGCATTCCAGAAATATGTTTTAGATTGGGTGGTGAAAAAAACTTATGGCCAGGGGGAATATAAAGATTCGCAAAAAAAGTATCCTTTTTAGGAATCTCTACCACTGGTTCGAAAATTGCAGATATCTTTGACTTCTCTACATTGCCAACATAGTAGTCTCGGCGTTTGATCATCTGCAGGATACGAATCTCATCAGATTCGGTAACATTTTCATTTAATAAATATTGTTGTTGGTCTGAATCAAAATGATAAAAGGTGCTAATAAAATTTCTTTGAGTTTCATCAACTCCGGCATCTTCTAAAATTCTTTCCGCCGATTCTTTGCGAATGCGATACGGAATTGTTTTGAGTTGATAATAACTGCCGCTAGTATCTTGTCTTTTTGCATAGTATTGTAGCAAAAAATCGATTTCTTCACTACTTAGCTTAGGAAAGAGATGTTCTTCCATGATAGCTGTTGTAATCATTCTAGGCAGTGCGCGTCGAATGTTAGAAACAAAACTATCATCTTGATAATAAGTTCTTGTATAACGTTTATCGAGAGGTAAAACTGCGGGGAATTCTTCTTTTTCAAAAACCTTCATATGGATAACCGGAAATCTACTCTAGGGTTAGTCCGTAGATTCCGATAGGATAGAATTCAGCGCAACTAAATTAACAATGTATTGACAAATTTATGTCAAATTCACCTAACGATCGTTACGGAACAAGGTGCGTAATGTACAACGCGATCAGAAACACTTCCCATAATGAATCTTCCAAGAATTCCATGTCCCCTACTTCCAATCACAATCAAATCTGCTTTTTCTTTTTCAGCAAGTTTGCATATTTCTTCCGCAGGATAACCTTCTACGACCACTCGATCCCATTTTACAGTGGTCTCATCCAAAATCGGATGTATTTTTTCAAAACGTTGCTCAGAGATCCACTTCACTCGGTCTTTTCCTACAGGAGCCGCATCATAATAGCCTGGCAAAGGACCAAAATCCTCAATCACTTCGACAATGTAACATTTTGCATTACTTGCCTTCGCGATTGCCAAACCAAATTCCAGTGCTTTGGCAGAACTTGGTGAACCATCGATGGGGATGATCAGTTTTTGAATCAATTTTTCCATACAAGAAGTCTATCACCTTCCCCAGTAAGGGAAAGTGAAATTCCTTTGATAAATGTCAAAATTGAAGTATCTAAACAGTTTTCAGGAGTTTCGGAATGCGAAGAGAAGCTCCTTTCATTGGATTTGGTGGGATTATTTTTTCCCACCCTCATCTTCTTTGGTTAAGTAATAGGCAACAAGAATGGGAAGTGTTGTCACAAGAATCACAAATACGGCAACCACATTGGTCACAGGTCTTTGTCTTGGACGAATGAATTCGGTTAACATCCAAATAGGAACCGTGGACTGTTGGCCCGCAGTAAAGGTTGTCACAATCACTTCATCAAATGATAATGCAAAGGACAACATACCACCAGCTAACAACGCAGTGGCAATGTTTGGCAAAATCACAAATCGAAATGTTTGCCAAGGATTGGCACCCAAATCCATAGAGGCTTCCACCATCGAGTGAGAACTTCTACGAAGTCTTGCAAGTACGTTGTTGTAAACAGTCACAATACAAAATGTGGCATGTGCAATCACAATGGTCCAGGTGCTAAATGGAATTCCAAAAAGAGACATGGCCGATCGTAATGAAATCCCCGTCACAATTCCGGGAAGAGCAATGGGCAAAATCACTAAAAAGGAAATGACTTCTCTTCCAAAAAATTTGCTACGATAGACGGCAAGACAAGCCAAGGTTCCAAGGATGATGGCCATCACCGTGGAGATAGAAGCCACTTGTGAAGAGAGGATGATGGCTTCCCAAATATCATTTCTGTCCCAAGCCACACCAAACCATTTAGTGGTGAATCCTGGTAATGGAAACTGAAATGTTTTTTCATCAGTAGAGAAGGCGTACATGATGATGATAAAAATAGGGATATGGATAAAAAGAAAACCAAGGATGGTGGCAACTTTTAGTCCGATGGTTCCAAAATTCCACTTAGAGGGCATCGAAAGCTCCTAATCGTTTGGCAATCATAAGATAAACCATCATGATGATAATCGGGATCACAGAAAAAGCCGCCGCCAAAGGAATGTTACCCGCAGTCCCTTGGTGAGTGTAAACTGCCATTCCAATAAAATAACTAGAATTTCCGATAATGGTCGGAATGATATAATCACCTAACGTTAGCGAAAAGGTGAAAATGGATCCTGCGACAACACCCGGGAAAGCCAACGGTAAAATAACTTTCCAGAAAGTTTGAGATGGGCCACCGCCTAAATCCGAAGAAGCTTCGAGCAGTGACTTAGGAATCCGTTCCAAGGACGCTTGGATAGGAAGAATCATATAAGGAAGCCAAATGTATACAAAAACTAAAAACATCCCAATATAAGAGAAGGACAAAGATGTCCCTCCAATGACGGGAAGAGAAAGAATGGCATCCAAAACATGGAGTAACCCGAGTTCATTCAAACACCAAGTGAGGATTCCTTCTTTTGCCATAATGAGTTTCCAGGAATACACTTTCACAAGATAACTCGACCAAAGTGGCAACATCACTCCCAAATAAAGAATGGGTTTTAGTTTAGGGCCCGCATACATCGCCATATAATAAGCAATGGGAAAGGCAATGATGGCACTGACAACGGTGACAGTGAATGCCATGGTTGTCGTACGAATGATGATATCCCAATTTGTACTTTGGCGAAATAGATCATAATAAGATTCTAATGTAAATTCGCGTTTGATCACACCCGAAAACGAATCAATGGAGAAAAAACTTTGGATGAGGAGTGTAAAGAGTGATCCTAAATAAACAACACCAAGCCAAATGAGAAGTGGTGCGAGTAATAAAAAAATCGCAAGGCCCTTCCGATAGAAAAGAAATGTAAAAAACTTATCAAAGGTAGTAGTCATTTACAAATCCTTACAGTAAGTGCATGTCGGAATCTTTCCAACCCACAAGAACTTCCGAACCAACAGTTATGTTTTCTGCAGAAATTTTTAAGTTTTGAGTGGATGCAATGATACGGGATCCATTGGGAGTTTCAAAATGCATTTTGGAAGTGGCCCCTGAATACACTTGGCTTTTGAGAATTGCTTTAAAGGTTCTGTATCCCGTGGAATGGTTATCCTCTTTGGCGTTCGCAAATACATGGACTCGTTCTGGTCGGATCATTCCCTTTCCAGTTTGGCCAGTGAGTCGTTTGGTTTCCTCTAAAGAAAGGATATTAGAAGTTCCTACAAAGTTGGCAACAAATTCGGTTTTAGGACGATCATATAATTCTTCCGGCGTGGCGATCTGCTCCACCTTACCTTTATTAAAGACTGCAATCCGATCTGACATCGAAAGCGCTTCTTCTTGGTCGTGAGTGACAAAGATAAAAGTGATTCCCACTTCTTTTTGGATGGCTTTGAGTTCCAACTGCATTTCTTCCCGTAGTTTTAAATCAAGAGCTCCGAGTGGTTCGTCGAGAAGCAAAACTCCCGGACGATTGATAAGGGCCCTAGCGAGGGCAATCCTTTGTCTTTGGCCACCGGAGAGTTCTGATGGTTTGCGATTTCCCACATCGGGGAGGCGAACCATCGCAAGCATATCTGCGACTCTTTGTTCGATTTCTTTGGTTCCAGTTTTTTTGATTTTTAAACCATAACCCACGTTTTCCGCCACAGTCATGTGGGGAAATAAGGCATAGTCTTGAAAGACAGTGTTCACATTTCTTTTGTAAGGCGGGATGCCCGTGACATCAACACCTTCCAAAAGAACCCTTCCCGAGGTCGTATCTTGAAATCCTGCCACCATTCGGAGGCAGGTAGTTTTTCCAGACCCGGAAGGGCCTAACATTGAAAAGAATTCACCTTTTCTAATCCCGAAGGAGACATCATCCACCGCTATAAATTGGCCGAATTTCCTTGTAACATTTTGAAATTCAACATCGTAAACTTGGTCCATTCCTTCTCCTTCAGTTATCTTTTATGTTAGGATCTATTTACTTCCGATGATGGAAATATAATCTTCAGCCCATTTTTTGTAAGGTATACATTTTCTTCCACCGGAACAATCTTCTTTTGGAGTTCTCCAGAAAGAGATTTTTTCAAAGTTGTTGAATCCGTTTACGGCACAACCAGTGTCCCCAAGAAGAGCATTTCCTTTACAAGCAGATGGAACGGATGGAACTGATCCAAACCAAGAAGCAAGGTCACCCTGAACTTTTGGAGAAAGAGAATGTTCTAACCATTTGTAAGCACAGTTTACGTGTTTGGAATCTTTGTGTAACATGGTGCTATCAGCCCAACCAGTCGCTCCTTCTTTTGGAACAACAGAGGCTACAGGTTGTTTTTCGCTCACAAGAAGGTTCACTTGGAATGGCCATGTAGAAGAAGCAACAAGTCCTTCTTTTTTAAAGTCATCCACTTGGACCATGGCATCATGCCAATACTTTGGAACGAGTTGTCTTTGTTTCTTTAATAATTCAATGACAGCAGTATATTGTTTTTCATCCAATTCATAAGGATCTTGGATTCCCAGTTCTGGTTTTGCTTGTTTCAAATACAAAGCAGCATCAGCAATGTAGATGGGACCATCAAACGCTTGTACACGGCCTTTGTTTGATTTTCCATCAGCTAATACTTGTTCTTCAAAAACAACATTCCAACTAGTGGGAGCTTTTTTGAAAACCTTAGTGTTGTACATAAGTACGTTTGGACCCCATTGGTAAGGCACACCAAAATGTTTTCCTTCCACTGTATGCCAAGGAGCATTTTGCAAACGAGAATCTACATTTTTCCAACTAGGGATTAGGTCCGTGTTGATTTCTTGAACCTTTCCACCGGCAACCAAACGTAGCGATGCATCACCAGATGCAGTCACGAGGTCAAATCCACCTTCATTCATGAGTGCTACCATCTCATCAGATGTAGCGGCAGTTTTTACATTTACTTTACAGCCAGAACTTTTTTCAAATTCAGTGACCCAGTCGTATCCTTTATCTGTTTCACCACGTTCAATGTACCCCGGCCAAGCAACGATGGAAACTTCTCCCTCGCCTTGTCCGATTTCGGAAACCTTTGTTTCTTTTTTGCCGCAGGCAACCGCAAATGCGATTGAGAGAACTGCAACAGAAAAAACCACTCGTTTGTATGAATCGAATTTCATAAACCTATGTGCTCCTGGTTTTACTTATGTCAGTGATTTAGATACCAAAATCTCAAAATTAAGCAACCACTTCCTAGGTTTTCAAAAAAAAGGTAGGAATTTTTATGAGGTGGTATTTCGATGAAAGCACAGGTTTCGTATGAAATACATCAAAGATAAAGACCTTTTTCGACAAGAAAACTACATTGGTGGGGTTTGGTGCCCTGCAGAAAACAAAAAAGAAATTTTAGTAAAGAACCCCGCAAACGGTGAAGTGATCGGGAATATTCCTCATTCGGAAGAAAAAGATACAGACCGCGCCATCCGTTCCGCAAAAGAAGCATTGTTAGATTGGAAAACGCGACCGGCAAAAGAAAGAGCCGGAATTTTACGCAAATGGTTCCAACTCATGATGGACAACCAAGAAGATCTAGCTCTCATTATGACGCAAGAACAAGGGAAGCCACTAACGGAAGCTAGGGGAGAGATCGCTTATGCGGCCTCTTATATCGAATGGTTCGGAGAAGAAGCAAAACGTTCTTATGGAGATATCATTCCATCTCACAGAAAAGATACAAGGATTCTTGTTTTAAAAGAACCCATCGGAGTTGTGGGAACCATCACACCTTGGAATTTTCCTGCGGCCATGCTTGCAAGAAAAGTAGCACCAGCACTCGCTGCCGGTTGCACTGTGGTTTCCAAACCGGCAGAACTCACTCCCTACTCGGCTCTCGCCATGGCAGTACTTGGCGAACGGGCAGGACTTCCCAAAGGCGTATGGAATGTGTTAGTTGGAGACCCCATCAAAATTGGGAAAACCATTTTGGAAAGTAAAGAGGTTCGTAAACTGAGTTTTACTGGTTCCACAAAAACCGGAATTTATTTAATGGAAAAATCAGCAGCCACCTTAAAAAAACTCTCACTCGAGTTAGGTGGGAATGCTCCCTTTATTGTTTTTGAAGATGCTGATATTGATGAAGCAGTCAAGGGTGCCATGCTTTCCAAATACAGAAACACAGGACAGACTTGTGTTTGTGTGAACCGCTTCCTAGTCCAAGCGTCCATAGCCGAAGTCTTTGCCAAGAAGTTAGCGGAAAAAGCAAAAGAACTCGTGGTTGCCAATGGGATGGAACCGAATGCCCAACAAGGCCCACTCATCAATGATGCCGCTTTGGAAAAAGTAAAATCACATATAAGCGACGCAGTATCCAAAGGAGCCAAAATTCTTACTGGAGGAAAAGAACATAGTCTCGGTGGGAATTTTTTTGAGCCAACCGTGCTTTATCCCGTCAACTCCTCTATGATTATGACTAAGGAAGAAACCTTTGGGCCGGTCTCTTGCATCCAAACCTTCCAAACAGAAGAAGAGGCCATCCAATTAGCAAATGATACCGACTTTGGACTGGCTTCCTATTTGTATACAAAGGATATGGCACGCATTTTTAGAGTCGCCGAACATCTAGAATACGGAATGGTGGGGATTAATGAAGGACTGATTTCTTCAGAACAAGTCCCTTTCGGGGGCGTTAAATTTTCTGGAATGGGACGGGAAGGTTCCAAATATGGACTCGATGATTATACAGTAACCAAATATCTCTGCCTCGGAGGAATCACATGACGGGCAATCAAAAACAAACCAACCAAACTCTATGGGAAAGAAGACTGGCAAACGTTCCAAGGGGTGTTACAACCGCCTATCCGGTGTTTGCTGAAAAAGCGAAAAATGCAGAAATTTGGGACATTGAAGGGAAAAGGTTCATCGACTTTGGAGGTGGGATTGGAGTTCAAAATACAGGACATTGCCATCCGAAAGTGGTCGCTGCCATCCACAAACAAGTGGACCAAGTTTTGCACACTGCCTTTCAAATTATGCCTTATGAACCCTATATCGTCATTTGTGAAAAACTAAACGCAAAAGCACCCATTGATGGTGGAGCCAAAACCATCCTCTTTTCTTCTGGGGCCGAAGCCTTAGAAAATGCAGTGAAAATCGCAAGAGCTGCCACAGGACGACCAGGAATCATCAGCTTTCTTGGCGGCTTCCACGGACGAACCATGATGGCCCTCGCCCTTACAGGGAAAGTGGTTCCTTACAAAAAAGGATTTGGTCCTTTCGCAAGCGATGTCTACCACATTCCGTTTCCTATGGAATACCATGGTGTCACAGAAGATGATTCGATCAAAGCTTTGAACAATTTATTTAAAGCAGACATTGATCCATCTCGTGTGGCGGCGATTGCCATTGAACCCGTACAAGGTGAAGGTGGATTCTACATTGCTTCTCCGAGTTTCCTAAAAAAACTAAGAGCCATTTGTGATGAACATGGAATCCTTCTCATTGCCGATGAAGTACAGTCCGGGTTCGCCAGAACAGGAAAACTTTTCGCCATCGAACATTCGGGAATCAAACCGGACCTCATCACCACAGCCAAATCACTCGCGGCCGGGATGCCACTTTCTGCTGTGATTGGAAAAACTTCCATTATGGATGCAGTCGAACCAGGCGGACTTGGGGGAACATATGCCGGAAACCCAGTGGCTTGTGCGGCAGGGATTGCGGTAATGGATCTCATCGAAGAAGAAGGAATTTTAGAGAAGTCCGTCAAACTCGGCAAAATGTTAATCGCGGAACTAAACGAAATTAAAAAATCCTACCCTCATATTGGCGAAATACGTGGGTTAGGTGCTATGGTTGCGTTTGAACTTGTAGAGAACGGAGATGCCAACAAACCTTCTGCCGATTTAGCAAAAAAACTCACGGCAAAAGCATTGGAACATGGACTTGTCCTTCTCTCTTGTGGTGTGTATGGAAACGTAATCAGAATTCTTGTTCCGATCACCGCAGAAGAGTCCATCGTCAAAGAAGGACTTTCGATCATAACAAAATCTTTAAAGGAAATTTAAGTCAGGATGAAACAATTTAAACTTTGGATTGATGGTAAGTGGACAAATTCAAACGGCGGGAAACTCATGGAGATCGAAGATCCTGCCACTGGAAAAAAAATTGCCAAGGTAGTAGACGCGAGTGCCGCCGATGTAGACAAAGCAGCCAAAGCAGCACACAAAGCTTTTTATGATGGAAGATGGTCTGGGATCACACCAAGCGAACGTTCCAAAGCCCTTTGGAAACTGGCAGATCTTTTGGAAGAAAAAACCAAAGAATTTGCAAAAGCTGAATCTCTCAATGCCGGAAAACCTTATAAAAACCTAAGCCTTGCGGGAGACATTCCTTTTGCCGTAGATAACATTCGTTTTTTTGCAACGGCAGCTCGCGATGTGCATGGAAGCCGTGCGAACGAATACCAACCAGGATTTACATCCATCCTTCGCCGAGAACCAGTAGGTGTCGTCGGTCAAATTGCTCCTTGGAACTATCCTTTGCTTATGGCAGTTTGGAAATTTGGACCAGCACTCGCTGCCGGTTGCACCGTGATTCTAAAACCGGCACCGGGAACACCAATCACCTCACTCATGTTAGCTGAACTTACAAAAAAAGCCGGAATCCCGGATGGGGTGATCAATATTGTGACTGGTGGCAATGCAACAGGCCAAGCCATCGTAGACCACCCACTCGTTCGTATGGTTTCCCTTACCGGATCTACGGGAACGGGAAAAAACATCATGAAGTCGGCGGCAGATTCTCTCAAACGAGTGCATTTGGAACTCGGTGGGAAAGCACCACTCCTAGTATTTGATGATGTGGATATCAATCAGTTTGCCGCCAAAGCAACGTTTGGTGCCACTTGCAATTCGGGACAAGATTGTACGGCCGCCACAAGGATTATTGTTCCGAAAAGTTTACAGAAAAAAATCACCGATGCCGTTGTGGATGGGATGAAAGCCGTAAACGTGGGAGATCCCTTTAATGATAAAACAGAAATGGGCCCTCTCATCTCTGCCATCCACCGCGAACGTGTTGTCGGTTTCATGGATCGTGCCAAAAAACAAGGTGCCAAAATCCTCACTGGTGGTGTGATCCCGAAGGGATTCGATAAAGGATATTTCTTTGCACCCACTGTCGTCACTGACGTCAAACAAAACTTTGACATTGTGCAAAATGAAATCTTTGGACCGGTTCTCACCATCCAATCCTATGAAAAAGAAGAAGAAGGAATCAGACTCGCAAACGATGTCAATTACGGACTTGCTTCTTCGATTTGGACAAAGGATGTAGCGCGCGCTATGCGAGTTGCAAAACAATTCGAATTTGGAACGGTTTGGGTGAATGACCACTTACCATTGGCTTCGGAAACTCCTCATGGTGGATTCAAACAATCGGGATTTGGAAAGGATCTCTCCATCGAATCTGTGGGTGATTATTTAATCACAAAACATGTGATGGTGGGAGGAGTTTAGTTCCTCTTTTGACAATAGAAACAGTCGGATCTTTCGAAGAGAATTAGATCTAAAAAAAATCCGATTGTTTGATTCAAAATCTAAACTAAGGCAGCTTGTTTTAAAAATTCTTTGAATGTATCGATGTCTTTTGTAAAAAATACAGGTTTAGG
>NZ_JAFFPS010000019.1 GCF_016919165.1 Leptospira chreensis
GACTCTCTTTACCTTTGTTCTCCTGATTGGTATAGAACCAACGGAATTAAATTATTATTATCAGAGCCTGCCATCTCCATTGATACCATCAAACGGAAGTTAGTTACCAATTTAGGTACGGAACTCGAATTCGATGAACTCATTTTTGCAACTGGTTCCTCTCCTTTTGTACCTCCACTCGAAGGTTTAGATAAAGAAGGAGTTTTTGTTTATAGAACCATTGAAGATCTAGAACAAACCATGGAATACAGCAAAAAAGTAAAAAAAGCTGCTGTGCTTGGTGGTGGACTCCTCGGACTCGAAGCTGCCAAAGCTCTCGTTGATTTGGGTAAAGAAACTCATGTTGTGGAGTTTGCTCCAAGACTGATGCCAAGACAGTTGGATGATGGCGGTGCTGCCATTTTAAAATCGAAAATCGAAGAGATTGGTGTTGAAATTCATTTAAACAAACAAACTGAAAAAGTTCTAGGCGCTGAAAAAATTGAAGGATTCGAGTTCAAAGATGGTGGGAATCTACAGTTTGATATGCTCATTGTTTCTGCAGGAATTCGTCCACGAGATGAACTCGCCAAAGAAGCCGGCATTGCTGTGGGCGAACGTGGCGGTATCATCGTTGATGATGGAATGGGAACCAATGTATATGGAATTTATGCGATTGGGGAAGTAGCTTTACATAGAAATTTTATTTACGGTCTTGTAGCACCGGGTTATGAGATGGCAGAAACTCTTGCCTTCAATTTATGTAGCCCAGGTAGTAAACCAAAGGTATATGTTGGCTCCGATTTATCCACAAAACTAAAGTTAATTGGTGTAGAAGTGGCTTCTTTTGGAGATGCTCTTGGCCAAGCAGAGCACATTCCTATTGTATTTAAAAATCCTAGAAGTGGTGTTTATAAAAAATTAGTCATCTCTCCCGACGGTAAATACTTACTCGGTGGAATCCTTGTTGGGGATGCCAAAGCTTATGGGAACCTACTTTCTTTCTATTTGAACAAAATGGAACTTCCTGAAGAGCCGGAAACCTTGATCGTTGGTTCTGTATCCGCAGAAAATCTTTTTGGGGCGGATGCTTTACCAGATGAAGCAAAAATCTGTTCTTGCAATAATGTATCCAAAGGAGATATTCTCAAAGCCATTCGTGAAAAAGAATGTTATGACATTACAAGCTTAAAGAATTGTTCCAAGGCTGGTAGTGGTTGCGGTGGATGTTTACCTCAAGTCAACTCCATTCTCAAAGCAGAATTGAAAGTTCAAGGAAAGGTGGTCACAGAACATCTTTGTGAACATTTCAAATATTCCAGAAAAGAACTATTCCAAGTTATCAAAGTCAAATCACTGAAAAGTTTTCCTGATGTGATCAAAGAAATTGGACGTGGAAACGGATGTGAAGTTTGTAAACCAGCCGTTGCATCCATTCTTGCGAGCGTATGGAACGAACCCATTCTCAAACATAGAGAAATCCAAGATACCAATGACAAATACCTCGCTAATATCCAAAGAGGAGGAACTTACTCAGTAGTTCCGAGAATCCCTGGAGGAGAAATCACTCCTGAGAAACTCATTGCGATTGGAGATGTTGCCAAAAAATACAATCTCTATTGTAAAATCACAGGTGGACAACGTATCGATTTGTTAGGTGCAAGGATTGACCAACTCCCTGCTATCTGGAAGGATTTGATTGAGTTTGGATTTGAAAGTGGGCATGCGTATGGAAAGTCTATGCGAACTGTAAAAAGTTGCGTGGGTTCCACTTGGTGCCGGTTCGGAGTACAAGACAGTACATCTTTCGCAATTAAATTGGAAGAACGCTATAAAGGAATTCGTGCCCCTCATAAATTAAAATGTGGAGTATCCGGTTGTATTCGTGAATGTGCAGAGGCCCGTGGAAAAGATTTTGGAATCATTGCCACAGAAAGAGGTTGGAACCTTTATATCGGTGGAAACGGAGGAGTGAATCCGAAACATGCGATTCTTTTTGCAGAAGACTTAGACGAAGACACTTGTATCAAGTATATCGACCGTTATATGATGTTTTATATCAGAACCGCAGATAAACTAATGAGGACTTCTACTTGGTTAGAACAACTAGAAGGCGGAATTGATTACTTAAAAGACGTAGTGATCAATGACCGTTTGGGAATTAACTCACAATTAGATGAAGAGATGAATGCTCTTGTAAACACTTATCTCTGTGAGTGGAAAGATGTTGTAGAAGATACTGAAAAACAAAAGAAATTTAGACATTTTGTGAACAGTACCGAAACAGATCCTAATATCAAATTCATCGAAGAACGTGGCCAGATCCGCCCAGTGGATTGGGTAGAAAAAGATTTAGTCAATTCATAAACAGGAGAAAGAGAATGTCAGTAGATACAAAAAACAAAGAACGAGTATTCATAGGTCCAGTTTCTGAATTCGAAAAAGAAGGTGGAGTGTCAGCAAAAGTGGGCGAAAAACAAATTGCGATTTTCTACTTTGAATCAAGAAACGAATGGTATGCTTGCGATAATGCCTGCCCTCATACAGGGGACATGGTTTTGTCTCGTGGATATCTTGGAGATAGTAATGGAGATCCAAAAGTAGTTTGTCCTCTTCATAAAAGAAATTATTCACTCACAAGCGGCGAATGTATGAGCGGCGAAAATTACAAAGTCAATCTATATCCCGTCGTTGTAGAAAACGGATCTGTGTATTTGGAAGTAGATCCTTCCCATCCAGGTAACTAAGGTTCATCGTTAAGTTTATGGATTCGCTAAGTCACCCAACAAACAAAGGTAAAGTGTATTTGGTCGGAGCAGGACCGGGGGATCCGGAACTTCTCACGGTCAAAGCACTCAAAACATTAAGGAAAGCAGATGTTGTTTTCTATGATGATTTGGTTTCTCCAAGAATTCTTGGAGTTTGTCGAAAAAAAATCCAATTGGTCTATGTTGGGAAAAGACTGGGAATCCATAGTTGTTTACAAGACGAAATCAATTCCAAACTCATCCAAGCCGCAAACGAATTCAAAACTGTTGTTAGGCTAAAAGGCGGTGATCCTTCCATTTTCGGACGTGTGGGAGAAGAGTTTGCTGCACTCCTTAGAGAAGGAATCCAATGTGAGATTGTTGCTGGCATCACTACGGCATCAGGTGTGGCCTCTTCTTTAGGATTTCCTTTAACCCATAGAGACTATGCAAGAGAAATCCTTTTCCTATCAGGACATAAAAAGGATGGAGCGAACTCCGAAGGTTTTAGAAACCTCAATTGTGTTGGAAAAACCGTCGTGGTTTATATGGGCTTAAATTCGATCGATCTCATTGTCTCTGAACTCCTGGATGCGGGAAATACAAAAGAAACCCCAATCGCAGTGATTCAAAATGCAACTCTCGATACAGAGCGAGTCTTCACTGGAAATTTAGATTCGATCCAGACCATCATTGCAGAAAACGAGGTCAAATCTCCTGCCATTCTTGTGATCGGAGAGATTGTTCGTTTCTATACAGAGATGGAAAATTTGAAAAATGACTGTTCTTCCATTCTTGCACCCTTATAAGGGATAGGAATGAATGATATCACAGGCAAACGAACCACCCTTCGGTATGCAGAAGCAGAAGGGTATGTGTATTGTAAGGCGGAGACAATTGAAAGAGTCAAAACCAACACTTTACCCAAAGGAGATCTCTTTGGTGTAGCAAAGGCTGCAGCCCTACTCGGATCCAAAAAAACTTCAGAACTCATCCCCCATTGCCATCCTGTTCCCATCGATTCCTTTTCGGTTCAATTTGAAATCATAGAAGAAAAAAATGCCATTCGCATCCAAACTGCGGCCAAGTCCATAGGCAAAACAGGAATTGAAATGGAGGCCCTAACTGGCGTTACAGTTGCCGCTCTTGTGATTTATGACCTCTTAAAACCCATTGATAAAGAAATAGAAATCTCTTCTGTCCGACTCCTAGAAAAAAAGGGAGGAAAAACAGATGCACAAATTTCTAAATTTGCTGCAGGTTCTACTGCAAAAATTTTAGTATGTTCCGATTCTTGTTTTGCTGGGAAAAAAGAAGATGGTTCGGGAAAAATCATCTCCGAACTCCTCGTCCAAGAAGGTGTGGAAGTTTTAGAAATTAAAATTGTTCCCGATGAACCAAAAGAAATTCAAGAAACCATAACCAATTGGACCAAAGAAAAAATCGATCTCATAGTCACCACCGGTGGGACTGGTCTTGGCCCTAGAGACAATACAACCGATTCCATAAAACAAATCTTGGACCAGGAATTACCTGGTGTCGCTGAGGTGATGCGTTCCTTCGGACAAGACAGAACTCCTTTTGCGATGTTGTCTCGTTCGATTGCTGGTAGAATCGGAAAATCTCTCGTTGTGGCTGTTCCTGGAAGTAGCAATGGTGCAAGAGAAAGTATGACTGCCATTCTACCTGCGATCTTTCATGCCAAAAAAATGATGCGAGGAGAGGGGCATTGATTTCCTACACGGAAGCTCTGGATAAAATTCTTGCGGAAGTTAGAGTTTATCAGGACGAACTTGTATCTTTAAGCGAAAGTCTAGGGCGAGTGCTTAGCACAGATGTCGAAGCTGATAGGGATTATCCACCTTTTCATCGTTCGGCGATGGATGGATTCGCTATTAACTCCCAAGGTTATTCACCAAACCAAATCTATCCCTACCATAGAGAACTTCCTGCGGGAATGAGTATGGATTTAGAACCAAATGAATTGGCCATTCGAATTATGACCGGTGCCCCCGTTCCCGAAGGTTTGGATGTTGTGATCAAAATTGAAGATGCGACCCTTTCTGAATCAAATGGACAAAAACAAGTTTCCTTTTCCACAAAAGAAATCAAACCCTGGTTCAATATTTCCAAACGGGGGGAAGACTTACAAACGGGAGATTTGGTTTTGCCAAAAGGAATCCAAATCGGAACCTCCGAATTTTCACTCCTCGCAAGTCTTGGCAAAGAAAAAGTTTCTGTTGTCAAAGCACCCAAAGTTCATATCATCTCCACTGGGAATGAAGTCATTCCGATACACCAATCTCCCCTCCCTTATCAAATTAGAGATTCCAATTCTTATACGATCACATCCATTTTATCCAAATACAAAATTCAACCAGAATCCGTTACCCATGCACCTGATTTAGAATCAGAAATCACCGAACAAATCCAAAAAGGATTAGAGGCCGATATCTTAATCCTATCAGGCGGAGTTTCTATGGGCAGTCTGGATCTTGTGCCATCCATATTACAAAGATTAGGTGTTGAACTCATTTTTCATAAAACAGCAATCAAACCAGGAAAACCCATTTGGTTTGGAAAAAGAAAAAACACCGTTGTATTTGGAATGCCAGGAAATCCATTCAGTGTCCAAACCTGTTCTCGTATTTTCCTGGAACCTTTCTTAAGAAAGTCCTATGGACAAAATCAACTTCCCTCTTATAAACTCCCCTTTTCTGCCACCAAACAAAGAAAAGGCTCTCTTACCGAATTTTTTCCTGTGCGATTCGAAACTACAGACAAAACCTATCTTGCACCAACTACTTTCAATGGAAGTGGAGATGTACGAGCCGGTGTTTTCTCCGATGGCCTTGCGGTCTTTCCAAGTGAACTCTCTCAAATCCAAAGAGGTGATATCGTCGACTTTCTACCTTGGTGATCTCAATCATCAGAATATCTGTATAATTCGTACGCAGTTTATTCGCTTTCTGATCAAAAAATTGCCAGATTGTAGTGCATTCTCCTAAGTAAGGGAAAACCATAAGCGTAAAGTTCAGTTTTAAGGCGTTTTAACACATTTTAGGTCATTTCGCGCTCTGGTACGCTTTTTGCATTGTTTATCAGCATAAGGAGTAAACTTCCCGTGACTATTACACCTCATGCGAAAGCAACTAAAATCGAATTATTCAGCCTAGCGACACCGCAGATGCGCACCTTTCACCTAACATGGATTGCATTTTTTCTATGTTTTTTTGGATGGTTTGGAATCGCCCCCCTTATGGTTTATGTTAGAGAAGAACTTTCTTTAACAAAAGCTCAAATAGGAAACATCATCATTGCTTCTGTCGCCATAACCATCTTTATGCGACTGTTTATCGGTTGGTTGTGCGATAAAATTGGGCCACGGATTGCGTATACTTTTCTTTTGACATTAGGATCAATTCCTGTTATGTGCATTGGTCTTGCTGATAGTTATCTTTCATTCTTATTATTACGATTGGCCATTGGTGCCATCGGCGCTTCCTTTGTGATCACACAGTATCATACATCGGTTATGTTTGCACCGAATATCATTGGTACAGCCAATGCAACCACTGCGGGATGGGGAAACTTAGGTGGTGGTGTGACTCAAATGGTGATGCCAATCCTTTTTGGTTTCTTTGTTGCATTTGGTTTTACTACTGGTGTTTCTTGGAGACTTGCCATGGTAGTTCCAGGTGCCGCTTTGTTTTTTATGGGGATCATTTACTACTTCGGAACACAAGACACGCCTGGTGGTAACTTTAAAGACATCAAAGAAACCTATCCAACCTTCCAAGGGGGAAAGAAAAATTCACTCAGTAACTTCTTACTCGTGATCAAAGATCCAAGAGTTTGGTTACTCTTCCTTGCTTATGGTGCTTGTTTCGGAATTGAACTTACCATCAATAACATTGCTGCCTTGTATTATGTAGACCAGTTCAAATTATCTCCTGCAACTGCAGGACTCATCGCTGGACTTTTTGGACTCATGAACTTATTTGCAAGAACCCTCGGTGGGGCATTCGGTGATAAGTTTGGAATCAAATGGGGACTTCGTGGAAGAGTCGTTTGGTTGGCAGCCGTGCTTGCAGGGGAAGGCCTTTGTTTGATTTTGTTTTCACAAATGAATTCGCTGATCCTTGCGATCTCTTCCATGATCGTCTTTAGTTTGTTCGTACAAATGTCCGAAGGAGCTACATTCTCCGTTGTTCCTTTCATTAACAAAAAAGCAATTGGGGCAGTCTCCGGGATTGTGGGTGCTGGCGGAAATGCGGGTGCAGTGTCTGCGGGATTTTTATTCCGAGGAGATTTAACTTACCAAAACGCACTTCTTATCATTGGAATCACTGTTACCATTGCATCCTTCTTCACTCTACTTGTAAAATTCTCAACAGAAGAGGAAAAGGAAGTGGGTGAGGAAATGAGTAAAATCATTCCTACAAATGAAAAAGGATCCACTTTAGTTTCTGCCACATAGAAAAACAAATGAGTCAATTTTAGGAAAATAGATTCATTTTAAACTTGTCTAAAACAAACTTTCTCTTAAGATTCTCGTCTTAGGAGAAAGTTATGGATCAAATTCATTACCGGTCTTGCAGTTTATGCGAGGCAATGTGTGGACTACAAATCGAATTGAAAGATGGCTCCATCCAAGGCTTCAAAGGAGATCCAGAAGACAAGTTTAGTCGAGGCCATATTTGTCCCAAAGGTCCCGAACTAAAAAGTCTCTACCAAGACCCCGATCGAATCAAATTCCCTCAAAAAAGAACAAAAACGGGATGGGAAACCGTCTCTTGGGTGGATGCCCTCTCCGACATCGCCACACAACTCGTAAAAATTCAAACCACATACGGAAACGATTCCGTTGCTGTTTATAATGGAAATCCCACCGTTCACAACTACGGATCTATGTTACTCGGACAACGATTCTCGAGTCGGCTCAAAACAAAAAATAATTTCTCCGCCACCTCAGTAGACCAGTTACCCCACCAGCTACTTTCTTATCTGATGTTTGGCCACCAACTCCTAGTCCCCATCCCCGATATTGACCATACCGATTTTTTTCTCATTTTAGGTGGGAATCCATTTGCATCTAACGGAAGTTTAATGAGTGTTCCTGATGTGAAAAAAAGATTAAAAGCCATCCAAGACCGCGGAGGAAAGTATGTAGTCGTAGATCCTCGTAAATCCGAAACGGCGACACATGCGGATGAACATTTATTTATCAAACCAGGAACAGATGCCTACTTCCTACTGGCCGTCCTCCATGTCCTTTTTGAAAAACAGCTGACAAAACCAAATGACCTGATTCGCAAAGAAGATATACAAACCATTCAAGCAGTCACAAAAGATTACAGCCCCGAACAAGTTTCTAAAATCACGGGTGTTCCCAAAGAAACCATAGAAAGAATTGCATTTGAATTTGCGAATGCACCTTCTGCGGTTTGTTACGGAAGAGTTGGTGTGTCCACTCAAGAGTTCGGAGCGATTTGTCAGTGGCTCATCAACGTCATCAATATTGTCACTGGAAATTTAGACAAAAAGGGTGGTGCCATGTTCACTCTCCCGGCGGTCGACTTAGTGGGTGAAGGCTCTGTCATGCGCTCCTCTCCGGGAAGTTTTAATTCCTACCAATCCCGAGTGCGTAAACTTCCTGAATTCAGCGACGAACTTCCGGTGGCGGCCCTAGCCGAAGAAATACTCACGGAAGGCGAAGGAAAAATTCGCGCCCTATTCACTTCAGCAGGGAATCCCGTTTTATCCACACCTAACGGAACAAAGCTGGATAAAGCCTTATCAAGTTTGGATTTTATGGTGAGTGTGGACTTTTATTTAAATGAGACAACAAAACATGCACACTATATCCTACCTCCCACATCCGCTTTAGAACATGATCATTATGATTTGATTTTTAATGTATTTGCGGTTCGGAATACAGCAAGATACAACCAACCTTTATTCACACCAGAACCCGGAATGTTACATGATTGGGAAATTTTCTCTGATTTAACCAAACGTTTGGAACTGACCCGCGCTGGTAAAGAACTCCCCAAAGACATCATCAAAACAAAACTAACGCCCGCTAGTATCATCGATCACGCACTCAAATCGGGACCTTATGGAAACAAAGGGCCTCATAATAAAGAGATGAGTTTGGAGCTTTTAAAAAATAGTCCTCATGGAGTGGACTTAGGGGCACTCACTTCTAGCTTTCCGGAACGTTTGTATACCGAAGACAAAAGAATCCATCTATTCCCAGAGATTTTGAAAGAAGATTTACCAAGACTCAAAACTAAGTTTTCCGAATGGGAAAAATTTAGTTCCGACAAATCTCATTTTTTACTGATAGGAAGAAGGCATTTACGAAGTAATAATTCTTGGATGCACAATCTACCAAAACTCATGACAGGTAAAGCGCGCTGTACTGTGATGATCCATCCCAGTGATGCCAACCATTTGGGAATTATCAATGAGGAAGAAGTGATTGTCGAATCCTCAGTTGGTAAAATTCAAATCCCTGTAGAAATTACCGAAGAACTAATGCAAGGTGTTGTGAGTATTCCTCATGGTTTTGGACACAATCGCGGAGGCACCAACCAAAAGGTAGCCACCGAGTTTTCAGGAGTGAGTATCAACGATCTCACCGATGATCAGGCGATTGATGAATTTTCAGGAAATGCTGCGTTTAGCGGAATCAAAGTATCGATTAGAAAACAACCAGCCTAAAGCAAAGGTTGGTTGTTTAAGTATTGGGTATAGGCGCGCCTTCCCCCAATCAGCGAATAGACTTTGTTTGTGGATTGAAAATAGGAAATTGCTTTTTTAGAACGAACTCCCGTTTCACAAATACAAACAAGGGTTAGTTCTTTATCGAAATTCGGAAGATACCCTCGTTCCAATTCGGACAACGGCAATAAAAAAACTCCCGGGATGGGATGGGAATCTGTTTCCTCTTTTTCTCGGACATCCACAAGTAGAGTATTTCCTTTTTTTTGAATATGAAGGAATTCGTTTGGATGTATTTCTCTTTCATCAAAATTCGAAGGAGTTTCTTTTTTTCCATTTCCGCATACAGGACAATCGAGATTTGCCTCTATCTTAGATTGGTATAATGTGGGAGGGTTCCATTCCATAAAGTATACGGAAGATAGGTCTGTCGAGTTTGGATCCAAAAGATACTGCAGTGCCAAAGAGGATTGGTAAGTTCCGGCCAGTGCCGTTTGTACGCCGAGCACACCACCCAAACTACAATTCAAGGTATCCCCTTCTTTCAAATTAGGAAACAAACAACGATAACATGGTTTTCCCTTTCCAGAAAAAATTGCAAACTGAGCACTCGTACGAAATACGGAAGCAGTCACCAAGGGAATTGATTTTTGAATACAAAGATCATTGATTGTATACTTCGAAGTTATGGTATCCGTACAATCCAAAACAAGATCCCATCCACGAAGGAGTTCGGGTGTTGTTTCATCCGATATCAGTTCCGAAAAACATTCCACTTGCAACCAAGGACAATGTTCCAACAAAACCTTAGAAACTACTTCTGTTTTGGGTAGACCCAAATCTTTAAAGGTAAACAATGTTTGGCGGTGGAGATTGGATACTTCCACAAGGTCGAAGTCAACCAGGCCAATCCGACCGATTCCTCCAAGGGCGAGCTGCAAAGCGGCAGGACAACCAAGCCCACCAAGGCCAATGATGAGGACAGAGGAATCTCTCCATTTTTTTTGACCAAGAGAGCCAATTTCTGGAACTTGGATTTGGCGTTGGAAAAATAGTCCCTCGTCTGTATCCATAAAATAGAGGAGAATTTAAGATTTATCCCAATCAAGGAGAAATTAGACTTCAGGCAAAATAGTTTAATAAACGAATCTAACTTCCTATTTTTGTTTTCAATTGAGAAAACTAGATTAAACTCGACTTTAAGGTGAAAGCGAATACTAGAAAATTTGAAGTACTTCGAGTGAGTATTCTATCTCATTGTAGTTTTGCCTGTGTTTACTGTGCCCCGAAAAACAAACCTGATCTACCCAACTTTTATCCAAAAATTCATTATCTAAATCCTGAACTTTTAGAATCCAAAATCAAATTACTCACATCCCATATCCAACTCAAAGAAGTTCACCTAACAGGGGGAGAGCCGACACTCCATAAAGATCTGGTTTTATTAATTCAAAAACTAAAAGAAATGTCGATCAATGAAATTGCCATCACTTCCAACGGATTCTTTGAGGACGGACTCATCCAAAAAATGAAACTGGCAGGACTCACTCGAATGAACTTTTCTTTAGATAGTTTTTCGCAAGGTGGTTTTGAAAAGCTCAGCGACAGGAAACTTCCCGTAGAACATTTGTTTCGAAGAATTTTAGAAGCAAAAACATTTGGTTTAGATGTCAAAGTCAATTGTACGGTTTTAAAAGGTTTTAATGAATCAGAAATTCTAAATCTACTCCAATGGACCGGAGAGAACGGAATTCCCATTCGGTTTTTAGAGTTTATGAAAATGGGTCCTTTACAAGAAGAACACTCCAATTGTTTTTATTCCGCAGAAGAAATTCGAAATACCATCAGGACTCAACACAACTTTCAAGATTATCCCACAGCACCAGATTCTACCGCCACCTATCACATAACGGATGAAGGTTTTATATTCGGAATCATTGCAAACCATACAGAACCATTTTGTGAAGGCTGTAATCGCCTGCGAATGGATTCTCTTGGCAAGATTTATGGCTGTCTGAGTGATGAGAGATCCTTCGACCTTCCTTCCAATCCTTCGGAAGTTCCCTTTGTTTTGGAACAAGCAATGGAAACCAAAAAAACACAATTCACAGGTTCCGAACTTTCTATGAAATTCATTGGAGGATAAATGAAAATCCAACTTTTATCTTTTGCTGCACTGAAAGATTTTTTTCCATCCAAACAAGAGCTTCGCTTTGATGGAACCAAATCCGTTTCGGAATTAAAATCCTATCTTAGTAATTTGAAACCAGAAGCTACAAACTTAATCAAAATCAGTCGGATTTCAATCAACCAAATCATTGCCAAAGATTCTGATTCAATCACGGAAGGGGCAGTTGTGGCAATCCTTCCTCCATCAAGCGGTGGTTAAATGGAAACAAATACCGAATTCAAACACATAACAGAAACAAAGTTAGAACTTTCTTCCCAACTCCCACCACTTCCCAGTATGGGCGGATATGTATTATTTGCAGGTGTTGTCAGAGACATTAATGATGGAAGGCAAGTCACTCATTTAGAATATGAGGCCTATTCTGAAATGGCAAACCAAATGATCGTAGCCATCATCCAGGATGCCTTTCAAAAGTGGGACTTACAATTCGCCGATTGTATCCATAGATTGGGAAAACTAGTTTTAGGCGAAGTGGCAGTAATCGTTAACACCGGAGCTATCCACAGAGACGAGGCTTACAAAGCAAACCGTTACATCATCGATCGAGTCAAACATGAAGTTCCCATTTGGAAAAAGGAATATTATGTGGATGGAAGTTCCGAATGGTCACAAGGTTGTTTGCATGACTCACACGAACACTAATCCCAGTTTTGTACTTCTCGTTGGAGGACAAAGTGTTCGGATGGGAGAAGACAAAGGTTTTGTTCCCATTGGCAGGGATTCTCATTTTTTAGGGCAGATTCTAAAAAAGCTAAATGGGTTTAGTTCTTCTATCTATGTTTCACTAAGAAAGGAACAAGTGGATTCTTATACCAAATACTTACCAAAATCTTCTCTTATACTCGATCACGATCTGCCCGTGGAAGGCCCACTTAAAGGAATCCTCTCCTCCTATTTGTACTTAAAAGAAAACAATCTATTAAACGATTTTATTTATGTATTACCGATTGATATTCCTTATATAGAAGAACAAACCATAAAACGATTGTTAGATACATTCCAAGAACAAGGGGAACCAGTATCCGGGATTTTTTACGAATCTAAAACTGGTTTAGAACCCTTATGTGGAATTTATACAACAAAGACATTATCTCAATGGATGGATTCTCTCTCCTTAACGGGAAAACATGAGTTTTCATTGCAGAAACGAATCAAAAACCTCGAACCAAAACCTATTTTGATCCAACTTCCGTCAGAGGAAGAAATTAATTTTAGAAATATAAACTCAAAAAATGAATTATAAAGGAATCTACCTATGAGTTTTTTCAAAAGAAAAAAAAACTGGATCTTCGATATGGATGGCACCTTAACCATCGCCAACCATGACTTTGAAGCAATTAAAAGGGAATTAGAAATTCCTTTAGACACAGACATACTCACTTCGTTATCCAAACTCCCTAAGGAAGAAGCAGAAAAGAAACATACGCAATTGGGTGAAATTGAACTAAAAATCGCAAAGTTATCAATTCCTTCGCCTGGAAGTTCTGAACTATTACAAGAAATCAAAACACAAACAAAGAATTTAGGCATCCTAACAAGAAATAGTTTTTCTAACTCGATCGAAACTTTAAAAGCAGCAGGCCTTATCGAATACTTTGATTCCAATTTTATTTTTTGTAGAGAACGAGCAGTACCAAAACCAAATCCAGAAGGAATCTTTCAGTTGATGGACCTCTGGAAAGCCGATCCAACCGAAACAGTTATGATCGGCGATTATGTTTACGATTTGGATGCCGGATCAGCCGCGGGAGTGGAAACCATATACATTGATCCGACTGGAGAATTTCCGTTTAGAGAGTTCGCAACTCATTGCATTAAGGAATTAGGCGAAATCCTAAATCTCTAAAACTAACAAAATTAAGATTGGTTCATACCAAATGAAAGATTGTAGTGCAATTCATTAAATATTTCAATAGAATCCCTAATCTCACGACATCACAAATACTTTCAAATATTCTAATACTCTCAATATAGAAATTTTTTCGCAAAATTAGAAATCCAATAAATTAAGTGAATAAAATATTTCCTCCAATTGTTAAGAGGGATAGATGCGCTCTTTTCATTTTTCTTCAATTTTAACTTTTTCCCTCTTCTTAGTTTCGTGCACCGGTCAGTCCACCAAAGAGGATCTATCTTCAATTGCCTTTTTAAGTTTTTTGGGCGCTCCATCCAATCCAACACTAGAGGATAAATTCCAATCCATTCAAATAACAACCTTTTATAGAAAAGATGGTAACTTGCAATTCCAAGATATCCTGATTGAATATAAATTAAAAACGTCTAAAGACGAATCCGAAACTGTAGAAGCATTTATAGGAAACCCAAACGAAATCTCCTATAATTCACAAACCAATCAAATCTCTGGACATTTCCACCAAAAAGAAGACCTATTCAAAACAAACTCTGTCGTTTTTAGCTATTCAGATTATACTAGAAAATTCAAAATTTTTCTAACTTTAAAAAAGGAAGGAAAAATCATTTCTGCAACAGAACTGACAACCACTCCACCAAACCCTCCTGCCATCCCAACCAATTCCATAACTCTACCAACAATAAGTTATGAAACCAAACGCTCGCTCATAGGTGGAACGGAATATCAAGTGATCTATGTCAAGTTCCAAGCAGGTTCTGATTTATCCGCCTATAAACGGTTAGATGCTTATATCGGTAGACCAAATATAATCAGCTTAGCAGCTGACAACTATAATGTCGTAGACTACATCAAGGTTAGCTCTTACGATAAGTATGCTGGGTATTTTTTATTTCTAACTCCGGAACTTAGCGCTTCGTATAAAATCATAGTGGTAGGTGCTACCATAGACGCAAAAGGAAATCGAAGTATAGATACTGTCCCACCGCCACCACCCGCATCGCCTTGTGCAGGAAGTGTGAATGTACCCACTACCATCGGTAATTGTGCCACTCATTGTTTGGTTGTAGATTTAGTAGGCAATCAAATGGAATATACAGCAAAAACAATAATAGGCACTACTACAGAAGAATATTTATATTTAGATTCAACAAGTTCTACGGTAAGTGGTGGAAGTGGGCCTGCAAGTTTTGCATATATCGAACATTTTTCGCCCATTGGAATTAATACATACCAAACAGACTCAAGATCGTTTGATGTCACGACCTATTCCAATGCATGTGTCGTCTTATCATCCTATCTTGTCCAAGAAGGACCATCTGGGTTTAGAGATACCTTCTTAACCGCTAAAGTAATTGTACCTTAACTTAATTTTGACTTCAAAAGAGATAATAATTCCTTAAATTTGAATGGGGTTTTGGTTACGGATAGGAAATCGAATTTCAAAACGAGTGCCATTTGTTTCTTCAGTGACTAATGTTCCCCGTAATTGTTTTACTAAGTTTTTAACAAGAGTGAGACCAATCCCCTTTCCTTCTAAAAAATCACTTCCTATTCCTAATCCATCGTCCTTTACCATAAGGACAAATTGTTCATCCATCTTCCCCAAATTCACTTCAATTTTCCCATAATTACGATTCATAAAGGCATGGCGAAAAGAATTGGAAACAAGTTCATTCAGGATCAATCCCATAGGAATGGCCCGATCCAGATCCATCTCCAATCCTTCCTCAATAGATTCATACAATTCAATTTTATTTTTATCATTTAGATAGGTGATTTTTAAATTCCCTAATATAGAATTAAAAATAAGATTTAAATCCACATACAATAGATTAGGTGACCCATAAATAATCTTATGAACCGATGCAATCGCCAAAATTCGATTCTGAATCAATCCTAAAGAAGTAGTTAACTTTAGATCATTCTCCGATTCTGCTTGCATGGCCAAAAGACCAGAAATGATTTGTAAATTGTTATTCACTCGATGATGAATCTCTGTTAAAAGTTTGGATTTTAATTTCAAATCAGCTTTGATTTGTATTTCATGTTCGATCCTTTGGGTTTGTTCCTTTTTTACCGAATGGACATACAAAAAAATCAGAAGAAACATTGCATAAAGGTCTTTAAAAAAACCTTCATATTCATCAAAATAATCTATTTTATAACCATGTTCTAATACATTAGAAATATTCACATAACAAGGAATCACTGCCAGAATCAATACGAACACCCCTTCACCACGATAGGTCGGGTTACGAATCAAATTTTTGATGATGATAAAAATTGCAATGATGTAGATGAATAAAGACAAAAGATTGATGATTGCTATCAAATTCATATTAACGTAGCGACACTAAAATTTCTTTTTTCAAACTCACTAAAAATAAGAGAGAGGAAATAAAATAAAATGAATGTTCCAAAAGATTGAAAAAATCAGGAAACCAGAAACCTTCCACAACGGTGAAAATATTACTAAGCCATACGCAGAAAAAACCAAAAATCAGAAAATAGAATTTGGGGATGAGACCTGACCAAAGCAAACGCAAAGTAATGATTAACCCTACGCTATCAAAGATAAGATTTAATACTTCACTTATTTGATACATATTCTACTGAACCCGTAAGACCGAGATTCCCTAGAGGACAAACTATAACAGGATTTTGTTTGTGGTAAAGTGATTATTTATAGAATTAGGAACATAAAGTCGTTTTGGCCGAAAAGAATTCGATGCCAATGAAGAAATTATGATTGATTAAGACTTAAACCGTTTCATACAAAAATAGAATGTTAGATTTTCCCTTCTTATCATTTTCCGCAAAAATTGAAATCATTGGGATCAACCCTTTTGTATTTTTGCCTGAGTCCGTTTTGCAATCGTTAATGGTCCAAGCAGGGACAACCAAGGGCAAAATTCGAGTCCATATGAAAATCGAAGGATTTGCATTCACACAAACACTGGTAAAGTATAGTGGGCACTGGCGACTCTATTTAAACACACCCATGCGGACGGTTGCAAAAAAAGAAGTAGGAGACCGGGCAAAGTTCGAAATCAGATTCAATCCAGAAAAAAAAGAACATCCCGTGTCTTTAGAGTTAAAAAAGGCATTGGAACAAAACAAAAAAGCAAAAGCAAAGTTTAAAAGTTTAAGCCCTTCCCTTCAAAATGAATTGATGCGCTATATCTTTGGACTCAAATCGGAACAAACAAAAATTGAAAATGCAGAACGAGCCATTCAATACTTGTTAGGGAAAGGAAAGTTTCTTGGCAGGGAAATCAATTAATCCCCACCTATTTTCCATTATACGAACATCAAACCAAATCCATAGGTTTTGTTTTTGCCAATCGCAGAACATCCGCCAGGAATTTACGATGACTAATGATAGACTCTTGTTTTAGTTCCCTAGTAGGATTAAAAATTCCACGTTTACGGAATACTTTCCAAGGATCCAATTTGATGTCCGACCAAGTCCCAATTTCTAAGGTCAAAGGAAGAAACCGGGGACTATTCATATCTATAAATGGCTTTATTTTCTGATATTCATTGTACATCCTATCCCAAAGATCACCATGAGTCGTATAAGTTTCACTTTGAGGTCCAAACCGATACAATATATGATTAAACTTAGTTGTTAGATGGTTTGCAATTTTCTGGAACAACCCTTCGTCCACACATTGTTCATGTGTTCCGGCATATGGCCACCAAACATGATCTACAGCTCCGAAACCAGAATGAACATCCACTACTGGAATCATTGGATTCTCGGCAGGTAACAGATATTCGGCGTAGAACCGGTCCAACACCTTAGATTCTGACTGTAAAACATTTCCCCGATAGTATGGGAATACATTGGAAATTTTATGTCCTCCAAAGAAAAAAGGTGCCTTCACGGCCTCCACACCTGAGTTTCTCATCAAATCAACGCCACCCGGGTTCGACCTACGTTTCATTGCGACTCCGCCAGGATTTAAAATAGGAATACAAACAATTCCCAATTCTCCATCTTTAATTTCTCTGTATAAATCGGATGTTTTACGAGCAAAAAGATCATCCAAAAAATCCAAGAGAACACGAATGCCTATGGTTTCGAGTCCATGTACACCGGCGACAAGACCAGCTACGTTTCGTTTGATGGCTTTTTCTTTTCCAATTTCTAAAACATAAATTGGAAACCGAAAGCCTTCGGCTGTTTTTGTGGAAAACCCAAATTGTTTGAATCGAATAAGTTTGCCACCTAACTTTACAATTTTTAAAATTCTATTTTCATATCGATTGAGACGTTTCATTCCTCTAAGCATCAATGATTAACCTACAAATCCTTGTTCTATTACTAGAAACTGCGGATCCAAAAAGATCGGAGCCGACAGAACTCACTATCTGAAAGAGAATCATTTTGGAGAAATTCTATTTAATTGATTTATATTACAATTTGATTACGAAAAAAGACAAATGGAAGAAGGAAAAAGAAAAACAAAGGAAATGGGACCAGTGCTCATAAAAATAATTTCCTGAATTTCATTTACGACAGAACTAATTTTTTTTTAAAGTTGATCTCATGGGTCAACCCGCAAAAAAAACTAAATCCAAAAAATACAAGGAAGAATTCATCACAACCAATGGTGTAAAAATCCGAGTAGGGATCTGGCCTGGTTCCAAACAAACCGTTGTTTGTCTACATGGATTGTCTGGAAACTTATATTCCATGAAACCTCTGGCCGAACGATTGAACCGTTTAGGATATAGAGTTTTGTCTTATGATTTACGCGGGAGAGGAAAATCGGATAAACCAAAGTCTGGGTATGGATTTTTAAACCATATCAAAGATTTGAGAGGAATCATTTCTCATTATAAAATCAAAAATCCAATTTTTTTTGCCCATTCTTTCGGATGTATGATTGCTATCCGTTATGCGATTGCTTATCCTGAAATTGTAAAAGCAATGATCCTTATGGATGGAGGGGGACTGCTCTCTCTACCAAAAAGAATTCAAGTTTTAAAAGTCTTAAAACAATCCTTTGAAAGATTGGATGTTACTTATCCAACAGTCTCCGAATATTTAAAACTCATCAGAAACTCTCCTCTTGTACCGCACTGGTCCAAGGAAATAGAAGAATACTTCCGATTGGAACTAGAAAAATCAAAGGATGGATTTATCTGCCATATGCCAGGTTTTGTGATGGAAGAAGAACTGAAAGAGATGGGTGGTTCTATGTATTTTTCCAAAATACTCAAATACCTAATCAAAGATCCCAAACGAGTGATTACAAAAATCAAAGAAAACAAAATATTAGAGTTTGAAAAAAATCAGTCCCCTACGCTGATCCTCCGTGCTACTGAGATGAATTTATTTCCCAAAGATGACTTGTTACCAAAAGAATCATTTGCATCTATGTTGGAACGAATTCCCAATTCTTTGGGATTCGAAATCAAAACAAACCATTATGGAATCCTTTTTGATAAACTGAAAGAAAGAGATAGTGCCATAGAAAATTTTCTCTCTGGTCTCAATGAAAAAAAGATTAAATGATCTCGCGTTAACCACGCAAAATAAATACGAAAGCGATACTTCCTTGATCACACAAGACCATCGAAGTTACAGATCTTAGTAAAATAGGGAATTTCTATATAAAGAAACTCCCTATTCGATATTTTTCTATGGATGGCCTTTCCCCTTACACTTTCCACCCTTTACTGTAGAATCCCAATAACAATCAGGGCTTTTTAGACACTTGGTACTATCTGGTTTTTTGGTACAAAGTTTATGCACTTTGTCCTCCACCTTATCCGGGTTTAATGCTGGTTCATTTTCAGCAGTTTCTACTTTGCCTTGCATTTGACAGGCGAGATCATTTTCCTCACACTCTTCCGCCAATAAGGGAGAAAGAGAAAAAACAAAAATCACAAGTAATTTTAGAATTAAAAATCGATTCATATCTACTCCTTAAACTTTCCCAATTTCATAGAGGGTAAGTATACCGAGGGTTAGAACCTTAAATCAATAAATTTTTTACTCATTTTCCTGAACGACTCCCTGATAGAGTAATCAGAATTCACGAATCAAACATCCAGAGCAATTGCGTTGACTACTTCCGTACAATTCCTAAGTTATGGTTAGATGCCGAACCAATTGATTTTGAAATGAATCTTTTTGGTTTGCCTAATGGATCTCAACTCAATGAAAACTCATACGGATACGGAACGATGTTCCTGGTGTTTGAAATTTGACCAATACATAAATTACCACGATGAAGAATGGGGTGTACCCGTTCACGATGATAAAACGCATTTTGAATTTTTAATTTTAGAAGGGGCACAAGCAGGGCTCAGTTGGGCCACCATCTTAAAGAAACGTGAAGGATATAGAAAATTATTTGCAAACTTTGATCCCGTGAAAGTCGCAAAATTCACTGATAAAAAATTAGAAACCATCCTTCTTGATCCATCCATTATCAGAAACCGATTGAAGGTATTTGCCGCTGTCAACAATGCAAAACGTTTTTTAGAAATTCAAAAAGAGTTTGGTTCTTTTGATTTTTACATCTGGGGTTTTGTAAATCACAAACCAATCCAAAACCGACGAAAGAGTTTACAAGAAGTCCCCGCAACCACAAAAGAATCCGACGCTTTGAGTAAGGACTTAATCAAACGTGGATTCAAATTTGTAGGAAGCACGGTCATCTACGCACATATGCAAGCTTGTGGTCTTGTCAATGACCATGTAGAAAGTTGTTTTCGTTATCAAGAGATAACTCTTACCTCTTCAGAACCCCGTAAAAAATAACATTCACAACTTCCAATTGAAACTCATGAATGTTCAAAGGAATGGTAATAGAATTTTTATTACTAAGAATCATTTCAATAGAGGAAAGAAAGAGATGAACCGCCACTTCGGGCATAAAACCATCTCGAAGTTCTCCTTTCATTTTTGCCATATTGAAAATTTTACCAATCGATTCAGGGATTTCTTTTTCCCTTCGTTTTTTAAATCGTTCCATTTGTTGTGGGAACATTTCTGAAATCTCTCGGATAAACAAATCATTCATGACATAAGGTGATTCTTCCACTAGTGAGCGGTGCATTTTGGAAAACTTTTGCACCGCGGTTAAGGTTTCATCACTTGCAATCTCTTGAATGATCTTCTGGATCTCAGATTGTTTATGCTCCATATAAACTTCCATAAGGTCTTGTTTATTGGAATAATATTTATACAAAGTTTTACGACTGATCTTCAAAGAACTCGCAATCTCTTCCATTTTCGTTTTGGAATATCCATACTTCAGGAAGAGTTCTTCTGCTTTTTCTAATATTCTAACTTGAACAGGATCCAAACTAAAAAACCCTCACTTTTTCCTTTGTTTCATGGAATCAATCAATCGTGTTATGTACTGGTAGACCGCGGGAATCACGTAGAGAGTTAGAATCGTAGAAGAAATCAATCCTCCAATCACAGTCACTCCCATACTCGTTCTTTGTTTCGATGCTTCATTGAGCCCAATGGCCACAGGTAACATACCCGCAATGAGTGCGATCGATGTCATAAGAATGGGTCGTAACCTTGCTCTACCCGCTTCAATCAGCGCCGTCCTCGTATCCACTCCAGTATTTTGTAAGTCTTTTGCAAAATCAATGAGAAGAATTGAATTTTTTGTGGCCAATCCAAAAAGTAAAATCATTCCAATGTTAGCAAATATATCCATTGATTTACCGGTGAGATAGAGACCGAAAAATGCCCCCGTCATTGCCAAAGGAATCACGACCAAAATGGAAATCGGGATGATAAAACTTTCATACAAAGAAGCAAGCACGAGATAAATAAACACAACCCCGAGTCCAAGAGCGATGGCCATATTCTTTCCCGTAGATTCTAAATTTTCTGTTTGTCCACTAAAGGATACTTTGATTCCTTCAGGGAGCGGTAGATCCTCTTTCAATATCCTTTGTAACTCGGACATTGTGTATCCAGACCCACGTCCATTAGGATTTGTATCTGCGGAAATTTCAACCGAACGACTTCTATTTTGCCTTTGGATGGTGGCAGGCCCGGTGGTAGAAACCCCAGAGGTCACAAAAGAAAGGGGAACCAAATAACCGTTGATATTCGGAACCATCACTTGGTGAAAGTTTTTTTCTATGTTCCTTTGCTCTTCTAACATACGAACACGAATGTCGTATTCTAGATTTTTTTCTCGGAACACGGCGGAGGTATCACCTTCCACAATGGTTCTTAGTTCTTTACCCAGAGACTGCGGATTGACACCTAACTTCACAATTTGTTCTCCTTTCGGAACAATTTTAAATTCAGGAGCACCATCTCGCAAACTGATGTCTGGATCGGTTAAGTCAGGGATTTTTTTAATTTTTTCAAAGACAAGTTTACTATAGGCTTCCACTTTCTCTGCTTCATTTCCTGTGATCACAAAAGAAAATGATCTTTGCCCCCCACCGATTGCATCATAGTTTTTGACTATGGGTTTTGCATCTGCAAAAGGAATCAGTTCCTTTCGGATGTATTCCTTGAACTGAGGTGTATTGAGTTTTCGTTTTTTGGAAGATACAAGTTCCACATAGATATCAATTTTGTTTTGTTTTACATATCCGGCAGTCAAACTCACTTCTTTTTTCGATCGTAAAAGTGCATTCACTTCCTCGTTTAACTTTTTGGTCGCTTCCACACTAGAACCTGGTGGCAACTCAAAAGTAACTGTAAATTGTCCTAAATCTTGTGTGGGAATGAACTCCGACTTCAATGTTTTGGATACAAAGATACTACTGACAAAAATAAAGAGAGCGATAGCCAAAATAAATAATGGATGTTTGGTTGTGATCTCCAAAGTTCTTACATACCCATTGGTTAGTTTTTCTTGGAACCTGTCAAAAGCACGTAAGGGGATAGAAAGGATCCTTTCGATTTTACCAGGTTCTTTGGACTTGAGTTCTCCACCAAAGTAGGCCGACATCATCGGTGCAATGGTTAAAGCATCGTATAAGGAGATGAGTAGAGCAAAACAAACAGTGAGACCAAAAGGACGTAAAATTTGCCCAATCACTCCATCAATAAAAGCAATCGGTCCAAACACAGCAAGGATGGCAAACGTAGTCGCAAGAACTGCAAGAGTCACTTCTTTGGTTCCATCAAGGGCCGCTTGTTTGCTATCTTTACCCATCTCTTTATGTCTATGGATGTTCTCTCTGACTACAATCGCATCATCAATGAGAAGTCCCACCGCAAGAGAAAGGGCTAGGAGAGTCATTTGATTGATGGAAAATCCAGCAAGGCTCATCAGGATAAAGGAACCAAGGAGAGAGGTAGGTAGAGCAAGGCCTGTAATCAGAGTGGAACGAACACTTCCTAAAAAGAATAGAACCACAATGATGGTCAGTGCAATTCCAATGTAGATCGATTCTTCTACGTCCCAAACATTATCTTTTACCACCTTAGAAGAATCATTATAATAATCGAATTTTACTTCCGGAAATTCTTTCTGAAGGTCACTGACTTTCTTTTTCACTCCTTCAGCCACCTGTACCGAGTTAGCTCCCGATTGTTTATAAACCAGTAAAAACAAAGCTGGCTTTCCATTCCAATAGGCAAGAGAAGTGACATCTTCCGAACCAACAAGAACCCGACCCACATCTGACAATTGAATGGGGATTTCGTTATTCAAAAAACTAATCGGAACATTCCTGATTTCATCGAAACTACGGTATTCATTGATTGTTCGAAAGGATAAATCCGACTCTTCCCCGCGCACTTTACCTGCAGGAATATTCGCACCACCCGCAGCAATTTTCTGTGAAACTTGTGAAGCGGACAAATTCCTTGATTTCAATTTGTTTCGATCCAGCTCCACCCAGATTTCTTTTTTTCGTCCACCGACAATGTCCACAGAACCCACATTGGAAACAGAAATTAACCTTTGTTTGATGGTTTCGGAAGCAAAATCATAAAATTCATTATCCCCTAGTTTGGATTGGAGGGAAATACTCAAAATCGGTTGGTCTGCCGGATCCAATCGTTTGATGACTGGTTCTTCCAGTTCTGCCGGTAATTTTTTCTTAGCAAAGGCAACCTTGTCTCGGATTTGTTGCTCCGCGTAACTGATGACTGTTTCCGAAGTGAACTCAGCCACAATCACAGCCGAACCTTCATTACAAATGGATCTCAGTTTTTTTAATCCGGAAATCGTAGAAAGTTCGTCTTCAATGGGTTTGGCGACTAAGGTTTCAATTTCATTCGGAGCCGCACCAGGATAGGTAACATTGATGGATATGGTAGGAATACTCATATCAGGGAAGTTCTCGACCCCGAGTTTACCAAAACTCACAATTCCGACGACAACAATCAGAATTACGGTACAGGCGATGAATACAGGCCTTTGTATGGATAATTTTGCTAAATTCATTGGTTTTCCTCTGTGTTAAGTAATGTTAGTTGTTCTGGATCTAAAGAATATTTCTCAAAGAAAGTTCCTTTGGAAATTTCATATTGAACTATGGCAATATTGTAAGTAATGAGAGATTGAGAGTGACTAGATTGAGACCGAACATAAGCATCCATTGCATTTCTTAATACAACAGAGGTCCCTCTTCCGTTGCGAAACGCGGACAAAGCTTTATCATAAAAAAGTTTACTTTCCTCTTTATTTTTTTTGGCTTCTAAAAAGAGTTCATAACTAACCGTTAAATTTTCTCGTTTCGATAATAAATCAGCCCTTACTTTATTTTGAGCTTCGGTCCATTCTAACTGTGCTTGCCTTTTTTCTGATTCGGCTTTTTTATATTCTGCTTCTGCAATTTCATTTCCTAAAGGATATTCTAATTTGAACTCAGCAGTGTTTTGGTTGAACCTTCCCCCAAGGATTCCATAAAAATCTTGTGGAAACTGTTGGTCATAATTTTTAAAATTGTATGTCCCACCTACAGAAAACTTTGGCAACAAACCATTGTCTGCTGACTTATAATTGTCTTCAGAGTTTTTTAGCTGCAAAAGTGCGGCCCGCACATCATATCTTTTTTCGAGGGCAGTGAGCACCTCTTCTTCATAATTCGAAGTGAGTCCAATTTTCTCTTCAATCAAAATGGGTAAAAAAGAAAAACTTTCTTCCGGTTCCTTTCCAAGAGAGGCAAGTAAATCCCGTCTGTTTTTGTTTCTTTCTAATTCTGAATTTTTAACAGCACTGGTAGCTGTTAAAACAATCGAATTCCATTGATGGATATCACCCGTCGTATCAAATCCAAAGTTTGCTTTTTTTGAATATATATCTCGAATTGTTTTTGCGTTTCCAAGAAGTGAGGAGTTCGTTTCTAGAATTTCTTCTGACAAACTCAAATTCCAAAACTCAATGAGTGAGTTCACCAAACTTTTAGATAAAGAATCCAAGGTATTCAATCTTTGGATGGAAGAAGACCGTCTAGCAGTCGCTAATTTCAACCTGTCTTGATAACCGAAAAAGTTTTTCAAAAGATCTTGGCTGATATTAATTCCCACAGTGGCAAAATGATAAGAAGGTTGGGCAAAACTGGAGAACCCACTGGAATTTGGTGTTTTACCAGCATTCGTTTCGAAACGATTGTCGATCACCGCAATTCCGAGTGAGGTTCCTGTGCTAAACTTTTTATTGATTCCCGCCTGCAGGGTGTTATCGGTAATTCTTGTTCCTTGGATGGCGTATTGTGGAAGGTTAAAGTTTGTGGTATTCTTCGCCGTCCCTTTCGCCTCCGCAGTCCAGGCATAGGCTCCGTTTGCTTTTTCCCAATCGTAGTTTGTGGTCTTTAACTGGAGTTTCAATGTCTGCAGACTGACTTGGTTTTCCCATGCCATTCGCAGGATGTCATCCATCCGCAAGGTGTTCGTTCGCACTGGTTCTTTGGCGGAAAGGGGTCCTAATGCCGTGAAAACTGCGAAAAATACTGCCGAGAGGCAAACGGTGGTAGAAGGTATCTTGGTTTCGATCATTTGCTTTGGAAACATAATTTGTATCCTTTGTTTCTTTAGGAAACAAATAAAGTTTTCTGTGTTTCCAAACAAGCAAAAAATGAAAAACTAGAGAAAAGCAAAAATCTGCCGGATTAGTACGAGGATTGATTTGAAATCGTAAGGAAATTTATGACTTTTATGGGAACGTGGGCTCAAAGTCCAGGTGCGATGTGAGAATCTATGAAAAGAATCCAGAAAGGTTTTTCAATCAGGGTCGATTCCCTTAAACCAAAAACCTTCTGGACATGGTTGAATTCGAATCTACTTTTTTTCGGCAACCACTACCGCTTTGATCATTTTCCATCCCTCATCGTTAAGATAAAAAGTGTAAAGAGATTGGAATTTCATGACCTTACTTTCCAAGTCCGCTTTTACAAATCCGAACTGATCCAAAAATTCAATTGAATGAATTTTCACATCTCTCTCCACTCCACCGATCTTTCCTTCCTTCAGAGAATCGATATACTTTGTTTTATCGGAACTAAATACAGATCCACTTCCTTTCATAGAAACACTATCTGTATAATCGGAATGAAACCCAAACTCCACTTCCGTTACCCTTCTTTCATCAATATTTTTCATAAGAGAGATAAACTCACCTTTTAAAGAATCCTGATTTGTTTCCCACTTTGTTTGATTTGTCATCGCCTTTCTCCTAAAATTAATAAAACCTAGTCACAACTTAAACTTTAATTATTGTTGCTATAGCAACAATACGGATAAAAAAAATCAATCCATCGATTCTTCGTAAATTTGATCAATAATTCGTTTGAAATTTTTAAAATCCTGGGCCGAAAGTTTTTTAAACATTCGTTTCCGTTCTTCCGTTACCACAGAAACCATCAATAAATAAATCTCCGAACCTTTTTTCGTTGGATACACTTGGTTTTTCCTACGATCCTCAGGATCTGCTTGAATTTTGATCCATCCCTTTTCTTCCATATTCCGAAGGGCTCGTGCCATAGAGGGCCTATCATCAAAATCCCTACTCAAATCCGATTGGCTACAACCAGGTTGTTTCATCAAACGAACAAGAACAAACCACTGCTCAGGATATAAATCCAACCCATTTGCCGATGCCAATCTCATAAACTGACGTCGCAAAGATCGAACAGTCCTATAAATCAAATAAGCATAGGAATTTTCTAAATCGAAAGAATCTGACATATGTTGCTATAGCAACAATAATTCCATTTATATTTTTGTCAAGAGAATTGTTATCATTAGACTACAATCGGACAATAGAGTTTCCCCTTGACAGCGCCAAGAGCTTATTTATAGTATAAAGTTTTGCACAAATTTAAAGGAGTATTAGAATGAATACTAAGAACAAAATCTGTTTGACTCATTATGATTATGAACGACTCAAATCAATGATCCAGGAATATACCAAAAGAAACAAAATGGATGCTAACGTAAAAGATCTATTAGGTGAAATGGAAAGAGCACAAAAAGTGGATTCAAAAAACATCTCACCAAACTTTGTGACAATGAATTCTGTGATCGAATTGAAAGATCTAGAAGAATTGGCCTTCCAAGAATTTAGATTGGTTTTCCCAGAAGATGCCAACACCAGCGAAAACAAAATTTCTGTTTTGGCACCCATCGGAACAGCAATCTTAGGTTATAAAATTGGCGATGTGATCCAATGGAAAGTTCCCGGCGGACAAAACCAATTCCAAATCACTAGTATCAAATACCAACCAGAAGCAAACGGAGACTATCATCTCTAATCGATTACAAAAAAGGATCATCCAACCACAAGAGAGAAAATCCAATTCCTTCTTGTGGGCGTTCCCGATCCAATCTGAGAGAATCCTCTCACGATAGAATGGGCCGGGCTCCTTCGGGGTCCGCTTCGCTTCCGTCTGCCTTTCGGCAGACCAAGCCCTACGTATCCCTAACGCTTGTCATGTTTCGTTTAACACAACCTTACATTGGTTTGAAATTTTTGTCTCATTTTCAAAAAGGCATTTTAAGATACGACCACCACCAGGAATGATCCAACGACAATATTCACTCACATCTTCTTTGCATAACCCTTGTGATTTAGCTTTCATAGAATCCGAAAGAGAACTCTCTGCAGCATCACATGCTTCTGAGAGGTTTTTCCCACGTTCTTTTAAACATTGTAAAATTCTGGCTTTGGTAGGTTTTACTCCCTTACAATAAGTGGCAATCTCCGATTGACAAGTCTCATAAATGGGTTTTGCCTCGGCAAACAAAGACAGGTTAAATAAAAAAATGAGAATTAGAAAGTATGGTTTTATCATCAAAATAGTTCCTTAATTTAATATACAATGGTTTTGGGAAGGTACGATAGAATCAATTTCCGTTTCTATGAATCACTAAAACAAGTTTATTATATTGTTATTTTGAAACTTACATTGCACAAAATTGGGAAATTTTCTAAAAATCACCGACTTCGCGAGGTTCCAACACCTCCTATTCTTTAGTGAATCTTCTTATCTGAAAACCACAAATTATCGTTGGTATAAAGCAAAAAGGAACGAAGAAGGCAGCCGCAGAAAATACCCCAATTTTAAAACTTGGTTGATCAGTGATTGTTTGAGGATTCCATTCTTTTCAAACCGGTGTGCCGATGTAATGGCAGGAAATGGCAATAGAACAGGCCAGAAAGTTTTTCTAAAAACTTTGCTGAGTTCTGTATCCTCAAATATATATTCTAAACTTAGATCCGATTTCCATAACCTCCGATCAAAAAAGATACAATGGTCAAGATACACAATCCCCTGCAACCGCACGCGGATCAAATTAGAATACCAGGATATAAATTTTAAGATAAAATGTGATTTATCAAATTGGTGAAAAAACCCACCCCAAATCATTTCGCCTTCTTTCTTGCAACTAATTTTGATTAGATGATTAATTGCCTCTTGGGGTAGTTTGGTTCGCGGATGATGGAAAAGTATGATATGACCTTTTGATTTATGAAATCCAAGATTCAGTCTTTCTGCCCTTGTATAGGCTTCCAAACGACTCACTAAAATGATCTCTACGTCCGGATGATTCTGGAAATCTTTAAGAGACTCCTCGAAAAGAGAATTTTCCCCATTGTCAGTGGGAACCACGACACTCAGCATAAATCTAGATCCCCGTTCACCGACGAGTTCTTCTCACAATCCATTCTGCAAATAGGAAATTAACCAACCAACCAGCTCCCATCATCAAATCTCGAGGAAGACCCGAAGGATCTCCTCCAACCAAAACAAACCAAGGTAAATGTGTAAACACTTGAGTGCCGGCGCCCATTCCAATCGCATAACCACGAATCATCCAATGGCTATGTTGGGTGATTTTTTTTTGGAGAATAAAAACAAAACCAACGAACAAACATAAAATCATCCAAACACCAACAATCATTCGAATTCCGAACAACCAATCTCCATCAGTGGGAACTCTCGGAAACACAAGAGTGAGCCATAACCCAGAGAATGCGGAGATAAGACCCATAAATACAAGAAGCCGTCCAGAGATTCGATGCCAATTCAGATATTTCTTTCTAAAACCTGGAGCGAACTGAAAAGCACCCAGAAAACTAAAAAAAACAACTGCAACAATATGAATGAGAACAGGAATTGGATCATTAAAGAATCTTTGGTTTTCTATATTATAACCAACACCAGTTATGATTTGAATGAAACGAATGACTCCAGCGATACCTGGAACTAAACTCAAAAAAAGAAGAGAACCGATAATCATATAGTCTTTTTTTGAAAGCGATGTCATACTCAACATTGGCTCATTATCCTAATAAAATAAAGATCCGGCAACTAAAAAAGATTTTAGAAAAATATAGACTTTTTAAATCGATTCGAATTTCTGTGACTAACAGATGTTATGAATACAAATCCTATTCCTTCTTTTTTCTTTGGCCAGTTTACTCAACGGACAATACGGTTTGTACAAAGCTGGGGGTGTTGATGATATTGGGATATTTGGGAATACGGGCCGGTTTTAATTTCAGCGAGTTTTCAGACTTTTTACTGGGTTTTACAACTTATGACTTGATGGAAGACGACGAAACAACGGATTCCAATGATTAATGATGATTCCCTGTTACTCTTTTTTTAACCTCATCCAATATTTCCAAATAAACGCCAGAACCCAAATGGTATTCGATGTCAGATTTTCCAGCGCCGTTCAAAATTTCCTCAAACTTCCAATCATAACGATTGGGATCCTTACCTGTATCAAACCAATCTTTGAATATGATATGATTTCCTTCTAACGAAACTTCGACTAGGTGGTAGGGTTCTGAATTTTTCCAATATCGTCTTTCTGTCATAATACTTAAATCTCCGTAAGCCAAAGTGATTTCATTTGGAAATTTACTTTCTGTTTTTTCCGTAGAATTTCAGAAATATAGATACACTATGCACTGCATGTTTACGAATTTCTTTTTGATTTGGCAAACTGGATTTACCAAGAAACATAGCCTGATTTAAATACGCAGATAGAATCAGCCAATTAAAATCTTCAGCAGCCTTTTTTTTATCTGCAATTTGTAACAAACCTTGTTTACAAAAATGATCAAATAGATCTGCCAGTTTGAGAAAAGCTAGCTTGGGCCCATTTTTGTAATAAACTGCCGCCAGTTTCGGAAACCTCTCTGCTTCACCAATCACAAGTCGTCGGAGTTGTATGACTTCTGGAGTTAACAAAACAGAAAGTTCTCCTACCGCATAACCTACTAAGTATTTTTTGATATCTCTTACTTCAATGGCCGGCTTTAAACTCTTATAGGAGTCCGCTGTTTTCCTTGAGGTTAAGTTGGTGATAATCTCTGTGAATAAAACTTCTTTACTGGCAAAATGTTTGTATACCGTCTGTTTGGAAACAGATGCTTCTGTTGCAATCTCTTCCATATTGGTGCCAAGATATCCTTTTTTTAAAAAAACTTGCGTACCTGCACTCAATATCAACTGATGTTTCTCTTCGAATAAACTCATTCATCCAAACCTTCTAAAAAAAACGTCTTGACGGATGTTTTTTTAATGCCTTATGATATTTGACAGTACTATACGGTCTAGTTCTATATTAATCAAAAATCCCGTCAGGTCAAACAATTATATAAAGGGAGAGAAAATATGGAAGAAGAAATGAAAACCTTAATTTTTGTACTTACTAGCATCAGTATTGCCTTGGCAAACATGGCCTGCGGTAGTCCATCGAACGACAATGATCCATTTTCAAAAGTGATCTCAGAAGACGGCACAACCATTGCTTATGAAAAAATTGGATCGGGTCAACCTCTGATTTTTATCACAGGAGCCATATGTCATAGAAAGTTCCAACCCATCATTGATGACGCAAAATACCTCAGTAAAGAGTTTACCGTATACAATTACGATAGACGTGGGCGGGGAGATAGTGGTGATACAGAAAAGTATTCCATCCAATCGGAAATCAAGGATATAGAAGCACTAATTGAAGCAGCAGGAGGATCCGCTTACATATATGGACACTCTTCCGGTGGTATATTGGCTATGGAAGCAGCTCTCACTCTAACAAACAAAGTAAAAAAAGTTTATATTTATGATCCATCTTATGTTTCAAACGAAAAGGAATATAAGGAATACCAATTAACAAAAGAAAAAGTCGCAACACTACTCAAAGAAAAAAAATATTCTAAGGCAATTGATGAGTTTCTAGTTTCGATTGGTATGCCAAAAATATTTACATTCTTTCTACCATTCACTCCTGGCTGGAAACGAACCGTACAACTGGCACCCACACTTCTTTATGATATAACCCTTACCGAGAATCTAGCTCCTACAGAAAGGTTATCAAAAATCAAAGTACCTATTGCGATTGCTTATGGAGAAGAAAGCCCTGAAGAAATTAAGAGAGTATCTCATTTGCTTGGCCAAACCATTCCGGGTTCTCTCTTACAAGGAGTCCCCAAACAAGATCATATGGTAGATACAAAAATTCTAGTCCCAAAAATGGTGGAGTTTTTTAATCAATAAAAATTGGATACGGTTCGTAATCTAATAAAGTTCAATATGAATTTGAGTTTTAATACGTAACACAAGTCCATAAAAAGCTTGGTATGTCCTGACCAATCTTTTACGATCAAAACAAAAAAAGAACCGTTTGAAATAGATTTACCTTGCAATTTTCGTCTCTGATAAATATGAATCAGTTCAGCAAGAAGGATAAACACGAATGATCATATTTCAATGCCCTACGGCAGTTACTGAATACCTGGAAGATAAAAAGATCGTTGTTCTTACACAGACAGGAAAAAACACTGGGGCCAATTTAAAAGACAGTTTAGACAAAGGAGTGGAAGCACTCATCAACAACAAGGCTGTCAAGTGGTTGTCAGACAACAGAAATATGGGCACACACACTGCAGAAGACGTGGAATGGTTGAACAACGACTGGACTCCAAGAGCGATCAAAGCTGGCTGGAAAAAATGGGCTCTCATCCAACCACAATCCGCTTTGTCCGCTATGTCAGAAAAAAACCTTGTCGATTTTTTTGCTACAAACGGTATCGAGGTTAAGATCTTCGAAACACCTGAAGAAGGATTCAAATGGCTGGAGTCAGTTTAGATTCCATTCATGAAACATAAAAAAACTACTCAATACTTAGTCCTATCGATAACACTGATCACAACCCAACTGGCTTCATTGGCGTATCAATTCATTGGTATTCCGAATCCAAGTTGGATCATGATCGTTTTACAATCAATCGGACTTCTCGTTTCACTTGTCACAATATCATTTGCTCTCGTACAAATCAAAAGTTATAAAAAACAATTTTCGATTATCCGAACCACAATCACAGATGCAATAAAAGGTAGTTTGCACATTGAACCGTCGATTAAATCAAATTTAAAAAAACGGAACGAAGTGGATTCAATCCTTCTTTCCTTATTTGAACTGCTACATATTTTTCAGGATATTATCACTCTATTAAAAGATGCGACCAAAGGATTAACTTCGTCCATCGACAATGCAAAATTAGTCGATGATACATTTAATTCTAGTTTAATCAGACAAAAAGATTATTCTCAAAATTTAGATCTAACAGTCCGTAAAATGACGGACAATATGACAAATATAGAAAATGCATCTACTAACAACTATTCAACCTTGGTTAGAGTTTCAGAAAGTATCAAACTTCTCTCCGAACATATCAACGAGTCTGAAAAAAATAGTAACCTATCAAAAAATCTAACGTTTGGTATCTCCGATAAAATCCAAAAAGGCAACAAAGCGATGGAAGAAATGGCAAATGTCATTGAAAACATTGCCGTCAGTTCCGGAAAAATTGAAGGTATGGTCGTTGTGATTAAAGAAATTTCGGAACGAGTCAATTTACTTGCACTCAATGCTTCAATAGAAGCAGCAAGAGCAGGTGAATACGGAAGTGGTTTTGCTGTTGTTGCCCAAGAAGTATCTAAACTTGCTACTCAAACTTCCAATAGCATCAAAGAAATTGATACGAATGTAAAACGCAACAAAGAAGAAGTAACTCTCAACCGACAAAAAATCAACGAAACCAATCAGTTATACAAAGAAATTATTGGCGAAGTAAAACAGATCTTTGAAAAAATTGATTTCATTTCGGAATCTGCGACAAACCAAATTCAAATCAAAGAAAAACTATTATTTGAATCAGAACAACTTTCTCAAATGTTGGCAGAGATCAAAGAAAACATTACAGACCAAAACAACTCGCAAAAATTAATCTCCGATGTTGCTCAAGCTATGGACTCTAGTGTAAAATCAACGTTTGCGGAAGGGGAAAATTTATCTAAACTTTTAGAGAAAATTAAATCTACTACAGATGACATCGGCGGTGTCATTTTATTATTCAAATAAACAAACCTCAGATACTAAGCTTTATCACATAACCTTTGTTTGCATACAAACAAAGGGAAATCCCTCAGTCGACAACCATCATCTAGGAACAAGGTTCGCATAACATAGTTTGAAATTTATTGCATTGTTCCTGGAAAAAAATTATCTTTTTTGCATTTTTTAGCATATCATTAGACCTTGTACTAAGATAGGGAACAAAAAACAACCTATCGCGTTATTTCTTACAATTATACCGCTATGGTAGCATATTTTCTGATTGCCGGTAGTCTACTTTCATGGTGATCATCTTTTTGAAGCTTTTTTTACCGCTACTATGGAATAAGTCACATGGATTCAAAAGAGCAAAGGTCGGAAACGACTCCCCTAAGGAAAACAAAATCAAAATATAATTTCGAAACCATTTTCGAGGCCCTTCCAGAGCTCTATATGCTCTTAGATCTAAACTTTAATATCATCAACGTCAGTGATGCCTATGCAAAAGCCACATTAATCGAAAGAGAAAAAGTAGTCGGGCATAATATTTTCGAAGTCTTCCCCGATAATCCTAGTGATAAAAATGCTGATGGAGTCAAACTTCTTAGAGCTTCTTTGATGCAAGTGCTTAACTACAAAGTTTCCAGCACAATGACATTACAAAAGTATGATATTACGAAACCTGATGGTACTGGATTCGAAGTTAGATATTGGAGCCCTAGAAACTCACCGGTGTTTGATAAAGCCGGGAACTTAATCTGTATTGTTCATTGTGCAGAGGATGTTACAGAATTTGTTTATTTAAAACAACAAAAATTAGAACAATCAGAAATTACTGAAGATATGTCAGAACGGATCGCCAAGATGGAATCCGAAGTGTTAACACGCGCTAAAGAAGTCATTGAAAAAAATGAAGCTCTATTAGATAGCGAACAAAATCTATCAATCACCTTAAGTTCGATAGGTGATGCTGTCCTTACTACTGATGAAAATGGAATTATCAATCGTTTAAATCCTGTTGCTGAAGGATTAACTGGATGGTCAGAAAGTGAAGCCATTGGACTCAATGTAAATGAAGTTCTAAAATTTATAAATGCAAAAACTGGGTTACCCAAAGACATTCCGATATTTGAGGTATTATCGACCGGGAAATCCAAGGTAAGTAGCCAAAATGGAATTCTAATCCACCGGAATGGAAGAAGGATCAATCTTTCAGATAACTGTACGCCGATACGAAATAAATCAGGACAGATCGTAGGATCGATTTTGGTTTTTCGAGATATTTCGGAGGAGTTTGCTGCAAAAACATTTTTAGAAAAAGCAAAAGAAAATGCCGAACTATCAAACAAAGCAAAGGATTCATTCCTTGCCACAATGAGTCACGAAATTCGTACACCACTTAGCGGACTGATAGGTATGTTAGAAATACTTTTTCAAACTTCGCTGAATGAAGATCAAAAGAGTATGGTCAAAAGTGCTTTGGGATCAGGGAACAGTTTACTCCGCATCTTAAGTGATATTCTCGATTGGTCAAAAATAGAAGAAGGTAAACTAGAATTATCATTACAACCAACATCCATCAATCAACTTCTGTCCGATGTGGTAACAACTTATTTACATATTGCAAGTGCCAAAGGTTTAATTTTATCCTATAGTGTTGATGAAAATATTTTAGACGCCCATATAATGGATCCACTTCGTCTATCACAAATTATAAACAATTTTGTCAGTAACGGAATTAAATTTACTTCCCAAGGAAATATTAAAATTTCCGCAGTTTTAATTAAAAATCTTACGGATGCACAACACATTCAATTTTCCGTCACTGATACAGGAATAGGCCTCAGTAAAAAAGACCAATCAAAATTATTCCAAACGTATACACAAGCAACTGCAGACACAGCGAGACTGTATGGTGGCACGGGTCTTGGCCTTGCCATCTGCCGAAGATTGGCGGATTTATTGGATGGCAACATCACGATTGATAGTGAACCAGGTGCTGGTTCTACATTTAGCATCACTTTACCTCTTCCTATTGCTACACATGACCTAAACCATCGAAGCCCAATCACAACGGAGAATACTTCTGTTGAACCTATTGTTTATTCTCAATCATCAACCCCTCGCATTTTAGCTGTGGATGACAATTCGGTGAATTTAGAGCTTTTAACTCGTCAACTTGAAATATTGGGACTTCAGGTTGATGGAGCAGAAGACGGCGAAAAAGCCATCACGTTATGGCAAGCAAGCGATTATGATCTGATCATTACGGATTGTAACATGCCTGTCAAAGATGGGTATACGTTAACAAAAGAAATTCGAAATATTGAAACTTTCAGCTATCAAAAACGAATCCCTATCATAGGTTATACTGCCAATGTTTTAAGTGAAGAAACGGAACGATGCCTATCCATTGGCATGGATGAAGTTTTAATTAAACCAGCGCGATTAACAAATCTTAGACAAACCCTCCTTAAATGGTTACCAACAATCATTGATCCAATCCGCAAAAATTCTTCTGACGTAAATGTTAACACAGATTCATCGAACTAAAGAATTGAACTAAGAGATCATTATTTTGTGCGGATAAAAGTTTTTTCTGCAATGATTCGATTTACATCGAAAAGGTTAATAGAATCATAAACCTAATCCTACCTACCCAATTTACCGGAACCAATCCTATGCCCCAAATTACTGAACTAGAAACCTTAGAAGCTGTACAAAATTATTATGGAAAGGTACTCCAAACAAACAAAGATTTAAAAACCTCTGCTTGTTGTAGTGTTGAATCATTACCGTCCGCATATTTACCGTTAATTTCAAAAATCCATCCTGTTGTAAAAGATAAATTCTATGGATGTGGATCTCCCTTTCCTCAAGCATTAACAGGAAGAAAAATTTTAGATTTGGGATGCGGATCTGGAAGAGATGTTTATTTATTATCCCAATTGGTTGGGGAATCGGGTTCAGTGGTCGGAATCGACATGACAACCGAGCAACTGGATGTCGCAAATACCTACCTCGAATACCATAAGGAGCAGTTTGGATACAAAAAATCGAACGTTTCTTTTATCAAAGGTTATATAGAAAATTTAAAATCCTGCGGAATCGAAGACAACTCTATTGATTTAGTTGTTTCTAATTGTGTCACAAACCTTTCACCTAACAAAAAGTCGGTTTTTTCCGAAATATTCCGAGTTCTGAAACCAGGTGGAGAATTGTATTTTTCTGATGTTTTTTCTGATCAACGAATTCCGGAAGAACTCAAAGAAGATCCCATTTTGCTTGGAGAATGTTTAGGTGGATCCCTTTATACTGAGGATTTCAGAAGATTACTCACGCAATTAGGAATTAACGACTTTCGTGTGGTTTCTCAGTCAAAAATCAACCTACTCAACCCAGAAATTGAAAAGAAAGTGGGGAATATCAATTTTTATTCCATTACATTCAGGGCATTCAAAATTCCTTTGGAAGATCGTTGTGAAGATTACGGTCAGGTTGCTTATTACAAAGGAACCATTGATGGGGCTCCCCATAGTTTTACATTAGATGATCATCATATTTTTTTCACAGGAAAACCAATGTTAGTTTGTGGGAATACCGCAGATATGGTCTCTACCACTCATTACAAAGATCATTTCCAAATCATTGGTGATAAATCAAAACATTTTGGATTATTTGATTGTGGGCCAAACCCAGTTGCTTCAGGAGACCAGACACCAGGTGCTTGTTGTTAATCGAACTTATAAATAACTGGTATTACATTGTATCTATAATGTATGTATGATTAAAAACTAGTTTCAATCACACTATATTGATGCGTGAAACTAGCTTGCATTATTTTCGTATTAGTTTAAAATGATTGGAAGCGTAAATCATTTTAAAGAATTTAAAATTGTCGGAAGTTCATTGTAAAAATCTCTTAAATCGGGTTCATACAATTTTGGAGTAAATTCCGGCACATTTTTATTGTTTATATGCCCCTCACTTTTATTTCCCCACCAAGCAGTTAACAATGTATACCGACTTTTGTAAGACTTTTGATAAACCAAATTTAAATCTTTATCATACACAAGAATGTCGGTATCTGCAGGTTTTGTAGACCACAACGGTGTAGTCCCAAGAGTAAACATAAATATATGACCTGTCAGCAGTAACCGTCCAAAATTGGCACCAGATCCCTCTTCATCAAATGCGGGACCATGGATGCCTAGAATATAAAAATCTACATCTCGATTTTTTAAATGAAAGGTTGCTGAGTCACCCTTCCCTCTGACTTCTACTAACTTTTCTATCTCACGACTTCCAGACTTCTTCACCTTCCCAAGATATTCCAATATAAATGTTTTTACCTTTTCCGGTGATACATTTGTATTAATTCCAGTAACTTCGATTTCATCGATGGGCTTTCCTAAAGAAACTAACTTAGTTGTTGGATTGGAATAGTCAAGTAAGGCAGTCGTAGTTACTGTTCTACCAGAGGTGTAAGAAGAATAGGCATAAGGATAAAAACCAATGGTTGCAATCTTTTTGTTGATCACCCGGTTTTCATCAATGGCAGGTAATGGTCGAATGTAATGCCTATGGCATGCGGTAAAAAGCATACAAAAGATACTTAACTTAATGATATTTGATTTCTGATTCAGAAGTAATGTAAACATTGAATCTAAATACCACATAATACTCGTTTTTCTATACTTTTTTTCTCAAATGGATCTTTTCTATTCGATTCTTTAAACAGTAATATTTTGATCTCTATTTATAAAAATAATTAGAAATAGAGATCTACTTTCTAATGTTATTTTAAGGAAATTGCAGTTGAATTTTCATCTAAAAAGATAAGTTTTTCTGGTAAAATTTCTTTAGGTAAAAAATAGATTAACGTACGAGTTGCCACTTCATTTGGTTTGAGAGTCAGTTTTGTTTCAATTTTACCTGTTGCAAAATTGTTTCCTTGTAAGTCCTCTTTAATATCTTCTGAGAAACCAACTTCAAAATGTCGAACAAACGTAGGTGAATTTAGTTTTTTTACTTCTTTTCCCTTATCATCCATAATTGTCACATAAGTAGGTTCAAGAGCAATTTTAGCAAACGTAACTTCATGGTCTGCTGACTTTAAATTTTTTATAGTAATTGTAATATGAATCAAACGTAGGTCACTTGAATTTGGGTAAAAACTTCTTCCACCGGAAGCAAAACTGTTAGGTCCGTCAGTTACTTTCACAACTTCAATTTCTAAATTTTTGGATTTTGATTTAACATTTTGTTTCAAAATGAGCGGAGTTGCACAATTGATGAAAACAAAAAAAGGAAGAAGAAGGGCTGTTAGTTTAAGATTTCTCATACACACAACAACAATTCTTTAGAAAAAAGGGTCAATCTATTTTTTAATCTTTGTTAGTTGCTTATCCCCGTAAACCTTTTACCCACGTAAAAACACTAGTCTAACAGGCGGTATAGGAGTATTTACCCCTATACCTAAAAAAGGAATTACTTTTTCTTTCCAGCTGTTTTTTCAACAACAGGAGTTCCTTCTACATAAACACAATTTAGGACTAACCAAACACCATGTTTTCCTTTAATTGTTACATCTTTTAATCCAGTAGCGCCCGGTGCTTTGGTAAGTGCATCACGAGTTGCCTCAGCAATACTTTGGTTATACCAACCATTATTACCCACTGCCAAGCTACATTCACGACCTTCGACAGGGCCAGACCCAACTACTTCTAAATTTGCAGGAGCTTCCAAAGAAAATTCTTTAAAATTACCGACTTTAGTGGAACAACTAACAGCAAATGCAATTGCTAATAATGACAACCATTTCATATTCTTTTATTTCCTTACCTATTATTTCAGCTTTCTAATTTGAGCACAAGCAGACGCAAATTCAGCGTTCCATAGTAAACCAACATTTTGGTTTTTAACATTACCTTTTGCTTTTGCATCGGCCAACACATCATCATAAATCCCTACGATGATCGTACCACATTTTTCACCCAAAACAGTTTCCGACAATTCTGTCGAATCATTTTCTGCTGGAACAATGTATCCCACTTTTCCTGCAGTCACACAATTTGACAAAAAAACGATAATTCCAAGAAGGAATATTTTTTTCATTTTTGTTCTCCTTAATTCGAATAAGGAGAATTCTTTTATTTTTTATGTAAAGAAATAAACTTGGTTCAGGTCTTTTTCTTAAAGATATTGTTCACCGCAAAACAGTGGCAGTTGCAAAACGAAGAACAATTGTTTCTCTTTTTTTTTAAAAAACATTTTTAGTGTAGCTGAAATTAGCTAGTGTTTGCCGAGGAGGATCTAACCTCTGCTACCCAATGGTTCTTATCCAAAGGATACTGTATCAGTCTGACCCCGAATCAAACGTTCGCTTTTGCTTTGTGCTTACGGATGATACATTTAGCTTTTTTTTTGCTGTTTTTTAATGAGAAAGAGTATTCACAAATCCGAATTTTCCGATTTACTATTTTTTTAGAATCATTTAACTTCGTATATGTTATGAAACCGATCCTCCTTTTAACCTTACTTCTCTGTCTGTTAGGCTGTAAAAAAAAAGACTCCTCCGATACGGAGACTACCCTCCTTGCTCTATTCCTCCTGTCTCCTAGTGATGTCGTCTTCGAACTGGGTTATCCTGGTTCACAAAACCAATTACAGAACACTGCTCTTGCAGGTAAAACATCGGGAATCACGATAAAGGTAGGTGGAGTCACTGCGACGGGTGTTAGCTCCGTTGGTTCCGACACTATCCAGTTTACAATGCCAACCATCCCAGGAATTACCGAAAATGCGGCCGTTGATTTTGTCGTCGAAAAGGATGGAGCCGTTGTACACTCCACAAAGGTCCGGTATAGACCTCTCGTTAGTTGGACGATCAACCAACCGCATTCTACTTTTCGTTCCATCGATGGAAGGGACAATAAAAGTTTTTTTCAAATTACAGCCACTACAGCAATGCATGTTTTCAACACTTTTGGACATGGAAGCTCTGACTTAGATATCCATTACTTTACTAGTTTGAATGGAGCAATGATTCCCTTCGCAGAAAAAAGACAAACCGGATCTGAATTCAATCGGGTATCACTCAATGCAGGAACCGTTTATGTTATGGTAAAACATATCAGTGGATTTGGTGGAACTTATAATTTACAGGTTGCTAACAGTGGAGTTGTGGCAAGTTCCTCGGCTAAGTTGACCTATTCAGGTTGGACGTTTAATCTATGTTATGATACAATGGGGACAGGACCTGCCACAGCAGACACCTGTGCAGTACAAATGGCAGTATACAGCCCGACAAGGACCGGACGTTGCACCTATCCCGGGGATAACGGCTTAACCACTAGAAATTATTATGCTGAAGGTGGATTTGCAAATCAAACAACCAACCAAACCGGTTGTCTCAATCCAGGTGGCGGATCCTCTAACGAAGCGGAAGCTATCTTTATCACAGAGTAATCACTCAACTTTCATAATCAAAGAAAACGAACGAACTGGTTCTTCTTGGAACCAGTTGGCCTCGCCCCTTAACTTTTGTTCTTAATCAACCGATACCCTTACCTTTTCGCTATACATCGAGTCAATCAATGATTGGTATTTTGCAGTGATGATATGCCTCTTCATTGAAAGTTTTGCAGACAATTCATCACCTACTTCAAATGCCTTCGGAAGTAATCGCACTTCACCAATCTTTTCAAAACTTTTAAATCCATTTTCTGTACGGATCATACTTTTTACTTCTTCTTCCATTTTCTTTTGAACCGATCGATTTACCGCTAGTTCTTCATAAGTAGAACCAAATTCTTTAAACTTTTCCAGTGCGGGAAGGATTAGAACACCTAAATACTTTTGATCTTGACCCACAACCATCACATGATCGATGAATAATGATTGGCCAAGTTTGTTCTCAATGGGTACAGGTTCAATATTTTCTCCATTGAGAAGGACGATCGTTTCTTTCGTTCTACCAACAATTTTCAAAGTATCATTGTAAGTAATAACCCCAAGATCTCCTGTATTCAACCAACAATCGTTTGACAGGACTTTGGCGGTAGTCTCAGGCCTTTTGTAATAACCTTTCATAATCTGAGGCCCACGCACATAAATCTCACCTTTGATTCCTTTTTTTGGTGGATAGATTACTTGTCCTGTTTCTATATCCTTCAGTAAAATTTCTGTTTCCGGAAACAAGGGCCCTACACTACCAACCACTAAATGTTTGGGAGTACGGAAGGCAAGTCCTGGGGAAGTTTCTGTCAGCCCATAGCCTTCGAATACGGGAATACCAATTGTGTTAAAGAACTCATCAATATGAAAGGGCAAAGAACCACCACCAGAAACTGTACCTCTTAACTTCCCACCAGTCACTTGTCTAATTTTCCGAAGTATCATTGTATCAAAAATCAAATACGGAAAAAAGAAAACTATGATTGAAAAGAATGAGAAGATAAAAAGTGCGATGGACTGTAAAAAATTTCGACCATTCAGATCTAATCGATTTCCTTTAAAAAAATGGACTGCTCTTTGTATATAGAGCGCACTACGATAAGCCACGCTGAACAATACTTTTCTTATCCAAGAACTTGTTTGAATTTTTGCCTGCATACCTTGATAGATACTTTCCCAAAGCCTTGGTGCTGAGGCCATAAAGGTAGGTTTCACAATCGATAAATCTTCGCGAATGTTTCTCACATTACTATAGTATTGTATCGCACCCATAGCAACCGTTCCCATTTGAAAAACTCTTTCGAAACTATGCCAAACAGGGAGAATGGAAAGAAATCGATCCTTTGGACCAATATCGATGGGAATATTCTGTAATTGCGAAATCATGTTTTTATGAGTCAACATCACTCCCTTAGGTTCTCCTGTGGTTCCAGAAGTATAAATGATTGTGAATAAATCCTCGGGTTGGATCGCAGCAATTCGTTCTTCAGCCCTTCTATCCCCTAACTCACGCAAACCTCTCCCCTTTGCGATCAAATCACTCATTTTCAAAGTATTTACAATGGACTTCGGATTCGTATCGACTTTGTTTTTAGCATTCAGACTCTCTTTTTTGTTTGTGACAGCCGAGCCCTCATCCATAAGAATCACATGTGTTATGTTTGGTAGATCTGCTAAATTTTTTTCCACCTTTCGTAGCGTGGTTTCGTTTTCTACGAATACTATTTTGGCATCAGAATGCGGTAGGATGTATCGAATATCACCATCAGTCACATCGGTTCCGCGTGGAACATCTGCGGCTCCACAAAACAAAATTCCATAATTGGTGATGATCCATTCTTTTCTATTATCAGAAAGAACTGCTACATGTTCTCGAGCTTTCAATCCAAGATCAATTAAGCCAGTGGCGAGTGCGATACCCTCTTCATAGACTTCTCGAAAACTAATCATAGAGAATTGTTTATTTTGATTCCGTGTTCCAAACGCTGGTTTGTCCCCATACTTCTCCGCACTCTCATAAAACAATTCTGCTAAGTTTTTCGCTCTGACTTTTGAACTCATATCTATCTCCGATAAAAGTACAATATCAGATTAAAAAATTCAGTCTTGAACGGAACGGCTACCGGGAAAAGAAAATGGCAGAAAAGGGTTCTTTCTTTTTTGTAAAATCAGAAGGCCCCACACCAAAGGATCTACGAAAGATCCGTGTGAAGTGAGACTGATCGGCAAACCCTCCCTCATGTGCAGCATCAATTAAGTGTGGATGGTTCGCTAAATAGTCAACTGCCTTCTTTGTTTTCAACCAAAGTCGATATACAGAAAATGGAACCCCAGTTTCCTCGCGAAACAAATGACGGAATCGTTCTACTGATAAAGAAGCTTCTTTTGCTAAGCGAGGGAGAGAAAAATCTTCGAGCTCTACGTTTTGAATGCTCTTTTGAATGCGGATATCCAATCTACGGCTCGTATGGTGAATAAAATCTTTATTGATGATTTCGAGAAGTAAAGTACGAACTTTTGTACTCTGTAATTTCAGAATTTCGCCTATTCGATGTTTTGTTTCTTCAGTGAACAAATCTCCCACTTCAAATGCCGTATGATTTGCAACCAAACTTCTATCATAAAAAAGTTGGAATCCTGTAGTTAATGGATCCAAATAAAGCAAAGTTAAATTCCCTTCCGCACACCTCATTTCATGGCTCACACCAGAAGGAATACAAACAGCCCGATATTTTTTCCAATCACCATCTGACGTGCGTAATTCAACACTACCCGAATCAGGTAAACTGATCTGAATATAAAAATGGCTATGCCGATGTGTTGAAAACCCCTCACCACGATAGGTCGCAAAATCATCCCAGATCAGAAATTGTTTCATTGTTATGGATTCAAAAATCAGACAGATCCCGTTTTCTTTAACTGGAAATATAGAACAAGGCTACGAATTCCAAAATAAATAAAAAAGAAAGACACAAATCCCATCATGATTTCTGCAACAAACCCATTGGAGCAAGAAACCCAAGTGCAAAAAATACTAAGGCCCGCAAATAAAGCTAAAAATCCATTTAATCGTTGTTTTTCGATAAAATAAAGAATAGATAAGATGACCATAGCAATTCCAATCGCACCCCATTTCCACCAAGTAGCAACCTCCAAACGAGGAAGGAGATCACTCACGTCTTTCAATGAGTCCAAACGAAATAAAATTTGGTCTAAAATATAATTTTCATACAAATCAAAGGGAACAATGGTTACACTAACAAAAAGACCTACACCTGCTAACCAATTGATTCTTTTAGATTCAAAGAGTATAAGACAGAAAATCAAACCTGCGTATAAAAAAGGAAAAACGATATCCAAGTTTTGACCAGCTCTCATGTCCGAACGAATTTGGATCGCCATCTCCCCACTCCCTGTTAGAAAATTTAAATCCTCCGTTGATTGAGCCAATTCAAATGCAATGATGGGAGTTCTAAAACCTTCACTCAATGTCCCTTGGCTTGGATAAATAAAAAGTCCAATGAGAGAAACGAACAATGTGGAAAAACCAAAAATGGCGATGAGTTTTTTAGATCGCAACAATTGCATACAAGAGAACTCCTAAAACAAAAAGTTTACAATCTTTCTCACGATTGTCACTCTCTAATCAGTTTCATTGAACCGAATCTGTATACGGAGTTGTATTTTTATTTTCTCGTTTGCGTTCCCCATTTTGTTTTTGTTTTGAAATTCTTTAGATGCCGGGTCGGGCTCCTCCGGGGTGCGCGTTCGCTCCCGTCCGCCAAACGGCGGACCAAGCCCTACCGATCCCTAACGCGGGACACTGTCTCAATTGTACTACCGAAAAGCATCTTCTAATGGTTTGAATACTTCCTGACTCGTACCTACAGGCATAAAAAATCCAATGCTATCGATAGATTTGGAAGAACCTCCATAAATTTCAATCGCCACAGAAGTTTCTGCTGTTTCCGCAATTAAAATCTCTTGGAACTTAGGATACACTTTGGTCGGTGCTAAAAAGTAAGATAAAAAATTCTTAAAAGGAAAAGAAGCACTCAGTCCATTCATTTTAGGAATGGAGAAGGTTTTAAATTTACTAGCCACTTGTTTTTTTTGTTCCGCAGAAAGTCCTTCCAATCGGCAACCGAGTACAGATCGTAATTTAGCTGGCTCCGTATCGGGGCTGTCTAAATAAATTGCTAAACTATCACAATCAGTAATCCCAATGGACTCCCAATCTTTCTGAAAGTTTTCCCAACTGGTTCCAATATTCTCATAAGCTCCTTTATGGGTTGCAAAGTAAATTTCTGTTTGTGCGAACGATTCACGACTGACAGTGACTTGCCCAAAACCACCCATATAGCCGTAAAAGGCGACAGCGAGCAGAATCAAAGCTCCTAGCGATATCCCAATGTATTTTAATTTATTCATGTTTCTCTCCAGTTTTATTCTTCAACATAAACTTAATCCATTTCACTTGGAAGCGAACTTCCTGCACTCTTTTCAAATTGAAGCATTCTTTCTCGACTGATACCGATTAGGTTGTGTTTTAAGGACAACTGGTCTCCTAAAAAATCAGGAGCCAAACGAATCTCCACCACACGAAACCAAGTTTCCTTGGGTGGAACCGTAAAGGCATGATTCACACACAAACATTTGAATTTAAATCCAAAACTATGTTCTACAGGTAGAGCGGAATGCGGTGCCGCAAAAAAGTATACGGGTGTATCGGTCGGGTTTTTCATCACCAGAAGAAATTGTTTTTTAGAACCTGGTTTCAGAACTAAACTACTTTCAGGAATGATATCCCCAAAGGGAGTTTGTTTTCCTTCTTTTACGGATCCGGTAGTCCATAAAGCAAGAGTTTGAGCCCCACTTGGTTCTCTAATTTCCATCTGTAAGGGAAGCGTTGTATTTTCCCATTGGATTTGAATCGAAACCTTACTTGCCTTTATTGGATTGGATATAGAAGTTTCAGTATGAGAATGTTCGTTTTTTTCACCTTCGCCTCCACAGGAGAAGGTGAAAAAAAAAAGTACAAACCAAATAACAACTGTATTTTGATAGAATTTCATTTTTATCAAAACTCTATTCCAAACTTAGTTCCAAGGTGGAGAAATCTAAGTTTTCTGTTTTTTTAGAATTAGTTAAATAGAATTGTTTTCCACGCATTTGTAAGGTCACAAACTCCTGGAAAATTTTTTCTGTATTGTTGGGATCAGGATTTTTGACAAGGTTACAATCTCTTCCGCATCCATTACAATCTCCTCCACCGTAGTCTAAGAAATTTGTAAAAGTTTGTTTGCGAAGGAATCCAAAAATTCGCATATGAATTTTTCCTGGAGAAATTTCTTTGATTTCATAATTTCCCATTCCATAAAAACGATGACTGCTTTCTTCATTGGCATCATAATTAGTTCGAGCAGTAGATCCTTCTAAAAAGAAAGTTCCATCCGAACGGAGCCGAATCGTCCAATCAGAGGAAGTTGGTGGATCTAAATTCTCTTCTACCTGGACTTCCGTTTCTGCGCCTGTTGGCAAATCAGAAACCGCCTCCTCTGCAACTTCTGTCACTTCCCTACCTGTCAAACCACGATTGAGTACCTTTCGTAACGATGCCTTCGCAAATGCATCAAAGTTTTTTGCCGCAGTATCTTTTGATTTGGGGAGAGTGTCCATGGCAAACCAATCTCCATCATCTCCAAAACGTAACTCAGATAAGACGATCCCTTTCTCCGTTAACCCAGGATAAATTTCTTCCACTTTCATTGTTAATTTTTTTCCTTTGAAAGGAGTGGGCAGTTGGACTTCTTGACTACCCATGGTATCTTCTAGATTGATTTTTGCCGAATACCCATCATCCCCTGTCAAAAGGAAAGATTTAACTCGACCGTTTTTAATACAATGGACATCAGATCTTTGGTATCCATTCCAAATCTTCAACACAGATATTTTTTTCTTATCCGCAAAATCAAAGTTAAATGCAACACCAACTCCACCTTTGATTGATGAATATCCATTTTCATATTTGGAATCAAAAAGATTCATAACGGAATATGTGGGTTCCGGAGAAGCCGTCTCGGAAGCGGAAACAGAACCCGAGATAATTTCTGGCGCATACGTTCTATAGGTCCTTTGTTTTTCATCATAAAACTTAACAGACTTGAGGCAGATATTTTGGTTTCTTTGAAAGTTTAAAGTAACTGACCTTGCCTGCACTACTGGGTCAAAACTGACTTCTGAATTGGATTTTTGAACGTCTGTACTCGCATAAACTTCATCAAAGTTAACATAGGCAGCAATACGATCTTTGAATGGGCCTGAACACGATTCAATAGAAACCTTACTTAAAGAAAAAGCATTGTCTGCATAAAAATGCAATTTGACAAACTCGGCACCAGGTTCTGCTTTCCATTCTTTTCCATCTAACACAAGAAAGGGGAGACCATTTTCCATTGATGTAGAGGTAACCATAGAAAAGTGGAGTTTTTTACCACAATTCACCGTCAAAACTGCGATTAGGATCAAAAGCGGAAGCAAATACGATCTAAGTTTCATATCCTGTCCTTACAAAATGTGGATCAAGGAGAACTCATTGTACAAAGAAGGCAAGATATTTTTTAATGACTGGCTGTGTCTTTTAAAACCCTTTCCCAAGACTCAGCATTCAATGCCCCCACAATCCAACGACCATTGACCCAAAACGTGGGAACAGAACTCACTCCCAATGCAATAGCTTCCTTCATATCACTTCGCACTTGGGAAATATATTTCGAAGAAAGAGTCTTCGCCTGGCACTCCTGAAACGGTTCCCATTCAGTGACCTGCAGTTCATCGCCACGCATTATTTTTTTGGATTGAGAGTATAACAACTGCATATGGGTCTGAAAATTCCCTGGATCTTTTTCCCATAAACAACGACCGAGAGCCAAAGGACGAAGTCCCTCATCAGATTCCCCATCCAAAGGAAAATCTTTATGTACATAAAAAATCTGAGATTTGTATTTTGCCAAAAGATTTTTAGTATGGGGAAAGGTATCCTTACAAAAACCACATAAGTAATCGCTCCATTCCACAATGACCCATTTCGAATCCGAAGAACCGAACTTAGGTGAGTATTTCAAATCCAATCGTTTCAAAATATTGGCATTATTAGTTGAGAGAGTTTTTTCTTGCCACTGTATTCCTGCTTGGTGAAATAACCGACTCCAAACAATGCGAATCCGAATCGATTCCCTTAGTCGGTCAATGGCATCGGTATCTGAAATCTCAGGTGGTAGAGATTTTCTTTCCTTGGACCAAAACTTTCCAATTTCCTTGTCCGTAACTTGGGAACGTTCCCATTCTCTCCATTCCGTTAGGGTCTTACCTTGGTGGCGTGCTTCTTCATTTAACCTCGCCAAATGAGAGTCAGATGATAAAGAGCGCTTAATGGTTTCTTCACTCGGCAGAGATTCTGGTAGAAAAGCATCCTGTTTGGCATTTTCGCCACAGGATAAAAAGAAAAGAATCAAAAGAAGAAGAGGCACAATCAAAATTTCTCTAAACAAAATCCCAAGGCAAGATTTTTAATCATCCGCATTCAAATTAAAGAAATAAAACTCTCGCTTTTCTATCAACATCTGTTTCATTTACCTCCGAGGTATTCAGAATGAATTTTATCTTTTCTCATATCAAATGGATCATGCTCGTTTCAGGGATCATTACTTGTTCCATGATCCTGTCTGCCCTTCATCCAAGTTTAGGACTCACATTAACCTTTGGTGATACTCTCAGTGGTGATTTATCCAATATCATTGTTCGGAATTGGGGAGCATTGATTGCGCTTGTCGGAGGAATGTTAGTTTACGGCGCCTATAACGAACCAAATCGGAATTTGGTTCTTGTCGTAGCCTCAATTAGCAAAAGCACTTTTGTTCTACTCAATTTGATTTATGGTAGTGCATACTTTGCAAAATCGGGAGTAGCCTTAGTATTTGATTCGGCTCTCGTGATTATCTTTGTTTCGTATCTACTTTTGCATCAATCAAAGAAATAAAAAGAATCCAGAAAACTTAAAATAGAAAACCAATGACTGGGATCACCCTGCGGTGCGTAAAAATAAATTTTACCTTTATTACCTACTCATCGCATCTTCCAAAAATTGATTCAAAGGATATAAGTTCCGAAACGATTTCACGGTCTCGCTTGCAAAGTCATTGGAAGTTAAATCGGCATTTTTTATTTTTTTAGCAACGGCAAAACCTTTGTATTTCAAAAGTTCAATCATCGGATGATCCTTAGCAAAACCTTTCGGTGCCGTTTTTAATTTTTCTGCATAAAACTCTGTTCCAAAATCCTGAACAAACTTAGGATCTTTCAAAATTTTTTGGAATGTTTTGGAATCGGCAATCATCCTTTCTCTAATTTTAAATAATGATTTTGGATCTGGTTGGTAAGAACCGCCACCGATCAAAGAGTCATTTGGTTCGATATGCAGATAATAACCAGTGCCTTCAATTTTTTTGCCCCCTCCTCTCATAAAGATTCCGAAGTGAGTTTTGTAAGGACTTTTATCTTTTGAAAAACGCACATCTTTATAAATTCTAAAAATACAAGACTTCGGATCGACACCTTTCAAACTTTTATCAAACTTTTCAATTTCAGATAATAAATATCCAGTGAGGGATACCAATTCACTTTGAATTTCAGTAAACCTATCTTTGTTTTCGATAAACCAATTCCGGTTGTTATTCAATTTTAGTTCCGATAAAAAATTTAGAATATTTTTACTAATTTTCATTGCTTAAGAATTTCCCATTTCGCCATTTTGATTTTTATCGAAGAATTCGTAAAATAGAATGGAGTAGTCACATAACACAGTTTACAAAACTTTTTCACAAGAAACGATCGCATTTATGACTGAATCTTTTTCCTTTCTTGAAATTATACACAGGGCTTTAGCGCAAACAGTCGGCCCCATGAGTGCGTACGAAATCTGGAAATTGGCAGAAAAGAAAAAATGGGAAATGGATCCTCCGGGGAAAATGCCGTGGATAACTATCGCCGCTCAAATTTATGTAGATATCAAAAAAGAGCCATATTCCATGTTTCTGCAGGTGAGTAAAAGACCTAGACGTTTTGTTTTGAGCGAGTGGGGAGAAGCCGTCGATAGAATGATTTCTAAAATTAATTCCATTGTTTTGGAAAAAGAAAACACTCCTATAAAAGAAAGAGAGTTACACCCAACTCTTGTAAAATTTGTGTTTACCCACCCGCACTTCAAAGCCTACACAAAGACGATCTATCATGAAATTTCATCCAAAACAACGAAAGGAAAAAATCGATGGTTACATCCAGATCTTGTCGGAGTCAGATTCAATTTTATTAAATATACAGAGGAAACAGTTACCCTTCAAAAATTAATGGCAGTCGCTGATTGTTACCTCTTCTCCTTCGAGTTAAAAGTAAATTTGCATTTTGGAAATCTCAGACAGGCATTCTTCCAAGCTGTGTCCAATTCTTCCTGGGCTAACGAAGGTTATTTAGCCGCGGTAAATATAGAGGAGGACCCTGACTTAATGGATGAATTAGCAAGACTGAGTCAAGCATTTGGGATTGGCATCATTAAATTGAATCCCACCAAGCCAGAAGAAAGTGAAATTTTATTCCAATCAAACTCAAAAATAGATTTAGATTTTGCAACAATCGACCGTTTGGCGGAAGATAATAAAAACTTCAGAGACTTTTTGAAAAACATTGCAGCGGATGTAAAACTAGGAAAAGTCAAAAGTCTATATGATCCAAGAGAATAGATACAAATCAATTGTGTATTTGGTGCTTTGCCAAGCGGGCGTTCCCAATGGGATTCTTGTTTGGCACTTAAATCTGATAAGGGTCGGACTCTTCCGGGGTGCGCGTTCGCTCCCGTCCCCCGCCATCTAACGATGACAGGTGACCAAGCCCTCCAGATTCCTAACGCGAGGAAATCTTCCCGTATCGCTTTATAAGCGAATTAATGATTCGATGTTTCTTTCTTAGAACCAACATATCAGAAGTAAATTAGTCCCAATTGTATCCGTTTTTGCCACCGGATGTCATTTCCTATGGTGAATTCATAAAATAGTTCGTTTTTGTACTAAATAGCAAGAATATGAAGGAATTGAGAATGTCTCTATTCAGCGCACAAAAAACATTTGTTAATCGATATTTCTGGGATACTCCTTGCTAAATAAAGTCATTTGCCATTTAATGGTAAATGATTCACAGCATTATCGTTCATTTAACCACTAGAGTAGTCCCCCACTTTCTTGCATTCTGATCTCTTCTTTAAGTTTTCCCCTGCATTTTCGTTGAGTTTTTACCCGATCTCCCATATGGGTTAGTTGTATTTAAATTTTCAATATTGAAGAATCAAAAATAAACTTTTGAGGACATCACATGTCAGTAAACATATACGTAGGTAACCTTTCTTATGAAATGACGGAAGGAAAGTTAAATGAACTTTTTTCCGCACACGGAGCAGTTACATCTGCAAAAATCATTATGGACCAGTATTCTGGTAATTCTAAAGGTTTCGGTTTTATCGAAATGAAAGAACGTAGCGATGCAGATAAAGCAATCAGCGATTTGAATGGAAAAAACATTCTAAACCGCGAAATGAAAGTAAACATCGCTAAACCAAAAACAAACAACTGGAACTAAGTTCCATTTAATTTTTGATTTCAGCCTTGAATGCAGATTCAAAGGCTGGGGTCAAAATATGGAATGCTTACCCTATTTTCTTCCCCGATTTCGGTAATTACATCTAAGTCAAAATTTCCCTAACAACTCTATAAATCAAGACCGCTTAACAAGCATTATCCCAAACATTAAATAGATTGAAGTTTGCGATATGGCGCGATGAAGACATTTTGCAATTTCAAAATTTTGGGAATTGCGTTTCACCAGTGAGAATGTCGACCGTTCTTTCCCCGTAGAACCTCCGCAGCTTCCGACTGGTAAGGAAACTGCCAAAATTAATCATTTTAAATTCAGTAATTGAAACAATTCCTAACTTAAAAGTCTTTTTTAAAGACCTTTTTCGGTTTATGCAAGACGATACCTTGTTTTTCATTGAGGTTCCACATTTTATTGCCTATTTTAATAATAGGAGGATCGATGCGTTTTCACATCTAACATCCAATTGGTTTACGGTAAAGTTTTTCGAACATCTATCGGTTGGTTATCACTTTGAACTAATTGATGTGTCCATTGATTCCACAGAGGTGGATCTATTTATTTGTTAGGTAAAAAACCAATGAAAATAAAAGTCTTCCTTCAATACCAATTTCTGTTCAGAAAATCATCACAGAGGAAATTCAATTTTTAAATGAATCCTCTTTTGAAAAGTTTAGGAATGAAATAGATGATATAAAATCGAAACTCATCGAGAAACTTTTATTATTCAAATCAAAAGGATTCACATTGTGTGGTTATGGTGGAGGACTAAAGGCTGCTACATTATTGAATTGGTTGGCTATGCCTGATCTCGAGTATACGGTTGATAAAGATCCATATAAAGTTGGGAAATTTATCCCGGGATTGAATCTTCCTATTTTAGAAGTTGGAACTTTAGAAACGGATGAAACGAAAAAAGTAATGATTAACCTTGCGATCAACTTCAACGAAGAAGTGGAAAGTTCACTGTTCTCCCTATTAAAAAATGGGGATATAATTGTCCATGTATTCCCAGAAATGAAATTTGTTGAAATAAACAAGTAAGACAGAAACTGGGAAGTTAGCCTACATTTACGAATACATCGAATAATACCATTTGAATTTCGGTAAATCGATCTTTGTTTTCAAGAAACCAGGTTCGATTGTTATTTAATTTTAATTCAGATAAGAAATTTAGAATATTTTTACTCATTTTCATTATGGATGCATTTCCTTAATGATGGAAGATTCCTTTATTTTCACCATTCATATCCAATTTCATATCCGAATATAAGATGCAATCAACGATAAAAAGCCATCGCATATACCGATGGCTTTTCCGAACTATTGTTTATGATAGGGGTTTTTTAAACATATACTACCATCAGTTTTTCTTTCGCCAATTCGCCCACATGACGCGATTGGTACCATCAATGGAAACAACGACCCACGTATCATTGCCATAAGCCACTGCATACCAGTAATTGGCAGCTGTCGCCATCCGTGGTGTCCAGTTGATTCCATCCGTCGAAGTCATGATCCGATTGGTTCCCGTCGGCGACGTGGCCAGAAAAAGTCCATTTCCATAACTAACAGCAGTCCATTCATTGGCCTCAGCAGCCGCACGTGCCGTCCAATTGATCCCGTCAGGCGAGGTCATCACTCGGTTTGTTCCCGATCGTGCCACTGCCACAAAAAGTCCTTTCCCATAGGTGACAGACTGCCATCCATTCGATTCGGCAGCCGTACGAAGTGTCCAATTCTTACCATCAGTAGATGTTGCCACACGACTCGTTCCAAATACACTGACAGCCACATACAAACCATTCCCGTATGTGACATCACGCCAAGATTGAGCCGCCGGTTCCGTGTTTTTCGTCCAGGTCGTGCCATCTGGCGAGGAAAAAAAATGGCTACTAGAACCGACAGCTACAAAAAGATTATCTCCGTAGGTAACAGATTCAAACTGACCACCGGCATGAGTGCGTGTCGTCCAAGTAATCCCATCGGCCGATCCCATAATGTTCCCTGTATGAGCACTACTCCCACTGGCAACGGCCACCATTGTGTTATTTCCATAAGCAATATCCAGCCACTGCTCTGCACTTCCAGCTGCCCTTGCCGTCCAGGTTTTTGCATCAGGAGAGGTCATGACTCGGTTGGTCCCACTTTGCGCTACAGAGATAAATTGATTGTTCGCAAAGCCTAATCCAGCCCAATTATTGGCTTCCGGAGCATTCGCACTGGTAAATTCACTAAAAGTACAATCCTCTGGTTTGGTGATACAGGTGCTCGTGGTTTGATTAGCAAGAAGTAAACCGAGACCCATGAGTTGGTCAGCATTGTTTTCATTCTGTTTGCAAGAAACAGCTAAAGTTCCCAGTAGACAAACTGCCACTAGGGATTTATAAAACGCGAGGGATAGGAATTGATTCATTAACTCTCCATTTAGTAAATCTTGCCGTGCGAACCTTGGCATCGACAAGTGATCCTTGTTCAGACACTGGGTCCAAATTCGGAATCGGCTCTAATTTCTTCGTGAGTTTTGGGCTCAGTCGAGGAGAAAATGGAACCATCAAGGAGATTTAGACAAATTTTTAGGGTTTTCGAGAAGAATTCGCGGGATTTCGGGACAGACCTACCAATTGATAGTGAATTTCAGGATCAAAATAAAGTGTGCTCCCAATGAGATTGGATTCTGTTTAGATGATTGAATCAACCAAGGGCGCCTGGGCGACCCCGAACTAAAAATAAGCGTCAGAATGCCTTCCTGACTCCTGCCAGCTGAACTTCCTGTTCAGACTGGCGAGCTCCGTAATCCTGCTCCGCCCATGTCAGAAATGCATTCTGACATGGGAACCCATGCGATATCTAGATTGGTCTTAGAACATAAAAAAAGCCTCTGATCTTGTGACCAAAGGCTTTTCCCAACATTTGTATACGACATGTAAACGAACAAACAACGCTATAATCTATACATACACGTTAACACGTGTATATTGTAATATGGTCAAGCCGATCGAGCGATTAGTATCACTTGGCTGAATCCATTACTGAACTTACACCTGTGACCTA
>NZ_JAFFPS010000036.1 GCF_016919165.1 Leptospira chreensis
TATCTTTAGGGGAATCGCCAAACAAAGATTTCTTATTATAATCAAATCGTAAATTTTTTAAAAAATTTCAGGATCATACAATAAATTTCGCTACATAAGCAATTGAATATTAGTATGCTCGGAATCAAATCGTTGGAGACGGAAGTGAATGGAATCGTGGTCAAAGGTTCCTTACAATTGAATGCAAAAGGCGCGTATCAATTGGATTTACTCTCTCCCTACTCAGGTCCGATGTTTACTTTCTCTTTTCCCAAAACTTACCATGCACTTTGGGACGGACATATGTCGGAAATTGATCATTATGCTGTCAGCCACTTGCGGACACTATTCCATAAATGCGAGAATATCAAAAGGGAAGTCCCTAAGTTTGAAAAGGAATTAAAAGAGTTTTGGTTGGAGATGGATGCGATCTCAGTACTTTCCCCATTGGAATGGAATGAAAAATGTATGTTTCTAAAAAAAGCCTTACAAGAAGGTTATATGGATGCAGATACATACGAAAAAACATTAAGCGATCTTACGATTGTCATGGAAAAAAAATATTTTGAAAGAGAGAAACGTTGCGAATCGTTTTTACTTCAGTACCTTCCCGAGTATTCACACTTACAAAATCATTTTTCTTGGATTCGTTTCTGTTATGAATTAACAGAAAAAAAACACCTACTTCTCCTTTAAATTTTCGTTTTTCTTGCCAAAGAGACGAGTTTCCTCTTTACTTCCATTAGAAGCGGAAATTTATTTCCGTCTCATACAATAGAAATCGGAACTAGCTATGCGACCAATGGATCAAATCACAGGGAAAGAACAAAAGCACCATGTGATCTTACACTATCTTATGAATCAGGAAATGAAGGCCAATTGGAATGGACAAATCCAATCCATGACCGTCACACAGGAATTACCCGGCGGTGAAGAAATCATTGTCGATTGGTCAGAAGTTTGGGCGATTGGACCAGGTTCCACCTTCATTCTTTCCAAACTTTTGGCTCGATATCTAGAGCTTCATTGTTCTTTCGTAAAACAAATTGCACCTAACAAAATCCAACTTCATGTGGACAAAGTTCTCATTGCAAAAAAAGAAAGACTCAATCCACGTTTTACTATTTCGGAAGATGGTCTTGTCAATGTAACCAACATCGTCAGTTCCAAAACCATCATCGAAGCCAATATGTTCAACATCCCTACTCTAGTACGCGTTAATTTTGAAGACTACCGCAAACGAATGATGGCAAGGTCTGGAGAAGCGGGCACGATGGATATTTTCAAATCTGGGATGGAACGAAAGTTCGATGTGGTCAAATCCACTCAAAAAATTCTTTTCATCAAAGATGCGACCAATGCTGAAAGTTATCGTTCTGACGAAGAAGGGTTTATTAACTACGAAGATGATATCGAGGACCATGTAGATAAAATTGCATTAGCCTCAAAAGATAAAAAAATAAAATCAGAACTCATCCTCCCGATTCTTTATACAAACGAACTAGAAGAAATCATTCCCATTGGATACTACTGGTTACAAACCAAAGACAATGCGATCACTAAAGAAGATTTGGAATTTTATAAAAAACAAATTTCGGAAATGATCGAAAGAATCAAAGATGCCAACCTTATGACAACGGTTGAAAAATTTCCGGTTTTGGATTTGTCCACCACAGGACTCAGACTCAAAATTGCTAACAGTAACTTGGTGGAAACACTACCAAAACAAAAAGGAATCTTATTAGAGTTGGTTTTCAAACTCCAAACTCCTTTCCGATTTTTTGGTAAAATTGCTTGGGCTTACAAAGATGCTGCCGGCGATTTACTTGTGGGAGTTGAATTTTCCGGAAAACGCACCTATGCAGAAAAAGTACGTTTCGAGGAAAACATAGAAATCATTAAAAATAACGGTAAGTCCGCGGCGTAAGGCGCTTAGCGGATTTCCAATTTAATCGTTTTTGTAATCTTCGGAATTTCATAAGCACAGATATAATATAACATCTTTAAGTCGATGTAGTCATACGCTCGGGCCAAATCCTTTTGCCAGAGGTTATCAATCTTTTCCCAAGGGACGGTTGGGTATTTTTGTTTTTCCGACTGCGGGATTTTTAAGGATTCTGCCTGGATGTAACGCAGCATTTCTTCGGCAAAAAAACTATCGTGGTCACCCTCTTTAAATTCTTGGATTTGGTTTCTGTAGAGGAAGGACTCAAGCTCCCGGCAATAGAAAATAAACTCATGAAACATTTGGTTATCCTAAAATCGGATTCTCTTGGGAATAGTTTTTTTCATTGGCAAAGGAAATCAAATCCTGAATACTTTCACTAAAGTATGAAGATCCGTATCCAATCCGTCTTATTTTTCCTTTTAGTTTTGGTCTTCCCTATCCAATCTGCAGAAAAGGACTTCCAAATCATTGATCTCGTAATCGGGAAAGGGGAAGAAGCCTTTTCCGGTTCCTATGTCACCGTACATTATGTAGGCAAACTCACCAATGGTACCAAGTTTGATAGTTCTCGTGACCGTAACCGTCCTTTCGAATTCAATTTGGGAGCAGGAGAGGTGGTAAAAGGTTGGGACAAAGGTGTCAAAGGAATGCGAGTGGGTGGAAAACGAAAACTCATCATCCCACCAGAGCTCGGATACGGAAGTAAAAAAGTAGGAAACATTCCTGCCGATTCCACTCTCATCTTTGAAGTAGAACTTTTAAAAATTTATTAACCAAATAATTCGGATTTGTACGTAAGGAAGAATATGACACTTCCTATTCACGAATTTCTTGACAAAGTTCAGAATGGTTCTAGCCTGTTTGGACTATGGAATTGTTACAAATCCGAACCCTTGCCCTACTCCTTGTTTTTGGCTCCTCCCTTACCCAATGTAAACCCAAATCAGATTCTGATGAAGAAACCTTACTGTTATTAGCTGCTGCTGCATCTCGTATTTGTGTGAATAACGCCTATACAGGAACCACTGTTGTGAACTCCACGGCAACTTTAGATACGAATACAGATTGTATCACTGGTATGACTTCTTCTATGTCTGCGGACCTACCTGCTTGGATTCGTAACAACTTTAAATGTGCTGTTGGTTCTGTCTCCGGTTCCAATTATGTATTCCGATCACAAAACATTCCGAATAACAAAAGTTTTTATTTTGGATCTACCTCACCGATGTACGTGGCACTTGCTGGTGGACAAAAATCTGCAGGAAACAACCAAATCGCATCCCAGTGTTTGGTTTATACCATCCCTAGCTCTCCTGCTGCCAAGTCTGGTACTTTAACCGGAACGCAAAGTGGGTATGCTTCTGTAGGCATCACCGTGAATGGACTTGCTATTTTTAACAATGCAGCGGCTCCTGGTGACACACTCGCAACAGAAGCGCAAACCTTTGATACATTCAATGGTCACCCGCAAAGTTCTGGGGTATACCACCACCACTCCCAACCACTCAATGTGACGACTAACGACTCCAAATTGATTGGTGTGTTGATCGATGGATTTCCTGTTTATGGATTGCATTGCGATAATAACACAGCTGCCACCGGTGATGATGGGGCTCCTGGAGCTGTTGGACCAGCTCTTGATGCGAACCATGGTCATACTGCAGCCACAGTTCTTTTCCCGAGTGGAATTTATCACTATCATTTTGCGAGTGATGCAACTGCTGGAATCAATACCCTCATTGGTTCTTCTTTCCATGGAACACCGGGGACAGTCTCCAATTAAATTTAAACATCAAAAGAGAGAGGTAATCCTCTCTCTTTTATTCGTCCTCACTCTCCTTTCCTGCTCTCCCCTCCGGGTAGAAGCGGGAGATCCAGGCCTTAGCGAAGATTCAAACCACTTCCTTCTCTACCAAGGAAAACCTTTCAACGGAATCTTTGTGGTTACCAACCCAATCATCCTTGCAGAAGTTTATGAAACAGAATACTATAAGGGAGTCCCTCACGGTCGTTATACGGCAAAAAAAATGGACGGTAGGATCTTAGAAGAAAGAAACATTCGTTATGGACAGAAACACGGAAAACAAATCAGTTATTTTGAAAATGGAAACATAAGGCAAAGTTCTGAATTTGATAACGGCAAACCAATCGGTGAGTATATAGATTATTTTGACAACGGACAAATGGCCACCTACCAAACCTTCTACGATTCAGGGAAACCCAAGGTTTCTAAAAAATGGAACCGTCGAGGACAAATCTATTTGAACCATGTTTTTATGGAATCGGGAGAAAGTTTTGGTCGCCCAGGAAGTAAACTCTGCGAACCCATTCCCGAAGAGAAAGTCAGTTCCCAATGAAGTCATTCCTCTTACTCATTTTTCTCTGTTTGGTGGGAATCCAGTGCCAACCTTCAGAATCGGAACCCAATCCAAACCAAGTTCCTTATTTTTCAGGAAAGGATTTTGACCCGATTTGGACAGATGCCCCGAACAAAAATATAAACCTCAAACAAGTTCCCAACTCTCTTGAGTTAATCGAAGATTCAGGGAAACCAATCTTTCCAGAAACTTGGGCACCAAAAGAAAGTTTGGTGGTATTTTTTTATGCGACTTGCCGCGGGATCTGTCCCCTGATCACAAGAAACATTTTACAAATCCAACCGCAACTTGCCGAGTTTCCAGATTTAAAAATCCGATCGGTCTCCATCAATTCCAAAGAAGATACCGTTCCCGTTTTACAGGCTTATAAAAAAACCTACAAAATCCAAAACCTTAATTGGAATTTTTATACGGGAAAGGAATCGGAAATTGAGTCCTTCGCCAAAGAAACCTGTGGGGCGGAGATGGAAGGGTTTTCTGTGGAACGTGGGAAATATGAATTTGTTCATACAGAGAATATCTTTTTGTTTGATAAGAAAAGGTATTTACGAGGGATCTACCGTGCCAAAGGCACGGGCGATATACAAAGGTTAGTGGAAGATTTACGAAAACTAAGAAAGGGAAAACTTTAGTTTTTGATTTTATAACCTGTGCGAAAGATAACCCAAGTGAGAGTCAAACATAGGGTTAAAAACACAAGGATCATGGTAATGCTGACAGAGAGTGCAACATCAGCCCTTTCAAAAAAACTATAACGAAACCCACTCACCAAATACAATACAGGGTTAAACATACTAAGTTTTTGCCAGAAGGGTGGTAACATTTGAATGGAGTAAAAACTTCCTCCCAAAAATACAAGGGGAGTGATCACAAGCATAGGAATCATTTGGAGTTTTTCAAAACTATCGGCCCAAATCCCAATCACAAATCCAAACAAACTAAAACTAATACAGGTTAATACCAAGAAAAAAGCCATTAGGATCGGATGGTCGATGCGAATCGGAACAAAAAAAGATGCCGTAATGAGCATGAGTATTCCGAGCATAAAAGACTTAGTCGCCGCAGCTCCCACGTATCCAATTACCACTTCCCACATCGTTACCGGTGCTGATAGGATTTCGTAAATGGTTCCGTTAAACTTAGGGAAGTAAATTCCAAAGGAGGCATTGGAGATACTTTCTGTAAGGAGTGACAACATCACAAGACCGGGAACAATGAAGCTACCATAATGGATTCCATCAATTTCCTGGATCTTCGAACCGATGGCCGATCCAAATACGATAAAATACAAAGAAGTAGAAAGAACTGGCGAGGCAATACTTTGCAAAAGAGTACGGAAGGTTCTGGCCATTTCAAATTGATAAATAGATTTGATTGCGTAAAAATTCATACAGCCTCCTGTAACAACTGAACAAAAATCTCTTCTAGAGAACTTTGTTTTGTACTCAAATCACTGAATTGAATTTTGAGTTTTTTCAAATCATCCAGAAGTTTGGTAATCAAACTACTGTCATCCGAACGGTCATACGTAAACACGATCGCGGAATTGTGATCCACAAGCTCCAATTCATATTTTGCCAGTGACTTGGGAACGAGTTTGAGTGGTTTTTTTAGTTCGATCCGGAGTTGTTTGGTTCCGAGTTGTTTCATAAGCCGGTCTTTGTTTTCTGTGAGAAAAATTTCACCTTTTCTGATCACAGATATTCTATCGGCAATGGATTCCGCTTCTTCGATATAGTGAGTAGTAAGGATAATAGTAACACCATTTTTACGAAGAGATTCTACAATCTTCCACATATCCTTTCGTAATTCCACATCCACACCGGCACTTGGTTCATCTAAAAATAATATACTCGGTTCGTGTGACAATGCTTTGGCGATTAAAACTCGGCGTTTCATCCCTCCAGACAAAGTCATAATCCTCTGATCTTTTTTGTCCCAAAGGGAAAGAGATTTTAAAACTTCTTCAATGTATTTTGGATTGGCTGGTTTGCCATAAAGCCCTCTCGTAAACGAAACACTGGCCCAAACGGTTTCAAACGCGTGAACACTGAGTTCCTGAGGGACAAGACCAATCAAGGATCTGGTTTTTTTGAAATCTTTAATGATATCAAATCCACTAACTGTCACCTCACCAGCGCTTGGTGACACAATTCCACAAATCAAATTGATTAGGGTGGTTTTTCCTGCTCCGTTGGGGCCAAGAAGAGCGTGGATTTCGCCCTCCTTTACTTCCCAATTTATATCCTTTAGGGCTTGGAATCCATTGTCATACGACTTGGAAACTTGTTTTAGAGTGAGGATCGATTTCAAACGGTTTCATCCTTCCAGCCAATGTCACTGAGGAAGTCGTCATAACCCCCGTCATAAACAAAAACTCGGTCATCATCGAATACAATGAGCTTAGTGGCTACAGCGCGCAAGTGCATTTCGTTGTGTGTCACCATGATAACAGAGCCATCAAAGTTATCGATAGCCTCAATGAGTGAGTCACAGGACTGCATATCCAAGTGGTTTGTGGGCTCATCCAAATACAACAAATGGCAAGGAGCCACCAAAATCTTTCCAAGAAGGACCCGACTCTTTTCTCCCCCGGAGAGAACCTTAATCTTTTTTAAGGCAAGGTCTTCCGAGAACATCAGTCCCCCGGCAATGTTACGAGCCTTCCCTTCCGAACAGTTTTGGTCAGCACTCATAATTTCCTGAACAACCGTATTACTTTCGTTCATGTTCAGTTTGTTGGTTTGGCCAAAATACCCTTCCTTCAGAATTTGGTGTTTTTTGACTTCTCCAGTAACAGGACTTAGTTCACCAGCAATTAACTTGAGTAATGTGGACTTTCCTTTTCCGTTTTTTCCGATGATACAAATTCGATCCTCAGGCCCTACACTAATAGAAAAGTTTTCAAATAGATAAGGGGCATTTCCAGTATAGGAAAAAGAAACTTCGTCCACACTCAACATCTGACTTGCAGAGAAAGGAGCACTGTTAAAATAAAGTTCCATATCTTCAATATTGTCGAGAGCTTTCATTTCCCCTTGTTTCTCTAATCTTTTGACTCGAGATTGGGCGCGGCTTGCAAAACTAGCTTTTGCTTTGAACTTAGCGATAAAGATTTCTTCTTGTTTTCGTTTTTTGGCTTCGTTCAGTCTGGTTTTTTCATAGATCTCTTCTGCTTGGTTGATCTGTGTGTATAACTTTTCTGTATCCCCTTGCACCTTGATGGCTTTGGTTCTGTGAATCGCTACCGTATGAGTGACAACACTATCCATAAAACTTCTATCGTGTGTGATGAGGATGATTTCCCCTTCCCACTCACGCAAAAATTCCTCTAACCAACGTATGGTGACAATATCTAGATAGTTGTTTGGTTCATCTAAGATGAGCATGTCCGGAGCCGATACAAGGAGTTTGGCTAAGTTCATTCGGATTTGGTATCCACCAGAAAATTCTTCTGGGCTTCGTTCCATGTCTTTTTCTGAAAACCCAAGACCGAATAAAATTCGTTCTACTTTCCAAGTTTCGTATTCGTCACCTTCGGGAAGGCCAAGAGCGCATTCTTCCAAAACGGTGGGTTTGGTAAAAATCAAATGTTGTTCCAAATGTCCGATGCGGTATCCCTTGGGGATGGTGATGTTTCCCGTATCCGGTTCCGTTTTTCCCAAAATGATTTGGACCATGGTGGATTTTCCATGTCCGTTGCGGCCCACAAGACCGACGCGTTCCCCGCGATTCACGCTGAATTGTAAGTCATCGAATAGAACATTGCCGTTGAATTGTTTGTTTAAACCAGATACTTTAATCATATAATTTCCGAAGGTCTTCCCTTTCTGTATAAAACCAGGATCGAAAAAGAACCGCATACGACGAGTAGAATCGGAAAGAAATTGGCCCGGTTTTCTCAGAGAAATTTCCCTTTTGAAGGACATAATGGCGGGGAAAAACACGAGTGAGATTATGGACTTTTTTTAGTCACTCCGTGAGCCGAAACTGTACTGTGCGAACTTTTCTTTTTCGACTCACCTGTTTCCTTTGCCTATGTTTTGGCAGCGGAAGCTTTGCCAACGGCAACTTACAAGTGGCCTTTGGCGCGGAAGAAAATTATCTTTTGGTGCGTTCGCTCGATTCCAGTGTCATCCACTTAGGGACTGCCGAAGAAAAAGCCGAATACAAAGAAATCATCGATGAGTATTTACGTTTCAAAAGCCTACACATCCAGGGCAAATATGGGGATGCTTATTTGGCAGTTCGTTCTACCCAATTCAAACTCATCCAACTCTATGATAAAATTCTCACTAAAAATTTGGATCTAGTTCGATCCGAATTAATTTTACTTGGAGGGAAATCACGAGACAAAGAAAAAACACAAACCAGAGCCTTTTTACGTCTAGCTTTACGTGATGTCAGTGAAGCCGAACAGAAGTTAATGATGGCAAGAAACACTCGCCCTCTTCTTTATCTTTTAAAACTTCGTGAAATGTTATTTTCCTTAAAAATCCTAAAACATGCGGGAAAATTTGTGATCTTCCTAAACCTACTACATGATGGTAAGTATATGGATTCGATTGAGTCCTCTGATTTTGATTCGATTGAATCGGAACTCATTCGTGGGTTTGGAAAAGGAGAAAACAAATTCCTGGCCTTACATTATGATAACTCTTTCCTCCCCTTTGGAGAAGAAAGTATCTATGATTCCATGATGACAGGTTACAAAGCGCCCGAAATCAAAAAAGATTAATTTCCCAGTTGAATACAATCCCTTCCACGGTTGGCTTTTTCTTTGGCCTCTTCAATTGTTTTTCCCAAAGCCAAGCTAACACCCATTCGACGTTTCCCATCAATTTCTGGTTTCCCAAAAATTCGAACATCCACCCCTCGCATTTGGAGGGCTTCTCCAATACCGGTATATACTGGTGTTTTTGTTTTTCCTTCCAACAGGATGGCAGAACTTGCCGCAGGAGTTTGGAAGATCAGGTCTGGAATCGGTAGGCCAAGAAGGGCTCTTGCATGGAGAGAAAATTCAGAAATATTTTGAGAGATGAGAGTGACAAGTCCTGTGTCATGGGGTCTGGGAGACACTTCACTAAAATACACTTCGTCTCCTTTAACAAAAAGTTCGACCCCGAAAATTCCCATTCCTCCAAGGCCTGTTGTGACCGTTTCAGCTATTTTTTGTGCGGCAAGGAGTGCGGTCTCTGTCATGGGTTGAGGCATCCAAGATTCCACATAATCCCCGTTCACCTGTCGATGACCGATGGGTGGCAAAAAGGTAGTTCCACCTATATGGCGTATGGTGAGAAGAGTGATTTCAAAATCAAAAGGAACAAACTCTTCGATAATCATTTTCCCTTTTCCTGTCCGTCCTCCCGTTTGGCCATACTCCCAAGCTTTCAAAATATCGGATTCGGTTCGCACAAGACTTTGGCCTTTACCAGAAGAACTCATAATCGGTTTGACCACACAAGGAAATCCAATCTCTGTTACGGCTTTATGAAAATCCTCAGCGGTATCCGCAAAAAGAAACTTAGAAGTTTTTAATCCAAGTTCTTTGGCGGCAAAGTTTCGAATCCCCTCGCGGTTCATAGTAAGGTTCACGGCTTTGGCAGAAGGTATGATCCGAAAACCTTCGGCTTCTAATCGAACTAAAGTTTCTGTATGGATGGCTTCAATTTCAGGAACCACAAAATCAGGTTTTAACTCTCGTATGGTGGCTTCCAATTCTTTTGGATCCAGCATATTGATGACTCGGGATTCTTGTGCCACAAGCATGGCCGGTGCGTTCGGATAACGATCTACGGCGATGACATGAACACCCAAACGATTGGCTTCAATGGCAACCTCTTTGCCAAGTTCTCCCGATCCTAGGAGTAAAAGTTTTGTAGCCGTTGTGGTAAAAGGTGTTCCGATCATATTCACAAAGATTGGGAACTGGGTCATTCAGACAAGGAAGATTATGACCTCTCCTCCTAGAAATAGAATATGGGAATTACATAAGGTAACGTTTGCCGAGTTTGTCCCTTTGATAAATATTGGCACCCTTACGAATCAGTAGGTCAGAAATTTCACTGAGCCCATCAAAACTATTGGCGATATGGAGGGCTGTGACCCCACTCGGATCGGCAGCATTGGGATCAGCAGCGGAGTTAAGTAAAACATCGACCGCTTCCACATTCCCTGTTTCTGTTGCTTTGTGAATCGGATACAAACCCATGTTATCTGGTGCATTGGGATCCAAACCAATGGATAACAATTTTTTTAAATAATAAATATTAGAAACTTCAGTGACAGCTAGTCCGAGAAGTAAAGGTGATTCCAAAACTAAAACTTCTTTTAAGTCCGAATCGGATAATAATAAATCAAAAGATTCTTTGTCTTCTCTTGTGATGGCAGAACATAAGGTGCGTAACCTCAAATTGGATCTAGTTTTGCCAACGAAATCGATTATGTTTTGTATCATGTTCCCATCCTATCAGTATAGGACGAATCTTGATTGTAAAAATGGGACATTTTTTCATATTCCAGGAACCATTCATTGGGAATACTTCCAGAAATTCGTTTGAAATCATGATTGAAATGGGACTGGTCCGAATAATCAAATTCCTGAGCCAAATCAGTGAAACGTAGTTCAGGATTGTTTTTTCGGTAGTGTTCCGGGTTACGGACCATATCGAGTAACCTGTGCACTGTTCTGTATTCAGAAGGAGCCATACCCACAATCTCCTTGAATTTACGATCCAATTGCTTACGAGAGATTCCTAATTTTTTACATAAATTGGCAATGGGAGTGGCGGGACGAGTTAGTTCCAAAAGCGCAAACCGAACATAGGCGGGAATTTCCAAAGGTTTTACAGGATATTGTTCTAAAAAAGAAATTAAAAATTCTGAAATTTTCTCCTCGGAAGGAAAGTTAGAATTCGAAAATTCACCTAATATTTGTTTATTGGCAACTTCAGGAAACTGATTTTGTAAATCATCTCCTCTTTTGGAAAATAAAGAATACATTCCACCGACATAGAAACGAATCGCGATGAGAGAAAGTTCGGATTCTGATAAAATTCTCCACCTTCTCGTTTGTGGTCCGACAAGATGAATCTTAGGCAATCGAAAGAGTTGCCTATCTTCTGTTTCGACGAGTGGTGGCTCTCCTAAGTGAAAAACCATCTCACACTCGTAAGATGGCAGAATCCAAGGGAGTTCTCTTGCATTCACACCTTTCCAAATCCAGAATTCCTTAACTGAGGATTCGAATTGGGAAGGAGGTTTTAAAAAAGAAATGTCCAAACTTTTACCATCTCCAATTGATGCGTTTTTATTTCCAACGGCTCATTCGTAGTGCGTTCAATACCACAGACAACGAACTGAATGCCATCGCTGCTCCACTCACCCAAGGAGCCAGTAACCCGGAGGCAGCAATGGGAATTCCAAGTAGATTGTATCCAAGAGCCCAACCAAAGTTTTGCCTGATGTTGATGACAGTATCCTTACCGATTCGAATCAGATCCACAATTCTTTGGATGTCTCCATTCACAAGTACAACATCGGCGGTGTTAATTGCCACATCCGATCCCGTTCCCATGGCAATGCCTACATCGGCAGAGGCAAGGGCTGGTGCATCATTGATTCCATCTCCTACCATAGCGGAATGGACTTGGTTTGTTTTTAAAGTTTTGATGATGCGAGCTTTGTCTTCAGGGGAAAGTCCTGAATGAACAGAAGTAATACCGACAAGCTTTGCTATCTTCTCAGCCGAAGTATGGTGATCGCCTGTTAGGAGGGTAGGCTCCACACCAATGGATTTTAATTCGGCAATGGCAGCTTTAGCTTCTGGACGCAAACTGTCCTCAATCCGAAAGACTACCATACCATTGATACCACCGCGAATACCGACAAACACCAAACTTGATCCATCGATTGTCCATGGTTTCGTTGATTCTTCTATGGATTCAGAAATCAAAAATCCATTTTCTTCCACAAACTCTCGTTTGCCGGCGATGTAAACATTCCCCTTTTGTTCAGAAATAATACCGCCACCAGGATAAGTCTTTGTAGAAACCATCGCAGCCGACTCTATGAAAAGGTTATTTGCCTTTCCATACCCAACGATGGCCTTTGCCAGTGGATGATCGGAAGTTTTTTCCATCTCCACAATGTTTTGCAAAACAAGATGCAAAGCGGACGCGTCCAAACCATCTTGTGTAATCTCTGTTACTTTTGGTTTTCCTTCAGTAAGAGTTCCTGTTTTATCAAAGGCAATCCAATTGATTTTGGAAACCGATTCCAAAGCCTCGGCGCTGCGAAATAACACTCCTCGTTTGGCTGCTCGCCCTGTTCCCACTAGGAGAGAAATTGGTGTCGCAAGACCGAGGGCACAAGGACAAGCAATCACAAGAATGGCAATGCTTGTTTCAATCGCTGAAGTTATAATACCCGGTGTGATTACGAAATACCAAACTAAAAAATCGATGATACTAATAGAGACCACAACGGGAACAAAATACGCAGAGATTTGATCGGCAATTCGTTGGATCGGAGCTTTGGTACCAAGAGACTCTTCCACAGAACGAATGATATGCGATAGAGTAGTGTCATTTCCCACCTTAGTGGCTTTGACAACCAAAGACCCACTCCCATTCACTGTCCCACCGAGGATTTGATCCCCCAGTTTTTTTTCGACAGGCATACTTTCCCCGGTTAACATGGATTCATCGGCAAAACTTTCCCCTTCGGTGATGATTCCATCCATGGGAAATCGTTCTCCTGCCTTTACCAAAACAAGATCCCCTAGTTTTAGATATTCACCTGGAACTTCCGTCCAAATCTCGTTGGATTTTACAGTCGCCGTTTCTGGACGTAGTTTGAGAAGGGCGTTGATCCCATCGCTACTTTTTCCTTTGGCGAAATGCTCAATCCATTTCCCTCCCAAAATGAAGGTAATGAGAACAGCAGAAGTTTCAAAATAAAGATCCTTCCCGAACACACTGTACCCATAAGCCGCAGAAGTTCCAATGACTACAAGAACATCCATATTGGCAGATCCATTTCGTAAGGCACGATAAGCCGACTGATAAAAAGGAAATCCAATGATAAACTGAACAGGAAAGGCAATGGCCATTTGTACCCATCGATCCATTAGAAAATGGGGCATAGGCATAAAACTTAAAAAACTAAAATGAGTGACCATCCCATAAAACAAAGGTAAGGATAAAATTGTGGAGAGAAGGAAACGGAATTTTAAATTTCGAATGTGCTCCTTCTGTTTTTTTTCCGTCTCCGATTGTTTGTTCGCATCGTGAACCAATGCGGAATACCCGAGAGATTCCACCTTTTCCAAGAGAGAGTCTAGCGTTACCGAATCAGAACTTCTTAAAAAAACAGATTCACGAGCAAAATTGACTCGAACATCGGAGACCCCTTCCATTTTGGAAAGACCCTTCTCAATCCGAAGGGCGCAATTGGCACAGGTCATTCCAAAAAGATCTAATGTTCGCTCACTAGTGTTATTTAACGTTCCCAAGCGAATACCCATCCTCATCCAAACGCAATCGGAGTAACTTTAACTCTTCATCGTTTAAGATTTGCTCTACAGTCACAATACTTTCTTCCACATTAGCTGTGGCTTTTTTTCCATTTTCAGAAAAAACCTTCTCCACTGTCTTTTTACAATGTCCACAAGTCATACCTTCGATTTTATAATGAACCATGATGATGCTCCTTTGTTTTTTCCTTCGTTGAATTCTTTATTTCATTTAACGGAAGTTTATATTTCACATCCGCACCTTTTTGAAAGTTCCATTCGGGAGATAAGATGAGCTCTCCCGTATTCATAGAACTTCCTTTGGGAATTTCACAATAAAAATGATCGGGATGGCTCGAACACTTCAATGGGAATTCCTTTCCGCTAGATACTACCTTACCATTCAACTTCGAATTTTTGGAAGTAGGATTTTCAAAATTGATATCCAGTAGATACACTTTAAATCCTAAGTTTTGATAAGGTAATACTTCCGTATGAAAAGCACCCGGCATTCGAACCACACCCCCATGAGGGCCTGGTTTCTGCTCCCCATGTGCAGACATTTGTTGTGAGCTGATAAAAAGTGCAAAAATGGCAATTTTTACTAAATTTTTGATTGGTTTCATGGTAACTCCTTTGTTAACATAAATCCAGTCTAAACCTTCCAATCGTTGGAAGGTCAATAGCCGATTTGATTTTTTTATCATTTTTCTAATTTTTTTTTGGAGAGCTTTTATGAATATTGGAGAACTTTCAAAAGAATCAGGAGTCAGCACCAAACTCATCCGTCACTATGAAGGGATTGGATTGATTCCAGAAGCAGGAAGAACCGAGAATGGATATAGATCTTATAGTTCGGATGACATTCACTACTTACGTTTTGTCAAAAGATCCCGGGAACTTGGGTTTCCACTCGAAGATATCAAAAGCCTACTCGGCCTTTGGAAAAATAAATCACGAAGTAGCAAACAAGTGAAAGCACTTGCAGAAAAACATTTAAATGAATTGGATTTAAAATTAAAACAATTAAAAGATATGTCGGACACTCTAAAAAATCTCGTCAAACACTGTCATGGCGATCACAGACCTGATTGTCCGATTTTAAAAAATTTAGAACAATCCTAGAGGAAACTTAAAAATTATTGTTTTTGTTTGAGGATATCAGCAATCAATCGAGTAGCCGTTTCATTTAAATGAATATCGCCATTTTGTAATAAATCAGTACGGTACCGTATAAACCTTCTTAAATCAATCAGAGGGATTTGATTTTCTTTCGATAGCTGGGTCAAATCCTGGATTAACTCAGAATCTGATTCTAACCAATGAGGATTCATAACAAACCCTATATCCCCGTAAACCTCGTAACGACTTTTATCAAATTCAACTTCCAAAGGGATATAAACTAAAGTGAGCTGTTTGCCTTGTTTGCGAATTTCATGATTTAATTCGAATAGGATCTTTTTCCATCGATCGTAGTTTATTTTTGCAAATGTTTTAGTATCGAGTGCACTGGAAAGGTAGGTAGGACTAATTTGAAATAAAGTTTTGATGGGAAGGAATTCGGCGACTTCTTTCTTTTTTTCTTTAATATTTGGAGCCTGATAAGGAAGCTTAGAAACCCGTTCTAACTCTATATCCATTCGGTTCTGAATGGATTCAAAATAGGTTTTTTTTAAATACAAACGAGTGTGTTCTGGAAAGAGAAAAGAAAGAAAATGAATGTACCATTTTTTATGATTCACAAAATGCAAAAAATCAGGAGTGTCCCCCGTTTCATAAATATCATTTCCATAAACAAATAAATATACATGACTAAATTCAAGATGGGAACTCACTTCCTTGTACATAGAAAACTCGTTTTCTAAAGTAGAACCCGGAACACTGATATTGATCCAATTACAGTCCGTTTCCCGATTTAAAATTTCGGGGAAAGTATCTTTCCAAAAGATTCCAGATCCAAAAGTTTGCGAATCACCTAACAATAAATAATTACAATTGGCATTAGTTTTTAAACTCCCCTTCCGAAATCCAAATACATCAATTTCACCAAACTCCCTCTCGCCTTCCCTAAAAAATGGAATTTGCCGATCCGCTGGAAAATGGAAATGTCCGTATGGAAAACCAAAATCCAAACTAGTGGAATCAAAAATTCGGAAAACGGAAAACAATCCGCAAAGGAAAACTAAGAGATAAATACAAAATTTTATGGGTTTGGATGAGAAAGTAAGTGTATCATTATCTTTTTTCATTGCGGATCGTAGGAATAAGGAAAGATTGTACCTGTTTTCGATTTCATATGACACAATCAAAAAAAGCAAATGGTTTCTTTGTTAGTTTAGCATTTTTAGCATTGGGTTATTTGTTATTTGTTACAAAACAGATTGCACCGTTTTCCGACTTTGCACTCTTAGAATGGCAGATCAAGTTAGCAGGCCAAGGAACCTTCCACCTCAATTACGAATATCTCTTATTAGATCCTAATTTTAAGTTCTTTCCTTTACCAGATATCTTTTTCCATGTACACAAAGGTATTGCCTATTCTACATTTCCCAATGTTTACCCTATCTTATTTTCTTTCGTTTATATGGGACTTGGAACTATCGGTGTCAAACTCGCTCAGTTTTGTTTATTCTTTTTATCTATATTTATTTTTCATTCCATAAAAAAAGATGAAGTTTCCACAATACTTTTGTTATTCGGATCAACAATATCCATTTATATTTTCTTAATCCATGAAACCATTTTATTTCTATTTTTAGAAGTGGTGGTATTGTATTTATACCAGCGTAAATGGACAGCCGTTTCTGGAGTCCTATCGATCTGTCTGGTTTGGATGCGACCAGAAATGATTTTTGCTATTGGTTTTCTTCCGTTTTGTTTTTCGAAAGAACAAAACTGGAAACGGTTTTTTTTGGCTTTTTTGATTACGGGAATTGTTTTCTCTATCACCAATCGAATCACCTTGGGAAGTTTTCTTCCTCTCCGCATGGTAAAAAATTCCGAATTCCATTTCCGACCTGAAATGAGTTTCTATCTATTCAAAATTTGGATAGAACAGGTCCCTCTTTTTATCCTATTTATTTTTATTTTTCTACGATCTGTCATAAAAAAAGAATTATATTATCCAAATTTAATTTTACTCTTAATCACAATGGTGATGATCCTCATTTCTCCCAATACCGGCGGCCACAACACTCCCCGATATCTATTTGGACTCATTCCACTCTATATTTTGTCAATCCGAAACAAAGAGAATTCTCTAACGCAGGTTTCGAAACTATGGCTCTTAACAATTTTGTTTCTTTCTTTTTATAGCATTACAATCCTATTCCAACAAACTAAAGAATTAAAAAAAATATCAAAATTCCAAACCAACACCTTAGAAGAAATTTCTAAATTAGATGACTCCCTTTTAGTTTTCAATAATTCGGATTTTGTTTTTGTCACATTGCCCCTGTTAGAAGAAAAAAAAGATCTTTTGTTACTGAGAGCCAATTTTGATCATAAGAAGTTCAGTCAAATTTTGAATTTCAAAAATACAAAATCCTTTACGTTTTTAGAACTTCCTCCTTCTCCCGTCCCACTGGACCAATGGATCACAACTACAAACAAAACAACTCTTGGGTCATTTCGAAAAGTAAATCAGTATCCACTACCGAATGCCCTACTGCCCATCCAGGTTACGAAATACTTACGTGAGTTTCCTGAAACTTCTAAATAGAAATATATTTCCAAACTTGTTTTCTCCTTGGATTTCTAGAGGGATCTCTTTTAATTCGACATATGAACTCAAAACAATGCCCGACCTGTGGAAGCACAAATTTATACCAAGAATCGGCAACCATCTACCGTTGTGGCGATTGTTTTGATAAAGTACCAACTGGTGGAATGGTAGACCAACCACCTCCGAAAGTATATGGCACATCCAAACACAATAAAAAAACGGACGCCATCGGAAACTGGAAAAATCTCATTACAGTGATTGTTTTCGCATGGGTTGTGTTAGGTTCCACTGCATTCACTTATTTTCAAAAACTCCAATCAGGAATCAGCTCTATCCAAGAAGAGGAAACCGTAACCATTCCCATTGATCCTCAGTTAGAATCCACGGAAATCAGCCCGGAAGGAGAATTCCAATTTAGTTCTGCTATGCCGGATGTTATCGGAAATGTTTACTTTGTTGGAAAATTCACTAACACAAGTGCACATCATTTACTGATGCCTAAGTTTACAGTTGATTTGCTAAACCAAGATGGATCTAGTTTGGGAACTAGTTTCGGGTATGCAGAAAAAAACATAGTGGCAATAGGGGAATCTGTCATCTTTCAGGTCTTATATAGTAAAACACCAAACTACGCTAGTTACAATATCACTGTGACAGCAACCACTCTTCCTGAAATTTCCAATCGACCGAGTTTGACTTTAAAGAATATAGACTTCAAACGAAATCAATACAAAGAACTAGTCCTTACAGGCAAAATCCAAAACAAAGGGAATACAACAGTCAACTTCACTCGGATCACTTGCCTACTTCTCGACAAACAAGAAAATTCGATTGATTATGAAAGTATTATTTTAGAAAATGAAGACTTCTTAACAAAAGAATCAAAAAACTTTGAAATTATTTTTTCCAGAATCAAACAAAACCCAAAATCCTATTTTTGCGAAACCGATGCGATTTTAAAAGAGAACGCAACCAACTAATTTTTTGTCGCAAGTATCAAAATACAAAAGTAACTAGAGATAAGAAACAAAATCCTATGATCTCTAGTCCCAATGTTTATGAAGGACTTTGTAAAAATTATCAATTGATTTGTCCAAGTTATGCGAACGCCAATAAGGATTGGCCTCAAGGGTGTCTTGGACAGTTTTAACCACACTCCGGGTAAAACTAGTACGATCAATTTTTGATCCTTTTTCTAGTTTGTCAAAATTTGTATTCCGAATGGAGAGTTCTTTTTTAATTGCCGTGGAAATAACGATAACCGCTTCGTCTGACGTTAGGCGGTGTTCCATCACGAGCAACTCAGCTGCTTCTTTGATTAATTTTAGTTGTCGATCACTTACAGACATATAGAATGGAAACCAATCTCATCACAAAAGGAAAAGAAAAACAATTCAGAAACAAGAAATTCAAATGGAAAAATTCTTTCAAAAAATCCAATCATATAAAAATAGTTTTAAACCTTGGCAATTGTAATCGAAATCAAGAACAATGATCTTTCTTTTGATGGGCTCAGCGGATTCCGGGAAAGAATTATGTCTACCATTAACGATACCAAGGAAGACGTCGTCTTAGACTTTACGGAGATTTCCATGTCCTTGGACAGCGCCACCATTGGGGAACTGATGAAATTTCATGCGGCCCTAGAATCACAACATTTACAATTACAAATTAGCGGGGTCAATAAACTCATCCGCACCGTCTTTCGATTGAATAAACTCGACACCATCCTCCATCTCATCGATTAAAATCTACGGAGGAGTACTAGTACTTTCTGACGAACCCAAACCTGGTTTATCTGATCATCAGATGCAAAATCTATCGAATCGGAACGATCAATTCAAACCGTACTTTTTGTCCGGGATTCACTTCCACTTTTCCTTTCAATTGTTGGACAAGGAGATTCATGAGTTTGATCCCAAACCCTGCTTCTGAATTTTCCAAGGAAAAGGTATCTGGTAAGGGTTCCCCATTGTCCTGATACACAAATTGAATTTGGTATTCTTCTTTTATGATTTGGATTTCAATGTTTCCCACATCCTGGGAAAGGAAAGAATGTTTTACCGAATTACAAATCAATTCATTTAAGATAATTCCTAAATTGTTTGCAATATCCGGTTTCACAACAATCGCAGTGGATGCATTGAAAACAAATGTGATATTTTTGGGATATGTTGATAGGATTTGACCTACCAAATTAGGAATGTATTCTTTTAGATCAATGGCATTACGATTTTGAGACCTGTACAAACGATCATATAAGGCCATCATACTCCTTAAGCGACCAGCCGCTTCATCAAACTGTTCTTTCAAGTGATCATCGTCAGAAAAGTTGGCCTGCATTTTAAGAAGGCTATAAACAGAAAACAAATTGTTTTTGATACGATGATGGACTTCTTGTAATAGTAATTCTTTTTCCTGTAATAATTGAGAGACTTTTTCTTCTGACTCGATGGTCCGTGTGATCAAAGTATGTAAGGCAAAAAAACGATTGATACTTCCATCGATAGAACGTAAAGGAACTATAGTAGCACTCACCCAGTATATAGATCCTGATTTGGTCCTATTTCTAATTTCTCCCTTCCAAACATATCCATTCTGGATCATATGATACATTCGATCAAAAAATTCAGGGGAATGAAATCCAGAGTTCAACAAACGATGGTTATTTCCGATAAGTTCATCTCTTAAATACATAGAAACTTCACAAAACCGATCGTTAACATAAGTAATCTGCCCATTCCGGTCTGTAACTGCAATGATCGCATGTTCATCAAAAGCAAGTTTCAATTGGGAAAATTCAAACTGAGACATTTTTAGTTCGAATAAACTTTGATGGCTAAGGTCCGAAACCTTGGGTTGTAGCTCTGCCGAGCTTTGAGATTTCGAATTCGACTTTGCGTGTAATTTATATTCGGTGCCAAGTTCGTCGGTAATGTCCCGAGCAATGACAACGATCCTTTTGTTCCCATCGGAATCAGGTTTGAGTTTTCCTCTGCATTCAAAGGTTAAAAAATGGCCTTCCTTATGAGCAATTCTCCAAATCCCTTTCGTTTCGGCACCGGGTGTTTGTAAACGAGAGATTTTGATTCGTAGTTCATTCCGATCCTCAGGATGAAAAAATTCATCTACAGAACGGCCAAGGATTTCGTGCGACTCATAACCTAACTTGTACTTGTGGAATGAATTAGCATAACGAATCTTATCTGAAGCATCCAATTCACAGACTAAATCAGGAATATCAGAAAGTAAATCGTTGTAATTTGTTTGAATCATAAAGTTGGAACTTTGTAGCAGATAATGAAATCGAAAATACCCTTCGAGTACAGGATTACCATCCCATTCAGAATGGTCTATCAAATTATAGGAATCAATAGAATGGTTCTAAACGTTAAAACAATATTTTCTTCAGAAATAGTTTAATTCTTCTGTATACATAAAAATAACAACTGTTCCACGAAAATAAAATGCTCTTTCTCGCTTTGGTGTTGGAAGTTCTTGTTTATTGGAAAATTTCTTTGGCTGCTTTAGGGTAACGGGACTGAATTCCATCCCACCAAACATCTGTACTAAAAGCTGCTGATTCCGAAATTTGCCACTTTCCATTTGTTTTTTTAAACAAAGCTTCTACATGGCAACAATCGTAGGGTATTTCTTCGGATAGAGAGATTTCTTTTCCATCCTTTCTTTTGGCTGTTCCGCGAAACCAAGCGAAATCTCCAGAAACTTTAAAATGTTCTACAACAAATATAAACTCTTGTTTGAATTCATTGGAAAGATTGGCTCGTAAAAGATCCAAAAGATAGGTTCGTTCCTTCTCATTGGTTTTGTCTTTTGTTTTATAATCCAATACATGAGTTTGAGAAAAAACTCCCATACTTAAAAATAGAATCATCCCAATAACATAAAAAAATCGTTTCAAATGAATTCTCCTACTTTATCTTACTTTTGCTTTTTGAATCATTTTAAAAAATAAAGACGGGTATACCGCCTGCAAAAACAATCCGAATTTTTCTTTGATACCGGAGATGACAACTTCACGTTGTTTATTGGCCACTGCATGTAAAATTCGATGAGCACATAACTGAACAGGAAGTCCTGCTGCAATTACAGAATCCATAGTTCCCGTAGAGGATCCGTCCCCCTTTAATGCATTTTTGGAAATATTGGTTTGGATAAATCCAGGATATACCATAGTCACAAAAATTCCTGAACTTTCTTCTTCTGATCGCAAACAATGGAAAAAACCAACTAACGCGAATTTGGAGGCAGAATATGCGGCACGAAGAGGACTTCCCAATTTTCCTGCAACACTAGAGATCACGGCAAAATGAACTTCCTTTTTACCTAAAATTTGTGGTAACATCGCCCGAGTCATTTCAGCGGCTCCGTAAAAATTGGTGTTCATGATTTTTTCGAGTGTGACTAAATTGGTTTCCTTGGTTAAGGACCTTTGGCTGATCCCACCGTTATGAATGACGACCTTAGGAATTCCATACTTTTGCAAACACCGTTTGGCAAATGCTGCCGTTGATTTGTAATCTTCCAAATCCAACTTCTCTACAGCGTAACGACCCTTTTCTAAATGGAGTTCTTTGGCAATGGCTTCTAGAGTTTTTGTCTTTCGGGAAGCAAGTAATACTTTGGCCTTATGTTTATACGCTTGAGCGACCAGTTCTTTTCCAATTCCAGAGGAGGCTCCGGTAATCCAAACCCATTCGTCTTGATAAAATTCACTCATACGATTTCCTCTTAAGCTCTCTTCCCTTTTCCTAAGATTTCCACTAGATACGGATTTCCCACAACTTGTTTTTTAGGTAGGATGGATTTCGAATGGGGGAGAAAGATTATAAAAAGAAACTCACTTCCTTAGAGAGACGCCTACCGATCCATAAGTCGGGACCGGTAGTGTTTCGGAGTTTAGATTCCACCCTCGATGCGGAAGCTGGGACATTCGATACGGTAAGGGGACCTGACCCCATCGGCGCCCAAATAGATCCCTTCGTGGACCAATCGGTATTCACCCGGCTTTGTATCGGCACTGGTTTCCCAAGTGAGATCCACACTTTCTTCTGCTCTAGCCCAGAAGCCTCGTTTTTGATAGAAAAACTTAGTATCAAAGTCGGCATCCGAACGAATCGGTTTCCAAGTAGATTTGTCTGAAACCTCCACCCATAAATAAGAAGCCACTTTCGGATACCCTACATTCGGATTTGCCGATGCGACTCGACAAGAGACTACTTCTCCTTTTTTGTAAGACTCTTCACTTGGTTGGATGATGTTTTGTGGTTTAGTGGAAACGGAATCAGCAGAAGGAATCTTCAATGGATGGACTTTTGCAGATAAATCCAATGGTAAAATGGTTGGGGATGTTTGCGGACTTCCATTCTTTAATTCAATAGACATCTGATGGAATTCTTGTCTAAGAGCATTCAAACTTTGAGGTCCATGTAATGTATGTCCACCTTCATAGTTTTGCGTTCCGTATTCTTCTGGTGTTGTGATGTAACCAGAAAAATCATTGGTGAGCCCTGAGAGAACGATTTCCGATGTTTTATCTTTCAAAACAGATAACACTTCTTTTTTAAGTCGTCTACTGGACATCGTTGTGACTTCATGTGGCATCACTAAAATGGTCAGATCGCCAACTAACACTAACCCGTATGGAAGGATTTGCGGAAGACTAGGAATGGGTTTGGTTTCTCCCATCGGGAACAAAACTGCTTTGGGATTTTGACATTCTCTAAGTTCTTCTGATGGAGATTGTAACATAAACTTGGCAATCCAATCAATGTAGAACCTTCGATTTTTATTTGTCATTCCTTCATGGAATAAAAAGTGTCCACCCCCTTCTTCCGTAGAACCTGCAGCAAAGGCATAACCATAGGCAGAAGGACAAGTAGTTTCTGTTTTACCGGTTTCTGAAAACTCTTTACTGACGGGGTGTTTACTCATATCGATAAATCTTTGTGTAAACGAAATACCACCTGACAGACGTTTCCCACTCGATTTCAAAATCTCTTGGCTTGCTAAAAACTGTCTTTTACCAATAATAAAACTACTATCGTAAATATCTTTTCCTGGCCCCGTATTGTTTAAATTTAAGTTAGGAGAGACATCTCCTTCGTTAGCTTGGGCAAAAATTGCAACAAAGTCATTTAACCCTTGTTTTTTGGCTTCTGATTCGGAAAGTATGGAAGCAATCCCTTTGTTGTCTGAAGAAATCAATCGATTGTCAAAAGTAATGTTTGTTGGATGTACTCCATACCAATTGACAAGTCCAATCGGAACACCTGCCACCGATACGGAGAGTTGCACCATCTCACGATCAATATTGTCAGAGTATTGTTTTCTTTCTGATTCGGGATTGGCAAGGTAAGCAGAAAGACTTCGGTTGATTCCGGCTTCACTCACAAACGTTTTCCCAATGGCCAACTCGGCTGGTTTTAGTTTGGAATAGGCTTCTTTGATGGATTCAAAAATTCCATCTCTTAAAACAGCATAGGACTCAGAATAGAATTCCTTGGAATAAAAGGAAACTTCCGAATAATGAAAATGGCCGGCAGGTCCACTATGAGTATGTGAAGCATTGATGAGAACGTTACCGTAACCAAAACCGGGATCCAGTTCGGTCTGAAGTCTTTTCACAACATCTCTTTGGATCTCGAATGGAATTCCACCCACCTCAGCCGTCACGTAAGCCAAAAGTTTTTTGGAAGCCTGTTCACGGATCACAAGAGAGCGCGCAAATTGTCTTGTGTGAATTCCAACCCCCGTTTGGTCTTCTCTGGCGTAACCCCAAAACATAACACCAACAGAAGGACCGGTAATGTCTTTTTTAGCCATAGCCGCAGAGTAAACCGGGCTCTCTTCCGACCCAAGGGAAACCGTGAAACAAAAAAGAAGGATTAAGAAAATTCGAAACTGCATCTTTCAAAGTGTAATGCTTTCGTTGGAAATGTCAATCCCGAACAATTGTCGACTAATTTTGCCGGAAACTTGCGATCCGGAGGAGAATCTCCGGGAATCGAGATGGTTTTTTAGATTCACCGAGGCGAGAAAGTCAGTGGATAGAAAAGGTAAGTCAGTGAAGAAATTAAGGACGAAACCAAAGAATCCGTGATTCTGGTGAATAACAAACTCCAAGGAAGTGATTATGTTCTCTTTACTCCAAACCAAACTAGGCCGATTCCGAATTTTAGCCTTTTTGGAGGGACTTTCTTTTCTGACAATTCTCTTCATCACCATGCCGCTCAAGTACATCTATAAGAATCCAGAACCAAACAAAATCGTTGGTCTCGTACATGGCTTGTTATTCCTTTTATATTTGGTAGAACTATTCCAAATCAAAGTAGAGTTGGAATGGAAGACCAAAAAAACTTTATTAGCAGCACTGGCATCGGTGGTTCCATTTGGAACTTTTATCGCCGAAAAATATTTATATTTGAAATCCGATGCGGAAGAACCAGTCGAAACAAAAAAGTAAACGATAAACACTTAAGGAATTGTATTGATTCTTTTATGAGTTCCTCATCTAACGTTAGTATTGTGACTTTTATAAAATCATTCCATCGCCACTCCCTAAAGATAGTATTTGTCTTCTGTTGCCTTTTCTCAGAGACTTTGTGGCCGGTAGAGTTAAGTGGAATTTTGGACAAACAGTCCATCGGGAAGGAGATTTTGATTCTGGAAGACAGGTCAAAATCTCTCACCATCACAGATATATTAAAAGAAGAAACCAATCAGAAGTTTTTTCCCTCCAAGGAAGAAATTCCCAATTTTGGACAAACTAACTTTCACTATTGGATCAAAATACCAATAGAAAACAAAAGCCAAGAACTCACAAAACGGTTATTAGAAATCAATTACAGCAATATTGATTTAGTAGAAGTTTACGCACAAACGAATGGCTCCTACCAACTCACCGATAAACTGGGAATGTTGTTTCCATTTTCCGACAGACAAATCAAAAACAGAAACTTTCTATTTCCATTAGAACTAGATGGGAATACGTCAAACACCATCTACATCAAACTCTATAATGGAGGTGGACTTTCCGTCCCATTGACCATTTGGGAAAAAGAAAATTTTTCGTTACATTATGCAGACATCCAACATGGATTAGGATTGTATTACGGAGTCATGATTGTGATGATCCTATACAATTTTTTTATCTTCTTAAGTGTAAAAGATGTCAGTTATTTATACTATGTAACCTATATACTTGGATTTTTGGGATTACAATTAACACTAACGGGACACGGCTTCCAATATCTTTGGCCCAACTTACCCGAATTTCAAAGAAATGGTTTTGTATTCTTTAGTGGTTTTTGCGTTGCCTCTTTGATTTTATTTACAAAACGTTTTTTAAATACAAAAAAGAATCTACCTAGTTGGTTAGACCAACTACTAAAAGTTTTTTTCATACTTCATCTAATCCAAATCCCCCTCACCTTGTTCTTTTCTCCAGAAATTACAGTAAAAATTGGGTTATTGTTAACCATTCCAGTTCCCATTCTTATTTTTGTTGCAGCAGTGATTAGTTTTTTACGCCATTACCGAGCGGCTCGTTTTTTCCTTCTCGCCTTTACTGTGCTCATTGGTGCAAGTCTAGTCGTAGTTTTTAAATATTTAAACCTCATCTCAGAAAATTTTTTAACTGAGTATGGTCTTTATATTGGATCTGCTTCTGAAGTCATCTTACTCTCCATTGCCCTCGCCGATCGAATCAATATCATGAAGGAAGAAAAAGAAGTGGCTCAAGCAAAAGCCATCGAGATGCAAAAAATTCTCACAGAGTCCTATGCACGGTTTGTACCGAAAGACTTTCTTGCTAACTTGGGAAAAGAAACCATCTTAGATGTTAAGTTAGGTGACCAAATCCAAAAGTATATGGCAGTTCTTTTTAGTGACATCCGCTCCTTCACTACACTTTCCGAACAAATGAGTCCCGAAGAAAACTTCAATTTCATCAACTCCTACTTAGGAAGGATGAGTCCCATCATACAAAAACACAATGGGTTTATCGATAAATTCATTGGGGATGCCATTATGGCACTCTTCGAAAGAAACATCACCGATGCTATTTTTGCGGGAGTGGATATGCAATTGTATTTAAAAGAATACAATTACCATAGAAATAAACAGGGGTATGTTCCCATTCAAATCGGAGTTGGGATCCATGCAGGATCTCTGATGTTAGGAACCATCGGTGCCGAAGAAAGATTAGAAGGTACGGTCATTTCGGATACCGTGAATTTAGCTTCTCGTGTTCAAAATCTAACAAAGATTTATGGAGCAAAAATTGCTGTAACAGAAGCTGCAATCCATGCCATCGATGACAAACACATTCAAAGTTTACAATATAGATTTTTAGATCGTGTCCGAGTGAAAGGTAAAACCAAACCCGTTTCTGTTTATGAAATCCTAAACGGAGATGAGCCCATATTTTTAGAAAAGAAATTAAAAACAAAAGAATTGTATTTAGAAGGAACAACGGCTTATCATTCAGGAAATTTTACCGAAGCAAAGGAAAAATTTGAAGCGGTCTCCAAACTCTTTCCCGAAGACAAAGCAACCCAGTTATATTTAAAAAGATTGTTTCCCGTAACCTCACCTCTCCCCTTATCCACAGAAGAATTTCCAGAAGAAGAGGAATGAGTTCTACTAAAGTATAAAAACTCTTCGTTTCGCGAGTGAACCCGTGACTTTTACAAGTAACCATGACTGTCAATTCACTTAGTAGGAAATGCTCAAAAACCCTCGAGAGTTCCTTGCGGATTCCCGAGGGGGATTTTCTATAGGCCTCATGAAGGCCTCTTGGTTCCTACCTCTCCTAAGTCTCGTTGTTAGTTTGGGTCTCAGTGCCCAAACAGCAAAGACAACTAAAAAACAAAGTCCAACCAAAACGGAAATTGCACCTGAAATAGAGAGAGTTAAACCCGAACCACCTAACCAATACCAACTCCGATTGATTATGGAGAACGATGCTTTTGGAGGTTTCTCAGATCGCTATTATACCAATGGTTCCCGATTGGAATTCCATATGACAGCGGGGGAATCCAATCCCACTAGAAGGGTTTTAGGATATTGGAACAACTTATTCATCACTCCATCGGAAACTACAAAATATTTACAAGGGTTCGCAATAGGACAAGAATTCTATACACCGACAAACATAACAAAGGCGGATGTGTCTTATGGAGACCGACCGTATTCCAGTCGGGCCTACTTTAGTAATTCATTAACCACAGCAACGGAAGACACAAGTATTACTACTGAAATAGAAGTTGGTATGATTGGGCCATCTGTTGGTGGTAAGTCAGCACAAATGAACTTTCATAATTTGATTGGTTCACCAACACCTCAAGGTTGGGACACACAAATTCCCAATTCTTACTCAGGTGCACTCAAAACCGATGTGCGTAAGTTCTATCACCGATTTGTTGGAACCCAATACAATTTAAATTTAGGAAACATTCAAACCGATGTATCCTTTGGCCTCATTTTTCGATTTGGGAATGTAGATAAAACTCCAGGGCCTGGTAGTTCTGCCTTACAACCTGGTTCTCCCATTCTCCACGAAGATGGAAAAGGATATTGGTATTTTTATATCAATCCAGGAGGCACATTACAGCTGTATAATGCCACAATCCAAGGGCAAATCGGAACAGAGAGAACTTATAAAACACAAAATAGAGGTTCTGCTTTCAGTAATTGGGATAATTATTTAAACAATCCAACGGTAGAAGCCGGAGAAAGAGAAATTCAATACAGAGCACTCACAGAAGACAATGGAAGAAATTCTTTACAAAGATACATCCTCTTCAATGAGTTCTTAGTAAGAGGAACAAACAACCCTTATAACATTGGACTCAATTATTTAATTTTTAACAATATCTTCAATGGTGCGGAAGATATAGAAAAAACAACTCGTATATTCCTTCTAAAGAATCTAGTCGACCAATGGGAGGAAATACCAGATAACGCGCGTGCTTTGGCGATTTATTCCATTTTTAGACCGGAAGGTGGAAAACTTCCTCCTCTCATCCGGTTGTATTCGTATGAAGTATTATCACAATTCATTTTAGATCCCAAACAAAGAGAGATCCTATTGCAGTTGTTACGTGATGAGATCCAATATAGAGACGAAAAAACATACGTCGCAGACTTAAAACGGGCTGTTGGTTTTGTTCGCGCTGGTTTTGTTTCCGTATCCAATGCAGGATTTTTATTTGGGCTTCATTACAATTACCAAACCATTGACTTTCAATCTGCAAAAGGGTTACCACAACAACACCAATGGGTAGGGTTCCAATTGGGAAAGGTTTTCTAAGGAAAATTTTGTAATTAGAATCGCTAATAAAGAAATTTGAACTCGTGTCAAAATTTTCTCGCCAAGGTAGCCATCTATCTTTGAAACTAAGCGATCATGAACAATCACAATTTAGGCGGACGGCTTTGGTCTGTATTGATTCTCTTTGGACTTGTAGGACAAATTGCATGGTCTGTAGAGAATATGTATTTCAATCTATTCATATACAACACCATAGCCAAAAGTACATCCTCAGTTACGGTGATGGTACAACTCAGCGGAATTGTGGCAACCTTCGCCACTCTCATTGCGGGAATCTTAACTGACAAAGCCGGGAACAGAAAGTATTTTATTTCTATCGGTTACCTTCTTTGGGGTCTGCTTACACTTTCTTTTGCCTTTGTTTCTAAAGAAAATACAGCACAATGGTTTGAATTATCAGATACCACTCAAATCATAAGTTTGACCATTACGATTGTGATCACTCTCGATTGTATCATGACTGCCTTTGGTTCCACTGCTAATGATGCCGCTTTTAATGCTTATGTAACAGATAACACAGGAAATGCGAGAAGCCTTGCCGAAGGAGTTCTTTCCGCCATGCCGCTTCTTGCCATGTTGGTTGTTGCTGGGGGATTTGGAATGATTGTCAGTGCCCTTGGTTACCCTGGCCTCTTTGTTGCCGTTGGAACGATGATGTCTGTTTCCGGAATTATCGGTTTATGGCTGATCCAAGACAATCCCAACCTCAAAAAACAAAATACTAATTTTATTTCCGATATCGCATACGGATTCCAACTGGGTGTGATTCGCGACCACAGAAAGTTATATTTATATTTTTTTGCAATGGGTATCTACGGAGTCGCAAGCCAGATTTATATGCCTTATCTCATCATCTATATGCAGGAGTATCTAAAATTTGATGCGATCCAATATTCGATCGTACTTGCGGGTGTGATTCTTGGTGCCAGTATCATCACTGTCTTACTCGGAAAAAGTTTTGATGGGAAAAACAAAGACAAATTACTCGTTTATTTTTCGATTCTTTATATCTTCGGAATGTTATCTTTATACGTTATGTCAAAATCTATTGATTTAAGTTTAAAAACACAAGTGATGTGGTTTACTGGAATCACCTCACTTCTATTAATCACAGGTTTTGTACAAGTCTTGGCACTTCTCGGAGCACAAATTCGAGACAACACTCCCATAGAAAATACAGGGAAATTACAAGGAATCCGAATGATCTTTTTTGTTCTCATTCCTATGTACATTGGCCCCATGATTGGAGAAACAATCAACCAAAGAACAAACCTTACTTATATTGATCCGGTGAATGGAACAACAGCCCATGTCCCTTCACCAGAAATCTTTTTATTCGGTGCCCTCTTTTGTTTATTCATCTTCATTCCTCTTTCGTTATTACTACGAGGCAAAAACTCCCAATGAAAATTTCCCATACAGAATATCCACGTCCTCAATTAGAACGAGATAGTTATATCAATTTAAACGGAGAATGGAATCTAAGCCACTCTCCGATCGGAAGTGAAATAAAAAAACATTACAAAATCAATGTCCCTTTCTCGCCGGAATCCAATGCCAGTGGGATTGGGAGTTTTATTCTCCAACCAGAGGAAGAGCTGGTTTACGAACGCGAATTTGAATTACAAACTGCTTTCCTCAAGGAAATCACCTTACTTCACTTTGGTGCTGTAGATTACTCCTGTATCTGTTATATCAACGGTAAAGAAGTGGGATCTCATAAAGGAGGTTTTTTACCATTTTATTTTGACGTCTCTTCTTATATCAAAATCGGTAAAAATGAAATCCAACTGAAAGTCACAGATCCAACCGATACGGGACACCAATCGAGAGGAAAACAAAAACTGAAACGAGGAGGAATTTGGTACACTCCTCAATCGGGAATCTGGCAAACGGTTTGGTTAGAAAGTGTATCCAAAGATTATATACAAGATATCAAAATTACGCCAAATATAGACACAAACTCTGTGAATATCCAAATCACTACGAATAGTTCCACCGCAACCATACAAATATTAGATGGTGATTCCGTGATCGCCGAATCTTCTGGGATTGAGACAAACATACCAATTCCTAATATGGAACTTTGGTCCCCTGAAAATCCAAAACTCTATGGGATTCTTATCAAAACTTCGGGAGATACAGTCAAATCCTATTTTGGAATGCGTAAGTTTTCCATAGGATTCGATGGTAAATTCAAAAGATTATTTCTAAATAACCAACCTTACTTTCACAATGGACTTTTAGACCAGGGGTATTGGTCGGAAGGTCTCCTCACACCGCCAAACGATGAAGAGATGGAAAAAGAAATCAAACTAATGAAAGATCTGGGTTTCAATATGTTACGCAAACATATCAAAATAGAGCCTATGCGTTGGTATTATCATTGTGACCGACTGGGGATTCTAGTTTGGCAGGATTTTGTTTGCGGTGGCGGAGCTTACGAAACTTGGAAGGTTGCTTATTTGCCTTTTATTGGTTGGAAAACAAAAGACACAAAGTATAAATTCTTAAACCGAAGAGATGAAAATGGCAGAAATGAATTTATAAAAGAGATGGACCAGACCGTAAACTTATTAAAAAATACGGTCTCTCTTTCGGTTTGGGTTCTTTTTAACGAAGGTTGGGGGCAGTTTGATAGCATCCAACTAACAGACAAACTGCGAAAACTGGACAATACAAGAACCATTGATAGTGTCAGTGGATGGTATGACCAAGGAAAAGGCAGTAGTGACCTAAAAAGTTTACATTTATACTACCAAAAACTAAAAGTTCCCAAAAATGAACCTCGTGTCATCGTATTATCAGAATTTGGTGGATACTCCCTAAAAACGGAGGGCCACGTTTATGATGAAAATAAACTTTTTGGTTACAAAATCCTTCCCGATAAACAAAGTTTAGAAAAGGAATATCGCAGTTTGATCGAAGACCAATTGGTCCCTTTGTTATCAAAAGGGCTTAGTGCTTCCATATACACACAAGTAAGCGACGTGGAAGAAGAGATCAATGGAATAGTCACCTATGACAGAAAAGTGGTTAAATTTGATTTAGAATTGATGCGAGAGCTAAATGCTAAATTAATATACGAATAGGGAAACGATCATGGAATTCATATGGGACCATCTCTTCATCACAATCATAGTAGTATTTACTTTGGCTTTTGGTTTCTATTACTTCTGGGAAGTGGTAGAAACTCCCGTCCTTAGGTTTAGCGAATCCGATTTTTTACTCCGTGTGATCGAAAGGTCTCCTAATCTAACAAACAAATACCATCCCACGTTTTGGTGTTTCAACCAACACCTGATGTTGCTCTTACTTATGTTCCGGGAATACCGCACAAAACCTTACAAGTACGACCAATTAGAACAATTAAAAATGAAAGATGGGGGGATTACAGGGCTTGCTTGGTCAGGAATCCATGCCAAAGCCACAAAAGAAGAAACACCTATCGTTGTTCTTTTCCATACCATTAGTGGTGATGAACAAGATGTCAAATCCACTGTAAAATATTTAAGAGAACGATATGGCTGGATGGTTGTTGTTTGTATCAGAAGAGGGCATGGAAACCTTCCCCTTACCAAACCAAAAATCAATACGATGGGTTCCACTTCTGACTTAAAAGAACAACTTGCTTACATTCAAAAAAAATATCCCAAAAAACAATTGTTTGGTGTTGGAATTTCAGCAGGTTCGGGACTTCTTGCGCGTTATTTAGGAGAAGCTGGAACAAAAAGCCAATTTAGTGCTGCTGTGGCCGTCTCTCCCGCTTACGATATCGAAAAGGCCTTTCACAGAGTCCATCCGGTTTACAGCAAAATTATGGGGCAAAGGTTGATTAGTTACTTTCTAAAAACACATTATGAAAGTTTATCAAAACTGAAAGGTATAGAAGAACTCTTAAAAATCAAAACTATCGGTGAATTTCAAGATAAGTTACATACCGTTTCTGGATATAAAGACAAAGAAAACTATTATTTCTATTCCAATCCAGTGTTAGTTGCAAAAAACATAAGGACACCACTTCTTGTTTTAAATTCTGCTGATGATCCCATTTGTGTGAATCAAAATGTTTTAGAAAATCTCCATTGGCTCGAAACCCTTCCCAATACCATTCACGTACATACCAAACGAGGAAGTCATATCGCATACTTTCAAGGATGGAAAGCCAAGTCTTGGTCTGATTCCATTATCGGAGAGTATTTTGCCGCAGTTCTAAAAGAAGATTCTCCCAAACAGAAACCAAGTAAAAAGACAAAATCTAAACTTAAGAAAGTTAAGTTGCGATAGAATTGTTTAGTTTGCTTTTGATTTCGATCGGTAGTTTTGTGGCGAATCGCCAAACCGATTTTGAAAGAGTTTATGGAAGGAAGATTTAGAATTGAATCCAGAGGCATAGATAATACTGAGGATAGTCATATCTGGTCTTTCTAAAAGAAGGTTCGCGGCTTCTAACAAACGGAATTGATTGACATAGTTACGAAATGTACTACCCAATCGGGAATTTAGAATCTCCGAAAGTTGATGAGAATCTAAATCCAATCGTTTTGCTAAAGTTGCCAAACTCAAATCTTCATTCAAATACAACTTCTCTAAATTCATCATATCATCGAGTCGCTTTAAAATTTGCATGATATCCAATCCCTTCACCCGGCTTTCTTTATAACGGGCAAGCCTTGTTTCTGTTTTAAAATTGAAAATAATTTCGCGATAATTCATTTTCAAAATTAAAACGACAACCAAAAGGAAAGTCAGACTGGCACAAGCAAAAAGAAAGATTTGCATAAAAACCAATTGGGCCAAAACAAACAAAAGCATGACCAAAAGGGAATACAGAAGTAAAAATAAAAATGACAGAAAGGAAGATTCAATACTTTCCCTAGAGGCCAATTTCCAACGGATGACTCGAATAAAAATCGAGAGCATATAACAAAAAATAGATACAACTCCAATACCAAGTAAAATTGAAATGGATATTGTATAACTGTTATGATCGTGAGTTTCTGAATCAATGGAAGGTAGAACAAAACTTTCTGGCCGAAAAAGAAAAATATAAAAAACACTAAGGAAACTCGGTAAAAAATGAAGGAACCGAATTCGAGAGAACTCTCCCCCACTCATCTCTTCAAAAAAAAGATAACTTAAGGGACCCAGAAGCAAGATGCATGGGATATGGATTCCATAGAAAAAAGGATAGGAACCGATTCCCTTTGTAAGTTCAGCATAAATATGAAGTTGTAAAATGGTAAGAGAAAGAAATAGAAATGTCGTTATATATCGATCAAGGAAACCTATGGGAAATTTGTTTCCAAATGAATTAATACTCGAGTTTGGAGACAAACTAGTTTGTTTTTTCTTAGTTCCCCTTTGGATCGTTTCCATCCAATACGAGACTGCCAAAAGAAAAGCAACCACCGCTCCCATAAAGGGAATCAAATTCATAACACAATTACGGAGAATCAAAATCCATTTGTCTATTTTTTTAAAACAATTCAAACTCTTTTTAGTCCATCCGTATCCAAACGGACGACAGATCTGCAAATAACGGAGATACTTTGAGTATGAACCAAAACCTCCCAAACATTCAGAAAAAAAAGCACCCCTCCCCAACAAAATATATGATCCCACCCATTGGTCTTGTGATCTTACTAACTTTGGTTTTTCATACCGTGTCCGTATTGAGTGAACCGAAGGTTCCAAACCAAGGCCATTTAGAAAAAATTCCGAAAAAACAAAACCATAAAAAACCGGTGATTGTCGTCATCGGGGAAAATCAATACACAGAACTTACTGATTTTATTGTACCCTATGGAATTTTAAAACGTTCTGATATTGCAGAGATTTATGCTGTGGCACCTAACAAAGGAACCATGAATATGTTTCCCGCACTTTCTATAGAAATCACAACATCCATTGATGACTTCGACAAACTCCATCCTGAAGGTTCGGACCTCGTCATTGTCCCCGCCATCCATAATGCCGAAAACAAAACCATCATCCAGTGGATTCAAAACCAATCCAAAAACGGAGCGACCATCGTGGGAATTTGTGATGGAGTTTGGACTTTAGGTCACGCTGGATTACTCAATCATAAAAAGGCAACAGGGCACTGGTATTCGAAAGAAGACCTAATGAATAAATTTCCAAATACGGAATGGGAAAAAAACAAAAGATACATCCAAGATCAAAATATTATTACAACCACAGGGGTCACAGCATCCATTCCTATTTCTTTAGCTTTAATTGAATCACTCGCCGGAACAAAAAAGGCAAAAGAAATCGCAAACGAACTCGGAATCCAAAACTGGAACCCAACACATAATACAGAAGAATTTGATCTAGATTGGAAACAATATTTAACTGCAGCCAAAAACCTAACTTTTGTTTGGAACTACGAAACTATCGGAATTCCTTTGTATGATGGTATCGACGAAATATCTTTAGCTCTTGTTGCCGATTCCTATTCTCGCACATACAAATCCAAAACAAAATCAATCGCAAGTAGCAACCAACCTATCCTTTCAAAATCAGGGATTCTTTTTCTTCCTGAAATCAAAGAGGAAAATCGGAATGAAACGAATGTAGTCGTCGAGGTTACAAAGGCTAAAAAAGCCGGTCCAGCATTGGAAGAAACTCTGAAGGATATCCAAAAAAGATATGGAACAGGCACAATGCGCTTTGTTGCCACACAACTAGAGTTTTCAACTCATGAGCTTTGTCATTATGTCACCTGCAAAGACTGAAACCGATAGAGCCCAAAATCAAAAATACTCATTTTGATGTTTTAGACTAGCATCTCGTTTGTGATCATAAAAACTGGAACGAGTAAACGTATGCATTCTAAACTTAAACTGTATTTCGTCCTTTCCTTTATGGTCTTTGGATCCTTATTGCTTCTCAGTGTTACTTTGTTATTACAAGTTCAAAAAGTAACACAGGAAAACTTAAACTCCATTCTTAGTTTTGGATTCCTTATCTTGATTGTTTTTGGACTTATCTTTGGATTGGGTTTAAGTTCTTGGTTCGTAAAAATTTTTGAAAAATTAGAAGCTGCATTTAAAGAAGTAGGACTTGGAAATTTGCAAGTTCGACTCTCTTACAAAAAAAATGATTTATTCGCGGATTTCTATTCTGGCTTTCACAGAATGTTACAAGCGCAAGGTGAACTCATCCAACATATCAAAACATCCGCTGACACCTTATCTTCTGATTCGCAAGAGATGAAATTAGTGACCCTTGACTTTTCCTCCAACTTACAGTCACAGTCAGCGGCTACGGAAGAAGTTTCGGCATCCATAGAAGAGATTTCTGGTGTTGCCGTGTCTATTTCCAACATTGCTGAAAACAACTCACAGAGTATGAACAACCTAACTTCCGAAGTTGATGAGTTATCTTTGGCTATTGACAAAACTGGCGAATATGTAGAAGGAACACTTGATTCCATTAAAAACATCATCGAACGTGCAGAAGCCGGAAAAAATACACTCCGGACTATGAATGCAGCCATGGACAATCTATCACAGAGTTCCCTTGAGATTTCTAAAACTGTAGATGTCATCTCAAAGATCAGTGAACAGGTTAATATGCTTGCTCTCAATGCTTCTATTGAAGCTGCAAGAGCAGGGGATGCCGGAAGAGGATTTGCTGTAGTTGCGGAAGAAGTTTCTAAACTTGCAGAGAGAACAGCAGGTGCGGTGAAAGGCATCGACTCTTTAATGAAAAAGAACCAAAACGATGTTTCTTTAGGGCGCGAGCAGATTGAAAAAACAACGATGGAGATCCAAGAAATCATTGGAAATATTGATTCGATTTCTGGGAAAATTACAGAAGTTTATTCTGCAGTGAATACTCAAAAAGAATTAAAAAACAAACTTCTAAAAGAAGCTGTCTTTGTGAAAGAAAGATCAACAGAAATCAAAGATGCAGTGACAGAACACAAAACAGCAACGAACGAAGTGATGGCGTCAGTATCCTCAATTAGCCAATCTTCTTTTAGTAATTCCGAAAGTAGTGATTTACTCGCAGAAAAAATTACAGCAATTGCCAATACTGCCGACAAACTCATTTCTATGGTGGATCTATTCAAAACAAATTTAGTTTCAGATGAGTCTTCCATTTCCAATCGCGATGAAACCACACACAAACTCCAATTCCGATCCGAAATTGGAAGTATCTATTATATAAAAGAAAAAGATTTATTGGAAGTGGTTTGGACACCAAATTTTAGTGAAGATAAATACTCTGAAATTTTAAATGAAGCACTAAAAATTATCGAAAAACATAATATTCGCAAATGGCTTGCAGACACAAGAAGGATGGGACTTGTCACACGTTCAGCGCAGGAATGGGTCAATGTCAACTGGTTCCCCAAAGCAAGTAATTCTAGTCTCAGGAAGATGGCGGTGGTTGTTCCCAACTCAGCTCTCGCCGCCATTTCCATTGATGACCAAACTCTAAAAACGGGAAATGTGGAACTCAAAACCGTTCCAAGTTTAGAATTTGGAATTGAATGGCTGGATAGCTAGGTTGTAACAAACAAATAATTTAATCCTTCATTGTTTTGGTTCCCGAACAATGGAGGATTTGATTCTATTTATCTCGCTCTAATACAAAGAAGAAAGGTTGTGTCATTCCTTTAAAATCCATACATCCAAACAAGGTATCTTGGTTTACTTTCTTAAAAATATCGTGAATGGGAAGATTGTCATAGATCATTGCAGCTGTGAGTTTACCGCGAAATTCGATCTGACGAACTCGAGCTTTCGAACGTGATGTCTGAAAGAAAAACCTTACAAGCAAAAATACAAATCGTAAAGGCCATAAATTGGTAGATGGGATCAAAGTTGCCAACCGAACAGGCATTAGAGAAGGATTTACTTTAAACAAAGTTTTTCCAAAAGATTTAAATACCAACGGATGGACATTGTCGGCATCCACAAATTCTTTTCCATACCAATTGAATGTTTCTAGAGCCCCATCCATTGTATGGCCTGTAAGAAAACCAGATCCATGCCAACGACCGATTGTATCTTCAATACTAACTGTCTCAAGTGCATCAAAAAGTGCGAACGAATCCTCTGTGGAATTGTTCTTTTTACTACGCATTTCGTAGAATTTTGTTTCGAGAGTATTCATAATAAAAATTGTAACCTAAACCAATGTTTCTCTGGCTCTATTCCTAGGAAATATATATACAAAAACCAAAATTGTTTTTCAAACCTCAATCAAGAACAGATTGGATTCGTTTTCGTTCTTCAGTAATTCTCGTAATGGCATCTTTTATTTTTTTTTGAAGCAGAATGGGATTGGATAAAGTCAAAGAATATCCGCCGGGTGTCGTAAGTCCTAGTGATCTAGCCGTCATTGTCGCAATGTACATTCGGTATAACCCTCCCGTCTTTTCATTGATAAACCACATGGATGCGGTTCTAGAAGATTTAGCAAATGCTCCTTCAAATAAACGCATATGACGAAACTCTGCTAATGAAGCAATGCGATCCACTTCATCAATTAATTCAGCTACTTCCCCTTGTAAATCTTCACTACTGGATTTTTTTGTAACTTTTGATTGGGCAATCGCTGACAATCTGTTAGAGATCGCAAGTAAGGTATCCAAATACACTAATGATTTTTTAATAAGGAAGGTTTGTTTTTGAAAAGTTGTTTTTACTGCTTGCGACTGATACAATCTTTCTAGTGAATTTGCGGTGAGAGATAGAAATTGTAATCTGGAATCAATTGCAGATGTAGAGTTTCTTTCAACTCTTGTCCAAAAATAGGAATACGCATTTATATGGGTTCGAAGTGATATTTCTTTTGGTTCCGAATTCTGATCTTCTGATTGATCTTCCCACTGGAAAATTTCTTTTCGAATCTTGTGAATTTGTTTTTGGATGATGGCTTCTCTCTGAGAATCAATCGACTGTGCAAAGTTAAATGGTAATTTCATAAATTTCTCATGGGAAATACAATTTACGTTCTTTTTGTAAAATGCGAAGGGCATCTTCTAAAATAGGAAGGGAACCAGTTGCCATGGCCGCAGTGGAAATACTGAGTATTCCACCATAACGATATACTAATCGTAACTTGTTTTGGATCTCCTTGGCCTTAGCTGAGTCGTTGGCAATCTGACTTATGACATGGACAAGCGAAGAAACTACCATTTGTTGGTTTTGTCTATCAAAATCATGATACACTCCACTTTGCATAAAAAAGGCTCTTTCTTTTATGGTACGAATGGCCGATTCAAAAGATAAAGACCGAATCAAAAAATCAGAATCCTTTTTCACTATTTTCTTTGGGTTTTTATTGATGTTCGGTTTGTTCTCAAATCTGTTTTGGGCAAAGTCCAAATAATAAAATTTAACGGCATATTGGTGCCATTTTGCACGACGGGAATCCAATCCGGACAACAACCTTTCTGTGAAGTTTAACATTTCAGAGACAACGGACCGATTGTACTCTACTACATTTTCTGATCCTTGCAAATGGTTCCAAAACTTTCTTATCTCTAAAGATATAGGATCACTTACAATTAGCTCCGCTTTTTCTATTCCAAACCAAGATACAAGATACGTTGCTTTCGACTGCATCCATTCCGAATCCTCCGCTCTTTCTAATATAAAATGTGGTATGTCACCTATCTTAAATTGATTCCCCAGTGTAAGGATTGCATTTTGAATTTGGATGGAATCGGATTCCAATTCTTTTTTCCCATACGACTCCAATCCATATTGAAAACATAGATTTTGCCAAACTTTCACAAGTTCGATGACAAGTTGGAAGATCACCTCAGAACGAATCGATATAAAATATAATTGTTTATAGTTCGAAACTTGGGAGTCACCATCAAAAGGATAACGAACCAATAATTCCTCTGCAAAAAGATTGAGAAATAAATCTAAGTCCATCTCCGCCTGATAGATTTTGGAAATGATTGATGAGGTGATTTCTTCAGCCAGATCCATGGGAAAGGTAGGAAGAAAGTCAGTAGCGCTCTTTGGCGGAAAAACGACAGCTTTCGTTGACTCCGCCCCCACTTGTCTGTGAAACCCTGCCACAAGTAGAGTCGTAAAGGAAAGTCTTTTTAAAAATTCGATCCGTAACATAGGTAGTCAGTATGGAATGGCAAACAATAGATACGGAATTAACTAGAATTGAATCCGTTATTTTTGATTGTATGGTTATTGTATCAAGCTCTGTGAGAATTTTTCACATCTTCCTTTCTTTGTCAACTGATTCTCGTTAAACCAATGGAGTCGATTTACCCTTGCCTTAAATGGAGAATGGATCCATTTAAAAATTTCCTCACTTGCAATTTCAAATCCATACTCTATACTATATCTATGAATGTAGCAGATTCCGAGATCAAATCTCTCCTTGAGTCCTATCAAAAAATCACAGTTTATGGACTGAGTAACGACCTATCCAAACCAAGCCATTATGTGCCCGTTTACATTCGAGACAAAGGATGGGAAGTCGTAGGAACCTATCCCAAAGAACACAGTGTAGGTGGATTTACCATTTACAAAAGTTTAAAAGAGGTTCCCAAAGAAGATCGAAAATTCATCGATGTCTTTCGCAGTTCCGATAAAGTTCCGGAAGTGATCGACGAAATTTTAAGTTTGGGTGGAACCGAAGTGATATGGTTGCAACTCGGAATCTCACATCCAGAAGCCGAAAAAAAAGCAGAAGACGCAGGGATTCGTGTTGTGTCCAATCGTTGTCTCATCATTGAACATAGAAATTATTTTTAACCAACGGTTTGGTGGGCTACCAGTCCAATCCGTATCGAAATACTATTGTCATTATAAGTCCGCGAACTTAAAATCCAAATCGTAGAATCGATACGGGAGATAATTCAAAACTTAAAGGTTAACTTTTCCGCTTCGCACGAAAGTCTTGCCAGGATCCACAACTCCACACAGCCCAAAGAACAAGTAAGGGTTGAAAGAATAAACGAATGAGTCGTGCCCTATCTGTATCCAAACCAAAAGCACTGATCCCATTTACGTATTGCGATATGTTCCCAGGAAAGATAAGAACAAAAAACAAGGCAACAATCCAACCAACTTGCACTTGTTTGCTCTTAAGGAAAAGCAAAGACAATCCCAAAGTAATTTCCACAAGCCCAGAAAGGATTACGACCAAATCTGCATTGATCGGTAACCAGGTGGGAACCTGTGCCAAAAACTCTGTCCTATGCCATGTTAGGTGACCCACTCCCGCGAAAACCAAAAAGGCTCCGAGAAGGATACGTAATCCCGTTTGATAGATACTTCTTTCGATTGTATTTGTCTGACTCATACGGACTTAGACTCTAAAAACCAAATTCTGTCTGATACCGAGGGAAAGTTTCGGGAGAACCCGAGGCTATGAGATTGAGTCCTTATCTCATTTAAGTCTAGACAATGGACGAGTATTACGAAGGAATGGCCATATGACTCTCCTTTTTGAGAATGGCTCTCATATAAAGTTTGAACTGAAAAAGGCCCATTTCTTTTCTCTCGGATCGATCCTGAGATTTCCGACTCTACCTTCCCTACTTCTTGTTTCCCTTCTCTTTACGACCTCCCTTCTCCCGCAAACCACGGAAAAAACACCGCAACCTCCGCCGGTCACAGGAACAGAGCCTGTTCCCAATACGGGAACAAAACCGACCGAACAAGGCATTCGTGTTACGGGGAAAAAAGATCCGAGAGACAGGGAAATCCTTCGCACCCCCAACAGCATCAGCCGTTTGAACGAACAGGACATCCAAGATGCAGGGATCAATCGAACGAACGACATCGACAAACAAGTTCCGAATTTTTCCATCATTGATTCGGGATCGCGTAACTTTACTTATTTTAACATTCGGGGAATGCGGAGTATTGCTTTTAGTGAACCAGCAGTGGGTTTGATTTTAGATGGGGTTCCACTCAATGACAATGTGGCGCTGAACACTGAGTTATATGGAATTGAAAACATTGAAGTGTATCGAGGAAGTCAAGCTACCTTGTTTGGAAAAAACTTTCAAGGTGGTGTTGTTGAAATTCGAACCAAAAAGCCAACCAATATCGCTGAGGGAAAAATTACATACGATGCTGGAAATTATAAAAAACAGGAAACTTCTGCTTATTACAATGCACCCATCATCAAAGATAAATTATTTTTTGGAATCGCTGGAAAAACTACCGAACGCGAAGGCTATCTATCCAACGTAACTGGTTTTTATTATCCAACCAATCGGCCGTATGAAGTTCCCGTCGAAATTTATAAAACGCACCCGGATGGTAGAAAAGGAAAAGCTGGACGTTTTCGTTTATATTTCACTCCGAACGAAATGTTTGAAGCCGATTTACAAGTCAGTGCCGAAAGTTTTGATGATGGTGCTCTCAACTTAGTCAACTACTTAGGGGCCAAGTCAGAAAGAGAAAAAGCATTGTTACAAGGTTGTGTGGCCATGCCATCCAACTGTGCCAAGTTATACGGAACCTATGTCAACCGAGTGAATGGAGACAGAAAAGTTTATTGGGATTATGAAGGGAAAAGTAATGTTACAGGAAACACCTACTCTTTAGCAACAACGACAAAATTACCTCAGGCCAATATTAAAACAGCAACCGCAATTCGTAAGATGGACATTGATCCCATCACCGCTGATGCCGACTTCACCACAACCGACCAACACAGATCCATCTATGTTGAAAAAGCCACAACCTTTCTGAATGATATTTATGTTGAATCTAAAGACAAAAATGACCCTCTGCAATTTAAGGTAGGGATCTATTCATCGAGTAAAGTCACAAATATTGACCAAGCGAGAGAACATAGAGTTCAAATGTATGTAGGTAATGATTTTGGACTTCGCGCTCCCGCTCGTGAAAATAATCTCTCTCGGATTCAAGATCGTAACGTTAGTTTTTATACACATAACAGTTACACTTTTGCAGAAAAGTTTACAATTACTTTAGGATCGAGATTAGAAAGACAAGAAAGCCGATTGTCTCATACCGAACAGGTAATTGGGTTTTCACCGATCAATCCGTATGGGGAAACAAAACTATTATCAGATCCGTATACAATTAACAATCGTTACAACTACAATGTTTCTAGGCTTATTTTTGATTACAAACCAACAGAAAACCTAATGTTTTTTATTGGTTTTAGCCGTGGTTACAAAAACGCAGGTTATAGCACTGTTGTCAACATTCCAAACAGAGCCACTTTCAAACCAGAAATCAACGATACCATCGAAGCCGGCGTAAAATCAGAATTCTTTAAAGGAAAGTTTGGATTAAAATACACCCAGTTCTATACAGAAACACAAGACTTTCATGTGGTCCGAGCCATCAACCTTTCCCAATACATAAACCTGAATGCAGAACTTGTTACCATCAGAGGATATGAACTCGAAACATTTTTAAAACCACATAAGGATGTGAAGTTGGGTCTATCGGCCGGTTATACAGAAGGAATTTTTAACAAGTTTCATGATTCTGTTCTCAACCGAGATTTCAATGGGAAGTGGGTTCACTTTATTCCAAAATACGACATTGTCAGTTATCTCCAATATAGAAACGCCTATGGAATGTTTTTTCGCGGTGAGTTTCAAGCTGTTGGTCAAATGTATTTTGCAGCAGATAACACTGTGTATAGCGATCCTTACTATGTAATCAATTCTAGAATAGGATACGAAACTGATACCCTCTCCGCCTATGTATACATGAACAATATGAATGATCGGTATTATTTCACATCTTACATCGATGGAACTTTCCAAGCCGTGCCTGGTGCACCAAAAACCTACGGATTTATGTTAACTTATAAAATTTAAATTTCTGGAGACAACTATGAAAACTAAAATAAAAACCCTTCTTACCCTAATCACCATTGGAATTTCTGTATTCCAATGCGATTTGTTTGATCCCGAGTCAAAAGTTACCGGAGATGATCTGGTTTCTATGTTAGCCCTACAACAAATCAACGCAAACAGTATGAGTGAGGCACAAAGACTTGGACTGAACGTTGCTTATAGCCACAGGTTCAGCATCAAAGACGGCGCTCATTTGTTTTGTCGAGAGTATTCCACAGCGTACTTAGAGAAAAAAGCGGAATGGGAAAAAGATATGGAACAAACTTATGCAACAATTGGGAATGCGATTGGAATCCAAATCGTTGTAGAAAAATTCAACGGACCTTGTACGATCACGAATAAAGTGGCAGCCTGCCATTATGACGGAGTAGACGGAATCAACGATCTAATTCCTTACGCATACACAACAGAAGGCGAACATGGGTATTTAATTCCTGCAAACGTATACTATGGAGTTACGGGTTTAAAAAGTGCAAAAGAAGCCTGTGAAAGATTCAAAGGAACTTATGTTTGTTACGACCCAAGTAAGTGTTGGCAATAACTAAAACTTAAAAATCAAACCGAAGAACTCAAAGGAACCTTTTGAGTTCTTCTTTTTTTATTCTTTCTCTTTATATAATAAATACTCAGTCCACTGATCGCAAGGATCGCCGGTGTAAGACCACCGATCACCCAAATTACCTTACTAAAATGATTGGCAAAGGTTCCGAAATGAAGGGGCCGAAACGAATCCAATACTTTATTCAAAAGGCTTTCCTTTGACATATCCACTTTATCAAAGACCTGTTTGGATTTCACATCATAACGAATATAAGAACCAAATCGGCTTTCAAATCCAGACGAATCAAAACGATTTCCATAAATTCCGATCGGTTCTTCTTTCGAATGGTGTGGAAAGGATACAAATCCCAACCGAAATCCAGGGATTTCTTTTTTTGTTTGATCTAATAGTTGATTGATTGAATCTTCTTTGGCCCAAAGATGATGGACTACTTTTTCTTCTGGATGGGGAAGGATGAGTATATCTCGCACACACCACCAACCGCCAGTGATCGCTAAAATCAAATGGAACCAAATTGCATTAATTCCAACGAACTTATGTAAGTCGGAAAAAAGAATTTGTATACTTTCTTTAAAACGCAAACGAAACAAACTCACCCAGAATCTTTTATAAAGTTTGATCCCACTGATTGTTAAAAACAAATAAGCGATAGCAACACATCCAACAATACAATACCCAAATCCCCCAAGAAAAAGGCTATAATGCAAAACGAGTAAAAACCCATAAAGACTATCTCTTCGGTTTTCTTTTAGTTCTCCGATGACATCCCCATTGTATGGATTGATTAAGTAAACAGTTTCGTGACTTGGGATTTCGAAATTATGAACCCAAACTTGGTCAGCTTGGTCTTTTAAATCAGATAACAACCAACCAGCCACAGTTCCTTCAGGAATCTGAACTAACAATTGTTTGTATAGAGTATCCATTGACAAACGTTCCTTTTCTACTTTTACGGAATAAGGACTCGTCAGTGATTGTAATTCCTTTCCATAGACCAGAAGAGATCCAGTCACACCCAAAACTAAAAGAAAAGTGGCCCCGAAAATACCGAGAACCATATGGACCTGATACCAAGTTTTTGCCTTCACAAGCGGTAGGCTCCTACTCTAGAATAGATCCATGGTTTTGAGAATAGGTCTCATTTTCAAATCAATTTTATCGAATTCAAAGGAATCCCAAGTAAATTAAGGATTTCTTATCTTGGGAAATCGGAAGTTTAAATCAACTAAAGACTAAGCGGGTGTCTTCGTCTGTGCCGCCATTGCTTTTAGAATTTGATTCACTTCGGGGCGACAACTTCCACATCCAGTGCCAGCACCAGTTGCTGTCATAATTGATTCTAAATTGCAGGCACCATTTTTGAATTCATCTTCTATATTTCCACGACCCACACTGTTGCAAGAACATACAACGGCACCTTTCGGCGGTTTGGCGCCGGTTCCACCAGAGAGTAATTTTCCTCGTTTGTCTCCGAGTTCGATTCCGCTCGCAATTAGGTTTTTATATTCAACAAACTCTGCTTTGTCGCCAATGAGAATGGCGCCGACCAACTTATCGCCCTTCACAATGCATTTTTTATAACGTCTTCTTTTTCGATCCAAAAATACGATTTCTTCATATTCATCAGATAGGTTTTCAAATGAAATACCAGGAAGTCGGAGTGATACCAACTCAAGGCCTGGAATTTTTAAAAGATTGGAATGTAAAGATCCAGAGTATGTTTTGTATTTATAACCAAATATATGTGAGGCGGCCACTTTTGCTTGTTCTTCTGCAGCAAGGACTGTTCCGTAAACACCACTGGTATGTTCGGCAACTTCTCCTATGGCATAAATATCCGGATCACTGGTTTGTAAGAATTCATTAACTTTGATCCCTTCTCCTAGCTCAAATCCCAATCCTTTTGCTAAATGCAAATTGGGACTTGTTCCCATGGCATAAACAATTCCATCAGGGTTTAGTTTTCGTCCATCTTTCAATTCGACATTGGTAATCCGACCATACCCATTGACTTTCGAAATTTCGGAATTAAAAAGGACTTCAATCTCTCTCTTTTCAATTTCTTCTTTTAAAATATCACAGGCCACGGCATCGAGTTGTTTGGACATCAAACGATCGGTTCGAACAAGAACGGTCACTTTTACATTTAACGACTTTAAAGCTGCGGCCAATTCCAATCCAAGAAGCCCACCACCGACAATCAATGCATGGGAATCAGGAACAAAAAAACCTTTGATTCGATCGGCATCGGTTTTCGCACGCAAACTAAAAACACCCACCATTTCTGGCCCAATGTATTTCGGAATTTGAGGTGAACTTCCTGTAGCAAGTATAAGTTTGTTATACGAATGGGAATTTCCAAAAGAATCTTTGACTATCTTTGCTTCCGGTAGAATTTCAGTGACTGAGGTTCCTGTATGGAGATCGATATTCCAAGAAACCACTTCTTCTGAATCCGCACTGGAGAGTTCATGAAATTCTTTTTCTCCACTGATAAAATCAGGCAAGAGGATACGATTGTATAAAGGATTTTCTTCCTTACAAATCACAGTGATTTCATCATCAGGAGCTAAGTCTTTATAATTTTTAATGAAAGCATGGGTACTATTTCCACCGCCAATGATGATGATCTTTTCTTTTTCTTTGACATAAGGTTTTACTTGGACTGCAGAGATTTTAAACCCCGGTTGTTTGGAAAAGGGATCATAGTTTTTACTGGTTAGGTTGTTTGCCCGAGACTCATCGTTTTTATTTTTTTTACCCCAATGCATTGGTAAAAAAACTGTCCCTTGTTTGATGGTGTCGGTGATCTTCGCACGCACACGCACCACACCTCGTTCATTCAAAACTTCCGTTATCGCACCATCAACGACATCAATTCGTTTTGCATCTTCTGGATGGATCTCCAAATACGGTTCCGATTTGTGTTCCATCAGTTTTTGGACTTTACCTGTTCGGGTCATGGTATGCCACTGGTCTCGAATACGACCCGTAGTTAGAATGAATGGATATTCTTCCGATGTTTTTTCTGATGTATCCTCTGGTGATACATCAAAGATCTTTGCCTTTCCATTGGCTCGATAGAAGATATGATCCGAAAATAACCTCGGAGTTCCGCCGTGTTCTTTGTGTGGGTAAGGCCACTGCACAGAACGTTTATCTTTTAGAATCGAATAATCAAGACCGCTGATATCAATTTTAGTATTTTTGGTTAGAGCACAATGTTCCAAGAATACATCTTCTTCTGTTTTATAATTAAAAGAAGAACCAAAACCCATCTTCTCTGCAAATTTCTGAATGATAAGAGTATCAGCTAATGCCTCACCCGGTGGATCAATGATCTTAGAAAGATAAGTCACACGACGATCGGAATTGGTCATCGTTCCTTGTTTTTCTGCCCATCCCGCTGCTGGAAGTACATAGTCTGCGTACGGAATGGCAGAAGAATTCATGGATATATCTTGTACTACAACAAGTTCTGCGGCACGTAACCCTTGTTCTACCATCCGAGCATCAGGCAAACTTGTGGTTGGATTGGTACAAATGATCCAAACTGCTTTCATTTTTCCCGAACGAAGATTTTCAAACATCTCCACGGCAGTAAATCCTGGTTTACTTTGGATGACTTCGGTTTCCACACCCCAAAACTTTGCCACTTCCTCTCTATGACTTACATTACTCAAGTCACGGTGGGCTGGTAACAAATTAGAAAGTCCACCGACTTCCCTTCCTCCCATAGCATTGGGTTGGCCTGTCAGAGAAAAAGGACCGCTGCCTGGTTTTCCAATTTTACCAGTTAACAAAGATAAGTTGAGAAGAGCTAGGTTTTTGTTGACACCTACTACACTTTGGTTCAGTCCCATAGCCCATAAGGACAAAAATCCTTTCGCCTGACCAATATACGAGGCAGCCAAATGGATCTCACTCACAGGAATTCCACAAGTCTCTGCTGCGGATTCTAAATCAAAATCAGATAAAAGATTTTTTAGTTCAGAAAAACCTTCTGTATGGGATTGGATGAATTCAGGATCAATCCAATTGTTTTGGATTAGAACCTTGGCAATCGCATGAAAAAGATAAATATCCGTTCCTGGATGGATTTGTAAATGTAAGTCTGCATCCGCACAAGTATCCGTTCTTCTTGGATCAACGACTATGATCTTTACTTCAGGATGGTTCTTTTTATGAGCTTCAATCCTACGAAATAAAATGGGATGGCACCAAGCAGGATTAGCACCAGCGATAAGAAAACAATCGGCAAGTTCTATATCTTCGTAAGCAATGGGCACACTATCTTCACCCAAAGCCATTTTGTATCCCACAACGGCTGAACTCATACAAAGTCTTGAGTTTGTATCGATGTTATTACTACCGATAAATCCTTTGATGAGTTTATTGATAATATAATATTCTTCTGTAAGGAGTTGGCCGGAAACATAAAATCCCACAGAGTCCGGGCCATAGGTTTGGATTAATTTTTTGAATTTGTCCGCAATTCCTGATAGAGCATTGTCCCAACTAACTTTTGATAATGGAAGATTTTTGTCTTTTCTATGAGAAGGATAAAGAATACGATCCGTTTTATCCATGACCGTATAATGCAAATTCATCCCTTTCGAACATAGGAGGCCCTTGTTGGCAGGATGGTCTTTGTCCCCTTCCACAGAAATCTCTGTGGGACTTGTTTTGTGGACGGTAACACCACAACCAACGCCACAATAGGAACAAGTAGATGCATAAGTTTCTTGAGTCAGCACACAAACAATCAGCAATAACTATGCCAATTGCTGAAATATTCATAAAAATGCTTATTCCCATAGGGAAATGAATTGGATCTTCCCAGATTGAGTTTGCTTCCTACAAAATTACGAAAAAAATTTCGTAAAATATGCATATAAAACGTACATATTTATTAAATTCTAAGAGAAAGGATTAAAATAAGTTCAAAAGGAAAGTGGCTTACTTTGGAAATTCATGTTCGAAAGATAGGCAGTTTCCTTTTTCTTGTAGTGAATTTTCGCTTTTTTCCCTAAAGACTCACTCAATTCCCTAAGTACGTTCCTGAATCCGTAGTATTTTTAATCTAGCTGCCTCCGTTAGGTACACTTCGTGCATAATATAGGAAGACTGGAACCTTTCGAAGGTTCCCTTCAGAATACTTGTATCCAGGTAGGGTAATAAAATGATCAAGCGAAAGTTAATCGTCATTGGAAACGGGATGGTTGGGCATAGATTCTGCGAAAAGTTAGTGGAATTCGGTGGCACGGATAAATTCGATATCACAGTTCTTGGTGAAGAACCAAGGAGAGCTTATGACCGCGTCCACCTTTCAGAATACTTTGCCGATAAATCTGCTGACTCTCTTTACCTTTGTTCTCCTGATTGGTATAGAACCAACGGAATTAAATTATTATTATCAGAGCCTGCCATCTCATAACCCGGTGCTACAAGACCGTAAATAAAATTTCTATGTAAAGCTACTTCCCCAATCGCATAAATT
>NZ_JAFFPS010000065.1 GCF_016919165.1 Leptospira chreensis
TCTGGCCATACTTGGCAAAATACAAATACAGACTTAGCTTCGGTGTTTTCTTGTCCATATTTGTTTCCATTTTTAATGGAGCTTCCCTCACGTCCCTCATTCCTATTTTTGATTCTCTTGGAACCGGCGAAAATTACAAGTTCCAAATTGCTCTGACAAAAAAAGACCAGGCTTTACTTTCCGATTATAAAAAACCCGACCAACTCGAAGGACTGAAATACTGGGAATGGCAATTCGCAAGTCTCAAACAAAATACAAACGAAGAGCTGGCGGATAAAAAACCCGACGACTTAGTATATTTATTTTGCCTCATCATCCTTCCCATCTATTTTTTAAAACTCATTTGTCTTGCAGGCACTGTCTACTTTGTCAACTCAGCCGGCCTTCTTGCAGTCAGTGATCTCAGGCAGGCACTCTATAAAAAACTCCAGGTGTTACCGTTAAACGAGTTCTACCGCGAAAAGACTGGGGTTCTAATGAGCCGTGTGATTAACGATGTCGACATTGTGGGGAAAGTTGTTTCTAACGATTTAAAAGATGCCATTAACGATTTTTTTTATATCGTAACTCATTTAATCATCTTACTTGTATTAAGTTGGAAATTGTTTTTTCTATTATTCATTGTCATTCCCTTAATTGTGGGACCGGTGAGCACATTTGCCGATAGAATTCGGCGGACCACGAAAAACCAACAAGAACAATTGTCAGAATTGAATGGGGATCTCCAAGAAGTCATTTCTGGGATTCGTGTCATCCGAGCATTTTCCATGGAAGACAAAGAAGCCGATCGATTTTTCAAAGTAAACCAAAACCTTTCTGATAAAACCTTTAAAACACATTTTTACCATCAAATTGGTCCCGCCTTAACAGAGTTATCTGGTTCTGTTGTCACCATGGTCTTTTTGGGAATTGGCGCTTACTTATTAGAAGACGCTAGTTTTTCTAAAGGGATGTTCATTGCTTTCTTTTTAACTTTGATTTTTCTAATGCGTCCCTTAAAACAAATGAGTATCCTTGTGAATTTGATCCAAGCATCTGTGATTGCGAGTGATCGAGTCTTTGAAATTTTAGGCAGAGATGTGGACATCAAAGAACCAAAATCTCCAAACCCACTCGGCCAACTTTCAAAGGCCATTGAATACAAAAATGTATCTTACTTATACCCTAATACAGATTTATATGCACTTAAAAATATCAATCTAACATTACCCCTTGGCGGTACCATTGCGATCGTTGGATCTTCTGGTGCCGGTAAATCTACTTTAGTGGATCTATTACCAAGACTCATTGATCCCAGTGAAGGTGGTATTTTTTGGGACGATGTGAACGCTAAAGATTTGAGTTTGGATAATTTACGAAAACGAATCGGAGTAGTTTCTCAAAATATATTTCTCTTTAATGGTTCGGTTCGAGAAAACATCGCTTTTGGTAAACCCGATGCCTCCGAAGAAGAAATCCGTCGTGCCGCCGAAGATGCATTTGCATCCGAATTCATTGAAGCCTTTGAAGAAGGTTATGATACGATTGTGGGCGAACGCGGTGTCATGTTGTCTGGTGGGCAAAGACAAAGAATTTCCATTGCACGGACACTGCTAGCAAATCCAGAAGTATTGATTTTAGATGAAGCTACATCTGCTTTGGATACAGAATCGGAACGTCTCATCCAACAAGCGTTTGTTCGGTTGTATGAAAATAAAACTGTCATCATCATCGCTCACCGATTATCTACGGTAAAAATTGCCGATACAATTTATTATTTAGAAAATGGTGAGATTGTGGAAAGCGGAAGCCATACGGATCTACTCAAAAACCAAAACTCCAAATACAAACGACTGTATGATATGCAGTTTTCTAGTTCTACTTAATCAAAGATAAAAACTTAAGCGAGTCGACCGGTTCCGCAGTTAGGGCAAAATTTTGCATTGGGAACGGCAACAAACGAACCACAGTTAGCACAGGTCCAATTTTCATTGATTTTTGGGGATTGTAAAATCGTAGCGTTGGCAACACTTGCCTTCTTATCTTTTAATTCAATTTCAACAGAGTCCAAAGCTTCAATATAAGGAAGGGATTGGGTTTGGAATTCTTCTTCTGTTAGTTTCCCTGAATCAAAATCAGACCGAATGTCTTTTAATGAATCGAGTAGATTTCTTTTTTTCTCAGTAATGGGTTTGAGATGGGCATCCTCTTCCTTACCAAAAGGTGATTCATCCAGGCGGAACTTGTAATGAAACAACACAAAAGGTGCGATGAGAATGATTCCAAAAACCAGACAATACAGATATAAGAGAAAATCCATACGTTCAGAATTTGGACTTTTTATTTTTACGCAATCTCTTTATCTTTGGTCAAAGAAGAGAATTTGCATTTATGGCCGTGACTAACTCATTAATTGAACAAAAAATAAAAACAGCAGAAGAAGTGGCGGCACTATTGCCTAGGAATGTAACTCTCGGATGTTCCGGATTTACGCCTGCTGGATACCCAAAACTCATTCCTGTAGCCTTTGCCAAACGAATCGAAGAAGAAAAAAAGTTAGGAGAAGAATTTTCTATCAATCTATACGCGGGTGCATCGACAGGCGATGAGTTGGATGGAGTTCTTGCAAAAACAGGAGCTTTAAAATTAAGAATTCCTTACCAATCCAATTCTCACCTTCGTAATCTCATCAACCAAGGAGAAACGGATTTCATCGATATGCATTTATCTCATGTAGTCAAATACATTGAACATGGGATATTACCGAAAATTGACGCCGCTATCGTGGAAGCAATTGATGTTACCACCGATGGGAAAATTTATCTCTCTACTTCTTCTGGTATGAGTGCCACTTACATTCGTAATGCAGAATCCATCTTTATCGAGTTAACGGATACCCATCCTTTAGAGTTAAAAGGATACCATGATATTTATCTTCCCAACCATCATGAAAAAGGTCTTCCTATTAATATCATCACACCTAGTGATAGAATAGGCCTTCCATACATCCAAGTTTCTCCTGACAAAATCAAAGGCATTGTTCGTTCTAGCACCCCAGATGCAGCTACTGTTTTCAAAACTCCCGATGAAGATTGCCAAAACATTGCAGCTCATGTTTTATCTTTTATCCAACATGAAATTAAATTGGGGAGGATTCCCAAAGAATACCTTCCGTTTCAAAATGGAGTTGGTAATATTGCCAATGCTGTGCTTGCGAGTATGGCAAAAGATCCGAATTTCCATTCCATCCAAATGTATACAGAAGTGGTGCAGGATTCTGTATTCGATTTGATTGATGCCGGAAAACTAGAAATTGCTTCTACATCGGCTTTGACATTTTCGGAAAAAGGACTGAAACGATTCCATGAGAATATTGCTGAATGGAAATCTAAGTTTGTCATTCGACCACAAGAAATTTCAAACCATCCTGAAGTGATTCGTCGTATGGGACTCATTGCTATGAATACAGCCATTGAAGTTGATATTTATGGGAATGTAAATTCCACTCATGTGATGGGAACCTCCATGATGAATGGAATTGGTGGTTCTGGGGATTTTACAAGAAACTCACATCTTTCTATTTTTATGACTCCTTCTCTTGCGAAAGAGGGGAATATTTCTGCTGTGGTTCCCATGGTTTCTCATACAGATCACAATGAACATTCTACTATGATTTTTGTTACCGAACAAGGGTTAGCTGATCTTAGGGGATGTCCTCCCAAAAAAAGAGCAGAACTCATCATCAACAATTGCGCCCATCCTATTTACCGAGATAAACTTCGAGAGTATTATGAAAATGCTCTACGTGTTTCAAAAGGCAAACACACCCCGCATGATTTGGAAAAAGCACTATCATGGCATATCCAATTTTTGAAAACAGGAAGTATGAAGTGATTGCCATTATCGGATCTGGAATTACGGGACTAACTGCTGCCTGGTTGATTCGGAAATTTAAAGAGGTAACTCTTTTTGAAAAACATCCTGAAATTGGAATGGCTGCCTTTGGCGCCAAACAAATGATTGATGGAGTGGAAGTGGAATTTGATATTCCTTTTCGAACCATCAAAAGAGATTATTATCCCACACTTTTTCAAGTATATGATAAAGCGGGAATCCAAACCAGGGCTGTTGATTATTCTTTTCGCGTGGAATCCAAAGAAGAGGCGATTTTTGGATTTCGGTCTCATCAATTTCTTGGAATTCCGTTTGGTGTTCCCACAATGGATTCCTTTGGATCCTTAAAAGGGATCCAAATTTTTTCTGACCTATTGAAGTTTTATGCGAATGCAAAAGAGGATTGGAAAAAAGAAGATCCAACCATTTCAATTTTAGATTTCCTAATCAAATACAAATATTCCAAAGAGTTTATTTATGAGTTTTTACTCCCCACCTTTGCTTTGGTAAACACTTGTAAGACGGAAACAGTAGGTGCTTATCCTGCGGAAACCATTATTGGTTATCATTCCAGAGGATATTCTTATACTCCACAAGAAACGGCAAAATTTGGTACAAGAGACGTTGTCAATCGTCTCACTGCTGATTTACAAAACCTTACCTTAAATGCGGGCATCCAAAAGATTTATAAAAAATCAGGAAAAACCATCATCCAATTTGTAAATGAAGAAAGAGAATTTGAACATGTCATTCTTTCCACACAAGCAAACCAGGCGAGGGATCTCCTTGGCGATGGATTTGAATTGGAAAAAGAAATTTTAAACGAGTTTCGTTATGAATCGAGCGATGTTGTTTTGCATACAGACGATTCTTATTTTTCCAATGCTTCTTTATCTTTAGTTTTTAAAATTAGAGATGGATATGACAAACCTGAAGTAACTTTGGATTTAGGAAGGATCATTCCGGAACTGAAAGGAAAAAAAATCTTTCAAACATGGAACCCTCACAAACTCCCTAAAGAAACAGATACCTTAAAGGTAGCAAAATTTGAAAGGCCGGTGATGGATGAAAAAACAGCTAAGGCCATCCAAAGAATTGTTACCCTTCATAACAAACCCAATTGTAATCTTTGGTTGTGTGGGTCTTATTCTTTGTATGGGATTCCTCTTTTGGAAGCCGGCGCTAAATCTGCCTTACTCGTGGCCTCTAGACTACTGGGACGAAGTATGGATGATTTGATTCAAAGTTAAATACCCGTTTTTATTTTTCAAAAACATAATAATGATAAGTCAAACCCAGATGTTTGACAAACCAATCTAAAATTTTTCCAAAAGTTTTTAATGAGGTCGGTAGATTTTTCGAATAGTTGATAAACCCAACAAGGACAAAACTTGTCCAATCTATCTGTTTGATTTGTTTGAACCCAATGGATTCTAATTCGGAGATCGTTTCTTCAACGAGTTTTAGATTTCCTTTGGGTATGAGAAACGGAAGATACATCCACCAAAAATTTTTCCATTTTGAATCTGTAATTTGAAAATGAGTGAATACTAGTCTACCTCCTGTGTTTAACACTCGGTAACTTTCTTTGTAAAATGCAAAGAGGTTTTGGAAATGGTAAGAGGCATCTAAAGAAAATACATAGTCAAAGCTTGAGTCGGGTAAGGATTCCATCACTTCCCAACTTCCTTTGAGAAAAGGATCAATTGTTGTATGAGTAGATACAAACAATTGTTCTGCAAAATCTGATTGTTCTCCAGGAAGGTTGATGGCAGAAAGAAGAGTTGGATGGTAGTTTTCTTTCCAATACAATAAACTACCACCAAGGCCGGAACCTACTTCGAGAATCTTGGATTTTTGCCTTAATTGGCAACTCTTGGCAAATTCCGATACAAATCGGATCCCCGCTGTATCATAAGAACTCTCTCTATCCCAGTATCCAAAATTGGAAACATAGTAGGGTGGTGTTTGCGGGAGAAGGAAGGCGGGAGATTGGGAAAAGGGAAAAGGAGTCATTTTTTACTTGATGGATTCTTATACCCTGCCGGGTATGTAGTATGAGTCTTTCGGAAAACCAAACCAAACTGATCCACCGTATCAATCGAATCCAGGGACAGCTGGAAGCAATCAAGAATACGATTACAAAAGAAGAAAAAGACTGCGAGAAGGCAATTCTTCTCTTAAAAGCAGCTCACCAAGCCATGAAAAAATTTGGCGAAGCCTACATTCATGAGTATATGGACAATTGTTTTAAAGAAAAGAAATCTACCCAAAACATCGAAGCCGATGTAAAAAAAGCCATTACCGCTGCATTCTCTCTCTAAACTTACAAATCCCCTTTTTTAAAAAGCCATAAAATGATTGCCACATATACCCCCACAGGTATATGTGGTTTTGTAGTCTATATACTATAGGGGGTATGGTAATGTTTCTGGCTTCAACAAAAACCTGGTATTTGGAACGAGTGGTTTATTTCGTAGCTGGCCTATTTAGTTTAGTCGGAGTTTCACTTGGGACCTTTGTTTCACCTTGGTGGTATCTTTTGAACTTACTTGTGGGTGTGAACTTGGTTGTTTTTGCAACCATAGGTTTTTGTCCTATGGCAATTCTTTTGAATAAATTTGGTTTTGAACCCAAGGTTAAGGATTAAGAATATGAAACGACTCATTAGCATTCTGCTTTTGGTCGGTCCGATGGTCCTCTTTGCAGAGGCCGTCGGATTTGATAACTTATGGAAACAAATCGAAGAAAATTCATCCGCTAGAAAATCCAAATATTTAGAATGGAAAGCAGGCGAAATTGCAAAAGATCGTTCCAACAAACATTGGTTACCTAGAGTTTACACAGACTTAAGAACTTTTCAAACGAATGATCCCACTCTTAATTTTATGGGTAAACTAAGCCAAAGAAGTGCCACTGATTCTGATTTTTCTACCGCATCCACAAGATACCGGCCTGGAAACTTTTTAGATTCGAATAACCAACCTTACTCCACGTTGAACTCGGACACAATGAATCTATTTGCAAAAGATACACTCAACAATCCTGGAAGTCATACCTATTCTCGTGGAACTCTTGGTATGGATTTACCACTTTTTGAAGGTGGTTCAGGAAAGGCACTTGCGGCAATGAGTGAAAAAAGATCCGTGGGTTTGAAGTTTGAATGGCTTGCTGTTCGTGATAGAGAATTTGCACAATCAGGATTTTATTATAGAGCCATCCAAACATTGAACGAATACAAACGTAGGTTGGAACAAATTAGAAAAATTGAATCTAAATTTCAATCCAACTACTTGTTAAGAAACAAAGGAAATCCAGTAGGTTATGCTGGTTATTTGGCATTAAAATCCATTAAAAATCAAATCGCAGTCCTAGAAAATCAATCGGATTTGCAAGTCAGTGATTACAAAGAAACTTTATATGTTCTATCAGACATCCCTCCTTCTGATTTAGAAGTGATCGAATCCGATTTGAATCTCTTTTTAGATACTCATTTCAAACGGCCTACGGTTTATGAAAGATCGAATCAAATGAATGCCCAAATCAAATATGCCGAAGGGGAAAAACTCAAAACAGATTTGGAAATGGCTAAGTTTTTACCAAAGGTAGGAGCATATTCCGAAGCTTACGGGTATCAGGGGAGCCGCAACACAGCGAATGCCTACCAAGCGGGTGTGTATTTACAAATGAATCTTTATAATCCTAGAGACATGGGAGTTGTGGAAGAATCCAAACTCAATGCCGAAGCTGCATTAAAAAAAATACAAGAGAAAACAAAAGAAGAAGAAGCACATGTTAAATCTCTTTTTCAAAAAGAAATTTCTCTTACGGAAAGTTTGGAGTTAGTAAAAGAAACTGTAAAATACCAAGACGAACAAATTTTAAATATGCAAAGGCTTTTCCAAGGTGGTGCGATCAACGCCATCCAATTTGCAGAAACGCTCAATCGATCTATAGAACTCTCTCGTGTGTTGATGGAAACAGAAATTGCTCTTTTACAAGTCAGAACAGAAACATCGTTATTTTCAAATAAGGAAGAATCAAATGAATCCATTGGAAGAAATTAGAAAAGGGTTTGCTGGAAGGCTTGCGGAGACTTTTCTGCATTCACGTCTCACTCCCGTCATTGCCGTGGCAAGTTTGGTTCTTGGTTTGTTTGCGGTCTACCTAACACCGAAAGAAGAAGAACCACAAATTTCAGTTCCTATGATTGATATCCAAATTCCGGCACCTGGATTTTCTCCAGAAGAAACGGAACGCAAAGTCACAGAGTTTGTAGAACGTGCGGTTTGGGGATTGGAAGGAGTCGAATATGTTTATTCCACAAGTAAGTGGCATGGAAGTTATATCACGGTTCGATTCAAAGTGGGAGAACCAATAGAGCCTTCACTCGTAAAGATCCACCATAAATTGATGGAAGTTAAAAATTCACTGCCACAGACCTCACTAAGTCCTATCGTTAAGTCTTATTCCATTGATGACGTTCCGTTCTTAGCTTTGAGTTTCAGCGCAGAAACAATGAATGATTATGAATTGCGCCAACTCGTTGCACCTTTGGCTCGAGAACTATCCTCGACTCCTGATTTAGCCAGCGTGCAAATATTAGGTGGATTAAAAAAAGTCGTACGCGTAAAAGTGGATCCCAGTCTTCTGAATCGCTACGGAGTTACCACCATAGAGGTAGCGATGAGTTTAAAACAAAACGATGCCCTCATCCCTGCTGGAAAAAATTGGTCCAGTGACTCTATGATGGATATCGAAGTAGGCGGTGTACTGAAAAAAACATCGGATGTCAAAAGACTTCCTGTCGCACAAAGGGGCGGACGCGTGGTTCGGATCCAAGACCTTGCCATTGTGGAAGAGGGGCCAGAAGAAAGGACACGCTCATCTGCACTGTTTGATAAATCGTTGGGAGATACAAAACGAAATGCTGTTTCCATCGTATTTGCAAAACGTAAAGGGACAAACGTTGTGAATTTATCTAAGGATCTTTTGGAAAAAGCCCATCTTTTCCAAAAAGATTTACCAAATGAAATTCGTCTCAGTGTGATCCGTGATTATGGAAGCACTGCAGAAGACAAATCCCATGAATTAATCGAACACCTTCTCATTGCGACCATTTCGGTAACCGTTCTGATAGCATTATGGATGGGTTGGCGTTCCGCCCTCGTTGTTGCCATTGCCATTCCTGTCACCCTGGCACTTACCTTAGCCATCTACTATTTTCTAGGTTATACACTGAACCGTGTGACATTGTTTGCTTTGATTTTTTCCATTGGGATCTTAGTGGATGATGCGATTGTGGTTGTAGAAAATATAGAAAGGCATTTGGAAGAGAATCCAAAACTAGGAATCATTCGTGCCACTCTTGTTGCTGTATCCGAAGTGGGAAATCCCACCATCCTTGCTACCTTTACTGTCATTGCTGCGATTCTGCCAATGGCTTTTGTACGAGGTCTGATGGGCCCGTATATGAAACCAATACCAGTGGGGGCAAGTCTTGCCATGATTCTTTCACTCATCGTTGCTTTTGTCATCACTCCTTGGGCTTCGATTCGACTTTTGAAAGAAAATCTTACTCAATCGGAGAAGGGAACCAGTGAACTTAAATTTTCCAAACTAGACCAGATTTATATTCAGTTTATGAATTGGTTACTTGGATTCAAAAAGAATGCGATCATTTTTGGTGCGGTTACCCTTGGCCTACTTGTAATTTCGATGGCCTTTGTTGGTTTTAAGTGGGTGAAAGTAAAGATGTTACCTTTTGATAACAAAGAAGAGTTTCAGGTTCTCCTTGATTACGAACCCAAAACGACCCTCGCACAAAGTATGGTTCGTTCCGAAGAATTAACAAAGGTCCTTCTAAAAAACCCGAATGTGGAGAAAATCCAAATTTTTGCTGGGGAGGCCGCTCCTTTTTCTTTCTCCGGAATGGTGAAACATTCCTTTCTTCGAAATTTAGATTCTATGAATGATTTACAAGTCATACTAAAGAATAAAAACAATCGTAAAGAATCTAGTCATGAGATTATAGAATCACTTAGATCCGATATACGAAAGTTTGGTGATCGATATGGAGTCGTTACTAAAGTTTTAGAAATTCCTCCTGGCCCACCGGTGATGGCAACCATGGTGGCGGAAGTATATGGTCCTTCCGCTTCGGTGCGAAAACAAGTGACTGAGGAAATATTCAGTGTATTTAAGGAAGAGCCAAGTGTTGTGGATTTGGATACCTCGCTTCGGAATGGTCGTCCTAAGATGGTGTATCCGATCGATTTTGAAAAATCGGGACTTTTTGGAATCAAAACTTCTGCTTTAGCTTCGACAGGTTTCATTCTTTTCTCGGAGTCTCCACTGGTTAGTTTAGCCACGGCAGAAGAACCAGAAGAAGTATCCGTGAATCTTTCTATGATCCAAAGTGCTCGCGGTTCGAAAAATCCTTTTCAAAACCAAAATATAATGTCCATTGAGTCCGGAGTCGTTTCCTCAGAAAGAGTATTAGCAAAACCTTATCTCGAAGAAGATAGGGCACTGTATCGAAAAAATTTAAAACCGGTCAACTATGTGATGAGCGAACTTTCTGGTGCCGAGGAAGCTCCTGTTTATGGAATGTTGAAAATAGCACCAAAAATCAAATACCAAACACAAACCGCAGATGTTCCTTGGAACACCAGAGAACCAGTCATCAAGTGGGATGGGGAATGGTTTATCACCTATGAAGTGTTCCGCGATCTTGGGGGAGCCTTTGCAGTTGTGATTTTACTGATTTATGTTTTGGTATTGGGTTGGTTTAAAAGTTACACCGTTCCACTTGTCATCATGGCACCCATTCCTATATCCCTAATTGGAATTTTGCCAGGCCACTTTGTGATGGGTGCGTATTTTACTGCCACTTCTATGATTGGGTTTATCGCTGGGGCTGGGATCATTGTGCGAAACTCGATCATTCTTGTCGATTTTATCGAAGAAGAAATCAGGAAAGGAGTTCCTCTGAAAGAAGCGGTAGTCCATGCAGGAGTGGTTCGGTTTCGACCTATGTTACTCACTGCTTCTGCTGTAGTAGTAGGATCTTTTGTGATGTTATTTGATCCAATTTTCCAAGGACTTGCCATCTCACTGATGTTTGGTGAAATTGCTGCCACCATTCTTAGCCGGTTTGCCGTTCCCGTTTTGTATTATTGGTTTATCGGGAAATCAAGACAAGGTGCCATCAAACATGGCTAAAAAAATTTGGTTTTGCAATTGAATGTAAAATTGAAGCTCAAAATAAAAAAGGCTGAAATTACTTTCAGCCTTTAAGTCAAATACCCTTTGGTAAAGAACCAAGGATATTATATCAGACAAAAAATCGAATTAACGAGTTCCCTCGTTTTTGATTTCACTATGGTTCTTATACAATCCAGTTGCTGTTAAAGAAGGTGCTCTAACATGACCTGTGTATTGTGTATAAGTAGTGCTACCACTCACAATAGAAGATTGGCATTTGTCGAGTCCACCAGCACGGTTGTATCCGCATGATGAATGGTAGGCAACTGCATAGTCATCTTCTCCTGGAAGGATCACAGACGGTCCAAATGCACCTTTATAACCAGGTACATGGTTGATCTGAACTCCACCAGTATTGTTGTGATTGAATGCCCCACGCGCTGTAGATACGATGAGAGATTTGTCCATCGCATTTCCGGCAAATCCAAACGTTGCGCCGTTCAGTGCAGAAGCAAGTTCCGATCCACCAGAAGCCGCAGCAAGAGCTGTTACTTTAGTTAGATTGAATCCTTTTGCTGATGCGGTAGAACCAAGGTTAGACAACCAAAATTCAATCGCATAACATCCTGCTGAGTGACAAACGATTTTGCAAGAGTTAGACCCTTTGCAATAGTTCGTAAGTCCAGTCGCAATATTTGTTTGTGCACGAGCTGATCCGAAAGTTCTAGGATCTGAAGTTCCATCGTATCCGATGAAAATTTTTGATCCAGAAACAGAACTAGTGGAAGATCCCCAATACGAGTTTACGTCTGTCGTTCCCACTCCGTTGTGGTTTTTGTCTGATTTTCCGTGAATGAACACGGTGTATGTTTGTGCACTGAGCGACCCCGCAAAAAGCATCGCAAGCACAGTGATTATGGTTCTTCGCATTTTTTTTCCCTTTCCTGGTTTTCTATAATACGACACAAATTACATAAATAAGTCAAATATGTCAAATTTTATATGATTGGGGCAAAAAAAAGACCAACCTTTTTTGGTTGGCCTTTTCCTTTCTCTTTTTTAAGAGAAAGAGGGAGGGGTCGGCGACTTACCGATATCCTTCCGTTTTGAGTTGGCTGTGGTCTAGGTAAAGTCCAGTCGCTGTTACAGAAGGAGCACGGTAGTGTCCGCTGTATTGTGTGTAAGTAACATTGGAATTGAAAGGCCAGATTCCTTCACTTTGAGTGAGAGAAGATTGGCATTTATTCAAACCACCTGCTTTGTTGTATCCGCAAGAAGAGTGGTATGCCACAGCATAGTCATCTTCTCCAGGAAGAATTGCAGATGCACCAAACATTCCTTTGTATCCAGGAACATGGTTAACAGCAACTCCCGCAGTATTGTTGTGATTGAAAGCCCCACGAGCAGTTCCTACGATCAGAGCTTTGTCCATTGCGTTTCCAGCAAATCCGAAAGTGATTCCATTCAGTGCAGAAGCAAGTTCCGATCCACCAGAAGCTGCAGCAAGAGCTGTTACTTTAGTTAGATTGAATCCTTTTGCTGATGCGGTAGAACCGAGGTTAGACAACCAATACTCGATTGCGTAACATCCTGCTGAGTGGCAAACCACTTTGCAAGTGTTCGCACCTTTGCAATAGTTTGTAAGGCCAGTGGCAATGTTTGTTTGTGCACGGGATGATCCGTAAGTTCTTGGGTCAGAAGTTCCATCGTATCCGATGAAAATTTTTGATCCAGAAACAGAACTAGTGGAAGATCCCCAGTATCCGTTTACATCTGTTGTTCCCACACCGTTGTGGTTTTTATCTGACTTACCGTGAATGAACACAGTGTAAGTTTGTGCACTGAGCGATCCTGCAAACAGCATCGCGAGTATTGTTGTGATTGAGCTACGCATCTCTTTTTTCCTTTTCCTTTCTTTAAATGATACCGTTTAAACCTATCTCCAACCTTCGGTTTTGATTTGACCGTGGTCTAGATAGAGTCCTGTAGAAGATACAGATGGTGCGCGGTAGTGACCACTGTATTGGTTGTATGTTTTGTTCGATCCAAAAGGCCAGAGACCTTCATACTGAGTGAGAGATGCTTGGCATTTATTCAAACCACCAGCACGGTTGTATCCGCAAGAAGAGTGGTAAGCGACTGCATAATCGTCTTCACCCGGAAGGATTACGGAAGCACCAAACATTCCTTTGTATCCAGGAACATGGTTAACAGCAACTCCTGCAGTGTTGTTGTGATTGAAGGCACCGCGAGCAGTAGTTACGATGAGTGACTTGTCCATCGCGTTTCCACCGAAACCAAATGTGATTCCGTTCAGAGCGTTCGCAAGCTCCGATCCACCGGAAGCCGCAGCAAGAGCTGTTACTTTAGTTAGATTAAAACCTTTTGCAGAAGCAGTGGAACCAAGGTTTGACAACCAATACTCGATGGCATAACATCCAGCCGAGTGGCAGACGATTTTGCAAGAGTTGGATCCTTTGCAGTAGTTTGTGAGTCCCGTGGAGATATTGGTTTGGGCACGAGAAGATCCGTAATTTCTAGGATCAGAAGTTCCATCGTAACCAATGAAAATTCGAGTTCCACCGACGGAGTTTACCGAAGATCCCCAGTAGCTGTTTACGTCAGTAGTTCCGACTCCGTTATGATTTTTGTCTGATTTTCCATGAATGAAGACCGTGTAAGTTTGGGCACTTAGGGATCCCGCTAAAAAAACGGCTGTTAGTGTGGCTAATATCTTTCGCATTTGGTTATCCTGTTGAAAGGTGTGTTACCTTTGTTTTATAAGTTTGGCAAAAGATTGACAAGAAATTTTTTTCCAAATTTAGACAAAATTTTAACATAATTTTGCCATTGTCAGAGATTCTCTGACAATTTCTGGTCTGAATCCTAGGATTTTGCTAGGGGGATGCGGATGGAAAAGAGGGTTTTCCCTGGTTGGCTTTCGACTTGGATGCTGCCGTTGTGGTTTTGGATGATTTTTTGGACGATGGAAAGGCCGAGTCCTGTTCCCATTCCAAGCTCCTTGGTGGTGAAAAAGGGCTCAAAAATGCGAGGGAGGATGTCTTCCGAGATTCCCTTGCCGTTGTCTTCGATGGTAATTCGGGCTTCATTCACTTCTTCCTGCAAAAAGATTCGAATTTTTCCCCCTTCCTTCGGGCAGGCTTGGATGGAATTATAGATGAGGTTTGTCCAAACTTGTACGAGTTCGTCGGCATGGCCGAGAATCACAGGATCTCCGCTCACTTTCCAATCGATTTCAATGTTTTGTTTCCAACTGGTAGAATACATAGAGAGGACGGAATCGATCCCTTCTTTGAGAGAGAGGAGTTTTTGAGATTCTTTGGGTCCAGAGTAGGAATGGTGTTTGAGGGCAAAAACAATTTTGGAAGCCCGTTCTACTGCCGTTTCGATAATCCCCAAATGGAACCCAATGACAAAGTCGTTGAGTTGGGATTGGAATACATTCCTTCCTTCTTCGGTATCAAATAGGATTTGGTATTTTTCTGGCACGGCTTCAATATTAAAGTCAAAACAAGTATCTGCTAATGAGATGGGATCGGGAATCGATGTTGATTTGAAGAAGGCGATGAGTTCTTTTTTTCTTTTGAATCGAGAGGTGACTTCGGAACGTTTTTGATTTTTAAATTCTGCGATAAATTTTTCAGCTAAAAAATCATGTTCGGATTTTTTAGGGCTCATGACATTACTTTGTCCATCTTTGATGAACTGAATGCTTCCTTTAATCGCTGCTAGCGGGTTGTTGATTTCGTGGGCAACACTCGCTGCAATTTTTCCAAGTGTTGACATCCTTTCTGCTTGTAAGAGTTGTTCTTGAGTTTCTTTTAGTTCTAAGATGGTTTGATTTAAGGATTCGGTTCGTTCTTCAATTTTTTGTTCCAATTGAAGTCTTGCATCACGAACAATGGATATCATTTCGTTAAAACTATTCGATAACTCACCAATTTCATCTCGACTGGATACCTTTACAGTAACAAACAAATCCCCGGAATGCATCCTTCGGATTCCCGCAAGTAATCGGGTTAAAGGATAAACGATACTTGTTTTATGTAAAACCGGATACAACATGAAGATGGTAAATAAGGAAAATAGAAGGGTGACAATTAACCAAACTACAGTTTGGTGTACTGTGTTTCTGTATTCGATATAAGGGATTGCAACTACGAAGTGGTGGTTCTTCGCAAAAAAATCAGAGGTCCAATAAATTCCATTGGGATCAGTTGAGAAAGACTCTAGTTTGAAAGTTTCAAAGGTAGGGGGTCTTTTTTGAATTTGTTTAATCCCTTCTTCCGTAAAATTGATTTTGTTGATTCGGAAACTTTGGTTATGAATATCAAAAACTAGGTCAGAAAGATAAACAAAAGGATAATGAGAGCCTAATTCTAGTTGAGTTTTGATGCTATGTTTTTCCCGACTCATTTCATTTTGAAAGTCGATTCGAAATCGATTAAAAAGAAAATTGGCAACAATAGAAAGTATCAAATACAAAACAGTTAAATTGAATGTCATGATTTTGAATCCAACTGTGGAAGGGATGGTTTCTTGATTGAGTGAAACTAACACAAGAATCGTCATGATGATGATTGTTAGGTTGGTGAGTAAAAATAAGAAGGTTGGTTTACTGAAGTAGTTTAGGTCCACTAAGATATCAGCAAAAGCCATTGAAAGGATTCCGAGGATCGCGAGAAGAAAACCACCTGTATTCCTTTTTTGCGCTCCCGTAAAATGAACAAATTTTGCTGCCAGAACGAGAATGGTATTTCCCAAAACCAAACACAAAACTCCGGCAACGGAAAGGATGGAAAGTTGGATGATGAGGTCAGGGGAATTTTGTTCGGGAACATAGAATTCCATTTTGGGGTCAAAACGGATCTCTCGGAAAAAAAATCCTGTCCCATTGGCAAGAATCGCAAGGGCTGCGAGGAGAATGTGGATACGAAAACTCCAATCCTTCCAACGCGGAAAACTATTTTCCTGGAAACCGAAAGCCAAGTGGGAAGCGGAAACTCCCAAAATCAAAATGACTGGGTTTTTCAAAAAAACAAAAACATAGGCGGTCCAGGGGGCAACGAACGAATTACAGATCGACCAAGCCACAGACCAGAAAAATAAACAGAACAAAGGGATGAGGAGGCCACGAAAGGTAGGAGTCAGATCGTCCTTTCGGGACATAAAATAGACAAAGGCTATCCCGCTCACCAAACAGAGCCCAAAATAGAAAAAACTATAAAGATTCAGTAAGGGAGCCAAGCAATCCAGATATCCCTGAGGTTTGACTTTAGGCAAGCATTTCGTTTTTCTCACGGATTTCTTTGGTGCGATGCACAAAATTAGGCTTGCTCGCTCAGGGGTTAGGGAAATCATGGACTTATTGTGCGATGCACAAATGAAAGCCTTTAGAAAAGAGGACCTGATGCGAAAAAGTAACCCACTCACCCAAATCCTAGGAACGAGTTTCCTCATCCTAATCTTCCTTTTGGAATCTTACGGAAAGATCAGTTCGGCCGGCCTTAGTGTTCGGAATGAATCCTCCAAAAAGAAATTGGAAGTATACATTGCAAAACACCGCCCCGGGCTTTCTTCTCGGGAACGAATGGAGCTGGTTTCTGTAATGGAAAGAGCCTCTTTGAACCTCCGGTTGCCGATCGGAAACAAAAGAGAACGTTATGATAAACTGGGATTTTTGGTAGGTCTCATCCAAACAGAATCCCAATTTCACAAACGAGCCAAGTCCCATAAGGGAGCTCTTGGCCTGATGCAAGTGATGCCAGCGACAGCCAAGTGGTTGGCTGCAAAAGAAGGAATTCCCTTTTCTTCTGAAAAAGACCTATATGATCCAGAAATCAATCTACAGATTGGTGTGTCGTATTTGAATTATTTGATAGAAAGAACGGACTCTTTGGATGCTGCTTTATTATCTTATAATGCAGGACTTGGTGGTTATAAACGATTTGGAGGCATTCCAGAGTATTCGCGATCTGTTTACAGATACTACGAAGATTGGAAATCAATGCCCGTTCCCACACAAAGTATGATTTCTGAATCGGTTGCCAGTCTTCTTTCTATTTAAATTTTACTTTACATAGTTCCAAAACCGACAAGGCTCTTATCCGTTTTATAAAACAAAAGGATGGGAGCGTATGGATTTAATTCGTAGATACGGTGTGTATCTAGCAGCTGTTATATTGGTCATTGTTGGCCTTATCTTCTTTTTAAATAAGGATAATGCGGGTTCTGATCAAGATGCTAGCGAGAAAGCCAGACAAGAAAGAATGGCGAGTAGTTCTGATCCAACGCAAAATGATGAAACGTCTGATAGTGGTTCTGATGCCTCTGGTGGAATTCCTGATGATGGCGCCACTCCTGAATACATTTTAGAAAAATATTTAGAATGGTCGGAATACCCTCCGTTTTCAAGACCTATGTCCATTTTAAATCATGATTTAGCATTCCCCTTTATCATTGAAACCTCTCCCGATTATTCCATTGATCCAAAAACGAACGAACCAACAGGTTACGTATGTTTGTTCCAACCAAAAACTTGGGCTGTCATCGGAAACAAGGACATGATGTATGTGACTTTAGAATGTCGTGATAAAGCAAGAAACCGCGTGAAGGTATCGATTGATTCTCATCAAGTATTTAAAGAATGGGAAGGCCAAAGATTTGGAGTTGTCAGTGCATCCGTGAATGATAATGGAACTGACGGTGACCAAACAAGAGGAGACAACATCTTTACTTTCTCTTGGAAACCACAAAAAGCAGATTGGGGACAGATGTCTCTTGTTGCCGAAATTACTTACGGGGCAGAGAATCTAAAAACCACTTTAACCTCTAGTTTTTTTTCAAGCCCTTCCATCCCTGCAGAGTTTAATGGAGTATTTTCTGATTCCTTACATGATGGATCTCTGATTGTCAGAGCTGTTGTGAATGTTTATAAAAAAGGGAAATACCATTTGGAGGCGAATTTAAAGGACGAAAAGAATGGAGAGTATGTCGCCTATTCCGTGTATGATGGTGATTTAGTTTCTGGTTCGAATGAAGTAGAGTTCACTTTTTATGGTAAAATCCTTCGGGATAAAGATTTAGACGGTCCTTATCTCGCGACATCCTTCCGAGGCCACCGTGTAAATTTACCAATTGATCCCGAATGGTTCAATCAAGGTGCAGAAGGGCTTCGTAAAATCCAAGCTGCCAAAACAACGGAACCCGACCGCGAACTTGTCATTCCTTATAAGGATGAATATAAAACCAAATATTATAAAGTGGAATCCTTCTCGAATGCAGCTTGGGATTCGGCAGACAAACAAAATCGCATTCGTCAAATTAAATCGTTGCAGTAACCTATGTTAGAAAAAGCAAAACACTTCACAAGAAAGAGACCTTTTTTAAGTCTCTTTCTTCTTTTGATTCTCACCCTTCCTGTAGCCTTACATTTTTTGTTTTGGGGACTTGTATCCATAAAAGCTCCCAACTACCAAGGAGAGATTGTTTCTGACAAACTCACATCCAAGGTAACTGTGATCCGAGACGATGCAGGGATTCCACATATTGTAGCCGGTGATGCCAAGTCCGCCTATTTTGCGTTAGGTTATACGATGGCCCAGGATCGGATTTTCCAAATGGAATTACAAAGACGAATCGGGAAAGGAGAACTCACCGAAATTTTTGGTGAAAAACTCATCCCTACCGATCAGTTTTTAAAATCTCTTCTTTTGAAAAAAACAGCAGAGGAGTATGCCAACCAAAAAGATCATATCCATCCGGATGCTTGGAACCAATTGGATTGGTTTTTGGATGGGGTGAATCATTTCCTTTCTGAAGACAATTTACCAATCGAATATACAATTCTTGGAATCAAACCCAAACCGTTTGATCGAGTCGATGCCATTTCCTTCCTATTTTATATGGGTTTTTCCTTTGCGGAAGGAATCAAATCGGACAGTTTGTACAGCATTTTGGAATCGGAACTAAAGGGTCGTTCTGCAAGCGAACTGTTCCCAAGGTATGACTTTGAAAAAAATGCCACCATTTTAGAAGCACAACCGGGTGTTCAAAAGTTAGCAGATGCTAAGGATATTAAAGATTTTAAAAAATTATATCCTGCCCAAAAACAAATTCAAGAACATCGGGCGTATTCAAAAAAACAAAACCTTTCCCATGGATCTGATGTCACCAATTTAAAACAGTTGGTATCCTTTGTGGGAGCACTCCAATTGCCGATTGAACCTTTGGAGGGAAGTAACTCTTGGCTTGTGGCCCCGAGTCGATCCGAAAGTGGCGGAGCCGTTCTTGCCAATGACCCGCACATTGCCCTTTCGAATCCTGGTGCTTGGTATGAAGCTTATATTGAATACCCAGGATATGAAAACTACGGATACTTTTTATCCATCATTCCTTTTCCTCTCATTGCACATAACAGAGATAAGGCATGGGGACTGACCATGTTGGAACAAGACGATGTGAATTTGTATTTGGAAACCATCGATGGCGGGAAATTTCAAAGTGGAAGTGGTTGGAAGGATCTAACATATTACCGGGATGTGATCCGAAAAAAAGATGGAACAGAAATTCCGTTTGAAGTGGGAATCACAAACCATGGTCCACTCATCACAGAACATATCAAAGGATACAAAGGTCGTCCGGTAAGTTTGTATTGGGCTCACCACCATTTACAAAACCCACTTCTGGATGTTCTTTTTCAAATGGGAAAATCCAAATCATTCACAGAACTTGATTCGGCATCTTCTATGATTGGTGCCCCTGGACTTAATTTTAGTTATGCGGACAAAAGTGGGAACATTGCCTACTATGCAGTCGGACGTTTCCCAATTCTAAAATCAGGAAATCCACGTAAAATTTTGGAAGGTTCTACGGGAGCAAACGATGTGATTGGTTATGTTCCGGTAAGGAACAATCCAAAAATCATCAATCCTAAAAATGGAATCATTGTGACTGCCAATAACCAAGTGACAAATAAGGCTTTGCCAGGACTTGGAAAACCGGAAGGGAACTGGCAACCACCGGATCGTTTTCAAAGGTTAGTGGGGATTTTAGAAACCAAAGAAAAGTGGAGTTTGGAAGAACTCGCGGCCATCCAAAACGATACCGTATCTTCTTTTGCCCCAGAGTATTTGGATCTTGTTTTATCCACTGTTAAGGATGCAAAAACACCCAATGGAAAAAAAGTATTGGGGATTTTAAAAACTTGGAACTTTGAACATTTTCCCGAATCACAAGGGGCTGCGGTTTACGACGTTTTCTTTTTTATCACTCTTCGTGAGTTATTGATAGATGAATTAGGTCCCACCAACTTTGAGTTATACGGAGATATGGCTGAATATTGGACAGCATTTCGTCACTTTGTGCGTAATCCTGACTCGAATTTTTGGGATGACCTCCGAACAGAGGGAGTGATCGAAACCAGAGAAGACATATTCAAACGTTCCGTTGAGGAAACAGGAAGGTATTTAGAAAAACATCTATCTGCTTCCCCGAGCCTTTGGACTTGGAAAAATCTGTATAAAATCAAACACCCGCATCCACTCGGCGTATTGCCAGTGATAGGTGGTATTTTTGATATCGGTCCCCTTCCTTCTGCAGGAGGCTCCGAGGTTGTGAACAATTTGAAATACAAACTCATGAAAGAAGATTGGACGGCTTTTGCTGGGCCTTCGAAAAGACGTGTGATTGACTATGGTCGTTTTGAAGAGTCTGTCACTCAACTTCCCATTGGAAATAGTGGAAACCTCGCAAGTCCCTTTTATGGAAACTTGGTAGACGATTATATCAATGGGGTTCATCGAAAGATCCTGTATTCGAAAGAACAAGTGGGCGAGGGTAGGTTCCGATTGGAATTTCGGCCTCGTTAAATTTCTAAATTTTCCCCGCTGCTACGGCGGGGATGTCTTTTTTCTTCTGCCCGGGATTCTATTTTTGGTCGATCCTTAAATCAGATGTTCCGTTCCTTTTTACTCAGCACATTTCTTGTAACGGCAACCTTTGCCCAGTCCTCTTCGGACCGGTTGGCTTTTGCCTTCCGTAGCCAAGCTTCTCTCGATCCATTGCGGATGATCGTTGTGGGCGAGGTAGTAGGAATTGAAAAAGCCAGTTATTATGAAGTGGATACTCTTTCCCAAGAATTAGAAGTAGATACAAGACCGGATACGGTAACGATCAAAGTGGCAGATCCCAAAGGGATTCGAGTGGGACAAACTTTGTATCTTTTGGAAAAGAACCAAGACCACAAAACATTCCGTGATGGAAACATCGTAGGGATGATTACAGTAAAGTCCGTATACCAAACTACTTTTTTTGGATGGCAGGTGCGTGGAGAAGGATACCTTCGTTTGATTGAAGATCGCCCTGTAACGGCCGCAAGACTACTCGATACCACGAAATATGATGAAGCCTTTATGGCAAAAAAACAAGGGGATCATTATTTTGCCAAAGGGCAAATGGATGAAGCCCTTCGAATGTATAAACATTCGGTTTCTCTGGACCAAGGGTCACCTGATTCTCATTATGCGCTTGGAAAAGCCCATTGGAAAGATGGAGAAGGTTATGTATCCACTGCTTTCGAATATTCTATGGCTTGGAAAAATAGGGAACGATTTTCTAATGCCCAGGAACGGTTATTATTCCTCGTCGATTATTTACGATTTTTGACTTTCTATTTTAAAGTAGAAGGGAAAGAAAATAAAAAACAATTGGATCTCATGCCACAAGTGGCTAAAGAAGCCCGTAACTTATATCCCAAAAACTATGAAGTTTGGTTGTATAGTTTTGAAACCTCTTACTTAAATCTACTCCATGCGAACATGGCGGAAACTGGTGTGGATGGTCGTAAAAAACGAGAAGAGTGGGCAGAACGTTCGGAAGAATATTTAAAGAAAGCATATTCTTTAAGAAAGTCCGATTATTACCTGCATAAACTTGCTTGTGAGTTTTATCATTTAAAATGGAAAGAAACTCGCGGTTCTACCAAAGAAGCAGAATACAGAGACAAACTTGTGGAACATGGAAAGTTGTTACGCCTCTACTACACAGGGGAAACTACTTTGTCGGAAGATCTTTTGAATGCAATTCGTTTGGCAGAAAAACAATCCGGATCATTCTGAAAGGATTTTCATACTCTTTTCGAATAGATAAGATTCTAAATACAACATATCATCTGGGGCTGAACTGAAATAGTTTACCCCTAGGTGGTAATGATCTCCCCGATCCAAAAATCGAATAATTTCTCCACGAATGATCATGGTCCGATCCTTACTCAATGGAATAAACATTTTGATGATATTGTGTCGTTTTAAATATTGAAACAGGCGTTTGTCGTAAATCTCAAACAAAAGTCCATCGAGTGATATATCCACAACCTTGGTTGTGGATTGCATGGTTTCGTAACTTCCATGTTGGATGGCAATTTTTGTGAATACATAACTAATGATCTCAGCTAACTCAAAAATATAAACCGCTTGGTTTTGGGATATGGTGAATCTCTCCATAGCCGTTGAATATACTTTGATGTATCCCACTACATCTTCATACAAACGAATCGGTGTAATGATATACGATACGTAAAAATCGCGGGATTCGTGTTTACGCATCGATTCAAAAAATTCTAATGCAAACTCTTCTCCAAATTCTTTGGACATCTCTTTGTATTCGTTATGATAATTAAAAAGAACCTCGTCACCGGGATCATTGATATAGGAAGTAATTCGGTTACAATCAGGAATATAAATGGATTTGGCAGTTCTAAGAACTGTTTTTTTGACAAAGTCATCATATTCACTTAGTTTTTCGTCAGTTTGGAAAAACCGAATTTCATAATCTTTCGAAATCCGTTCGATGGCTTCGGTTAACATTACATTGATGAGTTTACTATCCGGCCGATCCTTTCGTACTTCTTTCATTAGGTGAGGGAATCGACTTTCCGCATAAAGGTTTTTCCCTACCTCTCGAGATCCACCGGTCAAACTTCGGAATAGAATGATAAAGTTCATGAACAAATCGTCCACCGGAATCCGTTTGTTTGTACGTAATTGGTAGGACTGTAACTCGGTGGGAGTTTTGATGACCGTTCGTTCTTTTTGGATGTCGAGGATCACTACCTCAAATTGGTAGTTGATGTTCATGACTTCAAAACGAACCCGGGCACGCCTCGATCCTTCTTCTACCAAATCCGGTATCATTAAAGTCACTGTATGAGATTCAATTTCTTCGACAGCGGCAACTAGAGTATGTTCTTCATAGATAAATTCAAATTCTCTGTTATCTGCCTTGAGGTAGTAAAAGAGGTGTTTTACAATATTTACGTCAGAGCCTATGATGGTTTCCTCAAATAACGATTCTAAGATCGTTATGAGTTCCTGCATCGAATCTGTTCTGCCGATTGCCATACTAAAATTATCGATTTCTTAGGGGTGAAAATCGATTTTCCGAGAAGGAAAATGTGCAAGGAAACGACAGAATTCGCCGAAATGGGAAGTATATGGAACTAACTCTCCCAAAACATGTAAATCCTGAACTTATGCCGATGATCCGCCAAGGACTTCTCAGTCCGGAGAAATTAGCCGTCCTGACTGAATTGCATAGCATTGTGGAACGGTTTGCTGGTTCCTTATATACCGATGAAGAGGCCCAAAAGAAAATTTTGGAAAGAACCGGTTCTATCCCAGACCTCATCACTTGGGGTGACTACTTCCAAACAGAAGTCGCATCACGTTATTTTTTAGAGTCCGAAGATTCACTGAAGAGAATTGTGGATACCATTCGTTTTGATTTGATCTCTGCTCATTTGATTTTTAGTGGAAAGCCGGATCATTACAAAGATAAAATCAGAGCCGAGGTTCTTGTGAGTAAGGGGATCGATGCATCCCTTCCCAATCAAAATTTAGAAACCCAACACCTAGAGATTTTACTCAACTACTTTGAAAATATGGAGATCGGGAACAAACCTTTATCTTTACAAGATAAAGCCTGGTACGAATCCTTTCAGATAGATGAAATCGCGATTTGAATCCAAAGAGTATGAATTCCTAGAAATTGAATCCCGTGAAACCGAAGATGGAAAAATTGTTTCCATCTTCTTAAACAATCCCACCTCCCGCAATTCCATGACTTGGAAAATGGGGGAAGAGTTCGCTGACCTCATTCAATCCATTAAAAAAGAAAAAGTCCTACCTCGGGCAATCATTGTCTCCGGAAGAAACGATGTGTTTTGTGCCGGTGGTGATTTGAATTTGTTAAGATCCTTTTCTGAAAAATCATTCTCGCAAAACAGACGTGATATGAGAAAATTTTATGGATTCTTTTTATCCGTTCGTAAACTTCCCGTTCCCGTCATTGCAGCCGTGAATGGCCATGCGATTGGAGCAGGGCTTTCATTAACATTCGGTTGTGATTTAAGAATTTTCGCAGAAGAGGGAAAGTATTCTTTTAATTTCGTAAGACTAGGAATTCACCCTGGTATGGGTTCTAGTTTTCTTTCTCCAGAACTACTCGGAAAGAGTTTGGGTGGAAGACTTTTACTTACTGGTGAAACCTTTGATGGTAAGTTTGCAAAAACCTGTGGACTCGCTCTTGACAGTGTTCCCAAAACAGAAGTGTATGCACGCGCTATGGATCTTGCTTTATCTTTATCAAAAGCAGCACCGCTCGCCTTACAAGAATTAAAGAAGAATTTATATTCCTGGAAACAGCTAGATAGCGCTCTAAAAAAAGAAGCAGAATCTCAAGCGCGGAACTTTATTTCGGACGACTTTAAGGAGACGATAAAAAGTATCTTAGAAAAGCGGGAACCGAAGTTTACCGGCAAATAAAAAATTTAGAAGGTTTCTAAATTTATGACTCGACAAGGATTTTTTAAGGGGTTACACCAAAGCTAAAATGGCGGATCTTCCACTCAATCCTGATTGTTTTGCTTGTGATTATAAAAATCACAATGTGCTACACTGTGCCGCTCATGAAACCATTGAGAGAATCAATGCGGGTAAAGACTTCACTGCGTTCCCTAGAGGAAAACATCTAGTCACTGCTGGCGTCAAAGCCGATGGTTTTTTCTTCATCAAAACCGGCCTCGTTCGAAGTTATGTCCAGTTGGCAAGTGGTAAGGAACAAACCTTACGTCTGAGCGGGCCTGGGGATTGGGTTGGCTTTCGGGATTGTATTTCTGATTCGATCTCCCACCACAATGTCGTTGCCGTAGAAGACACCCACGCTTGTTACATCACAGGAATTCTCATTGAAGCTCTTGTGAAGGATGATATCAACTTCCAGAAGGAAGTCTTTCGTCAAATGGCCAAAGAATGGCAAGAGATGGAAGAACATGTGGTTTCTCTCGGAACCAAACAGGTTCATGAAAAATTAGCAGAAATTCTCATCGTTTTAGACAATGCCCAAGGTCGCAAAAACCAAGTGGAACTGAAAGTGACACGGGATGTACTCGCCACTTTTATCGGAACCAAAACAGAAACTCTGGTTCGTGCCCTTTCTGACCTCAAAGCTCGGGAATTCATTTCGGTGGACAAAAACCGCATTGATATTCTGAACAGAGAAGCGTTATTTTCTCTCTCAAAAATCGCCTAAATTTTTCCCCAAACTATTAAGCCCCTGCTTCGGAATTCCGATGGTAGAAATGATTGATAATCAAGGTAGGGTCTGTTGCCTGATTTTACCTTAAGTCACTCCCGGGGGGGCATTCCGAAAGGATTCCCCCTTTTTTTATTTCCCTTGTTTCTTTCTAAGCCATCTAAATTCTGGAGGTTACATGAGTAGAAATCGAGGCCAGAGTCCTAGTTTATTTGGGAATCCCATCCTTCATCCTTTGAATGTCATTCTCATCATCAATTGTCTTGTTTTTTTTCTCCAATACTTTGCTAACCAACAATTGATCTATCGATTCGGTTTAACACCTGATTTTGTGTTAGGTGGTGCCATTTGGCAAGTATTCACTTATGGTTTTTTACATGCGGTAGAACTCATTCCATTTCACTTACTTGTGAATATGTATGGTATGTATATGTTAGGAACTAATATCATTCCTATCATTGGGAAAACCAAATTTACCATTTTATATTTTTTATCTCAAATCGGTGCTGGAATTTTTGTTGTTCTGTCTGCCTATTTGAATTATGCGTTAGGTGGAAATATTCCGTTTTTGGAATCTATGACTACGCAGACCATCGGTGCTTCGGGCGCTCTTTTTGGTCTTCTCGCTCTCTTTGGTATTTTTTATCCGAATGCAGAACTCCTTTTGTTTATTTTTCCAGTAAAAGCGAAAAATGCAGTTTGGGTTTCTCTTGTGATCGGGTATTTGATTTCGCAAATTGGGAATGGAGCCATCTCCAACACCTGCCATTTGGGTGGGGCACTCACAGCCTTACTTCTTTATAAACTATTTCAAAAACAAATCAAACCAGAGAACCTACCTTACATTCCTGGATTGGAATGGGAAGCACCTCGCGAATCAAAAACCCAATCCAAAACCAAACCGGTTGCGGTGGAGGATCTTTTTCTCGACCAAAAAAAATACAATGAAAACGTACTCGGTCAGATTCATTCTAAAAAAGACAAGGCTTCAGTAATAAATTATTTACAAGGTTTGCAAGTGGCAAATGCCAATATTTGCCCACCTCCTACGTATAACACCGAGGATCCGATTTGTTTGCGTTGTGAATGGTTGGCAAATTGCGCCCTACGTAAGGCAAAAGAATAATTTTTCGTCTAATTTCTTGACAGTCTCTTTAGATGGGGATAATGAAACCATGCCTGTAGAAAAGAAATCCTCGGTAGATGAGGTTTTAAAACGCGAAAAATTATCAAAAGAATTCGAAAAAGAAAAGCGTACTTCGGAACAAAAAGCAATCGAACAAGCAGCTGCTAAATTGTCTGCACAGAGTCCTGAAACCACAGATACTGCTAAAACATCAAAATTCATAACCAATATCGATATTGCCTTTTCTCAGGCAAAAACGGATTTACGTTTTTATTTTTTGAATGATGGCACCTATGCAGATGACTTCAAAAAGATGTTCCAAGAAAACGAACCTCTATTCAAACGTTATGGAATCACAATCCAAAAGTATTTGGAATACATTCGTGAGTCTTTTGATCGTTATAAAAAAATCCACGACATGATGCCTCTCGATCCGATGAAACCCAAACATTTCCAATACGTAGAAGACTCCATTTTGGAGCTTGTGCGGATGTTCAACCAACGATTTGGGAAGTAAAACCCGCTCGCGGGGACCTGGTAAAAAACCATAGGATATCCCTAAAAAACTGAGAAGAATCCGCCTGCCAGTTGTTGGTTCCTATAGAGGGATTTCATTGAAGGAACATTGGAAACGCATTCTTATTTTTTCAGTCATTGCTATGGTTTATTTTTTCTGGGTATTCATTGGGTATGATTTGGCAGGGGTCTTAAGCCTCGCATCTTAAAACCTCCCCCACATTCTCTCTTGACACCTGGGTTTTCTACCAAACATGCTAGGAATATGGTGGAATCAAGAAAGACATCCGAAACAGACATCCGGCTCGACCTAAACGTCCGAGGAACCGGGGTCTACCAGTTTGATACAGAAATCCCGTTTTTTGAGCACATGCTCTCCCATATCTCCAAACACGGTCTCATCGATATGGACCTCAAACTCCGAGGAGACATTGGGATCGATTGCCACCACTCGGTGGAAGATACTGCCATCCTTATGGGACAAATGATCCACACCCAACTCGGTGACAAAAAAGGAATCTTTCGCTATGGCAATTTTACTTTGCCTATGGATGAAGTTCTGACTACGGTCGCTGTGGATTTGGGCGGAAGGTTTTATTTCAAATACACTGGTCCTCCGATTGATGGGAAATTTGGAATTTATGATGCTGAACTCACACTCGAGTTCCTTCAAAAATTTGCTCTCAATGCCAAAATGAACTTACACGTAGTGGTGCACTACGGTGAAAACCGCCACCATATCCATGAATCTATTTTTAAGGGACTGGGTAAGGCTCTAAGGCAAGCCATTGCGATTGACTCCCTGGCAAAAGACCAAATTCCTTCTACCAAAGGAATGCTCGAGTGATTGCAGTTTTAGATTTTGGAATGGGAAATATCCATTCCTTACTCAAAGCAGTTTCTTTATACACAAGCGACTTCCAATTCACAAGTGATATCGAAACTGTCAAAAAAGCAGACAAAATTATTTTGCCTGGAGACGGACATTTTGATAAAGCCATGCAGAACTTAAACGAAGCAGGATTCTCTTCCGTTTTGAAAGAACATGTAGCGGCTAAAAAATCCTTACTCGGAATTTGTATCGGCTATCAAGTGTTATTTGAAGATTCAGATGAAACTTCGAAAACGGGAACTACCATTCCAGGCCTTGGTCTGATCCGGGGAAAAATCAGAAAGTTTGAAGGAAAACAAAACCTCAAAGTTCCCCATATGGGTTGGAACAAACTATTTGATATCAAAGCCAAAAATACAAAATTACTCAAAGGCATTCCGAATGAATCCTTTATGTATTTCATTCACTCATACAGACCCGTCGGTGTGGACCGATTGGATATCACAGCAAACTGTCATTACTATGGAGAATCTTTTCCTGCGGTTGTAGAAAAAGATACTGTATTTGGAACTCAGTTCCATCCGGAAAAATCAGATACCACGGGACTTGGAATCCTTAAAAATTTTATAGAACTTTAATATGTTAGTTTTACCTGCCATTGATCTTTTAGACAACGAAGCTGTACGTTTACTCCAAGGGGACTACTCCAAAAAAACTGTCTATTCTTCCGAACCGGAAAAGATGATCCAAGTCTTCGAAGAACAAGGTGCCACTCTCATTCACATTGTGGATTTAAATGCGGCCAAAACCGGTAAATCAGAAAACGAGAAAGCCATCCGCAAAATCAAAGACAAATGTTCTGTTGAACTCGAGTTAGGTGGCGGAATTCGTTCTTTGGAAAATATGAAATTTTATGATGGGCTCGGAGTATCTCGGTTTATTTTAGGAACTGTTGCTGTCGAAAACCCATCGGTTGTGGAAGAGGGGCTTAAAAGTTACGGCCCAGATCGGATTGTGATTGGTGTGGATGCCAAAGACGGATATGTGCGCACCAAAGGTTGGGAAACCAATTCCGGAATCAAATACACGGATTTTCTAAAATCAATGTATGATATGGGAATTCGCCATGTGATCTTTACAGATATATCGAAAGATGGAATGATGGCAGGACCTAACACGGCTGTGTATTTGGAATTGTTATCCCTTTTCCCGGATTTGCAACTTGTGGCTTCGGGCGGGGTTTCTTCCACGCAGGACTTAGTGGATTTGTATGAGGCCTCCAAGGGAAAACTTTTCGGAGCGATTACTGGAAAAGCCATTTATGAAGGAAAATTAGACCTAAAAGAAAGTATCAGGATTCTAAGTAAGAAGAGGAATGAAAATTGATGAATCGTAAGAATTTAGCATTAGCAGGAGTGATCGGTGGAGCCATTGGACTCATTGTCTCTTTCCTATTGGCAATTGAATACTTTGGCATAGGATCAGAAAATATCGCCAATTCCGCGTGTTCCGCATTAGGTGGTGGTGACTCTTGTTTAAAAGTAGCAGAGAGTGCTTATTCAGCAATTCCTGGAGTTCCTTTTTTAGGTAATGTTCCTATTGCTTTACTAGGATTTGGTTTTTATGGACTTCTTACCTATTCTTTCTTTTTGATCACAAAAGCCAAATCAAACGAAGAAGTGACAAAGACCATTTCTCTCCTCTTTCCTGTTTTGGTTTTGGGTCTTGTTTTAGATTTAGTACTCTTTGGGATCTCTGTAGGGATCATTGGAACCATCTGCCAACTTTGTTTTGTTACCTACATTGTTACCATAGCACTCCTTGGAATTTTATTCCTACTTTGGAAAACCGAAGGAAAACCAAAACTGGATATCCCTTCGGCCGCCAAAGAAGGAATCACCACTTTGGGACTCGTTTATTTTTTCAGTTTTTCTTTGGGTTACGCTACATGCAAAATGTGGGTGAATCAGTCGAATTCCAATACGATTGCCACTTCTAATGGGATGGACTCAAAAGATGTCCAATCCAAAATTGCGACTTATTTTCAAGAACCTGTTCTTGGCATCCAAGTGGCCGGTTCTCCTTATATTGGTAAAAAAGATGCTCCTATAACCATTGTTAAATACGCAGACTATAACTGTGGGCATTGTTTGCATACAAGCCATATCTTACATACCGTTCTTTCTGAATACGATGGAATGGTTCGAGTGGTTTATAAAAACTTTCCACTCGATGGAACTTGTAATCGTCTTATGCAACAACCAAGACCTGGTGCTACTTCTTGTGTGGCTGCCATTGCGGCGATTTGTGCGGACAAACAGGGAAAGTTTGAACCAATGTATCGTGGACTTTATGATAACTTAGAAAAGGGTGTGGCACACTCCGGGTCTAGTGTTGTGAATTTGGCGAATGCCATTGGACTCAATGTCAATTCTTTGAAGGCTTGTATGGCTTCGAAGGAAGCACAAAACCAACTCAATGCAGAAATTGATGAAGCAGAAAAGTTGAATATCCAATCCACTCCTTCTCTTTATATCAATGATCGAAAGATAGAAAGTGGAACACCAAATCCAATTTTTTTGAAAACACTTTTGGAACAAATCATCCAAAAGATGTAAAAGAAATTTTGGCGCTTAATTTAACTTAGGTGCCAAACGAATCGGTCCTTCTTGTAAAAGGGAAGGATCTCCTACTCTTTCTATTTCCCAAGAATCCAAAACATTTTTATCTTTTGTATGTAATGCTGGTCTTAGACTAAGAACGGAATTTCCTTTTTTGTATAAAGACCTTCTTCCGTAAAACCAACCACCTGTTTCTTCGGGATGAGTGTTTTTCCCATACTTGCCAGTCATTTCAAAACTTTGTTTTAAGTCTTCTGCCAATTTAGCAAACATTGTTGGATCCATGGAGATTCCATGGTCTGGGCCTTCTAAGTTACGATCTAGAGTGAAGTGTTTTTCGAATACCACAGCACCTAGTCCCACCGCAACGGATGATGCTAAGGTTCCATCAGAATGATCACTAAATCCCACCACATAGTCTGTTGTATCCAAATAGAAAGGGATGGACTGGAGATTTACTTTGTTTAGGGGAGTGGGATACATAGAAACACAATGGAGTAAACATACTTCTGTTTGGTGGTTTTGGAAAAGAGAAAGAGCTCTTATAACTTCTTCTGGTAAAGCCGCTCCCGTGGATACAATGAGAGGTTTTCCCGATTGGATGGATTTTTTCAGTAAGGGGAGATTGACAATATCACCAGAGGCAATTTTTAAAACAGGAACATTCAAGCCACATAACAAATCTACGGCGGATTCGCAGAGTGGCGTGGAAAAAAAATCAAGTCCTAGGTCTAAGGCTGTTTTTTGAAATTCTCTATGTTTGGTTTCGTTTAATTCGTAAGTTTTAAATATATCAAAAAGGAATTTTACATCGGGATTGGAACTATCGATAAACTCTTCTGTTCGATAGGTTTGGAATTTGACCGCATGGGCACCTGACTCTTTGGCTTTGGCGATGGTGCGTTTTCCAATCTCTAAATCGGCATTGTGGTTGAGTCCAATTTCTGCCACCAAATACGGTTCCGATTTTCTAGTAAGAGTTTTTGTTCCAATTTTAAAATCCAAATTGCCCTCGTTACCATCATTGTCGGCAAATTAAGAAAATCCTAAAATTTTTCCCAATTGGAAAATGAGAAAGGAGGAGGTAATCGCAAGGATTGTCATATATAAAAACTGAACCACGGGCCAAAGGAGAGTCCCTGTTTCTTTTTTGGTGACAGCAAGGGTTGACATACATTGGCTTGCGAAGGCAAAAAATACAAGGAGTGATACCCCGGAAAGTGGTGTCCAAACAAGGCTTCCATCGGCTCTTTTTTCTGAGCGGAGTGTGGATCGTAAAGATTCTCCCTCCTCGTTTTCTTCCGAGCCGTATAATACAGCTAAGGTGGAAACCATCACTTCACGGGCAGCAAAAGAAGTGAGGATAGAAATACCAATCTTCCAATCAAAACCCAGTGGTGCAATTACCGGTTCTATCCCTTTTCCGATGGTTCCAATATAAGAACTTTCAATGGGACTTGTTTTCCATTCGTTGTTTTTGTATTCGGCAGGAAAATGACTGAGAAACCAAAGGAGGACAGAGATATACAAAATGATCTGGCCTGCGGTGGATAAAAACGATTTCACTTTCCCGTAGACTGTATGAAATAAACTTCTTATTGAAGGGACATTGTATCTAGGAAGTTCCATCACAAAATAGGACGCGTCTTCTTTAAACACTGTTTTGCGAAAGAGCAAAGCAAACCCAAAACTAACAATCATCCCGAGAAAAAACATCGAAAACAAAACAAAACCTTGGACATTAAAAATTCCAAAGATGGGTGGAAAACTAAAAACGGTTCCAACGATGAGAATGTACACAGGATACCTTGCTGAACACATCACAAGAGGGGATACCATAATCGTTGTAAAACGATCCGATTTGTTTTCAATGGTTCTTGTACCAAGGATGGCAGGAACGGCGCAAGCAGCAGAGGAAAGTAGGGGGATAAAGGATTTTCCAGAGAGTCCAAATTTTCCCATAATCCGATCCATTAAAAAACTAGCGCGTGCTAAATATCCTGATTCTTCCAAAATTCCAATGAATAAAAACAGAAGGGCGATTTGTGGAATGAACACAATCACACTTCCCACGCCCCCAATGATTCCTTCTGTCACGAGCGATCGGAAAAGGCCCACACCGAGATAAGGTTCCACAAATGATTGTAAGTTTGTTATCCCTGATTCAATTAAGTCCATAGGAAGTTCGGCAAAACTAAATAAACTTTGAAAAAGAAATCCCATCAAAAGAAAAAAACAAACAAACCCAAGAACGGGATGTAACAATACCCGATCCAATTGTTCTTCCCAACTACCGGGAATGGATTTAGGATAAGTGATCGTCTCTGTTAAAATCTTTTTAATTAAAAAAGATCGGTAGATCATTTCTTCTTGGTAATAAAAATGATATCCCTTGCCTTCTACCTCGGCACGTAACCAGTTTTTTGTTTCTTCTGGGAATTTCGTAAAGTAACGCTCTTCACTCAAATGTGGATCTTTGTTTAAATATTTGAGTGATTGTGATAAAAAGAATTCGGCTTCGTTTGTACTGATCCCGAGTTTTCGTTTTGCAGATGTTAGAAAGGATTCTTCTTTGGTTCCCCATGACCATAACCGGGGACGTTTTTGAAACGCATTGGGGACTTTTAACACTTCTTTTAAGGTGTCGATTCCTTCACCTGATTTTGCATTGAGTAAAATGAACTGAAGTCCTATGGATTTTTTTAGTTTTTCTAAATCGAGTTGGATTCTTTTTTTCTCGAGTACATCTTTCATGGTAAGGACCACAAGTGTAGGAACTCCCATATCAATGATTTGGAGTAAAAACTGAAGACCCCGTTCCAAGTTCAATGCATCTAAAACATAAATGACTTGTTCTTCTGGTTTTCTGGAAAGTAATACTTCATAGGCAATTTTTTTGTCTTCCGCAATTCCACCAAGACCGTATGTTCCTGGTAAGTCGGTAATGACCCAATCGGTGTCATTTAAAGTGAAGGTTCCTTCTCTTTTTTCTACGGTGACTCCGCTAAAGTTTCCTGTTTTTTGTTTGAGGCCGGTGAGTTGGTTGAAGAGAGTTGATTTTCCACAATTGGGATTCCCCACTAAATAAATTCGTTTGTCTTTCATGTTTGTTTTAATTTAATTTCTATGGCATTCCCATCATGGATTCGTAAAGCAATTGTGGTTCCACTCAAACTACAGATCATCTTTCCAAGCAGTAATGATTTTTCTTTTAAGGTAATTTCGGCTCCTGGAAAAAAGCCAAGTTCTAATAACTCAGTTATCATGGGCCTTGGAAGCTTTTGGGAATTTAAGGAAATGATTTCTGCAATTTCGCCAATTTTTAAATCTAGTATTGTCATGCGTTTGGTTTAGGAAATTACAAATTTCTGTGAGTCGCGAAACAAATTGATTTCTGGAGCCATTGATTTTACATAACGATCAAAGTATAACATTTGTTTCATGAGTAGTGCAAACTCTCTTGGGATTTTGAGCCCATTCTTTTCTGCAATTTCCTTCATGTCGAACATGATTCGGTTCACCCTAGATTCGTCAAACATCTCATTGTCGGTCAAATGAACGTATACAGATTCTAATTCATTAAAAACTGAATCGAGTTCTTTTGCAAGAACAGTGGGATTTACGCCACTATCTGTGGAATCCATCTCTACCAAACCTTGGGCTACGAGAGTCGGTTCCCCAATCCCAATGCCTTGGGTAAATAACATAAGTCCTTTCCAAATTTTAGGAGAGATCCTTCCTACAATTCCAAAATCAATAAATCCAATCGATCCATCTTTTAGAATCATTAAATTTCCTGCATGGACATCGGCGTGGAAAAAACCTTGGTTGGATAAAGAAGAAAACCAAATCTCTAAGGCATCACTTAGAACCTTTCTAGGATTGTTTGTGAATTTACGAAGTCCCGCTTCATCGGTGATGGGAACTCCATAGAATCTTTCCATGGTCAAAACTTTTTTGGAGGAGAGTGTATGATACACTCTCGGAACTCTGGCTCTTTCTTCTTTCACACGTAAAAGATATTCTTCAAACTCTTCAATATTTTTGGCCTCTTGGATGAAGTCGATTTCTTGTAAAATAGAGATTTGGAATTCTTCAAACATGGCAGTGAGTCCTGATTTTTTAAATTCAGGAGCAATGAGTGCTAAAATTTTAGTTAGGACTCCTAGTATCTGCATGTCGGTTTTTAAGGTTAGGTGGACATCTGGCCTTTGGACTTTGACAACCACATCCAATCCTTCTTTGGTAACCGCCGCATGGACTTGGGCAATGGAAGCAGAGGCAAGAGGGGTTTCTTCAAAGCTATGGAATAAAGATTCTAATTTCCCACCCAATTCCCGTTCTACGGAGGAACGAATGTCTCGGAAAGCTACGGGACGGACGGAGTCCAAACAGGCCTGCATTTCTTCTACATACTCCTTGGGAAAGAGAGATGGGGCGCTCGCAATGAACTGGCCGAGTTTGATATAGGTGGCACCGAGGTTGGAAAAGGCTTCCCTTAGGGTGATGGCGACCTCTCTGTGGTTGGGTTCTCCCTTGGCCAGTTGGGTGAGGATTCCAAATGCTTTGGAGGTGAAGACAAAACTGGAATGGGCGACTCGAAGGCTGGATTGCCAACCGAAAGAAACTAGTTCAGAAAGGGATTCCATACGCCCTAGTTTGAGACCTAAATGGGGATTGGAAACGAGAAAATCCCCTTCGCTTCTGCAATTGAAATAGAGTTGCAGGATTAGGTCTCAAACAAAAACTTATCAAATCGCACCCATGAGCCAAGAAACCGTCCTGTACCAAGAGTTAGAGAAACTCGATCTCAACGAGATCAAAAAAATCGCAAGCCTTTGGAACATCCAAAAGATCCCGGGAAAGGACAAAAAATCGACAATTTTGGGCCTCATCGAGACTTTCCAGAACGAGTTTTACCTAAAAGGGGTTCTGGAAAAGTTCACACCTCTACAAGTCAATATTCTGACATCCATACTTAAAAATAAAGGAGTGATGACACTCGGAGAAATTTCGAGAAAGGTCAACATTCCACCAATCAACGTGGAGATGGAACTCAACGTTCTCAGAAAGTACTATCTTCTTTACCAAAGAAAGAACCGCGAACGCCTAACAAACAATTTAGACAAATACCATACTTATGATGAATACTTAAGACTCATCAAAGTAGAGACAAATCCAAAAGGTGAGAAGTTTAAATTCTCTATTGAGAAGGCTTTACACAAAGCAACTCTTGCAGAACTTCCCGATGAATGGAAAGAAGTTGTTGGTGCAAAAAAAAGCGAACCAATCGAAACATTCTTAAAGAATGCCTTAGCTCCAGAGTTCCTTCAAAAGTTAATTGAAGAACTTTCTGATTTTGACAAAGATATCCTTCACCAAATTTACATTCATGGTGGTGTGATTGAAGCGGATACGATCCGTAACTATATCACTGTGAACCGAGGTAGGTTTGAACAAACCATCCCTCATTTAACATCGCTATATCTTGTTCGTGATTTATATTATGTAGAAGATAAATTCATTCGGGTCATTGTGATTCCGAAAGAGATTTTAGATCACTTACAATTTTCTCCTATTCTACCTCCGGTAAAAAAAGGAACACGTGTTCGTCAGGAAAAAATTTCGGCCAATGGTCTTGATTTTTTCTTAAACGTAAAGAAACTCATTTCTTATATTTCACGGAAAGGTTTGAATCTTGCAAAATCAGGAAAAATCAAACAGGCAGATCACAAAAGAACGGAAACAGAACTTTTATCTCCTGATATAGAAATTTTCCCTGAAAAAAGCCAAGTTTATCAAATTGAACTCATTCTCCCTATCTTAAAACTTTTGGGTTATGTAGATATCAAAGGTGAGAATGTAATTCTTGTTCAAGAAACAGATGAATTTCTAAAGAAAGACATTTTTGAAATCATGAAACTTGTCATTCATGAAGTCAATGAAGCAAGAACTCGACGTCTCAATCCTGCGGAAGTATTTACAGCAACAGAAGTTCCTTTTTATGAAAAAGGAATTTTGGATAAAACTGTAAAACTCATTATGGCACACGGAAAGATCAACACATCCGTTATCTTTTCTCATATCATTCGTGACCATTTGGTTTTTTCAGCTACCTTCCAAATCAAAACTTATGAAGAAGATTTGGCAGACTTACGAAAAGAAATCATCTCTGCTATTTTCTATTTACAGCTGTTTGGTCTCATCGAAGTGGAATACCCGCAACGAAACTTGAGCCTTTCGGAACTTGGTGCTCATTACTTCAATCATGAAGCGCTGGTGACAGTTACAGAAAAAGGTGGAATCACCATCAACCCTGACTTCTCGATCATTGCGTTCCCAGATCGAGTGTCTTTGAATGGAATCCACTTATTAAAAGCCTTCTGTGAATTGAAAGATTACGACAGAGTTTATACTTTTTTGCTTACTAAAGATAGTTTCCAATTGGGAATTTTACTTGGTTACGACAAAGAAACGTTCATTCAGTTTTTAAGAGAATCGTCAAAAGCGGATCTTGCGCAAAACTTACTCTTCTTACTGGATGATTGGGGTAACAACTTACCAATCGTAACCATTACAGAAGATTCCGTTCTTCTTAGGACTAAAGACTCACAAGTGATGGAACTCCTCCTTGGTCAAATTAAAGGTAAGAAGTTTGTATTGGAAGAAGTAAGTCCTACGGGAATCATCATTGAGAAATCAAAGGTGATGGAAGTGATTGCGATTTCAGAAAAATTAAATATGATCATCCGATTGAATCGGTAGTTAAAAACTAAATCATATAAAAAAAGACCAACAAAGGTTGGCCTTTTTGACAGGAATAAGCCTCATCCGAAACGATGGGGCTTATTTTTTTTCGCCGACAGTGAGTTCCGGATCTGTGACTTTGATTTTGTTTTTAAAATCCCATTTGCGAAAGGGAGAGACTGCATCCAAACGTTCTTGGGTTACAAAGAACAATCTTTCTCCGTATTTAACAAGCCCACCCTTATAATAAGCATACTTCGTTTTGTGGTCTACCATTCCCACTTCCACGACCTTATTCCAATCTTCGCAGGTTTTTAAAGAAGGTACCTTTCGGAGATACAATTCCTTAATTGAGTTTTCTTTCACCGCATCGCGAAGTATTTTTTCCCATTCCATATTCGAATAGCCTTTCTTTCCTTACCTAAATTTCAATTTCATTTTTCATTTTATGGTGAGTATCGGACGAGGACTACGGAAAAAAACCAAAAATAGAAGAAAAACGGCCATGAATCGCCAAGGACTTGGCCCGAATTGGATATAGGGAGTTGTTCTTTCTTTCTCCACTGTCGGTAGATCCAAATATCCAACGGCTTTTTGGAATGTTTGTAATTCTCCCATCATCTCTCGGCCCCATGGATCATAGGCCGTTGTGAGGCCAGTGACTGCTACGCGGACAACGGGTCTACCTGATTCAATCGAACGAAGCCTTCCTGCCCCTGCATGTTGTTTGGTTTCAGTTTGGCTTTCAAACCAAGAATCATTGGTGAGATTGAGAATGAATTCCGAAGGACTTTGTTTCATGGTTTGACGAAGCAAATCAGGGTATAAAATTTCATAACAGATGAGCGGACTAAATGTAACCGTTTCTCCTGTTTTTGTTTGAAATCTTAAAGCATCTGTTAGTTTTCCTGGAACGTGCCTGCTTGTTTCAGGAAAGAGGGAACGTAACCAAGGAAGTTCTTTTTCTACCGGTAAATATTCCCCAAAGGGAAGTAGGATTTGTTTATACCTTCGCTCCGCCACCATAGAGAGGGGATGGAGTAGGGTGAGGGAGTTTCTCGACCCCTCGTCCGAAACTAATTCATTAAAAACAAGAGGGGTATTGCCAATACGAACTAAACTTTCGGTAACATCCGCAAAACTTTTGCTATATGTGGAATGGGAATCTTTGGAATCCAATGTTCCTAGGAAAGGGATTGCCGATTCGGGCAAAATCAGTAAATCAATGGGTTTTGGAGTATTGCGAATGGCTTCCAGGCCAATATCATATACCGATTGGATGGTTTTTGTCATCCAAACTTGATTTTCTTGGATTTCTCTTTTCGCATACTTTGTGTTTGGTTGCAGTAAAACTAGGTGGATGGTGGGTCCTTGGGGGATGGTTTCTGCAAGAAAGTATAAGTTGATACAGAAAAAACAAAATATCGGGAAAAGATACTTTGTATATCCCCGAAATCCTTTTTCCGATTTTAGAAGCATCAGATATAACAATGAAACAGAGAGGACGGATACAAAACCGAGTACTTCCACTCCGAACCTTGCCATCTGACGCCAAAGGATATTGTTTCGAAACAAATCTCCCCAATATACGGGAAAAACCATGGGAGAAACCCAATCAGAGATTAAGAATAAGGAAGGGATCACCAGTAAAAAGAAATAAGAGTCTTTGATGGTTTTATATCTCGTGAGAAAAACAGATCCAAAAAAAACAATTCCTATCTTATAAAAAGAAACAAAAGCATAAACTAAAAAGAGGAGGGAAGATACTACTATCCCTTGTCCAGAAATATTACGAATGGCATTCCAAATCCAATGGAAACTAGTGAGGGTCACAAGACTAGAAAACAGGACAGTCGCAACTAACGTGTATTTGATGTTATTCTGTTTTGTGAGTTGTTTGATGAAATATAAGAGAAGGAAGAGACAAAGAAACCCCGCGGAAGTGAATCCGAAGGGTTCGAGGGCCAGTGCAAATAAACAAGCAACTGGAAAGAGTAATAGAAGTGGGTGTTTAATTTGTGGAATTTTTGAGTGTTTTCTCATATTCCAATCTTCTTGAATATTCCTCTGCCAATTCCTTACTACCTAAGGTTTGGACTCGCAGTTCCATCAATTTTTTTTCGCGTTCGGAGTTTGAAAGGTTCGGATTGTCTTTGAGTAAGTTTTTTTCTTCCACTTCGAGTTTGGAGATTTTTTCCTCTTCTTCTTTCATCTCTCGTAAAACTTTTTCCATTCGGTCGTTTCCATCTTTTCCGAAGTAACGAATCCGAACTTCTTTTTCTTTGGTTTCACGTTCTGTACCAGATAACTTAGAAAGTTCGTTTTGTCTCAGATCCATTTCTGTTTCAAACTTATCAAACTTGGGTTCTCTTGCGGCCACTGCATCATAAAAAGAACCAAAGGATTTTTTACGATAGTCTTCATACAAACGAATCCTTTCTTCTGCTTTTATATTTTTGGTTTCATCTAAGAAGTTCTTTCGATTGAAACTAAAATCTGCAGTTGCTTCTTCTAATCCAAAGATCAGTTCTGCATCTTCTTTATCAAAATACTTGCGACGAAGTTGTTTGATTTGTTCATACCTTTCTTGGTTGGTATAGGATTTGCTCGACGGATCCAAATTCACCATCGCTTCTTCATACTTTAAGTAATTGGAAAGCATGGATACGAGTCGTTTTGCCTCTTCTCCACCATACTCATTTTGAATGAAGGCTTTGATATATTCATGGCATTGTTCTCTAGTGCTTCCTTCCGGACATTGCCGACGTAAACTCCAGAGTTCGGAGATTAAATTTAATTCTCCCGATTTGGCGCGGGATAGGATTTCATCGAAACGCAAAAACTGTCCATCGGCGGAGAAGATGGTCTTTGCTGATTCTAAATAAAAGGGATCGACGGAGAATCCGTCACTTTGTGTGCGAAAGTAAGATTCTGCTTTGTCATTTGGATTTTCGTCGTTAGCTGTTTCCATTTGGTTGGGGCTTATGATGCGAAAGGCAATGTAGACAAGGAGTAAGGCTCCAATGCCGTAACTGAGGTAACGTAAATTTTTAACATTCATGGGAGATGGTATCGTAGTAAAGGATGGGTTTGCACTTCTGGAAACAAAAAAACCCAAGCAAATGCTTGGGTCTCCTTAAAAAACTTCAGGAATATTTACTGATTTGCCTTCATGTTGGAAGCCATGTTCAAGTAGAAACCTTCCACATCATACCAAAGACTTCCAGAACGGAGAGTGTTGGATACTTGTAAGTGGTCGATCCCTGTAGTGAAGATTCCATAAGAAGGTCCACCTTTCCAAGTTCCCCATTTTTGTGATGAAAGTGGAACGAGTCCATCGTTAGTAAATCCTTGTCCTTGGAAAAGTCCACCAGCCCCACAAGCAGGGTGAAGGATTCCCATAAGAGGGTGTTGGATGAGGTCAGGGATAGTGATAGAAGATCCGTAAGAGAAATACTTCACACCTGATTTGTTCGGAGTGTATCCGTTAAAAGCTACGAGTCCTTCTTTGGATAAGGAAGAAAGAGCTGCAAGAGCATTTTGTTGGTTGGTTCCACCGTAAACGATTTTAACAAGAGTTTCTACAACACTGGCAACGAACGGTTGGATCCAACCTGGAAGAACTGTTTTTACGATGTCTGCGATGGGTGATCCGTAGTGTGGAGTGTTAAGAGTCGTGAGAGTTGCTGTGCGACCAGAAAGTCCTAGGTTGGAAACCATATAACGGCTATCGAGTCCCCCTTGGGAGTGGCCGAGAATGTGGAATTTTCCAGTGTAGTTAGTAGCCGCAGAATAAGTAAGAATGGCTGCTTTTAATTCTTGTGCACGCACTTCGTTGGAGTTGGCTGCAGTTTTTCCGGGAGCAAATACGGTAGCTCCTTGGCTTCTGAGGTAATCGTCGGTTCCACCCCAGTAGTTTACGATGCTGATGATTCCGCCGGAGTTTTCGCCCCAACCAAAAAGGCCATGAGAAAGGATGATAGGATAAGTGCCTGAGAGCGGCTTGGAAGAAGAACCGGAACTAGCGAGAACGGGTGTTGCTAAAGCAACTGTGATAAAAATGGCTAAAAGACCTTTTCGGATCATAAATATTTCACCTCTGAATTTTCTAAGATAAAACTGTGTCAATTTGACTTATTTGAGGCAAGGATATTTTTCCTGGCATTTAGAAAAAAAGTCGAAGTTTTGTAATAATTGAACGCGTTCAAAAATTGATTGTCTTGGTTGGGATCGCAGGTTCTTTTAGATTCTAGAAATTTATGCCTCATTCCGTTCCTAAAAAAATCTCTCACCAAACATCAATAAAACGAGAAATCACGAAAGAGAGGATTTATAATGCTGCGATCAGTTTATTTCAAAAAGAGGGGTACGAACTTGCGACGATGCGCCGGATTGCTAAAGAGGCTCGAGTTTCCTTAGGACTTACCTATTATCATTTCAAAACAAAAGAAGAGATTGTTTTACATTTCTATAGAGAATCACAAATTGAAGTCAAACAACTCGCCACCCAGTTTTTTAAAACCACAAGGGATTTTAAAACAAGACTCAAATACATCATCCTAACTCAGTTGGAAATTTTTTCTGAGTCTAAAATGTTTTTACAAGTATTGGCAAGACATGCGGGAGATCCAAGCCATTCCCTATCTCCCTTCAGTCCAGAGACAACTCTCATCAGGGAAGAAGCAGTGGGGATCATTCGTGATGCTCTGGAGACATCGAATTTAAAAATAAGAGAGGACCTCGCCAATGTTTTACCCGAGTTACTTTGGATGGAACAAATGGGACTTATCTATTTTTGGCTCTCTGATTCTTCCAAGTCGTATATCAATACAAAACTTCTAATGAATGATTCCTTAGAATTGACATTCAAACTGATCAAACTTTCTAATTTTCCTTTGTTTAAAAATGTGATGGGTCCTATCTTTCGGATGTTTCGATTGGTCAAAGGAAATCCCATTACCAAAAACCGTTAAAACTATTCTTGCCAAAAAGAAAATGTTTCGGTAAGATCTGTCGCATGAAAATGACCCGAAAGAATTGGATCCACTTTGGTTTATTCCTTATCTTTTTCCTTCCGATTGGGGCATTCCCCCTTATGGCAAGAGATGTGCGCATCCTCACAAATCCCCTCACAGATGAAGCTGGAATTTTGTCTTTGGAGAAACAAAGCCAGATGATAAACATCCTCTCAGCCATTGAAACTAAAACTTCGGCTCAGGTGTATGTTTACATCATTCCTAGTTTGGAAGGTGAAAATTTAGAATCCTATTCACTCGCAGTGGCGGAACAATCTAAGTTGGGACAAAAGGGTAAGGACAATGGGGTTCTCGTTCTATTAGCAACAGGGGATCGTAAAGTTCGGATTGAAGTGGGGTATGGGTTAGAAGAAACATTAACGGATGTTCTATGTAATCGAATCATCCGTAATATCATGATTCCTGAATTTAAAAATGGGGATTTGGCTTTGGGGTTATTGAGTGGAGTTCTCGCTATAGAATCCATTCTTTATGGAGAAAAAGATTCAAATCCAGCACTCAGTACAAACTATCCGGATGGGATCGGTATGGCCTTAACTTCCAATTCCACTGGCAACCACATTGGGTTTACGTTGGGGATACTGATCTTTGCTTGGGTAATCAATTTAGTCCTAAAAGATATTAAATTTTACAAAGATAAGAAGTGGTTGGATGTTTTATATGGACTTGTTGTTTTTGTTGGGATTTTGTATTTTTTCCCGGATGCCGTTTTCTATTTGTTTTGTATTGGTTTGATTGGGGCTAATTTATATTTACTATATGGGCTTTGGTCACCTCTCTCCTATTTTTATTCATTGTTGTCCCTAGCATTTTGGATTCCATTTTTACATTTTACATTTAAAATCGGCTTCCCAGCTTTGTTTTGGATCATCGGGATCATTAGTTTCATTTTATTTGCGATTAAAATTGCTTTGGATGAAGTAATTACAAACAAATTTGATCAGATTGCCAAACATTGGGGAATGAGTTCAAAAGAATTACTTTTGCATCTCATTTCCTTTTTCACTTTAGGGTTTTCTATTTTTTCTTTTGGGAATGGGGAAGGGTTGGTTTATATATTCTTTTACCAAGGCCTCATTTTATTTACCATTTATGGATGGGGATTCCAATCATTTCGATTCAAAACCTTTCACTTTTTTATAGCTTTGATTCTTTGGTTGGCTCTTGTCTCAGGACTTGTCTTTTGTTTTCCATCTCCACAAGATAATTCAGAATCATACAATCCGGAAACCATGCTTATCTGGTTCCAATGTTTTAATTGTTTTGTGATTGGTTATATCTTAGCTAAATCTATCGAAGTGGATTCTTGGAAATATAGATTTCTGAAATATGGCTGTATTGCCGCTGTATGGACTTTGGGTTTTTCTCTCCATTACCTCTTTGGATTTTCTAACCATTGGTCCCCCATGACCTTTGTTTTTTCCTATGTTTCGCTTCTTGTTTTGCATTTTCTCTATGTGATTGCGAATGAGTCGGGGAGTGGGTCTTATTCTTCCTATTCTTCAAGTAGTAGTAGTTCTTCCTCATCTTATTCTTCTTCTAGTTACAGTAGTTCATCTAGCTCTAGTTCGTCGGGAGGAGGCGGGGGAAGTTTTGGAGGAGGCGGAAGTTCGGGAAGTTGGTAATTTAAAAACAAAATAAATCAGAAATACCCTTCTTCGGTTTTTGAACCGATGGGTTTGAATCCAAAAACAAAAGATCTATTTTTTGTTTATAAAACTCGTTTGCGGTAACGAATATAAAACCGTTCAAAGGAAGACTTGTCCCAGAATTTCACGGCTTCTTCATTTTGTAAGATGGCTCGGAGTTCAATGGCGGGAATGGATTTTTCTTTGCACCAAAGGTCTACATCTTCTAGAAGAGAAGACATATATCCTTTTTTCTTTTTACCAAGTTTGGTGACGGCAAGATCGATAAATAGGCTTCTTTCTTCTTCTAAATGGGGTTTTTCTTCCACCCGACCAATGAGTAAAGATACAAGTTCTGCGTCTTCGAAGAACCCACGCATATAAACTTTGCCAGTTCCTATCAGTTTGAAATAGATATCCGTGAATTTGGTTGCGGCGCGGGGGCGGATGCGGAAAAGACCATCTAACTCGAGTTCGTTTATCTTGCGATAAAACTGATTTACGAGTTCGATGGTCTGGTTTCTATCAGATTCGTTTAGGTCTCTAATCACCTAAACCATTCGATTGATGAGATAACTTTTGAGTTCGGCAATTGGGATTCGTTCTTGTTTCATCGAATCTCTTTCCCGAATGGTGACGGTTCCATCACTCATTGTGTCGTAATCCACAGTGATACAAAACGGAGTTCCGATTTCGTCATGGCGGCGGTATCTTTTTCCAATGGCTCCACTATCATCATAATCTACATACCAGTGGTTACGGAGGTCAGTATAGATTTCTTTGGCTTTGGCATCGAGTCCGTCTTTTTTCATCAATGGAAAGATGGCTACTTTCATCGGGCTCACGCGTTTTCCAAAACGAAGGACAGTGCGAACTTCATCCTTTTCTAACTTTTCTTCTTCGTACGCATCACAAAGCACAGCAAGGAAAAGTCGATTGAGACCAAGAGCTGGTTCTACAACATAAGGAAGGTATTTTTTCTTAGCATCCAGGTCATGATACTTCAAATCTTCCGATGAAAATTTTTCATGTTGGGTGAGGTCATAATCGGTCCTTGAGGCAACACCCCAAAGTTCTCCCCAACCGAAGGGATATTTGTATTCGATATCACTTGTGGAATCACTATAAAAAGAAAGTTCTTCCTTTTCATGTTCGCGGACACGAAGGTTTTCTTTCCTTAGTCCCACTACATTCACAAGCCAGTCCATGCAGTAGTCTACCCAATACTTAAACCATTCTTTTTGCGTTCCTGGTTCGCAGAAAAATTCCATCTCCATTTGTTCGAATTCGCGTGTGCGAAAGATAAATTGACGAGCCATGATTTCGTTTCGAAACGACTTACCGATTTGGGCAATTCCAAAAGGAACTTTCTTGCGAGCAATTTGGGTTACGTTTTTAAAATTAATAAAAATCCCTTGGGCCGTTTCTGGGCGAAGGTAAATGTCTGTGGCACCTTCTTCGGAAGCACCATGGGATGTTTTGAACATCAAATTGAATTGGCGGGCATCCGTAAAACTTCCCACAGTCCCACAAGTAGGGCAGGCGTAAGCTTTGTCTCTGATGGTATTTGTGAGTTCTTCTAAACTTTTTCCAGTAGCAGCACCTTCCCCTTCTTTATCTTCCAAAAACTTATCCACGCGGATTCGTGTTTTGCATTTTTTACAGTCCATAAGGGGATCGTTAAAGTTGGAAATATGGCCAGATGCTTCCCAAACGCGTGGATGGAGGAGGATGGAGGAATCAAGTCCCAAAACATCGTCCCGTCTGTGAACAAAGTATTCCCACCAAAGTCGTTTTAGGTTGTTTAATACTTCAATTCCGTTCGGGCCATAGTCAAATGTATTGGAGAGGCCTCCGTAAATTTCGGATCCTGGGAAAACAAAGCCCCTTCTTTTGGAGACTGCAACTATGGGTTTGAGCGACTGCTCTTCTTTCTCTTTCGGCTGTGCCATATCCGCCAAATTTTTTGTTTTCCATGAAAATTCAAAGTATTTTCCTTGAGATAAGACTAAAGAATGGATTCGGCAAACTCTAACCAACTCTCTCCCTGGGCTAAAAAGTCCTTAACTTTCTTCCTTTGGATGTCCCCCTTATTTTCTCTCGGACCGTTTTTGGCCTTTGGTGTCCTTTTTGCCTTCCCTGGCGAATTCCGACTCAGGCTAAGGGCCTTGGCTGTCATTGCAGTTTATGTTCTCTCTTGGGTTGTATTTTATCCCATCGAACTCCTCCACAGATCGGGAATGGAGTGGGAAAGAATCATCAATGAATTTCTAGCTAAAGATTCAGCAAGCCTCCAATTGAAGTTTGGATTTGTGGTCGTTTGTTTTTTACTGCTCGTAGCCAACTACATCCATAGCCGAAGCCGTAACCAAAAAAGGGAATCCATCCGTAGTAAAAAGCTCCAATCACAAAATCCTCTTTCAAACCTTCGAACCGAGATGCGGATTCGTGATGCTAAGTTTGATACACTACTACTTGTGATTTTCCTTGCTCTTTTACTTAATTTTGGATTTCAATATATCTCTGAAAAACTTCATCCCAACAAATCCCTGTCTCCACTCGCACCACTTGTGGACGTTTACCAATTTGTTTTTAATTATTCTATTTCTCTTTGTATTTTGCTTTTTAGTTTCAATAGAAACAAAATCCCATCTCTTATCGCAAAACCATACCTTCGTTATATGGAAGGGATTCGGATACGAGAGAGATGGAAGGCCGCCGTAGTTTCCCAATCACACTTTCCATTTCGTTTGGAATTGGTTGTAAAACAAAAAGCAGAATTTAGAGATCGGATCCTGCCAGGATTTGGCCATATTTATGTATATGAATACTGGCGCGGATTTCCCATTTTATTTTTAACTCTACTTTTGTTTTTGTTTTCGGCGGTTTGGGTTTTTTCTTACCTCAGTCCCATTTTTGGAATTCAATTTTTAGCTGGATTTGGTTTAAAACCAGGAGTTCCTGATAAAGATTTTTTTATTTCGGCACAAAACATTGCTTATGCGGCTTTTTCCGTTTTGGCCCTTGTCGGAGTTTACATTTATTCCTCTTACTTACTGGAAAAATCCTTTAGTTTAGAAAACTTAGGGGTGAAAGAAGACAAGGTGGGTGAATCGGAACCTTTTTTCAAACCGGGTTTGCGCAAAGGATTTCGAAATGTTTTACCACTTTCCTTACTCTTTCATTTGATTTTGATTTCCCTTGTGTTTCTCATTCCCATCACACTCCAACGTGGAAAAAAGAAAGATCAATCTGCACAAAAAAATGACCATTTCCGTCCACATAAGATGGAATTCTATTTTATTGATCCCAATGTGCCGGACGACACAAAGGATCTGAATGGAGGGGTTGTTACTGGGAACGAAACAGAAAACAAAGAAAAAGGAGAAAAAATCTCCAACGAAAAAGTAGCGGATAACGGTCCTGTCAAAGGGTACATTAAAAAAATTCGCGGGAAAAAAGTTCCCCCCACTTATTCTAATTACATTTCTGCAAAGATGCGGATTCCCGAAAGTTATATGGACTACTGGGCTAAAGCTCCACATCCTTATTCTTCCGTGGTTGCTTATACCATTACCCAAGATGGGGATGTGATCGATGTGGAACTTGTGGAAGCCTCCGACTACCCAGACCAAGACTTACGAACTCTGCAACTGGTAGAGAGTTTGGGGCCGCTGATGGCACCGCCGGGAACCAAAAACGACATCCGTGTTACGGAACTTTTTTGGAATGGACCGATCGATCCAGAGTTTGTTCCCACTCCCCTCCAGAAAGAAATGATCAATCTATTTGACGGCCGTTATATGGAAGAGTTACCAGAATGAAAGAAGTCGGTTATTTTGATTATTTGATTGGGTCACTCACAGTAATCCCTTGGGCGATTGTGATTTGGAAAGCCTATAAACCTAAAAAAGGTTGGCAGGAAGTCATAGGAATCCTTTTAGCTTTGTTTTTTGGTTGGTTGTCCACAGATCTTATCCTAAGACTCCATCCCCTCCTTTGGCCAGAGGCCGATTTCACTCCCAAGAAAAAAGTAAGTATGTTAACCCAAACAGCCCACTTAGCTTTTATCCAAGCAGGAATCACCGAAGAGGCATTTAAAATATTCTTTATTCTGATTTTATCTTTTGTATTGGGGTATGACAAAAAAACAAAAACCTTCTCTCCTCGAGTGGTATTGTTTGGCTCCTTTGTAGCGATGGGATTTTCGTTTGTGGAAAATACACATTACATAGCCAGAGAACCGGATGAAAAAAAATTAGATCTCTTCTTTGCTCGGACCATTCATTCCTCTAACATACATTTGCTGATCAATCTTTGTTTTTCTTTGTTTCTATTGAAGAGTAATGCCAAAATAGAATCTGCAAATAAAAGAACCTATATTGCTTTTGGATTTGTGTTGGCAGTTTTGCAACATGGGGTAGTTGATTTTCTTTTGATCCCTGGAGCTACCATTGGTCTTTGGGTTGCGACTTCTCTTTTTGTTGGAATTTGGGTTTGGGTTGTGAATGATTGGCGAGAATTGGTTCGGGAAAAAAATGAAAACAGTAAAGAAGAAACAAACGATTTAGCCGTAGCGAACACCGACTAGCTGGACTTTGTGTTCAGTAACTCTATCGATTTACTTTGTAGATAAAAAAACGCGAATTCCCGCTTCCGAATATTCTTCCCAATCCATCTGGTAGGTTCTGATTTTTGGAATTTCTGGATGGTTCCAAATTTCGGCCCAAAACTTGGGAACCACTTCTTCGGGAGCTCCTGGTTCTATATGAAAGTAACGGCCGTTTTGTGGGGATACCTGAACTAGTTCCATTCCCGGAAGTAATTTTCTTTTTGGATCCACTGCATAACCTAACAGAAAGTCATAAGCTCCGTTTTCGTCAGATGCGTAATTGAAATAAACAGCAAAGAGTGGATCAAACTTTCGTAAGGTTTCCATTTGTTTGGGAATGTCTTCTTTGTAAAACCGAGAATATATCGCCGGAATCTGAATATCGGCATCACCCGGTGCGTTGGAAGTTCGAATCCGCAGCCCCATCACCGAGAAATTTTCTGTTTTGACCAATGGTTCTGTCACTTCAGACATATAGAAAAAATTTCAGTTTATGAAAAAAACGCAACCTTTTCTTAAAGAAGAGTTTGACTAACCGCACCTCCCTGTACATTTGGTAATTACTCCTGGTGATTATGGAGAGAAGGCCATACCCGTTCCCATTCCGAACACGGAAGTCAAGCTTCTCATC
>NZ_JAFFPS010000035.1 GCF_016919165.1 Leptospira chreensis
AAGCGTGACGGAGAGGAATGTGGCGCAGCCCAAGCGAGGCCTTGTGCCGAAGCGAAGCGTTTCCCCGCTGTTATGCGTAGTGTCTCATGTAAAGAATAATTGATTTAAGAAATATTTTCTAGAATGTTACTCTAATTAGATAATAGTCAATATATTCATTATTTAATTTAAAGATTGCTACTTCTTGTAAATTGTGGAAATTATCCCATCTCAAAACATTCTTAGTTTCGGTCGTTGGATTCAGCGGCTTCAATCCTAAAAATTCAATTGAATCTTCGTTAAATTTAATTTTGTTTCTAGGAGTAAAAGTTATTCTTCCTACTTTATCATTTAAGAATATGATTTCAAGTTGATTGTTTAGATATACGTTGAGAAAACAATTATCTTTTCCACATGGTTGTTGCGTAAACTTTTCAGATTTTTCTGGTTGTCCTAAAACTTGCGTTACTTTATTGGCGTCTACATTGACTAATTGGTTAACGTCAAAAATTGGTTTGATTTGCTCAGAACATTGGTATATTAATGTTATGACAAAAATGAATATTAATTTTCTGGACTTTCTCATTTTATTTCCTCTTTTTTCTATTTCCTATGTTGGAATTTTATTTATTTTGCTAAAATTTTTATTAAAATTTTAATGATAAAAAATACATTGTTTTTGTGTTTTTTATTTTATATCTCAATAAAAATTTCATAATTAATATTTAAGAAATTTCGCATAACGAACTAGTGGAGACGACGTTTCCCGACCCTGAGTCCCGTTAACGGGACGTTAGGGACTGGCACGGAGTTTGCGGTTGCAAACGAGTGACAGAAGGGAAATGTGGCGTAGCCCAAGCGAGGCCTCGTGCCGAAGCGCAGCGTTTCCATGCTGTTATACGCAGTAATCCAACTTTACCTTTGATTTACTAATAGGTCAGTAGCATCAATTAAATGATTGGAAAATGCTTTTTTTGGATTATAAAAAAGCGATATTGGAAAGAAAATTATGGAGTTTATTCCTTTTGATTCTGAGAAGAATGTATGAGATCTGATTTTTTCTCCATTTATATTTTTTACCGTTAATATGTATTCTAAGTCAACTAAAACGTAGTGAGGTATCAAACTATATGTGTATGCAGAAATTCTGGAGATATAAGTATTTTTTCTTTCATTGATTCTTATTTTAACTTCAATAATTTGTTCGAAATCGTTCCCTTCTGTTTTAATATTATTTTTTTCTAGGCCGGTAATTATCGAACTAAATATTCCTTCGATTTCTTCTGAAGTTATTTCTATTTGCGAACCGTTTATTTCGTGAGCATAATCAAAACTTAGTATGACATTTACATGTTGTTTATTCTCATTTATATTGTTTATTTCTATTTGTTTTGTTAGAAGCAAACATGAAAAGAAATTTAGCGAAAGTAGAATTAATAGTTTAATTTTCATGTTTAATTAAAGTAAGAATATTATCGCAAATAAAATCGGAAAAAACCAATGAGTTCCTTGGGTTGTAATCCGATAAATTCATAACTCGATAGTTAATAAAGGGAAAAATATATGAATAAATGTTGTATTGTTTTTTGTGTAAAAAATTCATAGATTTAGATTCTATTTTGTTTTTATTTTCGTCGAAGATAGAAATTTCAATTTTAGCAAAAAGGGTATCTTCGAAAGAATCTCCGCCGAATAGCAAAAATAGTCCAGCCGTGAAGATAGTTGGAAGTAGTGATTTCTCTGAAATTTCTGTCTTTGAAGAAAGTATCCTTATTTGAATATCCGTAAGAAAATTTGAATATTTTTGATCTTTATTATAAGCAACTCGATAATCCTTTTTATTATCTAAATTATTGAGCTGATTTGCAATTCTTAAAGAAAGATTTGCTGAGTCATTTGGATGTGTATAATTTCGTATATTGTCTGATCCTATCGAAGCAGAGATCCAAATAATTTCCTTCTGATTTATACCTTTGTTCTCAGTAATTTGATATGATGAACAATTTGCTAAAAGAGAGAATAATATTAAAAGTTTTTTTATGTTATTCATATATTTTGGATTATTGCGCATAACGAACAAGCTAACCGACGTAGGCTGGCCCTGAGTCCCGGAGGGACGTTAGGGATTGGCACGAGGCTTGCGTAAGCAAGAGGAGTGACAAAAGCCTATGTGTCGTAGACCGAGCGAGGGCGAAGTCCCGAAGCGAAGCGGTTAGCTGCAGTTAGCCGCAGTGATTTATTGAAGTAATTTGATTTTTTATTCACAATAACCGGTATTTATGCCAGAGACATATCCTGAGAATGCGGATATTTTATTTTGAAAGAAAAGAAAATCACCCTTTCCGGTAATTATATAGATTTGAAACAATCCATTATTTATATTTTTGCTATTTCTCTGTAAATCTTCATAAAAGACTAATCTAGAATTTTCGCCGATATCATATCCTACTAGAGTAATTGGGTTTTCGGTACCTTGGTAATTAACAATAATATTATTTTTTGATAAATCTGCATAAAAGCTAAAAGTAGTTTTATCAGTCTTACTTATCGATATACTTTTCTTTTTAATTGGTTCATAAGACGGCTCTGGTGTAAAAGCGGTGCTAGAAAGTTCAGTAAAACATTGAAATGTTTTTTTTGTAAGGTCTAAATCTCTGTTTGAATACGGTAATTCATATTTACTTTCCAGACAGGATAGGAAAAAAAATAAGATTGAGATTTGTAATGTTTTTTTTAGCATAAGCTCCTCGTTATTTTAATAAATATGTTATGTATTCCGCATTTTAAAGTTTGCATTTTTTATTAGGAAACGTTAATTGGAAATTTTTCTTTCTAGTAAATTAATTAGTGTAAGATTATTAATATAGATTTTTTTCTAAATTCAAAGTAATGAAATTTAAACTTGTTTCTAAATTAAATCAATTTTTAAATCATTGCGGCTAACGAACTAGGCTAACCGACGTAGGCTGGCCCTGAGTCCCGGAACGGGACGTTAGGGACTGGCCACGACACTTGCGCAGGCAAGGGGAGTGCCAGAAGCCTATGTGTCGCAGACCGAGCGAGGGCTCGTCCCGAAGCGAAGCGGTTAGCTGCTGTTATGCGCTGTGCTTTGTTTATCTACTTGTTTTTATTGTTCTTTCTTTTAGTAAAAATTGTTGTCCAAGATTCGTCAACGTCCAAAACCAAGCAGCATCTCCCTTGGTAGTTTTGCTGTATTCTGTTTGAATATAGTTTAATGCCTTGAATTGAATTTTAATTGTTAAAAAATCTTGATCAAATATTCCATCTACGCTGGTTTGAAATTCTTCAGAAAGAGCATTTTCTAAATTACGTCGAGCAGCTTGTTCGCTTGGACAATTTAGTAAGTATGGTAGAAAGCATAGTGCTAATCGTTTCCAAGTAATTTCTTTCTCGAAACTATTATATTTTTTATCCATTTTTGACCATCGATTTAGATTTAGAGTTACTTTTTCATCTAGTGTTGCTAGGTTTTCTAACTTTGGTTTTGAATTTTTTTTATAGTCGTCGATTTGGTTTTTAAATATCTGATTTTCCTTTCGTAACTCATTAATTTCTTTTAAAATATCTTCATTGTTAGTTTTGCTAGCCCGTACCCATCCTAATGCTGGAAAAATTCTGATAGTTCGTTGTAATGATAAGGATACCATTCCTGGTAGATGTTCAGGATTAGACCACATTTTCACTAATCTTCCTGTTGATACTTTATTTCTAAATGCAATAAGTTTCTCCTTGAATTCAGGATCTGACTCCATTTTTCCTAAAGGTAATGAATCTGGTTCTTCATGAACAAACGCTATTACTTTCAGGCCTGCCTCAATTGCATAATCATACTCCATTTCGGTGTAACTTAAGCCTTCTGATCCAATTGATCCATATCTTCCGCCGATAATGATTATATAGTAGTCGCAATCATTTATTACTTTTTTTATAAATTCCCATTGCTCCTCATCTGTTGCTGGAAATAATTCCATACCAGCAGGAATGCAATCCATCTCCATAATTGTTTGAATCACTGCAGATCTTTCATTTTTTAAATCTGCATATGTTGAACTAACGAATACTTGATATCTCTTTTCCATTATATTTATTTTATCCTGTTAATTTCAAAGCATAGCGCATAACGAATTAGTGGAGACGACGTTCCCCGACCCTGAGTCCCGAACGGGACGTTAGGGACTGGTCACGTAGCTTGCGTATGCAAGCGAGTGCCAGAAGGGGAATGTGGCGCAGCCCAAGCGAGGCCTCGTGCCGAAGCGAAGCGTTTCCACGTTGTTATACGCCGTAGACTATTTTCAGTGTTGGTGGCGTGTTTCGTGGCCTTTTATTTTTCGCAATGCAAAATCAATTTCATCAATGAGCAATTGCTTTGTTTTGTTGAGTGTGAGTAAATTTGAATTATTAGAAAAGTCTTGTAAAAATTCATTTTCTAGTTGAATTACATAGTCTAAAAAAATGATTATCCGTTCTCTTCTTTTAAGCATTCTATCATAAATATTTGTTTCATTATGAATCAAATGAGTAACAGAAATTAAGTTCTCCCAAACTACTTTGTTTTCGATTGGCGTGTCATAAATGCAGCATTCTGTATACTGAAATCTATTTATTAAGTTGTTAATGTAATATCCACCTGTTTTCGTTAGAGTTATAATTGAGTCTATTTCAATTTCTTTTGGTGTTATATTTCTTATAAGTGATTTTTTATATAGAAAATTAAGTTCTTTTACACACGCCATTTCTGATAAACCTGCAGGTTGAAAGAACTGATGCATTTCTGCTACTTTAAATTCCATTGTTTTTTCGCTTTGAGATTTTAAATACATGAAATTTAATATGAATTTTCTAATGAGTTTTAATTTTTTTGATTGGTTTACTGAATTAAAAAGATTTATTGCCTCTGCTCTTTCTTCTTTATAGAATTTCCATTGACCTAAAACAGTGCCTTTAAATATTTCTTGAAATGGGAAAATAAACTTGTTGCCGTCTAAATAAACACGGATCGCCTTGTCTGCATTAATATGTCCAGATGTTAGGAAATTCATGATTAAAGAAATCCCACGTCGTATATTCATATCAGATAATGATTCAATGAAATCGCCAGCATCTCCGCTTAGTATTCCTGATTGAACAACTTCAAAGAAATCACCCAGATCTGGAACATCTAATTGCATGCCATTAGCAAATGTGATTTTTACAGGTTTTTCCCTTAATACATATCTAGCATAACTTAGTCTTTTTTTTAGGACTGACTTTAATGGTGGTGGATCAAGCCAAAGTTTTCGAAGTTCGTATGCATCGAATGTAGAGTCTGAACTATGTTTAATATATGTTTTGTCTCTTATGCTTACTATAATATTGCTTTTGATTCTTTTTGAAAGCGACAAGCCTTCTGCAAATACATTCGTTTCAAGTTCATCATTTTCATATAGGTCGGTATTATCTAATATGATAAAGACTGATTTGATTGACGATAAATAAGTAAATAATTTTTCTATGTAGGGTTCTACTTTTTCATAATCTTCTTGAATTAAATTTGAAATTTTTTCATCTACAAGTGCTTTGTTTTCTTTTATAGGCGCAAATACAGATTTTAATAATGAATCTATTTTGGTTTTGTAAGCTGGTTCGACCAATGTTTTGTAAGTGAATTCATTCGTTGAAAATTTTATATCCAAAAAGTCTTTAAGCTTGGCATAAATGAAATCTTTTGGAGATTTACTTGGTCCCATTTCTTCAAAATCGATATATAGCCAAATTATATTGTTTTCTACTATTTGGCTTCTGCCAGAAACATATTCAAAATGCTTTAAATAAGTTGTCTTCCCTGCTCCTACTGGACCTATAATTAAAGTTAGAGGTGGGGTGTTAATTGTTTGAGAAGTTTTTAAGATATTTGAAAGGTGGTCGTTGTTTTTTTCTCTATTGATTCTTTTCGCTGGCGATATTGAAGCTGATTTTATATCTGATAAATGTATGCCAAGAGTCTTATCGAATTTTGTTCTAGCTTCAGTTGATACAAATATCCATTCAAGAGAATAAGGATTGTTTAGAACTGATTCTGAATGAAGGGCGCGATCTAATGCAGGGGCAATGTGGTCTGCTAAATTGTTTCTTTCAATTCGATGGTCTCCGTTTGTAACTACAGAAATTAATCGATTATCTATATTTTCAATTGATTGATTTAAATTTAATAGAGACCCGTTTTCTACTGCATAAATTGATAGAGTATTAAAAAGTTTTTCAGCATGACCTTGTATTGTAAATGGAAAAAGTAAAGTTGCCTGTGTATCTTCATTGTAACCAATTAATGGATAGAAACACCAGCATAGCCCATTTGTGACGATCGCAAGCGTTGCTGATTTATTTAGCGCATATTGATGTGCTTGTTCTAAGGCGTCAGCTATTTCCCCCTGAGATAGAAGGGTTCCGGCGAGTTTTAACTTTTCTTTATGAGTTGGTGAGGGAAAAGATGCGCCAATTTTTTTTGCTTCAATAATTAATAAATTGTCTCCCGACTGAAGTGTATAGTCTATAAATCCATTTTTTTTTCCAGTTGTATATTCCTCTACTTTTATTGTTCCATGGCGCCAATTAAGAAATTCCTTTATTATTCTATCTATTGTATCAAATCTCGTTTGGGCTTCATTTTCACTAAGAATATCTTTGATTCCGATATATTTTTTTATTTCATCAAAGTTTTCAGAATTATGTGCGAAATCATTTTTGTCCATTATTTGGTCCTTGTAATTATTTTGTCTATGGCGTATAACGAAATAGCCTTAACGACGTAGGCTGGCCCTGAGTCCCGAATGGGACGTTAGGGACTGGAACGACACTTGCGTAAGCAAGGGGAGTGCCAGAAGCCTATGTGTCGCAGACCGAGCGAGGGCGAAGACCCGAAGCGAAGCGTTAAGGCGCTGTTATGCGAAGTCGAATTTATACATTGAAAATTTTCTTGATTTTTTCAATATAATTAATATCTGTTGAATATTTTTGCAATATATATCTTATGCAATAGATTGCTGAATTTTGAAGATTAAATGAATAGAAATTCTTGATTAATGGTGGAAGAATTCTTTTTATTTCTTCATCGGAGAAATTTTCCTCAAATATTTTAATACATTTCAGGTGATCTCCGTTCTCGGAAGCTATTTGTATCGAATTAAAAGCTTCAATTCTGTCCTCTTTAATTTCAATCTTATTGAAAATATCGTTGTAATAGATAAAATTAAAACGTCCATATTCAGTTGCATAATAACCAATTTGAAAATCTTGATTAATAGAGTTTAATATACCTATAAAGAAAATTTTAATATTGAAGGCAATTTCAGCTTCGACCATCGACCAAGCATAATTTAATAATCCATAGTCATGATGGTTTTCGAGACTTAAATAGTAATATCCTTTATTAGCAATGCAGAGAACATCAATTGGACAAAACGGAGAAAAACCCCCTGATAGCTCGATTAATTTTTGGAAATCGGATTTTATTCTTTCAGATTTAGAATTATAAGCGAAATAACAAAATGTTATTTTATGGTTATTCTTGGTAGCCTTTGATTTTTTTAAAGATTTTATCTTTTGTGCAGATTCGAGGCTTTTCCTAATTTCTTCGGGTGTTGAAATGGTTTTTACTTCAATAACAAAAAAAACACTTTCAATCGGTATATATTCAAGATTAGTTAAAATCTGTTTTATAGCTTTTTTAGAATAGATTATAATATCACATTCATTAGAGAAATTTCCATAACTATCAATTAGAAAACAATTATTGGCGATTGAAAAATCTTCTGGCAGATAGTTTGATAGGAATGACGATAGAAGAGATTCTCTCGCTTTCCCCGTATAATACGGATGTCCACTAAAAGAAGTGAATTGATAATCTTCTAGTAGGCGTCTTATATCGGTTTCGAATTTTATTCGGATTGGGTTATTCATGTTTTCGATTTCGCATAACGAAATAGGCTTTCCGAAGTTTCCCGCCCTGAGCCTCTGAAAGAGGCGTTAGGAAAAGCGGGAAATTTGCCGTAGGCCGAGCAAGGGCGGCAGTCCCGCAGCGAAGCGGTAAGCCGTTGTTAATTGCAGTTGGTAACGAACCAAAACTTAATCCGATACGAAGAATATAGAATCTAGTGCGCAAATTTTCGATCATTTTCCTTTTCTTAAAATTAATGATAAAAGATTTAAAGCGAAGAAATAATTTAATAAGATGAAAAGCCGAATTTTTTTTCTTTCTCTTCATGTTATATTTCAAAAATTAATGTAAATTGAAATAGAAGTTATTATAATTTAAATTCGGAGTTTATCTTTTTATCTTAAAAATAATGAAAAAAGATTTAAAACGAAACTTAGAATTAATAGGATGAAAAATATACAAATAGTTTTTCATTCATTTTCTACTTTCTTTATTTATTTTTTTAAACTAAAGCTAAATGACTGAGAAAGTGCTTTAATTAAGAATTTGAGTTCTTTCTATTTCTTAAAATTAATGATAATTGATATATTACGGAACTTGGAAATTATAAGAGGAAAAGTGAGATAAACTTTCTTCAATTTCTTCTTCTTTTCTTTTTGATTTGTCATTATGAAAATTAATATTTAGTGATAAGGAAATGATTTCAATGCAGAATAATGGCTATATTTTTCTTTAGAAAATTTGCGCGCGTCTTTTCTTTTCTGATTTTACCAATTGCAATTAACGAACTAGGGGAGACGACGTTCCTCGTAGCTGAGCCTACGTAGTAGGCGTTAGCGTCGGCGCGACTTCTTGCGGAGCGAGAAGCGTGACGGAGAGGAATGTGCCGCAGGCCAAGCGAGGCCTCGTGCCGAAGCGAAGCGTTTCCCCGTTGTTATACGTCGGTTTCAGCTATATTACTTAGAAGGGGACTCTTTAATTATCTTAGATTTGAGAATAAGAATTCTTTCCCCCTTAACTTCCTCTATTCTGACTATTACTTTCGAATCTAAGGATGCTTGTGGGATTTGGATTGTAATTCCTTCTTCTAATGTGAATTTTCTTATTTTAATTAGTTTGCGTAATTTCTCATTAACTGATTTGGGAAACTTTGCTTTAGGGATATCTGTTTTGTCACTCTCTTTATTAAATTCTTCTAGTGCTGTATCTGGGATATATTCTTCAGCGAATTTTGCGAGGGATAAAGTTTTATTATTGCTCGTCAATTCTGCATATAATCCGCTCAGAATTTTCAGTGATTCTACGCTATCGATTCTTTTGTTTCCGGCAAATTTGCTTATGAATTCGTAGAAAGAACGAGTATAATATTCGGTAGTGTGAGGAAAACGACATCCAAGGAATCTAACTAACCAAAATTTTGAAACTTCTTGCCTATTTATCTGATCATCCATTACGTATGTATGCATTAAATTGCCATTATCAAACTCGAAAAAAGCCATCTTAAAAACTTTTGTTTTATTTGTTATTAATACTTTTTCAAGTGATTTCATTTCATATGCTTTCCTCTGTTTATTGAAATCAGCTTCGCTGCCTTGCATTCCTTCTAATTTTAACATACATACAAAATCTTTTCCGTTTCTTTCTCCTGTAAAAATAATTAGGAAACCATCTGAAATTCCCGCTTTATTTTGTGCATCATAGAGAATTGATGCAATTCTTTGAGAATATTCTATAAATCCTTTATCATTTGCAGATTTAATAAGTCTTATATTTTGAATAACTGTGCTTGGTGTTTCTGGAATATCTTGTACTTCTATTGTATAATTCTTTAACAATGACTCTTCGATTCTTTTTCCCCAGAATTTCGCATCAAAAAGTATTGACCGATTTTCTGATAATTCGAAAGAGCTATCACTATTTTTATTGGGAACCCAGTGGATTATTGCAGATTCTAGTTTCATAAATTTATTTTGCTGATACTGACGTATAACGAACTAGCCTTAACGACGTAGGCTGGCCCTGAGTCCCGGTAACGGGACGTTAGGGACTGGAACGACACTTGCGACTGCAAGGGGAGTGCCAGAAGCCTATGTGTCGCAGACCGAGCGAGGCCTTGTGCCGAAGCGAAGCGTTAAGGCGCTGTTATGCGAAGTTCTTTATTTTCTTTCAAACCGCTCTTGTCTTGCTTTTTTAAATGCTTTTAATAATTGCTCGTCTGGTTTTACATGAGTAGGAAGAGAGGATATTAAAAGATTGTTATTTATAACAGAAAATCCTAGTTTTTGCTCTGCAATTCCGTATTTCCAATTAGGATTATGATCGCCATATTTCTTTAAGTAATATTTCTTATCAGATTCGATCATATTTTTAATGTCTCCTTTTTTTGGCAAACCTTGAGGAAAAATTTCAGGATATTGTTCTTTTGCTCTCAATAATACTCCATATAAATAGTCATCATCATTGTAAAAAGTTTCATTTATTGATGATTCGATACCTTGGTCAACTATGTTTATAACGTTTTTTTTGTATATACTAGTATCGAAATTGAATTTTTCTGAAACAAGTTCCGGAATTGTAAATAATGCAATACCGTATTCAAGATTATGCATTTGATAATCGCCTATAGATTCGTCGTTAGACCAAGGATTACCACCTATTAGTATAACATTTTTCTTATTCTTTTGAGCTAATTTGCTACATAGAATATATTCTTCTTTCTCTGGTCCTCTTAGGTCTGGAATATCTGGTTTAATTTCTAACCAGCAATCCCAATTAGGTAACCAAAAATCTGGGAGGTACCATCTTCCATCTAAATTATATCCTTCTTTTTCATATTCAAAAGGAAAACCAAAATGATCAAAGAATACAGCCCATCTAGCTTCTAAACGAGATCTAAATAGGTAACCTTTATACTCTGTTTCAATAGGGTTCATTAATTTTTTCCTTTATTAATAGTTTAAAGAATTTCGCATAACGAACTATAATTGAAGCGTCCTTCGTTTATCGTCTCAATTCTGGTTTCTTCTTGTATAGAAGTTCGGCTATTACTTTCCCCAAGTAGCCTTAACGTTGTGCGTTTATTGCTCAAAACTTGATTCGTACCCGAATAGCGTTTATTTCACTTTTTTCCCATTTATGCGCTATTCGTTTATTTAGCCCGTTCTGGTTGTTATCTGCTTTCGCCCAAGCTTCTAATGAGACATAATAGTTTTTCGCTTCTCTTTTTCTTGGAGAAAAGAATTCGGTTTTTCCTGGGGCAGTGGGCATAGCTTCGCCCCCTGAGTCCCATTTGGTGAAAAACGAATCTGAGTCTTTTTTCTGTAAGCGTTTACGCAAACGTTTTTTGAATCAGTGCTAGAAATTCGCATCTAACAGGTATTTTTTTATTGCGATTTAATATATTTTTTTTGGTTTTATGCAATAAAAGAAAATTTGTATATATTGATAATTTTAAATTTTAATTTAGTTTTTTTAATATTTAGAATGGTAATAGCTGTTCGTCGCTAATTAAGTCTTCGAAATTTTTGAAGCTGGCTAGGCTTGACCATATTTCTTTGAATGATCTGAGGAGTAGTTTTCTATAGTAATTTTTATCATATCTTATGATATTTAGAAGGTCTTTGTTTTCGATTCTTTCCTCAGTTCTATATCTTTCCCCTTTTTGATGAGATTTTTGATTCACTACTAAGTATCTAACCTTTTCTCCCGCTTGAACACGGACTCCCATTTCTAATAAGTCTTTGACTGCGACGGCACTGGGTGCATCTACTGTATAACCTTCTGGATCTTGGGATGTTGATCTTTGTAAGAGGAGATCTTTCCAGTTGGCAGATCCTCGTGAAAGTGGTTCATCACATTTTTTGAATATTTCTAAAATTTCTGATTCGTGTGACTGCATTTCTTTGATGCTTTCAAATCTACACATCCATCGAACCATTTCTGCTTGTGCATTTTTTATATAAATGGGATAGTCTTTTCGCCTTAAAATGATTCCTCTTCCTTTAAATTTTCCATCCATAAAACGCCCCATATAACGATTGGCAACAGGCATTTTTTGATCTGTGGTGGATGGCGGAAAAGAGACCCAAGAAAAGATACCTTCGATATCCATTGCTATCTTTGTTTTCTGTTGGATGAGCCGACAAACTTCTTCTAGGTTTTCTGTTTGTATAGGAGACCTATCTTCCTTTTGTATAAAAATACAATCAGTAATTGCATGTATAAGATTGTATCCATAATCTTCGGCTACTTCTTTTGCTATGATTAATTTTTCTCTTCCAAAGGCAGTTACTGATTCATGACTTTCTAATTTTCCAAATTTTGCATTCCTGTAACCCAAATAACCAAATGAAGTGACGAGCATCCATTTTAAGCTAGATTGTTTTTGGTCTATGTTGGATTTGTCTGGATGGTTTATTTCTTTACTTTGTTTTTTATAATAGGTTCTTCTTTCTACAATGTGAGATAATGCTTCGGAGACGACTCCCTTTCTTTTTTTGCAAATTCGGTATCCAAGAGAAGGCACTGTCTCCGTTGTTGGATCATCTCTACAACATAAGCAGTTGATGGTTTCTGGAGAAATATTATGTAAGACCATAACTTTGGGATACATTTGTGAAAAATCCAGTTGGGCTACATTCTCCAATACGAATCCATTTCGAGTGTCTGCTTGAAAGACAAGTCCTCCTTTATCGGCATTTAGCAGTTCTAAGGCGGTTTTGGGTGCTTCTAAAGCACTTTTTTGCCAAGGTACTAAGTAGTCCATTCGTAAGGCAACATCTACTTCTATGTAGGTGAGCGCTTTTCCTGTGGAAGCTCGTGCCATTTTCTGAATGGGCAAACGAGAGATACGTGCTAACTCTATCACTCCCATAAGATCTGCTTCTTTATAAACAAAGCCGTTTTTTGAATCTATGTGCCATCTCCCAAAAAGTGGGTAAGATGGAGCTCTGTATACGATGGTTCCATAAGTATTAAAACTAGTTCCTTTTGTTTGTATCGAACGTCGTATTGTGCTTGTTTTGTCTCTGTCAAATTCTGTTGTTATGTGATTGTCTTGGGCGGTTTTAAAAAGATATGGGAATATAATTTGGTCCCCAAATTCAGATAGAATCATATCTGGATCATGTTTTTTAAATATACTGTTTAGCTCATGAATGAGTTCTGATGAATTGTTTGTTGGGATTCTGTAATTACCATTACTCGTTTTTACCAGCAATGCATTCTTTTCGAGAGGGATTCTGTGGCTTTTTTCCAAACTAAGCGATATCGTAGTTAAATTAGGAATTTTGTAATCTAACTCATGGATATCTGTAAGAGATTGAATGGTTTTAATACGGGCGAGATCATTTTTTGTACTTTCGTAACCAATTTCTAAGTAGCAAAGGGGGTAAATATCCTTTTCTACCATATAACCTGTCGTGATTTCTATATCGGAGTGATAGATATCATATTTTCCATACAGATGAAATAATTTGTTTGTGATTTTTGGTAAAAGTTGTGGTTTGGAAATTACTAACTTGAGAACAGGGATGCTTTTGTTTTCATAAAAAAGACGTTTTTCTGTGACGGTTGGTATTTCTGCTAGTGCATCTAGTTCATAGAACCTCTTAACTAGTTTTTTTAGAATGCTAGGGGAAGCATCTGCATAAATAATAGGGTAAAATTCGTCAAAAAATAGTTTGAGTTCTCCTGAATCTGACTTTATCCAAAGGTAAATTTTTTGTTCCGAGTGGTAGATATCAAACAAGTAACCTTTGAATGTTTCCATAACATTTATATGTGCCTTACTGATCTGGAATTTTTTCTAGACGTTTCTTTAGTTCTGTAATATCTTTTTTTAGTTCAATGAGCATGGATAACATCATCGAATCAATGGGGTAAGGTAGGGATGCCATAACACCAGCTTGCACCTGTAATTTGGCCGTTCGGATTAGGCCATCAAATATTTCTTGGTCAGATTTTCGAAGTGCTTTGCGAAAGTCAGATAGGTTTTCTTCTATCTGTGACATCTGGCGAGAGTAGGGTGTTATGGTTCTTCCCATATCAATGTCCTGTAATGGAAGTTTTTCTTGTACGAATGCGAGAAAAATCTTTTTCCATTTTAAGTTCCCATAGATTCTGTGTTGTCCGTAATAGTTTTGGAAAAAAGATTTGAAAATTTTTATGTGAATATTTCCAAGATTCAATAATGAGTAGTGGAACATTTTCAGAAGGAAATTGTTTGATGAACTCTAACATTAAATTCAATAAAAACAAACCTTCGTCATCCTTGACATCTCCATCTAAAAATTGTTTGCAGGGAGCGAGTAAGAAATAGACGGTATTTTCTTCTTTTGAACTTAGCATCTTTTGGAGTGCATCCAAAATCTGATAGGGAGTGAAGGCCCTTTGAATTTGGATTTGTTCCAAAAATGGTTCTGGGGCCAAATTCTGTTTTCGTGTTTCCTCTGCGATGGTAAAGGGATTGAAACGAATGGCACAATCCAAATTAAAAACCTGAAAACCCGAACAAACTAAGGCATACTGCCAAAAATGAGCAATCCGATACATTCCTCTGTTTCCAGTGAGGAGGCCGAGATCTTTCCCATTCCAGTTTTGGATGGGTTCATAGACATTCGTAGAAGTATGGGTTTGTTCCGCGAGAATCATTATACTAATTATATGTATAGTAAAAATATGTAAAGTGGAATTTGCACCCGAGTTTCCTTTTTTACCCACTGAAAAAGGAAACTCACTTACCTTTTCAATAGGGAGGATATAGTGATGTTAGGGAATTCGAAACTGGGTTTTCGTCTTGGAGAGGGAAGGGTGGTCTCTGGCTTCTTTTAAAATGCTTGGGTCACAAAAACTATCGGTGTGGTGCGGGTATTTAGGAAGGGAGTTCTGGAATGAGTGTGGGGGGATCGATGCAAACAGAGAAATTGGTCGGATGCCCTAGGCCTTTAAAAACGCGTAAGACTTTCGAGTGAAGGGCTCCTATCCACGGATGTGATGATTTCGAAAAAGAAAGTTGGACTGGGGGAAGATGGCCTATCTAGACATTACAGGGAAATATCTAGATAGGAAGGAACTTATCGAGTTATAGAGGAGGGACTTCTTGGACGGTTTTGACACCGGTTACAAAATAACTGGTTTCCGCAAAACAGCTAAAGGGAACTCCGACATGTTCTTCGTATTCTAAAACCACTCGTTTGCCAATGGATCCATTCAATTGGTCTGCAATGGCTTCGTCCCGAATGCTGAAGTAGAACTTTTCAGTCATTGTTCCTGGCATTGTGACAAGGGCCATTTCCCCTTCCCAAGTTTTGCAAACCCAACCTTTTTTAGAAAGTTTTTGGATGTAACCCGCACGGTCTCCTTCGGAATAACTCCATTGGAGTGTGAGCCAAGTGTAACCCGCGAACAAAATGGCGAGGAGGACGAGGAGAAAGCTGAATCGAATTAAAAATTTACCCATAAGTTAATCCAGTAGTTTGGAAAGAAAAGAGAAAGTTTCAAGACAATATTTTGACGAGCGACTGCCAAATTTTGAAATAACGACCTAAGTTCCGCGCCAGGGAGACGAAGGGCTTGGTCCTTTGGCGGGAAGCGCCGGAGGACGGGAGCGAAAAGCGGATCCCGGAGTGGCCCGGTCCCGATAGGTTTAATGTTTCGCCCGCTAACAGATCGGAGGCGCCCTGAAAAAAAGAAAACCATGCGAAAGTATGAACATTTTTCAAATAAAAATCGGAAGATTTGGATTGGTGGTGGCAAGTTTTGGGCATTCGTGGTAAAGGAAAACCATTGGGTGGCGGGTCTAGTTCCCCACCCTCAAATCGGGCGGGGAGCACCATACCCACATTCTTTCTTGCCAAACTCCCGAACCCCCACCAAACTCTCCCCAATGCGTATTTTATTCCTCTCGTTCTTAATTTCGTTTTTATTTGTTAGTTGTTCTACCGTTTCCTATCAGAAAACAGACCAGGCCAAGGCCACCAAACAGTGGGGAGTTGTAGAGGTTAAAGAAACGGTTCGGAATATGAGTCATTCTTTATCCACTTACTACAAAAAGGATTTGAAGGTCGGGTATTTGGAATGGAAGTCTTTGCAAAATTCCACATCAGAACATATTGATACCAAACTCATTACCAATGAAATTTTAAACCAACTCACAAAAGATAAGGTTCCTTTTGTGGATACATCTATCAGAGAAGAGGCGGCAACAGAGATGGCCTTTGGGAAAACGGGAATGGTATCAGCTGATTCTCGTTTGGCGGTTGGAAAGTTCAAATCACCGTCGCACCGAATTAAAGGTGAGATCAATGAAGTTGTGAATTATGAAGCAGGGTCTCGCATCCAATACATCACAGTCACACTATTTCTTGTGAGTTTGGAAACAAACCAAATCGTTTGGTCGGAACAAACCAATTTTTTAAAAACGAGTCGGGTGGAAGGTTATGGCCTTTGATTGTCCGGGAAAAAACCAAACCGAACTTTGCGTTTTCCCATCGCAGGACTTAAAACATAGGGAAGGGTTTCTTGGCTCAGTATGAGTTGGGGGTTGGTGAGTGCCGCTTTCGATTTTCCAATCCAAACATATTCGGGAAAGAATCGAACATAACGGTATTCATCGGAAATATCTAAATCCTTTCTAATATTCCTTCTGGCATCATCATAGGAAGTTTCGATCCATTTCGCACCCAATTTAAAACCGGCGATCATGATTGCAACTCCGACTCCCGCCAGTTCTTTAGATTGTATTTCTGCCCCTCCATACACAACCCCCGCACCGAGTGCTACAATGGTGCCGCTCGCAAGTATGGCACCTGTGACCTTGACCGTTCCTTTGGTTCCTTCTTTTAAAGCACTGGCTGATACCAATTGGAAGTATTTGGAGTCTTGGATGAGTTCTGAGATTTCATTGTCTCGGATGAGGTGGCGTTCATACCAACCTAAAGTGTCTTTTTCTAAAACGAGAGAGGTTTTTCCTGAAACATCTATGAGTGTTAGTTGAGATTGTTTGCCTGTTTGTCGGAATTTTAGATTTCGTAAGCCTCGGATAAAATTTAAGTGGGCTGAAGGATCCATTTCTGGTTCCGCACCGGGTCCACCAAAGATAAGCATGAATTCTTCGTTCGGTGCGTACCTATCGTTTGCCATCGCCCGTAAGGTAGCCGAATGAGGTTTTAGTTGGCTTGCTCTTCGAAAGTCTACTTTTGCTTCTTCAATAGAGTCCGTGGTAAGCCAGAGGGAGGCAAGTAATAGACGTAAGGTGGGGTCATCAAATTGTCCTTCCGCACTCCATTCCCCACTTAAGAGATTCCCCGCATAACGTGCTTGGATTTTTCCTTTTTCATAATCCCCGGCTCTTACATAATAAAGTCCAAGTAGGATGTGTAAGTAAATGATTTCTGCTTCGGAGGCATAGTATCCTTCTTCGGTTTCCATATAGAAAAAGGACTTTAGAGAACGTGAGGCACTGAAACGAAGGCGTTCCTTACTCTCATTCGCAATTTTTTCAAGATTTTTGTAATCGGATCCCCCTTTTAGAAATTCCAAATGGGCCCTTTCTAAAACGGAAATAAATCCTTTTCGTTCCTCTGTCGGGAGATACTCGATGGCTTTGTCTAGGTTGGCTTTTTTGTAGGCTCGGAGGGAGTCTTCATATTCCTGTCGTTTGGCGATACTTGTACACTGAATGCAAAATAAAGTAAAAACAAGGAAAAGAAAGGACAGGCGCATCCGGCCTATCCTCTCTGTAATTTTAGTTTTGTCTATTCGAAATAACTTTTAAGTCCCACTTCAAATTCTGTTTCTAAAGACTTAGTTGTCCATTCCCATTGAAATCCATTTCCTTTGACGGAAAGGGAAGATTTGGAATTGGACTTACCTAATTGATAAAAAGAAAGTCCCGCCTTTTCGTATTTGGCTTTTACTTTTTCTTCATCCTTAGCAAGGAAACTCACAACAAAAGAAGCTCCTGTTTCACCAAAACAAAGTTCGTCGAAACGTGGGAACTTTGTTTGTAATCCTTCTAGGTTGACTTCCAATCCTTGGGTTCCTGAGATCACAATCTTTGCAAGTGCTACTAGGAGGCCACCGAGTGACAGATCTTTGGCGGAAGTGAGAAGTCCTTCTTTTCTACAATCAATAAGGGTATCAATGGTTGCCTTTTCTTTGGCGAGGGAAATTTCTGGGATTTTACCAGTATCCAAACCATGGAAACGATAGAGGTATTCCGATGCCGAGATGGAAGGTTTGAATTCTCCAACTAGGGCATAATTTACCGTTTCTTTTGTGCGAGGGTAGGTGTGGAGGCCTTTGGCAACATCATCAATCACTCCCACCATACCAATGGTAGGTGTCGGGAAAACGGGTCCTTCGGGTGATTCATTGTAAAAGGATACGTTACCACCAGTGACAGGAAGCCCAAGGAAACGGCACGCATCCCCAAGTCCACGCACACATTCACTGAAGATGTAATAGTTTTCTGGGATGTAGGGGTTTCCAAAATTTAGGTTGTTTGTAACCCCATAAGGTTCGGCCCCTGTGGAGGCTACGTTTCTTGCGGATTCACAAACGGCAATTTGTGCCCCTTCATAAGGGTTTAGATACGTATAACGAGAGTTACAGTCTGTGGCAACAGCGATTCCTTTTTTGGTTCCAGGAATCCGAACAAGTCCCCCGTCTTCGCCGGGTTCGACCACTTTCACAAGGCCAACTTCGGTATCATACTGTTCGTAGAGTGGTCTACGGGAAGTGATGTTGAGAGAAGAGAGAAGGTTGTTTAAGGTTTGGGAGACAGTATCTGCTTGTAAGTCTGGGATTTTTTTGGGATCAAACTTCACCACCTCATCTAGGTAAGCTGGTCTTTTTTCTTCTCTCACATACCGCGGAGCCCCACCACCAAGAACGAGGGAGTCTGCTGGAATTTCTGCTTTGAGGGATCCATCTTTTCTGATCCGAAGGATTCCGTCATCTGTCACTGTTCCAATTTCTACAGCGTTCAGTCCCCACTTGTGGAAGATGGATACCAGTTCCTCTTCCTTTCCCGTTTCTGGAATGACAAGCATCCGTTCTTGGGATTCAGATAACATAATTTCATAAGCGTTCATATCGGATTCGCGGAGCGGAACTTTGTTTAAGTCCACATCCATTCCGGTTTTTCCTTTGGCACTCATCTCCGAAGTAGCACAAGAAATTCCTGCAGCCCCCATATCTTGGATGCCCACAAGGAGATTCTTTTGGATGGCTTCGAGGGAGGCTTCCATCAGAAGTTTTTCCATAAAGGGATCTCCCACTTGCACAGCAGATCTTTTTTCTTCGGATTCTTTCGTTAGGTCTTTGGAGGCGAAACTTGCACCGTGGATTCCGTCTCGGCCTGTTGTCGCTCCTACGATATAAACTTTGTTTCCCACCATTCCTTTGGTAGAAGCAGAAGCCATTTGGTCGTGGCGGGCAATTCCCACTGTCATGGCATTCACTAGAGGGTTTTTTGTGAATGTAGGATGGATGAATAATTCCCCCCCACCCACAGCAATCCCGAGAGAGTTACCATAATCACCAATCCCTTTGACAGCACGAGTCAGCAAATATTTGTTACGTGGTTCTTTTGGATCACCAAACCGAAGTGAGTTGAGGGATGTGATGGGGCGAGCACCCATAGTAAAGATATCTCGCATAATTCCACCCACTCCAGTGGCTGCCCCTTGGTATGGTTCTACAGCGGTGGGGTGGTTGTGGCTTTCGATTTTGAATACAACAGCAAGGCCGTCACCGATGTCCATAGCTCCGGCATTTTCTTCTCCGGCCGCAGCAAGGAGTTTGTCCGATTTCGTAGGAAGGGTTTTTAATTTTAAAATTGAATTTTTATAAGAGCAGTGTTCCGACCACATGGCCGAGAAAATCCCCAGTTCTGTGGAGTTGGGCATTCTTCCTAAGATTTTTTGGATCTCTACAAATTCAGTTTCTGTAAGTCCATGTTCTTTGGCATCTTCCAGATTCACTTTCTCTTTTTCCATACTGTTTCCTTAAACGAGTTCCCTATAATTGCGATTGAAGTAGAGGAGGGGAGAACCTTCCTTCGTGACCACTGCTTCCACAAGACCAATGAAGATCCAATGGTCTCCAGCCTCGATGCATTGGTTCACCTTACAGTCGAGTGAGGCCAATGAATCCCGCAAAATGGGGGCACCTGTGGTGAGTGTTTCGGGGTTTAATCCCTCCAAAACAGCCGCTTTGTCCAGGGAACCAGAAGCAAAATCAGCGGAAATTTGTTTTTGTTCGACAGAAAGAATATTCACGGCAAAGTTTCCGGCATTTTCGATGGCCTCTTTGGCGTGAGAGTCTTTGGCCAAACAGAATAAAACTAACGGCGGTTCTAAGGAAACAGAGGAAAAACTAGAAACAGTGACTCCTCCTTTTTTACTAGAAGATGCATAAGTAATTACGCAAACTCCACTCGCCCAAACAGAGAGAGAGGATTTGAACTGGTCGATTGATGCGGGCATAAAGCCTCCTTATTGACAAATATCAATTTCTCGAAAGATTCTAAAAACCAATTTCCATTTGACCCTGTGATTATTTGCAAGTGAGGTAGAGGTAAGGGAATCGTATGAAAGCACTCACCAAACACAGAGAACTTATTTTTAACGACTTAAAAGAAAGAAAAGACCACCCCACAGCAAAGATGGTTTTTGAATCGGTTCGCGGGAAAGCAGACAAAATTAGTTTCGCAACGGTCTACAATTCTTTGGAATATCTGGTCGCCAATCAAATGGTAAACAAACTGAATATCGAATCGGACTCAGTTCGTTATGATGCCTTTTTGGAAGACCACTCCCATTTACTTTGTAGTGGATGCGGAAAAGTTTTGGATGTTGCTCCCCTAAAACTCAGCGCCGACACGGATTGGGAAGGTTTAGGATTCCAAGCAAACCACGTAGACATTGTGGTTTCCGGAACCTGTTCTTCCTGCCATTCGCTGTAATTTTTTCTGGATAGGGATCTTCCCTATCCAATGATTGTCCTATGGGCATCATTCATTCACTTTCGGCGGACCTGATCAATCAAATTGCCGCCGGAGAGGTGATTGAATCCACCCATTCGATTCTTAAGGAACTCATCGAAAATTCCGTCGATGCGGGTGCCACAAAGATTGAAATCGCCACTGACTCCGCAGGTTTCGGCCGGATCCTTGTTTCCGACAATGGACATGGAATCCAAAAAGAGGATTTGCCTCTTGCCATCAAACGGTATGCCACTTCCAAAATCCAAGACTTCCATGACTTAGAACATCTTTTCACTTTTGGGTTTCGAGGGGAAGCTCTCGCATCCATTGCTTCTGTTTCGCGAATGGTTTTGGAATCAGGAACATCGGGAAACCGCACGGCTTACCGTGTGACAGTAGAAGAAGGAAAGGTGGTGGAAGAAATTGAGATCCCATTTTTTCAGGGAACCAAAATTGAAATCAAAGATTTATTTTATAATACGCCAGTTAGGCGGAAATTCTTAAAAACTGAAACCGGGGAAGAGAAAAAAAATAGAACCCGAGTTCAAACGATGGCGGTGTCGGAGCCAAATATTGGGTTTCGGTATTTGCAGAATGGAAAGGAAGTTTTGAATGTCGTTCCGGAAGATGGCCTAGAACGTGTGTTATCTGTTTATGGGGAAAATTTACGCGACCATCTTTTGCCCATTCATTCCAGCCGGAATGGAATGACACTTCGGGGATGGATCTCTCATCCCGATTTTTATAAATCTTCCCGCACGGGACAATTTTTCTTTGTGAACAACCGTTCGGTGGAACTGAAGTTTTCGGCCCAAATCCTAAAACGTTGTTATGGGGAACTCCTTCCGGGTGGGGCTTTTCCTTATGCCTATCTATTTTTTGATCTCCCTCGTGAGTTTGTGGATGTGAATGTCCATCCTCAAAAAAAAGAAGTTCGGTTTTTATCAGAAGAAACCATCACGGGAATTCTTTTCCAAGGAATCACAGAAGTTTTGCGAACTTCCACTCCGGTAGAATTTTTGGAAATGCGTCGAAGGCTTTCGATGCCTATCCCTTATGGACGAGAAGGGGAAACTTCAGGACTTGGGAACCGGTATGGGGGCCCTGGTTTTGGATTTGGGCAGGGGAGTCAGTTTGGGAGCCAGCAGACCGATGGGGACTCGCTCATTGGTCCTACCACCATTGAAGGGAGAGAAGGATTTTCTCTCGAAGGAGTTGGGGCTGGAACCAACTTGCACTTATTAGGTGAAAATCTCACCAAACACAATCTGTTTGTTCCCAAAAAACATTATGGGGTTTTGTTTGAAACCTTTATCCTTGCCGAAGCGGAAGACGGACTCTATATCATCGACCAACATACGGCCCACGAAAGGATTCGGTATGAAGAAGTCCTTCGGGATCTAAAATCAAAAGCCTACAAATCACAAAGCCTTCTCACTCCTATCCGATTGGAACTCACCAAAGAAGAAGCAGAAGAGATGATAGAAGAAAGGCATCGGTTTTTAGAACTGGGAATCGCCCTGGAACCATTTTCTGGAGGGACAGTTCTCATACGAGAAGTGCCGTCTTATATTGATCCGGGGAAAGAAACAGAAACCATTTTGGATTTATGGGAAAGGTTCAAACACAAAGACCCGGAAGAAAGAGAACTCTATGATGAAATGGCCAAATGCGTGGCTTGTCGGTCTGCGATTAAAAAAGGAGACCAGGTCTCTGACCCCATCATTGGGGAACTTTTGCAACGATTGTCGTACTGCGAAAATCCATCCCTTTGTCCTCATGGCAGGCCCACTCTCATCAAACTCACAAGAAAAGATCTAGAAACTATGTTTCACCGGATCTAGATCGCAAGAAAGCACCGAAAAACATTGATAGAATTCTAGGATTCGAAATTCTAGGCCTGATGCCACGCCCCCTAGAAGGCAAAAATATGACCCTGCGGGAGAAGGAAAAAATCCTCCTCCAAAAAATCAAAGCAGGGGATCCTACTGCCTACATGACCTTAGTGTCTCCATTTCGGGAACGATTGTTCCGTAAGGCCGTTTCCATGGTAAAAGATGGAGACGATGCGGAAGACATTGTCCAAGACGCTCTCATTTCCGGTTATAAATCCATCCAAAACTTCCGTGCCGAAGCAGGGGTTTATACCTGGCTCTACCGCATTGTGGTGAATAAGTCCAAGGATTTGCTCGCCAAGAAGAAAAGAGGTAGGGAAAAACCCATGGATGACTCGGGAGATAACCAATTTGTGGATTCTCGTGTCGGATATGAAAAAAAATTGGAACTTTCTGAAGAGTCTCGTTATCTAATGGATAAGATCGCACTCTTAGAAGATTCCTACAAACAGGTTTTGGAACTTCGTTATTTCGAAAATCTTTCGTATAACGAAATTGCTGAGATCATGGAATGTAATGTAGGTACGGTTAAGAGTCGTCTCTTCAAGGCCAAGGAGTTTTTGAAGCACCTCATCCAGAAAGACGAAAAGGGAGAAGGGTTCTTTGAAAAATAAGTTTATGAGTTTAAAAGATTGGTTTCGTTCACAATATCCAGGTCTCTTTCCAGAAGAGACGGACACCGTGGTTCTGGAAAATAAGATTTGTTCCCTTTTCCAACATGTGAAGGTAAAGGAAGACACCATCCTTCCGCGAATGTCAAACGACTTCGACACCCGCCTTCTGAACCTCCTAGAATCTGTCTCCATCGACAAACCCAACCAAAAGATCTCCTTCACTTTCCGAGATTTAATCGAAAACCGAACGGTTCAGTATTCCTTTTCTGCTGTGATGGCCTTAAGCCTAGTGTTTGTGCTGGTAAGCCGCAGTTCTCAAGAACCATCTCTTGCTGGTAACGATACTGCGGGAGTTGTCATCGAACAAAACAACTACCAAAACGAACCAACAAGCATCGACCTCGGTGAATCCTACCAAAAACGAGTGTTACTCGATCATTTGCGTTCTGCTCCAGGGGCAGTGTATGGGCTTCGTGAATTAGAATTGTATTATGAAAAAACAGGAAGGGAGTCTGCTGCAGACGAACTTCGACTCCTCATTGAATCTGTCGAAAGATAGATCCTAAACAAATCCTTTTGCAAATTGGACGGCATCCCGAGAACGGATGTCGTCAGCAGAATGTAAGATGGCCAGTGCCAACTGTTCGATCCTTGCATCCAGGCGAAACGACCCACCACTTCTTTCTTTACTATCAGCCAATCGTTTCAGTTCCGAAAACCAGATTTGAATGGTGGCCTCATCCTTTTTGATAGAAGGACGAAAGACACCTTCTCGCCAAGCAAGGACAGGAACGAGTTCTTTCATCTCTTCTTCTCTTTCCGTGATCTCACTTGCCTTTTGGATGAGAGTGAGAAGCGGTGGCCAACGAACCATGGTATGGGGAAAGAGTTGGGGATCATTCAAAAAAGCATTCCGGTAGTTTTCCATCCCTTCTTTTTCGTTTCCCGTCATCACTTGGGTCTCTGCTAAAAAATAGAGTAGGACTGGAGATTGTTTGTTTCCTCCATAAAGTAATACTTCTAAAGCCATTGTGTAATCTTTGATTTTGATGAGACCGGCCGCAAGATCACGTAACAAATCTTTGTCGAGAGCATTGGCTCCTTCCCATTGGTAGGCAAGTTTTAAGTGGTCTCTGGCTTCTTTTAAAATGCAGTCTTGGGTGGCAAAAAAACTATCTGTGGTTTGAAACCCACGTTTGCGGATCTCGGATTCAAAGTCAGAGAAGAGTTCGAGGAGGAGTTTCCCTCTTTCTTTTCCTTCCCTTGTTTTTAGAATTAAATCAAGTCTATGATCCCAAAAGCTGGAAATATAATATCCGCTGATGGAAGCAATGTCCTCCGGATCTCGATCCAGAAGTACGGAATAAAGTGATTTAGCAGTTTCAAACTCACCATTAGAAAGGTAGGTGAGTGCTTCTTCCGACTTCTGAATCATGAGTGTGTTAGTGTTGGCTTTTTTTGTCGTGGTGTTTGCTGACTTGGGAGAGGATTTTATCTTCCAATCCATCAATACAAACATATACATCTTTGTCTTGGTTGTGTGCGTTGAAATTGTTGCCGTCGGCGTGTAACTTCATGTTAGAGTGGATTTCCCCATGAATGGCTTCAAATGATACTTCACAGGATACGATCTTTTGAACGTATTTTGTAACTCGTTCTAGTTTTTCATCAGCATGTTTTTCGGCAGCTTCTGAACGGTCTAAGTGTTTCCAGGTGTAATTGATTTTCATAGTTTGTCCCAATTTGGTATGGATATATAGTATTTTGGAAAAAAAGCAAACGTCAAATAAAAAAGAATTGAAGGTGGATCTTTCTCGTCTTTAAGCTTGGAGGATGGCAAGTGAAGAAAAGAAAGTGGGGCCCAAAAAAAAATCTGCCCCTAAAAAGAAAACATCAGTTGTCGCTGCAAAAAAGAAATCGGTAAACAAGGCGGAAAAAAAAGTCGCCGAAAAAACAAGTCCGTCTCCACCACTTACAGCTCTAAAATCCCTTTACAACGATTCCAAATTCACCAAACATCCAGAATTCCCACAGGAAGATTTGATCCGCGTTCTTGTCCGCACTCCCAAAGAAGCCTTTGTGTTTTGGAAATTTTCTGCAAAAACCATAAAGAATCTTTTACATGATTTAGAAACCAATTCGACGGATGGTTTGCATTTTCGACTGAAGGTAGAATACAAAAATATTTTCGGAAGTGAACGTACCGATTTTTACGATTTAGCTCCTTATACAGAATCTTATTATTTGAAATTTATGTTCCCCGTGAGAGATATCCAAACCTCAATCCTTGTTTCTTTTGATAAAAGAGAAATCTCAACTCTCCATTCTTCCGGAAAGGATCTCCCCGGGGGGACCGAATCCTTTCGTTTGGACAAAGAGTGGATCCATCCCAAATGGATTGAGATGGGGATTGTTGCCAAGTCTGTTGGAAGTGATGAGTATTATTTTAAAGATGGGGACTCCTCCGAGTTCTATGTGAACCCACGTAAGGTAACTTCTGGCGAACCCAATGCAGACCCAAACCAATCGCAGTCGCGGTGGGGGAACGGATCGGGGTCAGGAAAGGGACTTTTGTAATGCATCATTTAGTCAAAGGGCATTTGGTATTTGTTTTGCATGCCCACCTACCATTTGTTAGACATCCCGGGTATCCTACACCCTTTATCGAAGAAAATTGGCTGAACGAAGCCATCCTCGAAACTTATATCCCTCTGATCCGAGTCTTTCGGAATTTAAAAAAGGAATCGGTTCGGTTTCGGATCACCATGTCCTTTACTCCGACACTTTCGCTTATGCTAACCGACTCTTATTTGCAAAATGGGTTTCGTAAGTACATTAAAAATCTAATCACTCTTGCCAGAAGCGAAACCAAACGCACCCTAAAAGATCCCCATTTGAATTATCTTTCGAAAAGATACTTAGACCATTTTTTAGATACGGAATCTATCTTTGAAGAAGAGGGTGGGGACTTAACCAAACTGTTTTTGCCCTTTGTGGAATCAGGGGAGCTGGAAGTGATGACAAGCCCGGCCACTCACGCCTTTCTTCCTTTTTATGATTCAGAAAGTTCGATCTTTCGTTCCCAATTAAAAAATGGGAGAAGGACCTTTCGGCGGATTTGGGGACGTGACCCAAAAGGGATTTGGCTTTCGGAATGTGGATACACACAAAAACTCGAAGAGGAGCTCGACCGGGAAGGTTTTCGGTACTTCTTTGTCGACACTCACGGGATCACTCATGGAAGCCCCAGGCCTAAGTTCGGAGTTTATGCTCCGGTTGAAGTGGGACATGGGGTCTTTGCTTTTGGTCGCGATCCCGAAAGTAGCAAACAGGTTTGGAGTTCGATTGATGGGTATCCGGGAGACTTTCGGTACAGAGAGTACTACCGTGACATTGGACATGATCTGCCTTGGGAAGAAATCTCTCCCTACCTAAACTCGAATGGAGTGCGGATCAATACTGGTATCAAATACTTTCGAATCACAGGAAAAACCTCGGACAAAGGGTACTACCATCCGGACTGGGCGATGGAAGCGGCCGGAAGCCATGCCGAAGATTTTTTACGAAACCGCATCCACCAAGCGGAAAGTTTGTACGAAACAAACAAACAACAGGCGGTGATTGTTTCGCCTTATGATGCTGAGCTCTATGGACACTGGTGGTATGAAGGCCCGCAGTTTATCGAATTCCTATTTAAAAAAATCCACTTCAACCAAAACACAATTAAGCTCTCTCATCCTATGGAGGCTGCCCGTTCTCTCCCACGTGTCCAGTCTGTAGAGATGAAGATGAGTAGTTGGGGAGAAAATGGGTATGGGGAAGTGTGGCTGAATCCAACCAACGATTGGATCTATCCTCTCATCCATGGAATGAGCATCCGGATGCACAAAAGGGCCCATGAATTTGGGTCGGGAACGGACGTGCAAAAACGGATCCTAAAACAAATGGGTCGGGAACTCCTTCTTTTGCAAAGCAGTGATTGGGCTTTTATTATGAAAACAGGAACCATGGTGGACTATGCGGTCCGGCGTACGAATGTTCACACCAATCTCTTTTTGGCTTTGGAGGAGATGCTTCTAGGGGCTGTGGACGAAGGAGTCCTTTTGGCGGCCGAAACAGAGAACAATGCGTTCCCTGACATCCGAATCGAAGATTTCTACTAGAATTCTTTTCGTAAATTTCTTGCCTAGGGAGTTCCCGGTAAGAGGCTTGTCCTAATCGGAGGGTTTCTATGTCACGAAGGTATCGTTTTCCCTTGGTTCTTACACTCCTTTTCTTTGCTGTGAACTTTTTGGTTTGCCGGGTGATGCACAAAGAAAACACGGAAGGGGTCTTCCGTATGGATGATTCGGTCATTCAGTACATGGACGCTTTGGAAGCTGCCGAGACCGGCAAGTCCACTTCCAAATCATCCTTCTCAGATCACGGTCTCCTCTAAGAGGCCGTATTTCTCGTTTTTTATTTGGTTTTTAGCCAAAGAATTCCTTTGGCTTGTCCACTCATCACTTCGGTTTGAAGTCGACGTTGTCCCAGTAGTCCTTTCCATAATCAAAGAAAATTTCCGCGCCATCCGGGATGGTTTTTAAAACTTTAAACCTAGCCGTTTTCCATCTCACAGAGGTGACAAGTTCCGCATTGGGTTTTGAGGAGTGGTTGATATAACGGGTGTAATTGGACTCGCGACCTTCACCATAAATCCACCAGTCTTTACAAATCCAAAGTAGGTATTTTGAATCTACGTATTTGTTCGATTCCGCTTGTTCATCGGTAATGATTTTACCCATGTAAAAACCTACGGTATCTCCCTTGTATAATGTTTGTTTGGTGAATAGTCCCATTCCGATATTGGGAACAGAGGAAGGTTTCACAATAAAGTCACTCTCGGTATACACTACCGGTTTTCTTTTTTTGACCTTCTTTACGGATTTCTTTTTCTTCATTTTCTTCCTATATGACATAAGAGGAAAACAATTCTACCTTGTAAAGCCATTGGCATTTAAGATTGTATAGTCCGCACTCCGAACTTTAAAGGTAAGAGGGGGGCTTATGATCCAAGAACCACAAAAACCGACGGATGAGAAATCCAATGTTGTGAATCTGGCCATCTACCGAGCGAAAAAAGCTTTGGAAAGAGACGGGTTCGAAGTCGTGGAAAATCCAGACGGAAAGATTACCCTTGTCATTCGTCTTGCGAAATAACAACCCCCTAGGAATTTGGATACATGACAGCTACATTGGAAGGCTCAAGAATTGGAAACGGACAAAAACACTGTGTCATCGTTTCGAAGTTCAATGAATTTATTACTGAGTCCCTACTGAAAGGGGCAAAAGACGCGTACAGACAACATGGGATCGCTGAAAGTGATGTCACCGTCATCTATGTGCCCGGTGCTTTCGAACTCCCACAAACCGTAAAACGTGTCTTACAATCTAAAAAATACCAATTCTCTGCAATCGTTTGCTTAGGTGCTGTGATTCGCGGGGCCACTTCTCATTATGATTTGGTTTCTGGGGAAGCCGCCAAAGTAGGATCCGTTGCCGATGGATCGGTTCCTGTGATTTTTGGGGTCATCACCACTGAATCCATCGAACAAGCCATCGAAAGAGCCGGAACCAAGGCTGGAAACAAAGGGTATGAAGCCGCTACCACTGCCATCGAAATGGCCAATCTTTTCAAAGAGATCGGATGAGTTCTAGACACCGCGGGCGAAGTCTTGCCCTGATGTGCCTCTACCAAATCGACCTGGTCGGAACCGATCCGGACCGGGCTATGAAATTCGATTGGTACGATAAAAAAATCACTAGAGAAGAAAAGGATTATGCTGTCTTTCTTGTGAAAGGAGTGGTCGAAAATCGAAAAAACATCGATACTCTAATCAAGAAGTATTCGGAGAATTGGGAACTTTCGCGTATTTCCGTTGTCAACCGCTGTATTTTGCGTTTATCAATTCTTAGTTTGCAAAAGGAACCTTTCCTTGCTGCCCCCGTTGTCATCAATGAAGCGGTGGAACTTACCAAAGAATTTGAAACTGAAGAATCAGCACAGTTTATCAACGGATTACTTGATGCCTTCTATAAGAAGGAGATCGTAGCGAACAAACCCCAGTAAGAGCATCATGGATCCCATCCAAAAAAACCGGTTTCGCATTGAGGAACAATCCTCACAGCCAAGTTATTACCAGGAAGATCCATACTTACGGAACCTGGGTCGAGAAAAAGAAACAACTTACGAATCAGAGACCACGGCGCGCCGTCCGGTTTTGTCGTTTCTATTTTGGAGTTTTCTTGTTTTCCTCGTCCTTGGATTTTTAACCGCCGGTTACTGGTGGTATCTAGAGAAAAAAAAGAATCCCGAAGAGATCGCAAGAGCAATCGGAAACCTTCCTCGTGATAAAAAAGCCCTCGACTTACTTGTTGATAAACCTTACCTTCCTGATGATTCCGTAAATCCCAAACTCGCGGCTTGCCTGAATGCCTACCACAACCGCTATGTGAACCGAGTGGGAACGGTTTGTGAAGAATTCCTGAATTCTCCGGGAAGCGACGAAGACAAATCGATCGCCTTAACTGTGCTTGGTGTGATGTATGATGAAGCCGGTCGTTATGTGAATTCCATTGAACGATTGGAAAAAGCCATCCAATACGATTCCAAAAACTATTTTGCTTATTACAATTTATCTCTCGCTTTCAAACATGCCGGAAAGTTTGAAGAAGCAAGGCGTGCAGCCCAGAGAGCCAAAGAGATTGCCCCGAATGACTACCGAGTTTCTCTTTTGCAAGGGAATTTGTTCCAAGAGATTGGAGATCCGGCAAGCGCCATTGACGCCTATAAAGAAGGGCAGTCGCTTGCGCCAAGTGATGTGACACTCACTTATAACTTAGCGATTAGTTATTTAAAACAAGGAAATATGGCCGAGGCCATTTCCGAGTTTCAAAAGGTAGTACAGACAGCTCCCAATTCCCAAACGGCCGTTTTGTCCTATGGCCACCTCGGAACCATCTTCTACCAAAGAGAAGACTATGACCGTGCCGAGTATTATTTCCGAGAAGTGATTCGTTTGAAAACAAACGATGCCAAATCCTACTATAACTTAGGTTTGGTGTATTTAAAGAAAAAAGTTCCAGAAGAGGCAGCCAAATACTTCCAAAAAGCCCTTGATTCCAATGCCAATGAACCAGAAGTCTACCGGTACATTGCGGATGCCTTTCTTTCCATGGGCCAAACTAATATGGCCATCACTGCCTTACAAAAAGCTTTGTTATTAAAACCCTCAGACGTGGATTCCCTTTTTGCTTTGTCAGAACTCTATTACAAAAAAGGGGAACTCGTGGAAGCGGAAGGGTTATTTCGTCGGATCATCCGCCTAACACCGGGAGATAGCTATTCAGAAACCGCTTATGTGAATCTTGGAATCATCCTCGATGAAATGGAAAGGTATTCCGAAAGTATTACGGCCTTTGAAGGGGCCCTTGCTTTAAATCCGAAAAACCAATCGGCCTATTACAATCTAGGTCTGGCTTATTTGCATGCCGGAAAACCAACTATGGCGATTGAGTCTCTTCGAAAGTCGCAGGCCCTGGATCCGAACCATGCGCAGTCTAGGCTTGCCATTGCGGATTACTATTTAGAAAATCGTTTTTATTCCGAAGCCATAGCCGAATTCGAAGAGGCCATTGCTTGGAAACCAGAACTTTATGAAGCCAGATTGAAACTGGCTGATGTGTACATCCAAACCAAAAATTATCTAGCCGCAGAAAAGGTGTTAGTTTATGTTTTGGAAAACAGTAAGGACCCTAAAGAAATCAAACTCGCCCATAGAAAACTGGCCTTAAGTTACGCCAATAGCGGTAACTCCGGACTTTCCAAAAGGGCGAAAGAAGAGGCATTTCGTGCCACCCATATGGATCCGGAAGATATGGAGTCAAAACTTGTACTTTCCAAAATCCTCATTGATTCGGGATCCCTTGTGGATCGGGAAAAGGCGATCGAAGAATTAACAGTGATCACTCGTTCGGATGTCACACCGAGTGTTTCTTCCAAAGCTCATAATTATTTGGGAGTTTGTTATTTCAAAAATGGGGAATTTAAAAAAGCCCTATCCAGTTTCCAAACAGCCATTGATTTGAACCCGAGTCTATCGGAAGCTTATGAAAACAAAAGGGCTGCCCGGGCGCAGTATGAGAAATCTCTCGAATCCAAAAAGAGAACTTATTTTTGAGTTTATTCCAATTTCTCCCCCATAAAAAATTTCCCGACTTTTATGAAGAATGCAGGCTTACAGGCGTTCTTCGGTATCTTCCCGCTAAAGTCCGCGAATATGGGGACAGTTACTTTATGGAAGAATACAGCAACCAATACAAAAAGTCCTATTACGAAGATGAACCAAACCTCCGGGCCATGGCAGAACGTAGGCTTTCGGTTCTGGAGAAAGTAGGGGCCAAAGCGGAAGGATCTTCCCTTTTAGAGATTGGTTCTGCGGCGGGATTTTTTTTGGATGAGGCAAAGAAGGCCGGTTACCTTGCCAAAGGGCTCGAACTCTCTCCCAAGGAAGTGGAATATGCGAAGGCAAAGCTTTCCTTGGATGTAGAAAAGAAGTCGGTTCTCGCTATTCCTACCAACGAATGGAAAGAAACTTTTGATGTAGTGGCTGCTTTTTTTGTGATCGAACATATCGAGGAAATTGATGGAATCTGGGAGCGGATCCAGGCTTGGACAAAACCGGGTGGGTTTCTCTATTTGGCGGTTCCTTCCAGTTTTGGACCTAGTTTCCAAACGAATCCGAGTGCGTGGTTTGCCACCCATCCTTCTGACCACTTTTTTGACTACTCTGTCCACTCTTTGAAAAAACTCTTGTCAATCCTCGGCTTCGAGGTGAACTATGTTAGACCAATGTCGTATCACTCCTACCGGGACTTAAGTCCTCGTGGCAAACTCCCCGAATGGCTGTATCGACTGTATGCAAACTCATTTGCTTATGGTGATACCATCGAACTGACAGCCAGAAAATTAAAACACTGAAATCCATTATGAAATTTAACGAATTACCCTTTCATGAGTCTCTCACTAAAGCCTTAGATAAAATCGGCTACACAGAGCTCACACCCATCCAAGCCAAATCCATTCCTTTCGCGATGGAAGGAAAAGACCTCACTGGCCTTGCACAAACCGGAACTGGAAAGACTATGGCTTTCTTACTTCCTACACTCCACAGACTTTTGTCGGCAGAAGAAGAGGAAGCATTACCTTATGCACTCGTCCTTGCCCCTACAAGAGAACTGACCATACAAATCGCAGAAGAAGCCAAAAAACTTTTGGAATTCACAGACTTCGGTGTGGCTACCATCATTGGTGGAACCGATTACAAATCCCAAGAACAAGCGCTCGGCAACAAAGCTTGTATCATCGTTGCAACACCGGGAAGGCTCATTGACTTTGTTAAAAATCATGGCCTCTCCTTGGAAAATATCAAAGTAGTGATTTTAGATGAAGCGGACAGAATGTTCGATATGGGATTTGTTCAAGATCTCAAATACATCTTCCACAAATGTAAAAACAGAAAACAATCTTTGTTATTTAGTGCCACTCTCAGTTACGAAGTGGTTCGTCTTGCTAGTAAGTATTTGAATGAACCGATTGAAGTTCATATCAATCCGGAAAAAGTCATTACAGAACGGATTGACCAGTCTTTACTTCATTTGGGAAGAGAGGAAAAACTCCCTTATCTTGTGAATTCATTATTACACAATGAGATCGAAGGTCTTGGAATCATTTTTACCAACTACAAAATGAATATCCCAAAGATTGTTTCTACTCTTCGTAGATTTGGAATTACAGCCACTGGCCTTTCTTCGGAACTCGACCAAAAGAAACGAATTAGGCTTCTACGCGATTTCAAAGCAGGAAAGTACAAATACCTAATTGCGACCGATGTGGCATCCCGCGGGATCGACATTGAAAACATCGATGTCGTGTATAATTATGACCTTCCCCAAGATGCAGAAAACTATGTGCACCGGATTGGAAGGACAGCTCGTGCGGGAAGAAAAGGCCAGTCCATTGGATTTTGTTCCGAAACCGATTATACGGAACTGGAACGAATTGAAAAGTATTTGAATTCTAAAATTCCAACATCCGAAATTCGTGAAGAGTATTTAGAATTTCCTAAGGGTGAGTTCACTCCTGTATTTGCTGATGAAGCCATTCCTGGAGAAAAGAAATACCAAGACAGAGAAGGGCGAGGCGAACGCGGCGGTCGTGGTGGGAAACCAACACGCGGTGGCGAACACAGGGGAGATCGAGGGGATCGGTCTGGCGGCAGTGACCGGGGTCGTGGCGGTAAGGGCAAAGGCGACAAACACCACCCACCGGCGAAGATGTCTCATCCGCATGGAAACCCACAGAATCCAGGCGGTGGTGAGGATCACAAACATCCAGCCAAAATGACCCACCATGAAATGAAACATGGCCACCATCCGAAAGATGGAAAAGGAAAACAGCCGCATAAGAAGAATCAGTCGGGAAGATCAAACCAAAAGAACAATGATCCAAGACGAAATCTCTTTGATATCAACGAAGTCAAAAAATCTAAAAAACAGAAACAATCGATTTGGCAGCGAATTCTTTCTATCTTCAAAAAGGATTAGTCCTCTTTTGTTTTTGTTTTTTCCCTAGTTTCTTAACAGCGGAGGTCGCCAAACTTCCGCTCTACGGAAAGGGAAACTATGTGGCATTTTCTGATCTCAAATCGATTATGCCCGAACTTTCCACCAAACTAAAAAAGTTTACGAGAGTAGGCTCAGTCTTCACTCCCCAAGGGAATCTCCAGTTTCGACTAGGGTCCAGTTTTTACACTCTGGATGGTAAAATTTACAAAATTCCCAAACCTATTTTGAAAAAGGAGGAAGATGTCTATCTTCCTTTGGATCTTGTCGAAGCCATTTTGCTCAATCTCATTTCCTATGATGTGCGTTACCAGTTCAAAGATACAGAACTTTGGGTTCTCGTTCCCAAAGACCCTGTCCCCAAACGAAATATCAATGTGAAAGCCATTGTGATCGATGCAGGGCATGGGGGAAAGGATCCTGGCACCTCTGACCCTACCGGTTACTTCGAAAAGGACGTGAGTCTCGGTGTGGCTCGTTATACCTATTTATACCTTCGCAAATACTATCCCGAAATCCGAGTCCAGATGGTTCGCAAAAACGATAGTTTTGTGGAATTGGAAGACCGCTCCAAACTCGCCAACCAAGTTTTGAATGATACCCGCGATGTGGTTTTCCTCAGTTTCCATTGTAATGCTTCTCTCTCCGACAAAGCAGCGGGTTTTGAAGTGTATTATCTTTCCCAAAGTCCGAGTACGGAAGCCGCTCGGGAGACGGCCCTTTTGGAAAATCGTTATGTGGGAAAACACAAGAACCCAGTTGTCTCCCAGATCCAGTCTCAGATGTTGTCCAGTGTCACCCAAAGGCGTTCTCGGAAATTGGCGACGGCTGTGGCCGACCAGTATGAAAAAGCCCTAAGCCCTGACATTCCTTCTCGGGGTGTGAAAAAGGCAGATTTTTCCGTCTTGCGAGGAAGCCTTATGCCTGCGGTACTTGTGGAAATGGGGTATCTGACAAACCCTGAAGAAAGCAAACGACTGCGGGATAAAAACTACCAAAAGAAAATTGCACGCAGTGTTATCAAAGGAATTCATGAATACGCATCTTCAAAAGATTAAAGAATATCTTCGTTCCCTGAAAGAAATCTTAAAAGTTCTTATCATTCGATTTTATAAAATCGGAACCGGAGAAACCAAACTCACACGCGATTTTATATTTTTGTTTGCGTCTTGGTTTTCTCTTCTTATCTTCTTTAGTTTCTTTATTTTAGCCGAACAAAACCCATTTCGTTTGCTTCTTCCTTTCCAACTGTATTCCTATCCCTCTCTAGATCATAGAGAGCCGGTAGTGATTTTTATTTCGAATGGAGAAGGGGAACAAATCCCCATCCATAGAAAGGTTTTGAAACAAGAAGAAACGGAAGCCTTTATTTACCAACTTGTTGGTGAAGTGGGTTCCCCACCTTACTTTGATTCTGTGGAAGCCTTGGCCAAAGATGGAAAGTTGTTTTCTCCTAAAAAACTTTTGGACATTCGGTTTGCATTAAAACAAACCTGGTTTGTGGAAAAGGGAAATAAACTCGTTGTGGATTGGAATGTTTCCATCTTACAAGACGTTATGGAGAAATACAGACTGCCTCGTACGAAATCCGATGAAGCGGATGCTGACGCAGAAGACGAAAATGCCAATGCTCCTGTCGATACCATCACGTATTATACGGGTGGAACAGAAACAGGCCCTAAAGAACCAGAAGAAGTTTTGAACAAACGTAGGATCCAGGCAATGGAGTCCACGTTACGTGCGTTAAACGCAAGTTTATTTGAAAACTTCAAAGACCTAAAAACAATCGAACACAAATTTTCCGGGGAAGCCAATTCGGTTTACCACTGGGAAACCATCTCCCCCCTCTCAAGCCGCCCCTAAATAGGGGTAACCCGAACAATTTCTCCCATTTTCCAAAATTCGCTTATGGAAAATGGGAATTTGCCGATCTTCGTAACGGGAAAAGTAGAACTTTTTTTTAAAAAAAATAAAACGCTAAAGTCGACAAAATCCCTCCAAAAACCGCAATAAATCGCGAAAAACGCCCGAAACACCCCCATTTCTTCGAATTAATTTCTTTTATCCGATCACCGACATACAAAGGGAACAAATAGAGATTTTAGGCACCAATGGGGCCTGAAAGCCAGACACAAAAAAAAGCGAGAGAAGGGATTCTCTCGTTTGCCAGATCAAGTTTCAAGGAGGAAACCCATGATCATAAACCACAATTTAGCCGCGATCAACTCACATCGCGTCCTCAAGTTTCAAAACGAGGAAGTCTCCAAAAATATGGAGAAACTATCCTCTGGTATGCGAATCAACCGAGCAGGTGATGATGCATCCGGACTCGCCGTTTCTGAAAAGATGAGAACGCAGGTGAATGGTCTTAGACAAGCAGAGAGAAATACCGAAGACGGTATGAGCCTGATCCAAACAACGGAAGGGTTTTTGCAAGAGTCGAATGATATCATTCAAAGAATTCGAACACTTGCAATTCAGTCGTCTAACGGTATTTATACTGACGAAGATAGACAAATGATCCAAGTCGAAGTTTCACAACTTATCGACGAAGTGGACAGAATTGCTTCTCAAGCAGAATTCAATAAAATGAATTTACTTCAAGGTGATTTTGCTCGCGGATCAAGAGCAACCTCCATGTGGTTCCATTTAGGACCAAACCAACACCAAAGAGAAAGAGTGTTCATTGCAACAATGACTGCACGTGCACTTAATCTTAAAGGCCAAAGTGGAGATCTCTTGTCTTTGTCAACAGCTGACAAGTCAAACGATGCGATCGGAACTTTGGATGCTGCGTTAACACGCATTAGCAAACAAAGAGCAAACTTAGGTGCCTACTTTAACCGTCTTGAGCATGCTGCAAAAGGGCTCATGAACGCTTATGAGAATACCCAAGCCTCCGAGTCTAGGATCCGTGATGCGGATATGGCAGAAGAAACTGTGGCTTTCACAAAGAACCAGATTTTAGTTCAATCTGGTACTGCTATGTTAGCTCAGGCGAATGTTCGTCCACAAGGAGTTCTTTCTCTCCTTCGTTAATGACCTAACGAAGTGAGTGGTTAGTGTAACTGAAGAGTTGTAATTAGATAATCAGCCGGCTTTCCCCTGCCAGGTGGCAAAATGAAAGCTCATCCTTGACACCGGACAGGGATTGTCCGGCTAAGAACGAAACATATACCGTTCTTGGTTATACACAAAGGAGTGTAGGCCAATGATTATCAATCACAACATGAGTGCGATTCAATCACATCGTGCTCTCAAGTTTACACAATGGGATGTAGATAAGACCATGAGGAACCTCTCCACTGGGCAAAGGATTAACCTTGCCGGTGATGATGCTTCTGGTCTTGCTGTTTCGGAAAAACTACGAACTCAAATTCGTGGTTTACGTCAGGCCGAAAGGAATACGGAAGATGGATTGAGTTTCATCCAGACTGCAGAGGGTTTCCTCGACCAGTCGGCGGAAATCATCCAACGAATCCGGACCCTTGCGATCCAGACATCGAACGGAATCTACACACCTGAGGACAGGCAGCTCGTGCAGGTAGAAGTATCTGCGCTGGTGGATGAGATCGATCGAATTGCTTCGCAAGCAGAGTTCAATAAAATGAAACTGTTTGAAGGAGACTTCGCTCGAAAGTCAACGAAGGCGTCGATGTGGTTTCACATGGGAGCAAACGCAAAGCAAAGAGAGCGTTTCTACATTGGAACTATGACTTCGAAAGCTCTAAAGATGTCAGAAGGTGCGATTAAGATTGCTCTTTCTACACCTGGAAAAGCAGACGAAGCGATTGCTAAAGCGGACTTCGCCTTGACTAAGATCATGAAGCAGAGAGCAGATATGGGAGCTTATCAAAATAGGCTCGAAAGTACTGCAAAAGGCCTCATGGGTGCATACGAAAATATGCAAGCATCCGAATCAAGGATTAGGGACGCAGATATGGCGGAAGAAATGGTAGCGCTCACGACGAAACAAATTCTCGTGCAAAGCGGTACGGCAATGCTAGCGCAAGCCAGTCTTCGGTCAAATTCTGTATTACGACTTTTGAATAACGCCTAAGTCGTAGTAAGGCAAGAGTTGCCTTAAGACGGTTGCCTCTTCTCGAAGGACACTTCGGGGAGGGGCTTTTTTGTTTCCGAATGGATCAAAAATTATTATTGAATCCTATTTTAGATCCAAAAAAAAGGATCGAGTGGTTCTCTATGAAAAATTTCAAAATATTAACAATTGTTATCCTTGTATTGTTTGCTAAAATTAGTATTTTTGCGATCAACGAATTTGGCCAAAACCCTAAAAAAAATCCAACGAAAAAACAGATGGTGACAAAGCCCGGGAACTGCTGTTATTTGGGAGTGGATCATCAAAATAAAGTTAGAATCAACCAAATTTGTAAAAATAAATCTACGACCACCTTCGAATTAGAATTTTTGGAAAGGTCACAAGTTTGTACGATCATCGAAAACGTTACACTGATAGACAATCATGGAAGAAAATACAAACCGAAGGGGTATTCGGGGATTTCTAATTGCCCAGATTCTCTTTCTGTTTCTAGCGGGGACAGATTTACCTGGAGTTTCGAATTGTTGGATGCATCGGCGAGTTCTTTTAGTTTGAGTGAGGTCGAATTGGAAGCAGCTTCGGGTATGAATGCTTGGCAATGGCGGGATGTGAGTATTGGGCATTGTCACCTTTGATTCTTTCTAATATTAAAATATATAGTTGTAGTAAACAGTTTTTGATTTTACACCTAACGAGAAATGGTTGACGAAAAACCTAGATACAACAAATATGCGTTATGTTGAAAAAAATAAATCTGTTTTCTTTTGTATTCATTTTTCTGATTCATTGTACAAATTTTTATTCTCCAACGGGGATTCAGGGAAAACAAGCGAAGAAGCAACTCGAGGAACATCGATCAAATCTAAGTTTGGTGAGTTTGTCTAGTGTTTTGACTGCTTCTTTGAATGCTTTCTCTAATTCTGCCACTTCTACTTATACTTGCCCTACTGAAAACACAGCTACTCTTGGGTTTACGAGTCCCACTGCAGCTGCCAATTTCAGTTTGCCAACAGGAACATCCTATTTGGATTTATCGGTTCCTTCTAATGGAACGTATTATTTCCGGTCTTATCCGGCTGCTGCCTACGCATCGTATACTGTAAAAATTCTAAAAACAGAAACTACTTCGGCAAGTGCCAGTTGTAAATTTACAACAAACTCTGTCTGCGGAACTGCTGATTTATCCGGTAGCGTTGTCTCTTCCTATGTTGGATTTTCTCTTTCAGTGGACGCAGGTTCTTGTCTTGCCTTTCAATGCACATCTCCAGCATACATCCGTTTTCGACGTTACAGCAATGAAACAGTCAGTGTGAGTGCCTTGGAGTCGGTGATCTCTTTAATTTATACTCCTTCGATATTTGAATCGATTTCCGATATTGGGGATGATACTTATTACACAATGAAGTCTTTTAGAAAATGCAAAAATGAAATTGCGAACTATGCAGTGATAGAGACCCAGTATTCTAGGCACCTAACTTCTATTATGACTGAAGTGAGTAGTTGTAACAAACCAAGTTCAGCCATCCAAGCAGCAGCAGTCAATCCTAGTCTAACGGCTTCCTTACAAGCAGATGCTTGTAAATTAGAACCAGTCAATGCGTTTGGCTATTAGATAAGCCTTACAATCCAATTCGAGGTTCTGAAAAGGAATTTAAATCACCTTGGTCATGATTACTTATAATGATAGTAATGATCAGGGTCATCCCACTTTGCTTTTTCTTTGGCTTCGTAGTCGGCAATTGTTGTTTGGTCTATTTTTGCTTCAGAATCCTTCCCCATGGATTTATAAATTTTAATTCTAAGTTCTACTGCAGGGATAAAATCCTTCATAATGCGTAAAGACTCATCGCAATGAGCTAAAGCTTCCTTTATTTGGTTTTTTTCAAAAAGGATTTCTGCAATGAAAAACCATGCTTGCTGAGTAAAAGACGGATGCACCAAACTCAAATATTCCTTCATACGGGTGATGGCTTCGTCGTTTCTGCCTTCTTTTCTTGCAAGTTCTGCTTGTTCCCGAATTTTGATGATTTCTTTTGCATCCATGATAAATAATTCAAATCATTCTAATCTCAAAGACAGAATGTCAACCTGAGAATGATAACGAAATCCGAGTGGCCAAGAAAAAAGGTTGAATCCCCTTCGTTTGAAGGGAGAAACTAGCCAATTACAATGAAATGGATATATCTCTTTCTCGGAGATCCTAAAAAACACTCTCTAGAACACCGGTTGTTTAATACGGTTTCTCTCGTAAATGGCCTTCTCAATTTGTTTGGGGTATTTGGAGTTCTGTATTTAGAAAATTATTTGATCCTCATTGCTCTTAATGTTGGCTCTGGACTCCTAATGCTTGTTATGTATTATTTGAGCCGAGTTAAGAGTATTTATTTTTCATTGTATTGGCCTTTTAATTTAACCATTCTTTTTTATCTTTCTTCTATGTGGTTCTTTAACGGAGGATCTCTCGGAGGAAATCATTATTATTTGATTCCGGCCCTTGTCATCGCGCTCATTCTTATTAGAAACCACAATGTCTTTATTGTTTATTCGATTTATATTCTGATAGCAGCCTCTTTGTATACGGTTGAGTTTTATCACAGAGATTGGGTGACAACGTATGAAACCGATTTGGATCGTTATTTGGATGCAGGAGGGAATTACCTTTTTGTTCAAATCCTAACAGGAATTTTGATTTTTATTCTGAGTCGAAACCTAAATGTAGAAAGGAAAAAATCAGAATCTTTACTATTAAATATTTTACCAGAGCCCATTGCCGAAGAATTAAAAAAGGAAGCAAGGGTCATTCCCAAACGATATGAATCTGCTTCCGTTCTTTTTTGTGATATGGCTGGGTTTACAAAAATTGCAGAGAAGATGAATGCCGAAGAACTTGTTGGAGAATTAGACACAATTTTTCGTGAATTCGATCGTTTATGTAAAAAATACCATTTAGAAAAAATCAAAACCATTGGCGACGCTTATATGGCCGTGGGTGGAATACCCAAAGAAAACAAAACGAATGCCGTTGATTCTGTGTTATGTGGCATTGCTTTCCAATCCTATATGGCCGAACAAAAGGAAATCCATGCACTACGTGGTAGGGAATTTTGGGAAATTCGCTTGGGAATTCATGTGGGCCCACTCGTAGCGGGTGTGGTTGGTATTGATAAATTTGCTTATGATGTTTGGGGAGATACTGTCAATACGGCAAGCCGCCTGGAAAGTTCAGGGGTGAGTGGAGAGGTAAATATCTCGGCACAAGTGTACGAAGAAGTAAAATCTTTCTTTGAATGTGAATCTCGCGGACTTGTCTCAATTAAAAATAAGGCCGATATTGAGATGTATTTAGTCAAAGGTTTTTTACCCGAGTATGCAGATACAATCAATCCAAAATTACCGAATGATCTTTTTAAACGCCTTTATGAGTCGGGAGCTTTGTTTGTTTGAGTGTGATGTGCACCCATAATCACCTCGTTTGGTATCGGATACAAATTTCTTTTATTTATCTTTCGATTCTTTCCTCTCTATTTTGCGGGTCCTCCTCTTCTTTAGGAGGGGAGCGAATTTATGAGTTCCGATCTCCTTCCGTAGAGGGAGAGATTTATTTTTTATCCAATGAATGTAAAAACAAAAGGAAACTTCTTCTTTTCATTCATGGCTCTCCTGGTTCGGCTTCTGATTTTGAATCCTACTTAAAAGACAAAGATTTACAAAAAGAATTCTGTATGTTTTTACCGGACCGGTTGGGTTATGGAAATTCTTTCCATAAGACTTCTGTTCCCAATATTTTTTTGCAAGGGAAGGCCATCCATTCCGCTCTTCTTCAATATCTGAAAAAGGAAGGATTGGTTTTTGAAGAGGGGATGGTTCTGGGTCATTCCTATGGAGGACCAGTGGCTTTGGTTTTTGCGATGGAAAAAGACAGTTCCTATCCAATGGTTTGGAAGAGCATTCTACTTTCGGCACCTATGGATCCAGAATTAGAAGAGTTACATTGGTACAATCATATGGCGAGTCTCTCTGCCATCCAGTGGTTCCTTCCGGAGTCTTGGATCCATAGCAATGAGGAAATGTATACATTAAAATCTGATTTGGTCCAATTTGCAAGTCCCATCAAAAATCGTAATTTAGAAGTCATTTCTGTACATGGGGATGAGGACCAATTAGTATCTGTAAAGAATGTTTATTACTTTACGAAATGGAAACCAGCCATTAAATATAGGATTCGAATTCTAAAGGGAGAAAACCATTTCATTCCCTGGACCAATTTTAAAGAAATCAAAGAAATCATTTTATCGGAGGTTCTTTAGGTGAAATTACCGGAAATTCAGCGTATTCTTTTTCATGGGGCTCGTTTGTTGGCTGTCATTATCATTGGACAAACCTTGTATTTTAAGTTTTCCGGTTCCGAAGAATCTAAATTTATTTTTTCCGTGATGGGAATGGAACCTTGGGGAAGGTATGGGCTTGCTGTTTTGGAGACATTCTGTGTTTTGTTTTTATTAGTTCCCCGTTTTGTATGGCTTGGGGCCGCACTGGGATTCAATTTGATGTTAGGTGCCATTTTGTCCCATTTTGTTTTTTTGGGAATTGTCGTACAAAATGATGGTGGACTTCTTTTTATTTTGGCTCTCGTAGTCTTATCTTTATCTACATATCTTTTATATAGAGAAAGAAAACAGATTCCTTATCTAAAAGATTTTTTTGATTAGGTTTTGTTTGATCAGCCTAGAAGTTTTGGTTCCGAATCCTGTTTCTAAAATTTCTATTTAAGTTTTGCTAATCCGTTTAATTCATCTTTGTCAGAGAAAGTTTCCCGGTATTTGTTATGGTTTTTTACCAAACGGTAAAGATCTGTAAAAGGAAATAAGGGAGTGCCTGCTTGGTAATTGGCAGAACCAATCTGGAATAACAATTTCCACTGGCGAAATAAAATAGAATAACTTTCTCGGATTGAAAACTTCGGATCATAGAGATTTGTGGATTCACTTGTGGCCCCATTTAATTCTATGATTTTAAAACCAAGTCCTGACTGAAACTTGCGGGAGTCCGAAAACCGAATGTCAAACCTTCCAAAATAAAATCCCGGAATCAAATCGGCGATAGAGATTAGTTTTGATTCCATCTCTTTTGTTTTCCAGTGACTCCCGTCTTGGAACATACAACCTTGGATATGATTTCCTATCGAACCAATGGAAATGGTTTCGCCAACAGATAAAATTTTATCTAACTTTTGTTTGTTGTGTTTGAAATGAGTTTCTTTTTGAAATTTAAATCGGGGATGATTTGCGATCAGTGTTTTTAGATCGCTCACACCGTCTCCTGTGACCTCGGGAAAGATTTTATCTGTGACTGAAAAAATATGGCCTTGTTTCTCTCTTGGGTGGCGGTAGTAGAAAACACCCACTTCCAAAGGCCCTTCTATATATTCTTGAAAGATCCAATCCAAGGGATAAGTTTGGAGGAGGGTGCGGCATTCTTCTATGGAATGGATTTTTTTGACTAAGAATCCTCTTTCACCTTTGTCTGGTTTGGCGATAATGGGAAAAGATAGTTTCTCTCTTTGGATCCAATTTTGAATTTTACTTTCAGGGTCAGTTTCTTTTTGGGAAATGTATTGGAACTTTGCTACCGTTTCCTTAGGAATGAGGTTTAGGATTTCTGATTTGGATTCTCCCGCAATTCCTGAAGCAAGGATTCCCGGATTGACTGCTGTGATGTAACGGAAGCCCCTGAAACGAAGAGCCAAATAGAGGAGATAGGGGATTAAGGGAAGGTAGAATACGGAAGCCGGCCAAAATTCCAAGCGATTGATTTTTTTAATTCTGATCCAAAAGTTTTCTATCTTTGTACGATTTGCGGCAATGTTTAGGATTTTATAGAGGAGATAAAAACTAAGACCAACACAGGCACTGAAAAAAATCGAAGGACTTGGACTTCCATACAAACTGACTAAATTTCCATAAAGATAGACCAAAAAAACAAAGGCGGTTGTCCAGACGGTTACGGCAAAAAAACTGATATAGAAAAAAGGAAAGAAGGGAAGGGCAAAAAAACCACTACTGAAATAAAGAGGAAGCCTCGTCCCTGGGAAAAATCGAGAAAGAAAAATCGACTTTCTATAATGGAGTTTCCAATTCGTGATAACTTTTGTGGATTCCCATTTTTGGGGAAGGTTTAAAAGAAAATTCCATTTTACGATTCCTCGCCTAACAAGGTATCCACCAAAATATAAAAGGCAATCCCCCACAAAAATGCCAAGTCCTGTGGCGAAAATGGCTAAGTGTAAGGATAGTTTTCCTTCTTTGGTAAGGAGTCCTGCGGCAATACAAGTCAGGTCTTCTGAAACAAAGGTAGAGAAAAAAAGCGAAAGTATTGTCACAGAAGAAATTTGAAAGAAATTTACAACGAGAGTCAATGGAAAACTATTTTTTTTACGTTTTACCAATCTATGGTTTTTGTGAATTTGTCCCGTATGCCTAAAATTTTGATTTTGCTTGTCCATCCCACATTGGAGAAATCCAAAGCCAATCAAATGCTTTTGGATTCGATTCCCAGTTCTGATGCGATCACATTACATGATCTATATGAAGAGTATCCTAATTTTTCAATCCATGTAAAGGTAGAACAAAATTTGGTCTTAGACCACGATATTATTTTATTCCAACATCCTTTGTATTGGTATAGTTGTCCTCCACTCATGAAATTGTGGATGGATATGGTTTTGGAAGATGGATGGGCTTATGGGGTGGATGGGAATCAACTTGTGGGAAAAAAATGGATTCAAGTCATAACCACAGGAGGATCGAAAGATTCCTATTCGAAAGGTGGATTCCATGGATATGCAACAGAGGATTTCCTACTTCCGTTTCGTAGAACCGCTGAATTATGTGGTATGGATTATCTGGCACCATTTCTTGTCCAAGGGACTTTCCAGTTGAATGAACTGGACCTACAAAAAGAATCCAATCGGTATTTAAATTTTATAAACAACTTGTTAGGTGGTATTTATGGGTGAGTCTAGTTTTTTTGTTCAGGCTTTGATTTATCTCACCAGTGCCATCATCATGGTGCCGATTGCGACAAGACTTGGTCTTGGCTCGGTTCTCGGATATTTGATTGCGGGGATTGTCATCGGGCCTTTTGTTTTTGGTTTTGTGGGAACAGAAGGCAAAGATATGTTACACTTCGCTGAGTTTGGTGTGGTGATGATGCTCTTTGCCATCGGATTGGAATTAGAATTAGATCTACTTTGGCGACTCAAGTTTTGGTTACTCGGGCTTGGGGGATTACAACTTGTTCTCACAACCGTTATCACAGCCGCTTTTTGTTTTGGATTTGGATTCGAATGGAAACCGGCTCTTGCCCTAGGACTCATTTTATCTCTCTCTTCCACAGCCATTGTTTTACAAACTTTAAAGGAAAAAGGGCTGATGAAATCTGTTTCTGGCCAAGCTGCTTTTTCTGTCCTTCTTTTCCAAGACATGGCTGTGATTCCGATTCTTGCCATCTTTCCTATGTTAAGTGAATCCAGTCAAGTTGATGCTTCACAACATCATTCTCTTATCGAACATTTACCTGGATATGCCAAAACATTGGTCGTATTGTCCGTTGTGATTGGAATCATTCTCGTGGGTAAATATGTTTTAAGCCCATTCTTTCGTTTGCTTGCCAAGTCAGGAAATCGTGAAATTTTTACCGGTGCTAGTTTGTTACTCGTCATTGCCATCTCTGTTCTTATGGGAGCTGTGGGTGTATCGGCGGCCCTAGGCACCTTTCTTGGCGGGGTTGTACTTGCGAGTAGTGAGTTTCGTCATGAATTAGAAAGTAACATTGAACCTTTTAAGGGACTTCTTCTCGGATTGTTTTTTTTAAGTGTGGGTGCTTCGATGGACCTCCCTGTGGTGATGCAAAGTCCCACTAAGGTTTTAGGAATTGTTTTCGGAATCATCCTCATCAAAGCCCTGGTTTTATTTTTACTTGGGCTTGTCTTTCGTCTTCCCTTGGACCAAAACATTTATTTTTCCTTGGCATTATGCCAGGTAGGAGAGTTCTCCTTTGTGCTTTTTGGTTATTCGGAAGGACTTGGAATTTTGGATGAGGAAACCATTATCATCTTAGTGGCTTCTGTGGCAGTGAGTATGGCTCTTACTCCCATACTACTTTTGTTATACGAAAAAACTTTTTTTGGATTTTTAGAATCCAAAATTCCTAAAAAACAAACGGCCCAGGACATTCATAAACAAGAAAACCCGGTGCTCATTTGTGGGTTCGGACGGTTTGGAAACATGCTCGGTCGTTTCCTTCGGTCCAATGGAATTGGAATCACCATTTTGGATTATGATGCTGACCGAGTGCAGATGCTTGGTCGATTTGGGTTTAAAGTTTACTTTGGAGATCCAACAAGGCTTGAGTTATTAGAATCAGCAGGTTTAGAACATGTCAAGATCCTTGTGGCGGCTCTCGACAATCCAGAAAAACAAGCCGAACTCATTCGCAATGTCAGTCAACACTATCCTAAAATTCAAATTGTAGCCAGGGCCGGAGATAGAGAAGGGGCTTATGATTTAAAAGAAATGGGAGTGCAACATATCTACCGCGAAACCAGAGAAACCGCTGTCGTTATGGGAAGAGATGTATTAAAACTACTCGGCACAAGATCCCATACAGCAGAAAAAGCAAAGAATCTATTTCTCAAACATGATGATGATACCTTCGATGAACTTTTTGAACTTAGAAGAGACCGTGTGCAGTACATGAGTCTTGCCAAACAGAGAAACGCAGAACTGGAACGATTGATGCTTGTGGACTTAGGTCAGGAAGAGGAACTGGAAAGAGATTCTTGGAGTGAGATGGAAAGGTAAAAAGGTTGGGGATTTGGGTTAAGAAAGAAGCGAAAGCAGAAACTCTATTCCCGAATGGTCTTCTTTCTTTTTTCGAGAATAGAGTTTTTTAGATGCTTTGATTTTCGTTGGTTTCATAGAAAAAATCATTCTAGAAGCCAATTTGATTTGGGTGACTTGTTTTTCTTTTCCTTTTGGTTTCATAGTAATTAGACTTTTGAAACCAAAGGACAGAATCAACCTTTATTTTTTAGAATCTAGGATTTGGTTCCAATCATCCAAAAATGGTTTTGCCACAGCTAGAACAGAACTTACGTCCCCTTCGATGGTGACAGATTCCATGATATCGCCTTGGCTAATTTTGTTCACTACTTCTTGGTCTGAGTCATCCACTACTGCACCGAAGACAGAGTGTTTTCCATCGAGCCAGGGAGTGGGAACGTGGGTAATAAAAAATTGACTTCCATTGGTTCCAGGACCTGCATTGGCCATGGAAAGGATTCCCGGTTTGTTGTGTTTCAAACTAGAATCAAACTCATCTCTGAATTTATAACCAGGTCCACCAGTTCCAGTCCCTTGTGGGCATCCACCTTGTACCATAAAGTCTGCAATGACTCGGTGGAATTTAAGTCCGTTGTAATAATTCCTTTGGGCTAAATTGACGAAGTTGGCTACGGTATTTGGTGTTTTGTCTGGGAACAAATCGATACGAATATCGCCTTTGTTTGTTTTGATAATTGCTCTCAATGCGCTCATTGATGTATCACAATTTCCTCAATTCCCCTGGCAAGTCGAAAAAAGGTTTGAGTTTCCTTACCATCCAATAGTATACTTTGAGATGCGTTAAATAGGAGATTCCCTTATGAAGCAGTTCGTATTGATTTTACTGGTACTGGTCACAATCCCCCTCGTTTCGGAATCTTCTAAAAAGAAGAAAATAAAATCCAAACCAGTACCAATCGAAAACAAACTCATCAATTACGGTGAGTTCAAACGAATAGTGAATCGTTCCGAAGGGGAGAGAGAAACTCATCGCCTAACAGAAGAACAGTTTTTGAAATTAATGTCGGAAGAAGGTGTTGTTTTACTCGACGCCCGTAGCGAAAACCGGTTTCATCTTTTACATATTAAGGGAGCGAAGAATCTTCCTTTTACCGAGTTCACAAAAGAATCTTTAGCTGAGGCCATTCCTGAAAAAAAATCAAAAATCCTTATCTATTGTAATAACAACTTTGAAGGAAACCAAGAAGCCTTTGCTGCCAAAAGTCCTGCGGCCTCTTTGAATCTTTCTACCTACAACTCTCTCAAAGCATACGGATACGAATCAATCTATGAACTAGGCCCCTTACTGGATGTAAAAAAAACTGTCCTTCCGCTTGTGAGTGATCCACCGGAAAAACAGGAAGCCCTTTAAGTTTTTATGATTAGTTTCAATTTAGGAGCCCTTTAAAAATACAATCTCATGATCCAAGGCCAAGTTCTATCAGATATCATTGAAGCCGTTTCCAAT
>NZ_JAFFPS010000016.1 GCF_016919165.1 Leptospira chreensis
GGAATCGGTATTGGTAGAATTGGTGGATCAGTGGCTGAAAGCATTAGCCGTCAACCAGAAGCAGCTGGAAAGATCCAACTCGTTCTTTACGTAGCAGCAGGTATGATTGAAGGGGCAGCACTTTTCGCAGTGGTTATCGCTCTTCTTATCGCGCTTAAACTCAATGGCTCAATTGATAAAACAATTGGTGCTGGTGCCACTAAAGTAGAACAAGGACAATAGTCTTGGTTATCCTCGCGGCTTCCGGCTTCAATTTGCTGAAAGTCAATCCGGGTCTGGTCATCTGGACCCTGGTCACTTTCGGAGTTGTTGTCCTCGTTCTTAAAAAATTTGCATGGGACAAGATCCTTCATGCTCTCGAAGAACGTGCTTCCGGCATCCAAGGCGATATCAACAAAGCAGAAACTCTTCGCGTTGAAGCAGAAAAGTCTTTAAAAGAATATAAAGACCAACTCTTCAAAGCGACAGAAGAAGCACACAAAATTGTAGATGAAGCTAAGAAAGATGCAGTTGCTCTCCGCACTCGATTGACGGAAGAAGCACACAACGAAGTAAAAGGCATTAAAGACAGTGCAATTCGCGAAATCGAACTAGCGAAAGGCAGAGCTTTATCTGAAATGCAAAACCAAATTGTGGAAATGTCCGTTCTCATCGCGAGTGAGATCTTGGAAAAACAATTAAAGAAGGAAGACTATGCTTCCTTTGTCGAAAAAGAGATCGCAAAACTCGATAAACTTAAAATCAAATGAGTCTGAACCAAATTTCAAAGGTTTACGCAACGGCACTTTTGGAGTTAGCTCAGGAAGCTAACTCGCTTGAGTCAACGGAAGAGGAACTTTCAACCCTGGTTGATATTTTCTTTTCCGATGATTCAATCCGCCATTATTTCCTTTCTCCGTTAGTTGATCCTTCTGAGAAAGAACGAACTGCTGAAAAGTCAGTTCAAGGGAAGGCATCAGAAATCGTTGCCAACTTCATTACACTTGTGGTTCGTAAGAATCGATTTCTATTCCTCAAGGATATTTTGGAAGATTTTAGAACAGGAGTGGACCGACTTAAAAATCGTAGTTCTCTTCGCATTGTTTCCAAAGATTCTCTTGGCAAAGAAGCCGTAGATCGAATCACCAAGTCTATCTCTTCCAAGTTCGGACGCGAAGTTCGCGTATCAGAACAAACGGATCCAACCCTTATTGGTGGATTCAAAATCTATATAGACGACTTTTTAATCGATGCCTCGATCCGTGCAAAACTTGCCGGAATTGAAGAGGCTCTCCTCCAAAAGAAAATCCCAGTCGGAGCATTTGAATGAAAATTAAAACAGACGAAGTAACGTCGGTACTAAAACAAGAAATTAAAAACTTCAAAAAAGACCTTCAAGTTGAAGAAGTTGGAACGGTTCTCGAAGTAGGGGACGGGATTGCGAGAGTTTACGGACTCACTAACGTAATGTCAGGAGAGCTTGTCGAATTCCAAAACGGAGTTCGTGGGCAAGCCTTCAACTTAGAAGAAAACTCCGTAGGGGTTGTAATCTTTGGTGATTATATTAAAATTGAAGAAGGTTTTTCCGTTAAACGTGTTGGAAAAATCTTCGAAGTTCCGGTCGGACCGGAACTCCTTGGCCGAGTGCTGAACCCTCTTGGGGAAGTGATCGACGGTAAAGGACCACTGAACGCAAAAAAAACAAGACCTGTGGAGTCACCAGCTCCAGGGATTGCGATGAGAAAGTCCGTTCATGAGCCAATGCAAACAGGAATCAAAGCAATCGATGCAATGATCCCAATTGGTCGTGGACAACGAGAACTTATCATTGGTGACCGCGGAACGGGAAAAACTTCCATCGCGATCGATACCATCATCAACCAAAAAGGAAAAGGTGTGATCTGCGTTTATGTAGCGATTGGACAAAAAGCATCTACTGTTGCTTCCACCATCGAAATGTTACGTGAAAAAGGTGCTCTTGAGTATACCATCATCGTATCGGCAAACGCATCAGAACCTGCTCCTATGTTATTCATTGCTCCATACTCTGGTGCAACTATGGCTGAATACTTTATGTATGAAGAAGGAAAAGCTACACTTGTTGTGTATGATGACCTTTCTAAACAAGCCGTAGCATACCGACAAATGTGCCTTTTACTTCGCCGCCCACCAGGTCGTGAAGCTTATCCTGGGGACGTATTCTATCTTCACTCTCGCCTTCTCGAAAGAGCAGCGAAACTCGATGACAAATTTGGTGGTGGATCTATGACAGCACTTCCTATCATTGAAACACAAGAAGGGGAAGTATCTGCATACATTCCTACAAACGTAATCTCCATCACTGATGGTCAGATTTACCTTCAGTCCAACCTCTTTGCATCGGGCCTTCGCCCTGCGGTGGATGTGGGAATTTCTGTATCAAGGGTAGGATCGGCAGCGCAAATCAAAGCGATGAAAAAAGTAGCAGGAACTTTGAAGTCTGATTTGGCTCAGTTCCGTGACTTGGAAGCGTTTGCGCAGTTAGGAACAGAACTCGATCCAGTAACGCAAGCTCAGCTTGATCGTGGTTACCGAGTTCTAGAAATTCTGAAACAACCAAACAATTCACCGACTCCAGTAGAAGAACAAGTAATCTCTATTTTTGCGGTTTCTAAAGGTTTTATGGATGTGGTTCCTACAGCAAAGGTTCGTGAATTCGAAACTTTCCTACTCAGAACTATGAGAGAACAACACCCAGAAATTTTAGAAGAAATCAGAACTGCGAAAGAAGTAAAACAAGAAGCAGCTCTGCAAAAAACAATCAAATCGATTGTAGAACATTTTCTAGCAAAGAATAACTAAGGGGAAAGATCTTGGCGACACCGCGTGAGATAAAAAAGAGGATTAACTCGGTTAAAAACACGAGAAAAATCACTCGAACCATGGAGATGGTCTCCACGGCAAAGGCAAAAAAAGCGACTAACAAAGTTAATGCGGCAAAACCATATGCTGACTTGACTCGTCAGTTAGTTTCTTCTTTGTCTAGCCTTGCTTCGATCATCCATAGCCCTTACTTAAGGAAGCCGGACAAAATCCGAAAAGTTGCTATCCTTGCAATTGCCGCCAATCGTGGATTATGTGGTGGTTTTAACTCCAACCTTCTTCGTATGGTAAAAAACCGTATCGAAGAGTTGAAGTCCAAAGGTGTGGAAGTTGAAGTCCATGCTGCAGGAAAAAAAGCGATCGCCTTCTTTAAATTTGCGAAGATCGAATTGGTAACATCACAAACCAATATCGATGATAAAGCGGGAAGTAAAGAAGCGAACGAACTTGCTTCTTATTTTATGGAACGTTTCGCAAATGAATCGGTGGATTCTGTTGAAATTATTTCCACTCATTACTATTCGGCAGCCAACCAAAAACCTGAGATCACAACTGTTCTTCCTTTGAAAATGGAAGAAACTGGATCAAAAGGTTCTTCGGGGCCAGATGTATTGTATGAGCCAGATCCAAAAACAATTTTGGAAAACCTTCTTCCTATGGTGATCAAAACAACTTTTGTTAAGATCATTTTGGAGTCGGTAGCATCCGAACACATTGCACGAAGAGTGGCCATGAAGGCGGCAACAGATGCTGCAGGTGAGATGATCAAACTTCTTACTCGCGGTTACAACCGTGTTCGTCAGGCAAAAATCACGCAGGAAATTTCAGAAATCGTAGGGGGAGCGGAAGCCATCTCCTAACAAAGGTCTTTCGGAGTATATATGAATAAAGGTAAAATTAAACAAATCATCGGTTCGGTATTGGACATCAGTTTTGATTCCGGGAATATGCCTGAAATCTACAATGCCGTAGAGATTCAATCTAAAGTAAACGGCAAAGATGTTACAATTACTGCCGAAGTGCAACAACACATCGGAGACAACACAGTTCGTGCGATCTCCCTTCAGTCCACAGACGGATTAAAAAGAGGACTCGAAGTTGTTGATACAGGAATACCAATCTCTGTTCCAGTAGGAACAAAAACTCTTGGTCGTATTTTTAACGTATTAGGTGAAGTCATCGATGAGTTAGGTGATCTTCCTAAAGACGTAAAAAGAATGCCAATCCATAGAAACGCACCTTCTTATGAAGAAATTAAACCTAAAACAGAAATCTTTGAAACAGGGATCAAGGTCATCGACCTTCTTGCTCCTTATATCAAAGGGGGAAAAACAGGACTATTCGGTGGTGCTGGGGTAGGAAAAACAGTTCTTATTCAAGAGCTTATCAACAACATCGCAAAACAACATGGTGGTTACTCTGTGTTCGCTGGTGTGGGTGAAAGAACTCGTGAAGGAAACGACCTTTGGAATGAGATGAAGGAATCGGGAGTAATTGACAAAACAGTTCTTTGTTTTGGTCAGATGAACGAACCTCCTGGTGCTCGTCTTCGTGTGGCTCTTTCTGCATTAACTATGGCAGAAAACTTCCGTGATGAATCCGGTTCTGATATTTTACTTTTCGTAGATAACATCTTCCGTTTCTCTCAAGCAGGATCTGAAGTATCAGCCCTTCTTGGTCGTATGCCTTCTGCGGTAGGTTACCAACCAACTCTATCTACCGAAATGGGTGGATTACAAGAACGGATTACATCAACGGTTCGCGGATCCATCACTTCTGTGCAAGCGATCTACGTTCCTGCCGACGACTTAACTGACCCGGCTCCTGCGACTGCGTTCACTCACTTAGATGCAACAACAGTTCTTTCTCGTGCGATTTCTGAGAAAGGGATTTATCCTGCGGTGGATCCACTCGATTCCACTTCTCGCATCATGAACCCACAAATCGTGGGAGACGAACACTACAACACTGCGCGTGAAGTACAAAGAATTCTTCAAAGATACAAAGACCTTCAAGATATCATTGCGATCCTTGGTATGGACGAACTTTCTGAAGACGATAAAGTCCTAGTGGCTCGTGCTCGTCGTTTGGAGAAATTCCTCTCACAACCATTCCACGTAGCAGAGCAGTTTACTGGTCGACCTGGAAAGTATGTGAAATTGGAAGATACCATTCGTTCCTTCAAAGGAATTATTGAAGGTAAATATGACACACTTCCTGAGCAAGCGTTCTACATGGTCGGATCGATTGACGAAGTAATCGAAGCGGCGAAACAACTCAAAGGTTAATCAGGATGAGTAAAGAACTGACTTTAACGGTCATCTCTCCTGACAAAATCCTTTACCAAGGCAAGGCAGAGTCTGTGATTCTGCCGGGTTCTGTGGGTTATTTTGGGATTTTACCGGGACACGCCACTCTGGTGTCCCAGTTGGACTTTGGGCTCATCAAATTGCACACAGCCGGAAAAGAGTTCCGGATCGCCATTGATGGGGGATTCTGTGAAGTGAGAAATGACCAAATCCGAGTCCTTACCGAAGGTGGGGATTCTGAGGATGATTTGTCCCATGACCACGCTGTGGAACTCCTGGAAGAAGCGGAAGCCCTTCCGTCCTCTAAAGACAAAGAAATTCTTCTAAAGAAAGCAAAAGTTCGCATTTTACTGCACGAACGTTAATTTTTTTCCCCCCTTCTTGCCGAAAATATACCAGAGGGGGATTTCCTTTGGCTGTAGATTGGATTCGACGTTTTGTATTGGTATCGATACTATTCACCGGATTCTATTACTTAAAGGAAAACCCTGATTTGCGAAAAAGAATCTATTCTGAAGAACCGATTCGTGTTAAAATTGAGGGACCCGTATTGAATCCCGGGTTTTATTCATTGGATGCGGGTTCGAGCGGAAAAGATTTGATTGAGATGGCGGGTGGATACGTACCCGGAGCGCAAATCAAAACGGAGGACAGTATCTTGGAACAGCCGTTAGAGGATGGCGAGATACTAAATTTGGGAAAACGGTAACCGAGGCGAATGGCGGATCAAGAACAGAATAAAAACGAAGATCTAGAAAACATCGAACCTGTACTCGATGAAGACTCGTTTTCTTTGGATTTGGATGATTTTGATATGGGCGATGATGATTTGGATGTCTCGCCAGGGATTGAAGCTCCAAACCTAGACGATATTTCCGCCTTTGACGATGAAGACGATTCCATTTCGGATATGGTCGCATCTTCCGATTCCTATGATGATTTATTAGATATAGATTTAGATTCTGACCTTAATTTACTTGGGGAAGAAGATCCCATTTTACATGATGAAGACATTCACGCCGATTTTTCTGATTACGAAGAAGAATCGGAAAAAGAACAAAGTAGCTCTCATAACCCCACCAAACAATCATATAACGACGATATCAATGATGATGATCTTGAACTAGAGTTTGATGATGATTTGATTGATCTTGATAAAGAAATCGAATCGATACTCAATGGTGAAGACGGAATTCTTACCTCCAAAAAATCCAAACAAGAATTGGAAGAAGAAGAGGAGGGACCTATCTCCCTCTCTCTAGAAGAACTAGAAAACATTACCGGTGATTTAGAAGAGGAAGACCATTCTGGCGAACCGGAACGTTCTTCTTCTTCTTTTGAAGAAGAACATGCACTGATCGATGAACATTCAGACTTAGATTTGGATTTGGATGATTCTGAAATTGATACCGACCTTTCCTTCGATGAAGAAGGAAAACCTGAATTTGATTTAACAGACCTAAACGAAGAAGATTCTTTCCTACCTATAGACGATTTAGGACCCGCAACTGATGAGACAGAGGAAACAGGATTCCAACCACTTGTGGATCCCGAGGAAGAAGAACTATTTGGAAAAACCAAAGAAGATGAAAATCTCACACTTTCCGATGAAGAACTGGGAAGTATCCTTGGTGCTGGTGGCGAAGCAAGTTTAGAAGAAACTCTTGGTTCTGAAGAAGAATTTTTAACTTCGGATGATGAATCCGAACTTCCTAGCTTTTCTGATGAAGAGGGCGGATTTGACCTGTTAGGTGGTGAATTTGAACCGACAGAAGACGAACCTTCCGTTGAAGAAGAGGACGAAGGCCCACTCACTTTATCTTTAGAAGAATTAGAAAATATTTCTGGTGAAGCAGTCGAAGAAGACTACGAAGAACCAAGCTCTGATATCTTAAGTGAGGAATTGGAAGACGAATCCATCACACTCAGTCCAGACGAACTTGGAAATATCATTGCGGGTGATCCGGTTGAAGAATCGGAAGAATCCGATCTAGAAGAAACACACGAATTAGATACAGATATTGGAGATGACTTTGATTTCGCTTTAGGCGAACCTGAATCGGATTTGGAAGAAGCAGAAAGTTCTGAAGAAGGCCTTGAAGGTCAAATGGAAGGTTTCGAATCTTCTGATGAAGAGGATGAAGGTCCGATTGCTCTTTCTATGGAAGAATTAGAATCCATTGCTTCCGAAGCAGAAGAAAGTTCTGAAGAAGAACTTGTGGATAGTTTAGACCGAGCTCCACTCCCTTACGAAGAAGAGTTGGCTCCTAAGTCGGATCTACTGGCTGAAGATGAAGAAGACGAATCCATTGCTTTGTCAATGGAGGAATTAGAAAATATTACAGCCTCTGAAGAAGAAGATATTGAGGAGGAAGACATCACTCTTTCTCCGGAAAGCCTGGATGAAATTTTAGGTGAGGAACTTCCTGGTGAAGGTTTAGACGATATTGCTGACCTTCCTGAAGAAGAAGAATTTTCTTTATCAGAACCAATCGGTGATGAAGAATCTTCAGAATTCGATTTCACTGCAAACGATGGCGATGATTTAGTCGAACACGAAGGTGGAATGGATTTCGGAGATTTAACTTCGGATTCCGTTATAGACGATAGTTTTGATTTATCAACTCCAGACCTAACGAAAGATATACGAAATCCTACACTTGCTGGTGATGATTCCGAAGAATATGAAGTTGATTTGGATGAATATGCAATGGAAGGAAAACTCTCTCCATTGGAAGAACTTCGTAAATCAGATGTATCCGCTCCAGAGACAAAATCATCTTCTGCGGAAGCATTTGCCGATGCGGGTGGGGATAACCTATCTACAGGGGATCGAAAGAAAGTTTTAGGTTACTTAGATAACTTACTTGGAAATCTTCCTGATGATGTGATCCGAGAATTCTCGAAATCCCAATACTTCGAGTTATACAAAAAAATGATGAAAGAATTGGAGTTATAAAGTGGGACTTCTCGATAGAGCCGAAGAAATTAAAAAAACTTCGGGTTCTCAGGCTTCAAAACCTTCCTCCAGTCCCCAAGGGAAACCATCTTTATTAAAAAAAGCAGAGTCCTTTCGTGAAGAGACGGCTCCGCCAAAAAAAGAATCAGTTCCGGTGGCAGATACCGACTCGGAATGGTTAGACGATAGTTTTCCTGACAGTTTGGCTACTGAAATCGGGGACCTTCCCAATCCTGATGGGGAAGAGGAATTTGATCTCAGTGACATTCCTGAACTGACAGACGCTGACTTTGGTGATCTCGCAGAGGAACCTTGGGATGCGGATCCACTCCCCAATCTAGAAAATGATTTGGATGATATCTCTTCTGACTACGAACCTGTTTCTTCTGAAGATTCGGAACCAGAGTCACCAGCCGAACCTGATTTAGATTTGGATTTTGATTTACCTTCTTTTGATGAGGAACCTTCTCCCGATGTTTCGGGTGAAGAGACGAAACCTCAAGAATCAAATCCGGAACCCGTGGCAGAACCTAAACTTCCACCTGCCAGCGAACCAGACTTTGGTGATGATTTAATTGATCGTGATTACCATGACGAAACTGAAGAACCAGATACACCTCTTCCAGAAGTCAATATCTTTGATGAGTGGGAAAACGATGCCAAAAGAGAAGCCGCAAAACAGCCGCTAAGACCAGCCAAAGATGATCCGGCTCCCATTGGAGAAGATGTACTTTTTGATGATGAATCGGATTTTGGTACAGCACCAATGTCCTACCATTTAGCTTCTAAAAAACGAATCGAGAATTACCAAGCTATCTTTGAAATCACAAAAGAAATTGCTTCTTCGAAAGAGTTTTCTGATTATTTCGACAACTTAGTTTATAGTTTGATTGGCCAAGTGGGATGTAACTCTGTAGTGATTCTCACATCTACCAATCCAAAAAATCCAAAATGGGAAGCCGTTGCGGCCCAAGGAATTCCATCCAAAGATTCTTGGTATCTTTCTCCTAATGATGAAATTTATTCTCGTATCTCCGATTCCGAAACCGTTATCTATGCCGGAGAATTTAAATCTTCTCGATTGCCTGATCGAGAATTCAGATTATTAAATGAAATGGGTTCTGAAATCCTTGTTCCCATTCGTCATGGAGAAAAGTGTTTTGGAGTTTTGTCTCTCGGAAAATTAATCAATGGTGAAGAATACATCACTGATGATTTAGAATTTGCTAAAATCGTTGGGGACATTGCGGGTTCTGTTTTTGAAAGAGTATCCGAATTCGAATCGATGACGGATGACTTAGTACAAGCGAAAGAAGTCATTGAAATCAATGAATCGGTTTTGCGATTTGCTCGTGATTTCGCTCGTGTTCGTAAAATGGACGAAGCGTTTGACCTTCTCATTGATAATATCAAAAACAAATTGGGCGTAAAACAATTTTCCTTTTTGGTTTTGGATTCTGAAACTCGCTCCGACTATATTGTGTTTGGTTCTAATTTCATCTTACCGGAACGAGCGAAAGACTTTAGGCTGAGTAAAGATTCTGATATTGTGGGTATGGTCTCCAATGTTGCGGGAGTGTATCGATTAGAAAATTTCCGCGAAGATTCAGAACTAAAATCTATTTTTACAAATGATGAACTAGGGATTATGAGTGAATTCACAATCCTACCAATCATCAATTTAAATTGGCTTGTGGGTATGGTAATTGTTCATTCTACCGGAACGGCATGGACAGATACAACAAGAGATGTGGCGGTTACGCTTCTTGAAACTTCGGCTCCCGTGTTTGCCAACCTTCTCATCTTACAAGAAAAAGAAGCACTATTTAGAAATCCTTTCAATCCGCTGGAATCTAGAATTTTAACGGAAATTGAAAAAGCATCCCAAATGAATACGGACTTTACTGTATCTTTATTTAAAATTCAAAATGTATCTCGCATGGTGCACTTAGTGGGAGCAGGAACATTTGCTCGTTATGCGGATGCACTGCGAAAAACGATGATGGATCATATCGGAGAATTGGATTTTTTTACAAGAGTAGGGCAGGGTAAGTTCGCTATGGTTCTTCATGGAAAAGACAAAGAAGAAACCGATGTTGTGATTAAAAAAATCAAATCTTCGTTTGCGAAAAAAGAAGATGCGATCATTGGATCATTCCGGGCCACATATAGAGTATTGAATTTATCATATCCGCATGATACCAAGGACAAAAATCAATTTTTGGAAATGGTTGAAGAAGCCTAAGTAAGGATCTGTGTTATTTAATTCGATTTCCTTTCTTTCGCATTTTTTAATTTTTTATTTCGTTTATTATTTTGCCTCTAATCGAATTCGGAAGTATTCACTTTTGTTCTTCGGTGTTTATTTTTATTCCCAATGGAATATAAATGCCAGTTTTCTTTTATTCATCTCTATTGTATTTAATTACAGCTTAGCAAGATATCTGACTTACCTTTCCGGGAAACCTAGGAAATTTGTTTTTATCTTGGGGATCACTTCCAACTTACTTTATCTTGGCGTTTTTAAATATTTTGTTTTTGTTTGGGAATTGTTTTCTGATTTAAAAATTGGATTTGGATCCACTGGGCTGGAATGGAAACCAGAGATCCTTTTGCCCATTGGAATTTCTTTTTATACATTTCATAATATCAGTTATTTGATCGAAGTTTATGAGGAAAGAATTCTTCCTTGCAAAAACTTTTTCACATTTGCCATCTATGATTTGTTTTTTCCCTTATTGTTACTTGGTCCAATCGAAAGGCCGGGTAATCTCATCCCACAAATTGAATCGAAACAAACGATCACAAGAGAAAATATTTGGAACGGCCTCTCTCTTTTTATCTGGGGTGTATTCATTAAATCTACGATTGCCGATCCCTTCTCTCGTTATGTGGAAATCCATGCCCAAGGTTTTGAATCTCTAGAAGCGGGCATTTTGTGGATCGTTGCACCGGTAATTGCTTTTCAGGTTTATGCAGACTTCTTTGGTTATTCCCTTTGTGCCATGGGTCTTGCCGAAATGATGGGTTTTCGTTTGATGAATAATTTTAAAAGACCATTTTTCTCCTCGAATCCATCGGAGTTCTGGTCCAAATGGCATATCTCTCTTTCAACTTGGTTACGAGATTACGTATATATTAGGTTAGGTGGAAATAGGCATGGGTTTTTTCGTGAAAATATAAACTTATTGGTCGTTTGGTTTTTGGCAGGAATTTGGCATGGAGCCGGATATGGATTTGTGATTTGGGGATTGTATTTAGGGCTTTGTTTGGTATTGTACAGAACTCTCAAACATTTTGGTTTTGTAAAAACGGGAAGTCGCTTCCAGTCTATGTTTGGAGTGTTTTTTACTTTTTATAGCTTTTCATTGGGACTTCTTCTGTTCCGGATTCATTCCCCATTGGAAACCATATCAATTTTAGAAAACCTTTCTCATCTACCGAAACTTTCTTCTATTCCTCTGATGATTCTTTTCACAACCATTCCGCTTCTGGCATTTGATCTTTGGCAAGAGTGGAAAGAAACAGAACGGCCAGACTTTTTTGTATCATCAAAGCCGTTTTCGTTTTTAGTTATGTTCTTTTTATTATTCCTTTGGTTTTCTTTATTTTCACCATTCGGGAAACAGGATTTTTTCTATTTCCAGTTTTGATCCAAATTTATGAAATTAAGATACATCACAGCCACACTGATTTTTCTTTCTCTTTTTATGCATCTCACATGGGAATGGCTCATCCCTTACTGTGAAACCACATCTACTTATTGGTATTTAGCTCGGAAAAGGAAAATCTCAAACGAAGTTAAAGTACTAGTATTAGGTGATAGCCAGATAGTGAGTGGGATCACACCGAAAACCATTGCTGATATTGAATCTGTATCTGAGAATGAAGTTTTATACCTTCCGAAACCCAGTGAACAACCAGAAGGAATTCTTACTGATTCATTAAAGCTTATCTACAAGCTCCCTAAACTTAAAAAAATCTATGTAAACCTTTCTCCTTTAAATACGAGTAAAAACTCAATCACAGATGCCCATAAACAACTGTTTTATTCTTTTGGGAACTTTACTTTCGATACAATTGCAAATCCATTATTACGTAAGGCATACTTTTCTAATCTAACAGATCTCAGTTGGAAGTTTGTCATCGAAGTGTTTCCTTACTTTGGGTTGAGTCCTAACCTGAACCGTTTGGTATATGACAGATCGGCGCAAATGGATTTGCCAAGAAGGAAAGAGGAATATAGGTCCATCAAACAAAGTATGGAAAAAGAAAACGGAGCTTGGATTTGGAAATCGATAGGTGATGATCCCACTCTCCAGGAATCAGAAGAGTTCCCTAATTTAAATACAACAATCCTTGCTGGGAGGAGAGAACTTTCGATGTTACTTTGGTCGGAATGTTTGCAAGTTTGGGAGAAACAAAACTTAGAAGTGGTTTTTCTTCGAATTCCTTTTTCCCCAAAGATGGAAAAAGATATTTTGTTAACCAAAGCCAATGCAGCTGGAGAGGATTTTTTTTCTCAGATTGTAGCAAGACCTAACAAAGAAAAGGTTGCGGTGTTTGATTTTAAATCAGGGTTTTTGACTGAGTATCAGTATTTTGCAGATTTGACACATCTCAACCAAAAAGGAAGAGATGCGTTTTCTAAAATTTTGAAAAAGAAACTATTTGATCACACCCACTCGTCGTCCGAGGGCATGTAGGTTGATTCCCCAACCAAGACCAAAAAATTGTTTTGGCGTGAGGATCTCCTCAGTACTTGGATCCCAAATATCTTTTACAAATGCTTCTGCAGTGATTTCGGTTCCGTAAGGAATTCCCCAAAAATTTTTATCTTCATTATATGACATGAACTAACCTCCGTAATTTACCAAATCTTAAGATTTGGAGGATTCTACCATAGTATAAAATTCTTGGAAATGGTAGGCTGAATCATGGGGTCCTGGACTTGCTTCCGGATGGTATTGGACAGCCATCACCGGTAGGCCCGTAGTTTTAAGACCAGCCACCGTATTGTCAAAAAGATTGATCCTTGTGATCGGCGTATCACTCGTTGATTCACCTAACACATGGAAACCATGGTTTTGTGATGTGATTTCAATTTTCCCTGTTTCTTCGTTTCGAACCGGATGGTTCCCACCACGGTGACCAAACTTAAGTTTGGCTGTCTTTTTCCCAAGTGCTAGGCCAATGATTTGGTGGCCCAAACAAATTCCAAAGAGTGGTTTTTTTGCATCCATAATGGCTTTTGCCGAAGCGATCGCATAATCTAGTGGTGCCGGATCTCCCGGGCCATTGGAAAGAAAATAAGCATCAAAACCATCTTTGAGTAAATCTTCTGCTTTTGTTTTTGCAGGAAAAACATGGACATTGAATCCAGCAGAGTCGAGAAGTTTGAGGATATTACGTTTGATTCCGAAGTCGTAGACCGCGAGTTTGAACTTACTAGGAGAGTGAGCTCCAAACAAGTATGGTTTTTCGCAAGTGACTACTTGAGCGAGATCCTGACCTTCCATAGAAGGGGCATTTTTCACTGCCTCTAAAAAAGAATCTTCATAGGTTTCACTCACGAAGATTCCGCAAGACATCGCACCCGCGTCTCGGATAATTCGTGTTAGTTTGCGGGTATCGATCCCTTCGATCGCAGGCACTCCAAACCGAATCAGAAACTCGCTGAGAGTTTCTTTGGATTGGAAGTTGGAAGGTCGTTTGACATATTCTTTGACGATGAGGCCGGAAGCCTGGATCCTGTCGGATTCCATATCGTCTGGATTGATTCCATAATTCCCAATCATAGGGTAGGTGAGGGTCACGAGTTGGCCTTTGTAAGAAGGGTCAGTGATGATTTCCTGATAACCTGCCATAGAGGTGTTAAAGACCACCTCGCCAATCGAATTCTTATTTGCACCGAAGGATCGGCCCTTCATGACCGTTCCGTTTGCTAAAACCAAAAAAGCCTGCATCAAATCCATTCCAAAGAATCGAGTCCTATTGACGAACAAAAATTCATCAGTCTTTTGTGTAATAGCGTTTTATCCTGTCATAGCGGTAATCTCCGTTGATTTCTACGGTTTGCATTTGGGAAAGGGATTCCGCCATTTCCTTGGCCAAAGAGGGCTCGATTGTCAAATAGGAGCGTCTTCCTCGGACTAGATAAACAATTTGGCCCGATTCTCCGTCTGCCTCAATCACCTGTCCTTGGATCCTTTTGGACTGAGAGGCCGGCGAACTCACGGAAACTTGGTATTTTTGGAAGATATGGGGTCGTCCCACACAAAGCCAAACATCGGAAGTGGGAGAAAGTTGTGTGGCCTTTCCTTCGATATGGCGTTTTTCAAAGGGTTGGTTGCCGAGAGCGAGACGCATCGTGTCGGCATCGCAGAAGATGATTTTCTCCCTGAGGGTTGTGCTATCCAAATAGCGGAATTGAGGTTCTACCCCTTTTGCATCCCAAAGCACCAATTCGCCCGAAAAACGGATCACTTTTCGCTCCATGGCAAAGCGATCGCTCGAAAACAGAACAAAAAGCAAGAACAATCTGCAAATAAGGAAAACTTGTTTAGAAGGCATTAGACTCATCCGAATTACCACATTTAACACAATTTTCGTTTAGATTTAACAATTTTATTTGACAAATCCTAGAAGAACGACTAGTTTCATTGCAATTGTCGGTATGAACGGCTGCTCACTTGCATTCGTTTGTCCACAGGTACGAAAAAAATTCAGGAAACACTCACTAAGGAGTAATCATCGCATGCTGAAATCTCTACGTTTTGGAATGATGGGGTTCTTACTTTTGTGCTTAGCTGGTAGCTTAAGCGCACAAACAGGTCCTCGTTCTTATTTTATGATCGGTCTTGGAGCTCAATTTGACCTAGCTCAACTCGGTGGAACCATCACTAAAGATGGTCTTGATTCAGGTAACCCTCGGGTAACCTCTACTGGGGCACCTTACGGAACTCCTCAAAAAGCAATCTATGCGGAAAACACATTGATCAGCTTAAAGAGAACGACTGGTGGTGCTGTTGGTGCAAAAACTAGCGGAGCTATGGTTGGTGGAAACGTAAACGTAGGTTACGAAAAAGAAGGGATCTTTGGAATCAATAGCCTTTTTTGGAGAATCAACGTTAACTACACTACCAAAATCTCTGGTGGTGAAACATCTTCAACTGTAATGGGTTACAAATGGTTAGACCAAGAGTGGCACTATACTGCTTGGACTGTTCCTACTTATCTTGGTATCAAATTGTATAACGCTGCAAACGACACAGCGATTTACATTGCTGGTGGTGTGAACTACTTCCAAGGATGGTGGGGAGTTTCTGGAACTATCAACACTCCAGCTCTTCAAGGATTTACTGCTGGATTAAATCCAAGCACTGGTGGACCATTATTAGGTTCTGGTGGTGGAGTTCTTCTTGGTGATGCTCCAAACCCTGGTGTTTACAAAGAAAACGTTCGTTTCGGCGCAAGCGGAATCGGTTTAAACTGGTTAGTGGGTGCTCAAACAAAAATCACTGACAAAGGTCACCTTTTCTTCGAATTGGAAACTATCCTTTCCGCAGGAATGGGAGTTGGTGGAGTATCGTCTATCGGTGGAGCTTCTGCTCTCGCTCCTTGGGTTGCATACCCAGTGGTTGTCGGTGGACAAACTTACCGCGTAGGTTACAAAATCGAGATCTAATCAGTTCTTTACTGAAAAGACAAAAGCCGGTGTTGGATTCCAACCCCGGCTTTTTTTATGCCCCGACAAAATAGGATACTCTATATGTTTAAAAAGGAAGGTTAATCTTTAAGTTCATCATCAATCCATCAGTTTGGTGATAAAATCTTTATCTCTTGAGGTCAGTGCATTGGTTTCATGTGTAAAAAGTTTGAGTCGCACCTTGTTGTATACATTCCAAATTTCTGCATGGTGGTCGAGGGCTTCCGATACTAAGGCAAGTTTTGTGATAAACCCAAAAGCTTCTTTGAAGTTACGAAATTCCTTGTAAAAAACAAAAAAGGTAAGATTCCCTTCTGTTTCTAGTTTCCAATCCAAGTAAGTTTCTAGGAGGTTTTGAATTTCCGATTCCATTAGGTTCTTTGGAATTTCTCTCATGGTTTTACCTTTCGTTTGTGGAATACAATCAAATACAATCCGAATAGAATGAGGCCTGCCCCTAAAAGTTTTTGGCCGTCAACGGGTTCTTTCATAAACAAAATACCAACAAACATTAAGAAGATGGGTTCTATAAGAAGGGTTGCATTCAGTTTACTTATGGGTAAATGGTTGTGCGCTTCGAAGTAAAAGGCCCTTCCTAAAAAATATCCAAGTAACGAGAATAATCCGAGGATGACGATGATCGAAAAATCTGGAATATGAAAGGAATGAATGTATAAAGAATATAAAAAGAAAAACATACTCAAAAGCAAAAGTCGTAAATAAGCATATTCTAGACCCAAAATTTCTGGAATGTATTTTTTAATCATATAACTTTGGATCGCAAAGAGAAAGGCACTGGCTAAAATACAAAAGGCAGAGACAACATGGATTTGTCCTTCCAAAGTAGAAATCATATAGATTCCGAGAATTGCTATGATAATTCCAAAAACTTCTGCACTCCTTAGTCGCTCTCCAAGGAAAAAGACTCCGAGTAACACATTGTACAATACTGTTGTTTTGATAAGAATCGCGGCTGGGCCCAAGTCCGTTTGTTTCAATGCATAATAGTACAAAACAATACCGATTGCATTGGATATGGTTCCTAAAGTAAGGATGGTCCCATCTCGCCTGATGGTTGTTAGAACTTTTATCCTTCGTTTTTTAGAGAATAAAAAATACGGAGTGACGACTAAAAACGCAAAACCCACTCCAAAGAGGGCTGCAATTTCCGGCTCCGTGTTGTAATTACGGAAAATTTCTTTAAAACCAATCACTTCTAAAGCAAAGAATACCCCTGTCAAAAATACAAAGAAGTATCCTTTTTTCTCGTTACCAGTCAATGGGTTCTTTTCCTTGAGAAATTAAGTATTCGTTGGTTTTTGAAAAATGTTTGTTCCCTAAAAATCCTCGGTAAGCGGAGAGGGGAGAAGGATGGGCTGATTTTAAAACAAAATGTTTGTTTGGTGGGATAAGAATTTCTTTTTTCCCTGCAAAAGCACCCCATAACAAAAACACAATATTTGATTTTTTTTCTGCCAAGATTTTGATCGCAGCATCCGTAAACTCTTCCCATCCTTTGTTTTGGTGAGAGCCCGCTTTGTCTTTTTGTACGGTAAGAGTGGCATTGAGAAGAAGCACTCCCTGGTTTGCCAAACGAGTTAAGTCTCCCGATTTGGGGACTGGTTTTCCTAGATCATCGGTAATTTCTTTAAATATGTTTTGTAAAGAAGGGGGAAAGGGAACACCCTCATTCACAGAAAAACAAAGGCCATGGGCCTGGCCTGGACCGTGGTAAGGGTCTTGGCCGAGGATCACTACCTTTACTTTGTCAAAAGGACAAGAGTCAAAGGCATTGAAGATTAACTTTGCTGGTGGGTATACAACCTTGGATTTATATTCTTCTCTGATCCAGTCCCGTAACGCAGAAAAATAAGGTTTTTCAAATTCGGCTGTTAAAACTTCTTTCCATCCTGATTCAATTTGTACGTCTTTCAACTCTCCCCTCCGAATGAAAGTATAATACTCGTAAGTCGATTCCTCCATGTGTGACATGGATTGTTTTTTTAGAAAAATTACGCAATTCTCTCATACAATCACTCCATTTTTCCTCTGTGGGACAAAGAATGAATCCAATGAGTTTGGGGCGATTTTTGGTGAGTTTTAAAAGTTCTTCTAAACGTTTTCCAATTTTAGAATAGAGTTTTTCTTCTGGTTCTGTCCTTTCGTGTTTGCGGAGACCATAGGGTGGGTTTAGTGGCAAAAAATAATGAGCGGTTTCCGATTCTGCTTCGGGTAAAACAGGGAAGGTTCTAAAAAAATCAGAGATACTATGATCCCAATCCTTTACCTGGATTGTTTTTTTCCATCGTTTGAATTCTTCCAACCAATAACTTTCTAAAGCAGGATCTGTATCTTGGATGACAATGGGTGTGGAGTAGGACGTGGAACTTTCTTTTTGTTTCTTTTTATAATGGTCTAATGATTTTTCTGGAAACAAAACCATCTTTTGAAATAAAAACTCTCTCGGTAAAGAAAGCAGGGGGATTTTTTCGGCTTGTAACGCCCATTCGGTGGCAAAGGTGAGTGTCCCTGCAAAAGGGATATATAGTGCCGCTACGTCTTCTTTCGGAATTAAAAAGTGATCAAAACATTGTTGGATGAGGATTTGTGTTAGGTCTTCGGGAACAGGGGCACTGGTCGGAAAATTGGCTTTGATTCCTCGTTTGTATCCCGGCTCTCCGAGGACCGACAGAGAAACTGTAATTTCATCTTCAAAGTAACTGATATGAAGGTTCTCTTTAATTTCATAAAATTTAATATTTGAATCAGTGAACAATGGTTTTGCGATTCCAACTGCTTCTGTAAGGATTCGGTCCCATTCTTCTTCTCTTACATCAGCTGAGGAATCCCAATCCTTTGTGCGTGCAATGACCAGTCGGATGTCCCGAAAACAAAGTCCATGAAACAAAAGATAGGCGATTTGATGAGAATTGGTATTTTCTAATTTGATTTTTTCGGAAAAAACCCGGACAGTAGGCTCTGGTTGGTTTGGTAAGGGAACGGAATCTAAAATTTCTTTGACTTGTTCCCCAACCCAGGTCGCGGTTCCAGGTGGAAAATACAACTCCCAACTTAAGGTTGTCCCGGTTTGTGGTTTTCGGATTCTAAATTTCCAATTCATCTTTTCCTTGCTCTGGCCCTTTCCTTCAAGAGATTGACTCATATGTCCAGGATCTTCACTCCGGAACTCTTTTTGGTGATTGCCGCCATTCTTTGGGGTGGAACCTTTGTGGTCATCAAACTTGCACTGGATTCGGTGCCGCCCTTTCTATTTTTAGCGGTCCGGTTTTGGCTCGCTGGAATTGTCACTTTACTCCTCTACCGAAAGACTTTGTTTTCCAAGGCGAACAGGAGATGGGACTATATCATCCCGGCCTTCCTTGTGGCTTTGTCTGCCCTTTTGGGTTACGCCTTCCAAACCATTGGTCTTGTTTATACGACAGCCACCCAGTCTGGTTTTATGACGGGCGCCTATGTTATTTTTGTTCCTTTGTTACAAATTGCCATCGAAAGGAAATTACCTTCGCTTCGTACATGGATTGCGGTTTTGATTGTAGTGGCGGGATTATTTTTAATTTCACAAAACGGAAAAACCTATGAGGAGATCCTTCAGTCCACAGGTTTTGGATTAGGTGATGGACTCACTCTCATTGGTGCTTTTTTCTTTGCCATCTACATCATACTCATCGATATTTTTAGTAAAAAAATTCCCGCACAGATTCTTGTATCTTTTGAGATCCTTCTCATTGCGATTGTTTCTACGACTTTGTTTCCAGTAGAATCCGTTTTTTTAAACCAACCCATCTCCATCCAATTTGATTTAAAATTTTGGATTGGGATCATCTATACTTCTATTTTTGCAACGATATTCACGACACAGATCCAAACCAGATACCAGAAAGCAGTTCCTCCGGCAAGAGCGGGACTACTTTATAGTATGGAACCTGTGTTTTCCTTCTTTCTCGCCTATTTGGTATTAGGGGAGAGGTTGGGGGTTGTGGGAATGATTGGATCCGGGCTTACCCTATTCGGGATTGTATTTTCCGAAATGGGTAAGTGGAACAAAAGAGAAGAATGAATTTTAAAGGAATGCCTTTTCCTTAACTTAAAATCCAACTAAATGATTTGGTGTTCTTTGAGTGCATGATAAAGAATTCCAATGGTTACTTTTAGGATGGATAAAACGGGAATGGCGAGTAACATTCCAAAGATTCCAAAGAAATTTCCCCCTACAGCAATCCCAATTAAGATCGCAAGCGGATGGAGAGAAACTGCATTGGCAATCACTACCGGTTGCACTATGGCATTATCCACTAACTGAGCAACGACGACCACAGAAGCAATGGAACCAGGCGAAGGTGACATTTCTGGAAAGAGAATCGAAAATAAAATGGGTGGGACAGCACCGACGAGTGGTCCTAAGTAAGGAATGGAATTGGCAATACCCAGAAATACTCCAAATAGAATGAAAAACTTTACACCAACAATATAAAATCCAATGGATGCAACGATTGCCATAATCCCACACTGGATCACCAAACTTTTTAAGTAACTTGTGATCTGTTGGTTCATTCGATAAAAAACCATTAGAAACATTTCAAAAAAACGATTGGGTATAAAACTAATCACAGTTTTGTAAATCAAATTGGCATCCAAAAGTAAAAAGAAACTAATGATAGGGATGATGATCATCCAACTAATAAAAGTGGGAATCATCACCACAAGCCCACGTAAAAATTCTTCCAAATTACTCGTTGCCATTTTGGCAACTTCCTCTGGATTGATGATTTTTTTCCATAACTCTGGGTTTTGTGACACTACGGGGAGTTTATTAAAATCGAGTAACTGAAAATTGGGATCATCCATTTTGTTCGACCACTCGGAGACTATGGGTTGGGCTTTTTCAAAAAGATTAGGTAAGTAAAAAGCTAAAAACCAATAAGCCACTCCTATCAAAATGGAAAAGATAAGAATGATTGTGATCGACCTATGAATTCCTCTGGATTCAAAATAATCCACTATCCCACGAAAGAGATAAAAATGAATTCCTGAAATAAGAAGGGGAATGGCGAGGAACTTAACTCCCACAATCCCAATCAAAATAGTAAGCCCAATCAGACCAAAAAAAGCAGTCCTTAAAATGAATGAAGATATATTGAATTCTTTCATATTCATTTGGTTTTATTTTTTTTACTTTTGAAGTAAGCTGCTTCTAGTGTATCGTTTGTTTTGCGAAGTCTATCTGCAATGATGGATGCAAAACTGAGTAGTAAGTCGTTTCCTACTCTTGGTTTTGTTTCTAAAAGGGTTTTTAATTCTGGTTGAAAGAATCCAAGTAAGATGGAATCAACAAGAGCTACAGCAGTAGCTGACCTGGGAAAGTCTTGGAAGAGAGCTAACTCTCCAAAAAAGGCACCTTTCTCTAGTTCGGCGAGTTTTAAGGTAACACCTTCTCTTTCTGAATAAATCTCTACCTTACCTTGTAAGATGAGATACACTCCCGTTCCTGCTTGGCCTTGGTAAAAGATAGTTTCACCGGCGTAATACTTACGTTTGTGGATCAGCCTTGCGACTTCGCGTAAGGTTCTACGAGACATACCTTCGAAGATTGCAGTTTCGCGTAAAAAATGTGAAATCTCCGTAATCGGGTTTTCGTCACGTTTGAGAATGGATTTCCAAAGGGGAAGTTGCATAGAGCCTCTCCTATATAAATCGGATAGACGGGGCCTGGAATTGATAAAACTTGATCCGTATGGGCCAAGCTTTTTACGTAGCGGGAACCGGAACGGACATAGGTAAGACTTTTTTCTCAAGCCTCTTTATGGCCAAATATGCGAAAAACCATGGGTTTCGGTATTGGAAACCCATCCAAACAGGCCTTACCGGCCCAAGCGATACCGAATTTGTCCAAAAAACAACGGCATTGCCAGATTCCTTCTTTTTAAAACCAGTTTACGAATTTGTTGCGCCCGCAAGCCCACATTATGCCGCCAAACAGGAAGGAAAAATTTTAGATCCTAAATACCTTTTGAACGCAATTGCTAAAGAAAGAAAAACCAATACCCTGATCGAAGGAGCGGGTGGTGTTTTTGTTCCTTGGACTGCGGACTACATTGCCATCAAAGGAATCCAGGAAAGTAACTTACCCGTCGTTGTTGTTGGTTCCACGGAGCTCGGAACCATCAATCATACTCTACTCACTTTGGATGTATTAACCAATCGCTTCATTCCGATTCTTGGATTTTACCTAGTGGGACCGAAAAACGAATTACAAACTGACAATGCAGAAACCATACAAAGATTAGGCGGCACTCCTTGTTTGGGAGTTACCAACTTCCCGGAACAAAAACTTTCCCCCAATGATTTTATTTCCTTTGCCAATGAATCTTTTGATACCAATCGAAATGTAATGGAAAGCCTGCTCGGTCCAGATGATGAAGGATAATCCAGTCCACATACATACTTGGGTTCCCTTAACCATCCAAGACGAAGAAGAAAGTTTACTCGGTATCGTTAAAGCAGAAGCTGAGTTTGTCACTGACTCCGAAGGGAACACTTGGATTGATGCCATTGCCAGTTGGTGGACGATGATTTTTGGCCACCGCCATCCAGAGTTAATTGCTGCACTCAATACACAAATGGCGGAGCTCGATCATGTGATGCTTGCAGGCCATATCCATCCAAAAGCAGAGTCTTTGTCTAAGTCTTTATTAGAACTCACAAACTTTGATTTTCATAAAGTGTTTTATTCGGATAACGGATCGAATGCGATAGAGATTGCTTTAAAGCTAGCCATTCAATACTACCAGAATCATCCAGATCTATCGCCAAGGTCAGAGTTTCTTGTATTTTCCAATTCCTATCATGGAGATAGTATTGGAGCTATGAATGTTTCTGGAAAAAATTACTTCAATCGTATCTTTTCCGATCTAAGGTTTCCCACAAAAGAATTTCCTGCACCCAATTGCCAACATTGTCCTTGGGGGAAGCTCCCAAACACTTGTTCTACGGAATGTTTGGATGATTTAGAACTAACAATCAAACAAAAGAACTATGTGGGAATTGTGATCGAACCTTTGGTATTTGGCGCCAATGGAATGTTATTTTATGATAAAAAAGTTTTGGTAAAACTAAGAGAACTTGCCACAGAAACTCATACCCTTCTGATCTTTGATGAAGTTTTTACGGGGATGGGGAGACTCGGCACCGCTTTCGCTTACCAGAAGGCAGAAACAAAACCGGATCTACTTGTGATGGCCAAGGGACTGACCGGAGGAATGCTTCCTCTCGGAGCCACCCTTGTCTCCGAATTCATTTATAAACAGTTTATCTCAAAAGATCCATACCGTGCTTTTTTTCATGCACATACGATGACAGGAAATCCTTTAGCGTGTAGCGTCGGTTATGCGTCTGTGCAATTATTACAAGAGAGTGGTCTCGAACTTGTGAAACAACTGGAGGTCTCTTTACAAAGCAGAGTAGAACCATTCCAAAGAACACTCGGAAAACGAATTGAAAATGTCCGAGTGATGGGCGGGATTTTTGCTTTTGAATATAAGGAAACCATAGCCGAAGATGAATATTTGAATCCCGTTGGAAAAAGAATTCGTGAAAAAATGAAAGAATTTCGAATTCTACTCCGACCACTCGGCCGCACCATCTACATCACTCCGCCTTATACCATCACGGAAAAATCCCTCGACCAAATTTTTTTGGCTTTGGAACAAACACTCCTCAGCATTGCCGAATCAGATTGAGACTAAATATACGAAGAGATTTTCTTCGTTTACACAGGTTCCGGCAGTCCAGAACCTGTTCTCATGATTGCAGAAATCCAAGAAAAAACAATATCTTCGGCCTCGTCCCTCATTACGGAAGCGGAAGCCCTGGAGATCCTAGAAGGAAAAGCCCCTTTGCTTTCGGTTGTCGCTCGTGCGTCGGAAGAACGAAACCGTTACTTTGCCAATCGTGTTCGCATTCATATATTAGATAATATCAAAAACGGATACTGCCCTGAAGATTGCGGTTACTGTGCCCAAAGAAAAGGGGGAGATTCAGGAATCCAAGAGTATTCTTTGAAGTCTCCTGAAGAGATTTGGGAAGATGCCAAACGTGCCAAAGACAACGGTGCTTACCGATTTTGTATGGTAACTTCGGGTCGTGGTCCAACAGACAAAGCTGTCGACAAACTCGCAGAGACAATCTCCAAAATCAATGGAGAGTTGGGAATGAAGGTTTGTTTGTCTGCAGGAATCTTGGATGCAAAAAAAGCAAGAGTTCTGAAAGACGCAGGTCTCGACAGATACAATCATAACCTCAACACTTCCGAATCCAAATACAATGAAATCTGTTCTACACATACTTTCAAAGACCGACTAACAACACTCGAGGCGGCAAAAGAAGCCGATATCGGACTTTGCTCGGGAATCATCGTGGGGATGGGTGAGGAACTAAAAGATCTAGTCCAAGTGGCATTTGAACTTAAAAAACTTGGTGTGATCTCGATTCCTGTTAACTTTTTTATTCCGATCAAAGGTCATGCTATCCAGAAGTCGTCACTCACTCCTGAATTTTGTATTCGCGTTTTGTCTGTTTTCCGTTTAGTGAATCCAGATTCTGAAATTCGTATCGGTGCGGGAAGAGAAGGTCATTTGGGTTCCTTACAATCCATGGCTCTTTTTGTAGCCAATTCATTGTTTGCTGAAGGATATTTGAATGTGAAGGGAAGTGAGATGGTTCAAACAATGAACCTAATTCGTGACTGTTCTATGGTGCCTGAGTTTACCGAAGGTGTACCAGAAGGATGGGATGATTACGAATCACAAGCCCTCTACGACGAGAAAAATTTTCCAGAGCTCTACAAACATAAAAAGTAGTTTGCCTTTTTTACTTTTGGCGGTATCATGCTCCTACTTTACCGCCTCTAGTGAGAAACATGCGAAAACCGTTTTTACCATTTTCAAAACAGATGAGTTATGCGATCGGCCAATTGGGTTGGTCCACTCTCATCAATATCATTGGTCTCCATCAAGTTTACTTTTATCTTCCTCCGGCTCCAAAACCAGGTCAGGAATGTTTTCCCGATCTCATTGAAAAAATGGCCTTTTGGGGGCTTTCGACCATTGGTATTGTTGCTGCTGTGGGTCGTTTGTGGGACGCCTTTACCGATCCCATCATTGCCAATTCTTCTGATCGGTTTTCCTCGCGGTTTGGTCGGAGGATTCCTTTCCTCTTCCTTGGTGGCCTTCCTGCTGCTGTATTCTGTTGGCTGATTTTTGTCCCTCCCCACAATTTCGTCTCCTCTGCAAACCTCGTTTGGATGACGGGTTGTATGTTGCTTTTTTATTTATTTCTAACGGTGTATGTCACTCCTTTCTTTGCCCTCATCCCAGAACTCGGACATACTCCTGAAGAACGATTGAACCTTTCCACATATATCTCGGTGACATATGCCCTTGGAATCATTGTCGCATCCACAGAGCCCATGATTGCCAATGTATTGAAAGCAAACTTTGTTTTTGATGCAGATCTGTCTGTTCAGACCTTGGTCTCTCGCCAATATGCTTTGGGAATTTTATGTGTGTTTGCTGCAATTTGTATGTACTTCCCAGTATTTACGATCCATGAAAAAACCTATTGTGAATCGGAAGCATCGAGCGTTCCTTTCAAAGAGGCCATCCTCCTTACATTCAAAAATAAGAATTTTCTATACTTCGCTTTATCCGACCTTTGTTATTTCCTCGCCCTTACCATTCTCACAACAGGTATCTCTTACTATGTGACAGTCCTATTAGAATTGGAACGGGAATTTGTAACTCAATTACTTACGGTGATGTTACTCGTTTCTTTTGCTTTTTACCCTGTGGTCAATGCTGTCGCACGAAAGATCGGTAAGAAAAAAACCGTTCTATTTGGATTCTATGTTTTTTTGGCTTTGTTCCTTTCGATTTATTTTATCGGAAAAGATAGTTTGCCTGTATCACCGTATATCCAAGGTTATTTGATCGTGGCTATTGCGGCTGTCCCCATTGCGATTCTTGGTATTTTACCGAATGCCATTCTTGCCGATATTGCTGAACTTGATTCGTTAAAAACAGGATCGAGAAGGGAAGGACTGTTCTATGCCGGCAGAACCTTTATGCAAAAACTAGGACAAACGCTGGCTGTTCTTATCTTTAGTTCTGTCATTCTTCTTGGATTGGACCGAGACACAAAGAAAAATGTATCCCCCCATGTAACGGGGATCATTGCTCCTTCTGTGTCAGAATCTAAGGCAGAAGGGAAAAAAAATTTAGAAGTCGAGGCAAAAATAAGTAAGGATTCCACCATTTGCAAAGTCGAAGAAGTAGAAGCGGGAGGGGAACTCGGCGTACGGCTGACTGGTCCTCTAGCCTCTGCATTCTGTATATTGGCCATCTTTCTCTTTGGAAAATACAAAGAAGATGAAACTTTAGAAGAGATTGCAAAGATACGTGGAAATTAAATCCTGGTTTTTGGAGCTATTCAGATGAGATATCGCATTGAGACAACCAAGTTAAAGAACGGGTATATCGAAGCCAAACTCATCGAGACAACCACAAACAACCCGATCGAGTTTCGGATTTGTGACACGGAAGAATATGCGCAGGCCCAAATCAAAGATTGGCAAAAGCGCTTCCGAATGAATGAACCGCAAGAACAGGATTAAATTCTTCCTTCGATGGGGCATGGTTCTTGCCCTGGTTTCGGGTTTTACTGATTGTAAATCATCCTCGAAACGAGACTATTTCGATACCAGTTTCCAATGTTTTGCAGAGCCAGGGTGGCGAGACGACTCTAACTTTAAAAAGTATATAGAGAAGGCTTGGCTCCCCACACGGTTGTTATACGCAGAAGACAATTCAAAAATCAAAAAAACGGACATAGTGTTCGCTGGTGATAGTTTGGTTCATTTATTTGTACCAGACCTAATGGCCAAAGAATTTCCGGGCCAATCGGTCACCAATCGTGGGATTGGTGGGGATATGACAGAAACTCTACTTTCTCGCATAGAAGAGGATGCCCTTGTCCTCCATCCCGAAAAGGTGGTGATTGAAATTGGTGGGAACGATTTCATCCAAGGAAAGTGTTTGAGTTTGGTGCAAAACAACTTACTTTCCATCATCCAAAAGATTCATTCCAAAAATAGAAATACAAAGATCTTTCTTTTGGCAGTTCCGCCCACGAGGGTGAAGGAGCTAAACCAAATTGTTCCTGTATTCAATTTGTTTTTGAATCAGGTGGCAAGGACTACGGCCAATGTAGAATACATTGAAGTTTGGGACAGTATGAGAAAAATCGATTCTCCTACTCTTCGTGATGAATTCATTCGTCCCAATGGGGACAGTCTGCATTTTAATGAAAAAGGATATGAACTTTGGGGTAAAAAACTCAGACCCTATTTACAAAAGTAAAAATGAATTCACTGTTACTCGTTTCTCGTTCTCCTATTTCCAACTCTCTTCTTTCCGAAACATTTCCCCAAATCAAGTTTGATACGGTAGGTTCTTCTTCTAAAGAAAATTCTGCGAGCGCGGGTTCTCTTCCCTTAATTTCCCATGCGGAAAAGTATGGATTACATTGTGTACGGATATCGCAAAAAGACTCGCTAAAGAGAGAAGAAGTTCTTGTCATTCGAAGGAAGTTAGCAAACCATCAAATTGATTTTTTGTCTGTAGGTCCCTTATTACCTAAAAACAAAGAATCTCTATTTGTATTCGATATGGATTCTACTGTCATCAAAGAAGAAGTCATTGATGAGTTGGCAAGAAAACATGGTGTGTTTGATGCTGTGGCCTCTGTTACCAAACAGGCTATGGAAGGTGGGATGGGTTTTGATGAAGCCCTTCGTTTGCGAGTGAAACACTTGGCGGGACTTTCAAAGGAGAGTTTCAAAGAAGTTTATGATCTATTGACTCTAAATGATGGAATGGAAAAAGTCTTTCAATTTGTTCCAAACAATGGATCCAAACTGGGAATTCTCAGTGGTGGATTCACTCCTGTTCTACAATTGTTCTCGGAAAAATATCCTGTCAGTTTTTACAAGGCCAATGGATTGGAAGAGATGGGTGGAAACTTTACCGGCGAGATTTTTGGTGAGATCATCAATAGAGAAAAAAAAGAAATCTACCTAAAAAGGTACGCTAAAGATCTTTCCATCCCTCTGGATCAAGTGGTGGCTGTGGGGGACGGGGCAAACGATGCCTTGATGCTCGGTGTCGCAGGAATCGGTATTGGAATCCACGCTAAACAAGGATTAAAAGATCAAATCACCAATTGGATTGATTTTACCGATCTATCGGCTTTAGTCTTTCTCTTTGAGGATACGTTTTAATTCATCTAAAATAGACAATGCTTCTAGTGGTGGAATTTGATTGGGATCAATTTGTTTCAATCGTTTCAAAACCTTTTCTTCGTTTGGCGACATGTTAGACGTATTATTGTCCATAAGGCCTGCAAACAAACTCGGCTCTTCGTTTTTAATTTTAATTTCCCTTTTTTTGGATTCGAGACCGGAAAGAATTTCTTTGGCACGATCCGAAACGGTTTCAGGAATCCCTGCGAGTTTTGCTACATAGATTCCGAAAGATTGTTTGGATTTGCCTCGTTTGACTTTTTTCAGGAATAGAATCTCTCCTTCCTTCTCAAAAGTATCCAAATACAAATTAAAGATCCCATTTCCTTTTTCAAGTTCTGTCAACTCATGGTAGTGAGTGGCAAAGATTGTTTTGGGTTTGGGGAATTTGACTGTTAAAAATTCTAAAATGGCCCAGGCAATTGAGAGTCCATCATAGGTAGAAGTTCCCCGACCCACTTCATCAAAGAGAATGAGACTGTTCTCTGAAAACTGATTGAGGATGGTGGCGGTCTCCTTCATCTCTACAAAAAAAGTAGATTCTCCTTTGGTTAGGTTGTCTCCCGAACCGATCCGAGTGAAGATCCGATCCACAACGGCAAGGGATGCTTTTTTTGCCGGAACATAAGAGCCCATTTGGAATAGGATTTGATTGATGGCAATTTGGCGCATAAAAGTGGACTTACCGGCCATATTCGGACCAGTTAACACTGCTATGGCGTTGTCCTTGGGATTGAGCTCTAAACTATTGGGTACAAAACGTTCGCCAATGGGTAAAAAGGTTTCTACAACAGGATGGCGGGATTCGGAATAATTTAGGATTCCATCATTACGGATCTCAGGTCTTGTCCACTGGTATTCTTCTTTGATTTCTGTAAGGGATAGATGGTAATCTAAGGAAGCCACTTCATTGGAGAGAGTTAAGAATTCTTCATAAAGAGAAATGCAGTGGGCCACGAGTTCATCAAATTTTTCTTTTTCAATCCTTTCGATGATTTCGTCGGCTTGGAGGATGGCTCTTTCTAATTCTTCTAACTCAGGGGAAGTGAATCTTTCTCCCGTAACTAAAGTTTGTTTTTTTAGAAAATGAGAAGGAACTTCTTTGGCTTGGGCTTTGGAAATTTCGATAAAGTATCCGAGGATTTTGTTATAACGAATTTTAAGTGAAGAAATGCCGGATGATTTTTTTTCCTTCTCCTCTAATTCCAAAATCCAATCTTTTCCTTTTTCGCGAGCAAGGATAGCATCATCGTATTCTTTATTGAATCCCGATTTTAAAAAAGGTGAATTTCCAAGGAATACAGGTAATTCCCCCTCAAACAGAGTGTCGAAAAATAATTTAGATAAAGCGTTTAGTTCCTTGGGTAGTTTGGAAAAATCGAAACCGATTCCGTCCAAAATGGTTTTGATGGTGGAAGTCGATTCTAAACTTTTATCAATCCCGCGAAAGTCTCGGGGGAGGGCTTTTCCCACGCGAAACCGAGTGAGGACTCGTTCCAAGTCAATCAAGTCACCTAACAATTCTTTAATTTGAAATCTTTCTTTTTTATTGGCCGATAGGATTTCTATTTTATCCCAATGGGCTTTGATTTTATTTTCATCTCGAGTGGGGAATAAAATCCTTTGTTTTAAATATCGTTTTCCAGTGGCAGTGATACAACGGTTGAGTACTCCAAAGAGAGTATGGTTTTTATCATTGGGATTTTCAACGAGTTCTAAATGAGAGACGGTTTGTTCATCTAAGACCAGATATTCACTTTCATCGATTCGTCTAGGTGATTGGAAAACAAAATTTTGTTTGCGATAGTTGTATTGGAGATAGGCATCGAGAACATGGACTACCGTATCAATTCCTGCTCCCTTTTTTTTGGGAATATAGTCGGGAGGAATTTGGGAAAGGATGATTTTGGAATCTTTAGTGATTGGGGGAGCTACATCAGTAAAAATGATTTCTTTGGGTGAAAACCGTTTAATAGTGTCGTTGATTCGTTCAGTTTCTGTTTCGGAAAAAAAGAAATATACGAGTTCGGATGTAGAAACATCAGCAAACGCTAAATATACAGATGTTTTCTCTTTATAATACAAAGATAAATAATTGTTTTGGTATCCGCCGAGTAAATTGTCTTCTACGACTGTGCCTGGTGTGATGATTCGCACCACTTCTCTCGACATGATTTTGGCTTTTGGGTCTTCTGCTTTTGTTTGTTCACAGACCACCACTTTTTTTCCAGCAGCAATCAGTCTTGAAATATAACTTTCTGTAGCATGATAAGGAATCCCCGCCATTGGAATTTGGTTTTGTCTTTTGGTGAGAGTGATGTCTAAAATTTGTGCAGCAATCTTGGCATCATCTAGAAACATCTCATAAAAATCGCCCATCCGAAAGAATACAATCCCATCAGGATGTTGTTCTTTTACTTCCATATATTGGCGCATCACGGGAGTATTTAAGGCTTCATAATGTTCGGACATTTTGTACCAATTCTTGTATTTTCTTTGGATCTTTTTTGCCGCCTGTTTCCACACCACTGGCCACATCAATCCCGTAAGGATGGACAGTTTCTAAAGCAGTTTTTACATTTTCCGGAGTGATGCCACCAGCAAGTAAGAATGGTCGTTTTACGGATGTTACATACTCCCAAGGGAAACTATGCCCAGTCCCACCACCCAAGTCTTTATTATAACTATCTAAAATCACTAAGTCTGATTTTGGTTCTAAGTCTGCATCAGAAACTACTTTCTCTTGGATCCGAATGGCAGGCAGGAGGGATTTTTTTTCTGTTAAGCTTTCCCAGAGTTCTTTTGTGAGAAACTTGTCCCCACGAATGAGCTGTACTAGGTCTGGTTGGAAACGCATCCTAAGATTTTGGATTTCGGTAACAGGGTTTTCAAAAAATAAAAATACGAGTTTAGGAAATCCTGGTTTGGATTTGAGTGTGAGTAAAGTCTCCGCTGTCTTTGCATCAATAGAACGTGGAGAGCGAGGGGAAAAGTTGAGACCAACAAAATCGACCTGGAGATCCACACAGAGTTCCAATGTGGCCAGGTCTTTGATTCCGCAGATTTTGATTTTGTATCCGGTTCCCATTCAAGAACCAGATTGAATCAACTCAGATCAGAGGCAATCGATCCTTTGTATCCGTAGTGCAAAAATTTAAGGAAACTATCCTGATAGAATAACATATCCTGTTTGGAAATTCCTTGTCTCACCATCTGGACGAAGATATTGAGAAAGAAGGAAAGGATATTGCGAACAACAAACTCACTCACTTCCCCTTTATAACTCGGAGTTTTTTCTTTAAAGGCGGTGTACTGTTCAAAATTGATTTTGGTCAAACGCGTGAGGACGGTATCTGGAAATTCTTCTAGATGCGAACCTTGTGATTTGGTTAACAAAAGGATAAAGTCATCTCGGTTGGAGTCAACATATTCGAGTGCAATATGGAAACGTTCTTTCCAAGCATCATAACTGTCGTTAAATCTTTTTTCGAAATAATCGGGATGGGAAACGTAAGCAAAAGCTTTTTCCATCCCAGAAAGAACTGGTTGTAAAATCTCTGTTAGAAGGTGTTCTTTGTTTTCAAAGTAATTGTATATATTACTCGTTGAGACCTTTGCTTTTTTGGCAATGGTTCGCATACTGGCCTTCTCAAATCCGAGTTGAATGAATTCATCCCGAGCCGCTTGTAAGATTTCTTTTCGTGTGTGTTCTTTGGGAGTTTGCATGGTCCTGAACGATGTTTCCTAAAAGAACAATGTCGTTCAGGATTCATTTGTAAAGTCCAATTTTACATGTTTGTTGTATTTTGTATTAATTTTGCCACAATTCCATACAGGCGAAAACTTCCTAACACCAATACCGGGAGTCTGCCCCGGAATAGAGGTATGAGTTCGTCTTCTGTCTGAACCTTGGTGGTTTTGGTTCTTAACACCTCTGGGAGTTCCGGAAAGCTACCAAATCCAGCTCCTTCCCAAAGATAAAGGGAGTGGATCGGGAGGTCCAAGAGTTCCGCTAGAATTCCTTCCCGGTCTTTGTCGGGAAGGCTCCCCAAAACCAAGGAAAAGGAAGGGTGGGACTTGGCAAATTCATGGGTAGTGGTTGCGATCGCCTCCGGGTTGTGGGCAGGATCAAAGACAATTTCTGGAGAGGGTCTTAAGACTTCCATCCGGCCACGAGGAGGTTCTGTATCTATCCAAGTTATGGATTCGATTTGAATTTTTTTTTCGGGAACGAAGGTGGCAAGGGCAGTCTTTGCAAAAAGAAAGTTCGTTTCTAAATACGTGGGTTTTTCTTCCAGGGGGACGATCCGAACGGGGGTTTTGTTTTTTGGATAATTCTGGATCATAGTTTCTAGGCCTTGGTCCTTCGGATCCATTACCACAAGTCCCCGGCAAACATCGGTTAGAATTCCTAGTTTCTCAAGGCAGATTTTTTCTTTCGAATCTCCGAGGATTTCGGAATGATCCACTCCGATCTTTGTCAGCACCACAAAATCTGCTTGGACAAGTTTTGTGGCATCAAGCCTTCCTCCAAGTCCCGCTTCCCAAATTTCAAACTCCGTCTTTTGAAAAGAAAAGTAGAGATAAGAAAATATAGTTAAAAATTCGAAGTAGGAAAGGGATTCAAATTCTTTCCGATCGGGGAGAATGGAATGGATAAAGAAGTCCTCCACATCCTTTTCATTGGGAAGTTGTGGTTTGCCATCTCGAAAGATTTGGAACCGTTCCAAAGGAGAGAGAAGGTGGGGTGAGGTATAGAGTCCTGTTTTGTACCCTAAAATGGATAGAAGAGAAGCTAAGTAATGTGATGTGGAACCTTTTCCATTGGTTCCAACAACACTGATCCGAATGGGTTTATGAACTTTGTGTTTGGAACTCTGAGATAGAAAGAGTTTAGATAATCCTTCCAATGTATAGGATTTGAATACATTGAAGTTTCTTGTTTTTTCTATATTTTGTAAACTATGTAAAAAATCTAAAAACTGCATGGCCTATTTTATTGGATCAAAGGAAACGAATTGATACTCATAAAACCTAAGATCTACTTTTCAGTTGTTTCAAAAGTAAAGATTCTACTTTTTCGATCCATTTGGTTTTGGCTTTCGAGTTTGTAAACAGTTCAAATTGTTTGATTCCTTGGTAAAGTAACATATGATACCCAGGAATGATCTCTGCTTTTTTCTTCTTTGCTTGTTTTACCAAATCCGTTTCTAACGGATTGTAAACAATGTCGAATAACGTGTGTTTTTTGGTGAAAAATTGCGAATCTAGTAGTGGCTCCCCGCCATATCCTTTCATACCCACAGGGGTTGTATGAATGATTAAATCATATTGGTCTTTTTCCTTTTGGCATTCTTCTTTCGTAGTGAGTTCCAACCAATTCGGATTTCCGAGAGACGTTTGGATTTCTTGAGACGTAGATGCATTCCTTGCGAGAAGTTTGATCTTTCTTTGAATCTTTTTGTCACGAGTGTTATTTTTAAGAGCCTCGGCCAATGCAAAAACAATTCCTTTGGCACTTCCCCCGCTCCCGAGAATTAAAATTTGTTTTTCGATTCCAGGATCTAAGAGCTTTGGATTGGATTTCGTGATGGAAAGAACGGCACCAGTTCCATCGGTATTCACAGCTTCGATGCCATCCCGCAAGAGTAAGGTATTGGAAGCACCCATGGTTTTCGATGCGTTACAAACAATGTTCGCTTGTGAATAGGCCCATTCTTTGAAAGGAATGGTAACAGAAACACCTTTTACACCCAAATCCATGAGGGGGCGTAGTCCGATCTCCTTCCACTTTTCGTTTTCAAATACCAGATACACTCCATCATATCCAGAGAGTTGGAATAGGGTATTATGAATCCAAGGGGAAAGGGTATGGCCTAAGGGATATCCCAAGATCCCAAATATCTCAGTGTGTTTTGAATACAAGGAAAACCTCTTTTTTTATCTTATGGACTAAACAATGGCTTACCGAAAATAGGTATTAGACAGGTACAAGAACAATGATTTCATTACCGCTTGCCGCACCATCGGAACCATGGACAATTCTAGTAGATATTTTATTCTTTTTTCTCGCATCCGCAGCCTGTGCCTATTATTTTTATTATTATAAACGTAAAGACTTACTCGGAAAATTTTGGGGCTCTACTTTTGTAGCAGGGATTGGTGCACTCATCGTTTTTGCAACCTTCCAAACCTACATTCGCGATATCATCATGTGGCTCATGTCCCCAAAAATTGGATCCACGCAACTATCCAACGTGAATTTGGTTGCCATCTTTCTTGGTGGATTTACCGCTCTTTACATCATGAACCGAATCAACCATAACAAAGAAAGAAGAGATTGATTTCGATTTTTCATATAACTTTAAATACTTAAGAAAATTATAATAAAACCCTAGAAGGGCGAGAACAAATCCTTGTTTCCCATCTAGGATTCCCAACCGAATCCAATACATATAAAACCCTTTAAAACACGCCTTTAAAAAAGCCCAGAACACAGAACTTGTTTTGCCTTTTCTAAATTCTTCTTCTGCAAATAGACTAGAGTAACGATCAATGAATTGTAAATGATCGGAAATGTTTTTATAAGAATAATGATAGAGTGGATTTTTTAGTTTGATTGGTTTTCCGATGAGTTTGACTCTTTCGTGCACCAAACCACCGCTAAACTCTCCAGCAGTTTTTTTAAACAAACGAATTTGGTAGTTAGGATAGTATCCACCGAAACGAATCCACTTTCCTAAATAATAAGTCAAACGAGGAACAAGGTATCCAACGGATTGTAATTGGTTTTGGGTAAATAAATCAGAAATTTCTGTTTGTAGACCATCTGACACCACTTCGTCGGCATCAATGGCAAGCACCCAATCAAACTTGGTTTGTTCAATCGCAAAGTTTTTTTGATCCGCGTAGTTTACGAATTTACGATAAAAAACACGAGCTCCCATAGACTTTGCAATCTCAACAGTTTTGTCTGTGGAACCAGAATCGATGACAACGATATCTTCAATAAAAGAAAGGGCAACGAGTGTGCGAGAAATGTTATCCTCTTCGTTGAGGGTAATGATGGCACAGGATAAAGGAAGAGGCATATTTAAATTTGGTTGGGGTCGCGGACAGAGATGAACTTATCAGAGAGAGGAATTTCCAAACGAGCGATGGTGGAATCTTCTCCGATGATGATGCGAAAGAAATTAGGGTCGATACCTTCCCCTTTGAGCATAATGAGAATGAGAGCAAGGCCAAGACCTGCACCTTCTGTGGTGTCAGCATTGTCCATGTAGAACTGAGCGATGTCATCATACACCATTCCTTTCTCCAATCGTTCTCTAATTGCTTTTTCTTCTTCTTTGGCAATGGGTGTGTTGTTGATGACTTCGATGGTGATTCCATCGTCAGTGAATTTAAAGTTAATTAAACAATAGTATCCTTTCTTTTTGGCTTTCATTCCAAATTCGTTGGACATCTCTTCTGAAAACATTTCGCGATACTCTCTGACTCCCCTTGCATATTGCGATGGGTTTAACATACTGTATCCGCGTTCTTCAAAAAAGACACGTTTTTGGTTGGCTTTGCAGGCATTGATGGCCAGTTCTTTGATGATGGTATAGAGAGTCGGGACAAGAGTGGGGTAGGTGAGACGATCCAGGATAAGGCCTACGGCCTCCTTGATGTGTTCCTCAACGGATTTGGAGACCCGGTGAGTCTTTAGCGAGAGAATTTTCCCATTTTCGATGTGTAATTTGATGTGATCAGAAATCTCGCTTGTTTCCTTTCCCATACCCGAAATCTTTTCCATTCTAGTCCTTACTGTCAAGGTAACTAAGACCGCTAGTATGAAAAACCGCAGGCTTCTATTCCTCTCCTTATTTCTATCGGCTTTTGCCCCCACGATACTTTTGTCTCAAAATTTGAAAATGAAATCAGTGCGGATCTGGAACAGTGAAAAAGCCAATTTTGGTGGATTTGTTGATTTAGAGGTGGTGCAAGGGAAAATCATTTCTTTGAAAGAAAGTACACCCATTGTACATCCTAAGTACTTATTGCCTGGATTTTGTGATGCTTCTGTCACTTTGGGATCGAATTCTCGTGGCGGAAAAACAGGCCGCGAAGAACTTCCCACATACCTTTCGGGGTATCTCGCTGCAGGATTTAGTCATATTGAATCTGTAGGGGATCCTAATCTTTCCCACTTACAAAATGAAATCATCAAATCGAAATGGCTTTCGCCCATCCTCACCCAATCCCAAAAACCGGCTTTATATTCCGAGTTGTCTGTGGGAGAAGGTGGCCTTTACACTTCGGGTCTTACTCTGGCCCTGGATCCCAAACGAAATCGCCACCTCCCCATTTTTTTAAAAGAAGTGGAAAACCGAGGGTTTTCGCAAACCGAACTCTATGCCAAACGAAGAGAAGGAGAAGAGAAAGGATACCTTCCTGTGGCCTATACTTTCTCGGACAAAACCAGCTGGGAAGATGCTTTGGATACAGGTTTTCCTGTGATCTTCCATCCTATGCCGGAAGGAACCAATCTCTACCGAGCCCAAAAACGGGACTTCCGCTGGGCTCCCATGTTATCCATTTTGTATCTCCAAAGCCTAAAACAAAAACCAGAAGATTGGAAAGAAGAGATCCAAGTTTGGTCTCGCCTCCATTCCGTCTTTGGATCTCGTTGGAAGGATGCGATCTCCACGGAACCAGATGGGGAAGAAGAGGAGGGAAACCTTACCAGTAACTCTTTTTCGGAATACCAAAAAACCTTCCAAACCGAAGTTGAAGCCAGAAGGAATCTCCTTTTTGCCAGTGGGGCCGGGCATTGGGGACTTTTCCCTGGGCAGGCTGCCATTGTAGAAGTGCGACTTTGGGAGAGTCTTTTGGCAAAACGACCTAAAGATAAAGCGGATGCTCCCGCAGGCAAACCGGGATTTTGGTCTTCGCTTTTTGGCAGTTTTTCTCCTAGTTTACGACCCACCAATGCGGATCCAGAGACCTTGCCACAGATTCGTCGGGAGATCCTCCAAACTCTGACCCTAAAGACTTGTTCCTTTATTGGTGCTGATCACGAGGGAAAGATCCGGATCGGTGGCCCTGCCCATTTTTCAGTGCATGACGAAAATCCTTTGAAACGCGCTTCCGGAATATTTCCAATTGAATCCATGGTATTAGGAGGAAAATTGGTCTATACCCCAAAACCCACCAAGGAAGGAACCGCAAAATGAAAGGCCCATCCTCAGAATTTGAACGTTTATTAGAAGAAAGTTTTAAAAAAAGACAATCCATCGAACCTGGCTCACGTCATGAAGCCAAAGTAACAGCTGTTAAGAATGATTATGTTTTCATTCGTACTGTAGAAAATAAAATCACAGGAAATATTTCCATTGAAGAATGGAGAGAAGAAGTATCCCCTAAGGTTGGTGATTCTCTGGTTGTTTATTTTTTAAAAGAAAACTCTGGCGATTTTTATTTTACCACCTGTCTTTCTGGAGACAACCTAACAGAAGAACATATGGAGATGGCAGCGCAGTACGAAATCCCTGTACTTGGTCAAATGCTCGTCGAAGCAAATGGCGGCTGGGATGTCAAACTGGGTAGTTATTCTGCCTTTGTTCCCTTTAGCCAATTGGATGTTTCCTTAAAAGGTACAAACATTGCTGGAAAACGAATCAGATTTGTGATTTCGGAAATTGGCAAAAAACAAAACAAAATTGTTTTATCTCAGAAAAAAATTGCTGATAAAGAAAGAGAGACCAAAAAACAACTGTTACGTGAAGAGTTGAAGGCGGGAATGTTTGTTTCCTGTACAGTCAAAAGCATTCATAAGTTTGGTCTCATAGTAGACATGGATGGGTTTGATGCTTTGGTTCCGCAATCGGAAGCAACATACAAAAAGAACGCCGACCTCACAACGGAATTTCGTGTGGGAGAATCTCTTCGTGCAAAAATCCTGACTCTGGACTGGTCCACAAACAAAATCTCTCTCAGTGTAAAAGATTTCCTAAGTGATCCATGGTCTGGAAAACTTCCTTTTAAAGAATCGGACATTGTATCTGGAACTTTAGAATCGATCAAACCATTTGGACTCTTTGTTCGGTTAGGTGATGATTTTTCCGGTCTTGTGCCAAACAAAGAAACGGGTGTACCTTCGCGAACTCCTTTAAATACGGTATTTAACCCCGGTCAAAAATTAGAAGTTTTTGTAATGGAAATCAATCCAGAAAAAAGACAAATTGCTTTGTCTATTTCTAAAGCATCCGAAGCCAAGGATCGAATGGAATACCAAGAATATATGTCCAAGGAAGAAACTTCCGGATCTGTCTCTAGTTTTGGACTCGCCCTTCAAAAATCTTTGGAAAAAAAGACCAAGAAGTAATTCACGATTTGGAGATCGCACTTTACCGTCCCGAAATCCCACCTAACACGGGAAACATCGCTCGCCTTTGTGTCAATGTCGGAGTCCCTCTTTCCATTGTGGGGGAGCCGTCTTTTGACCTTTCCGAAAAGGCCGTCCGGCGGGCCGGTCTTGATTATTGGAAGGATTTGGATTTAAGACGATTTGCCGATTTCGAAGAGTTTCGCGCCAAAAAAGAGGCGGAAGGAAGCCGGATTTTCCTGGTTTCTAAGTTTGGAACTAAGGTTTACTGGGATGTGGACTTTCAGGCGACGGATGTCTTTCTTTTTGGAAGGGAAACATCAGGACTTCCCGAAGAAATCCATAAGTCCTGCCCTCCAGAACATATTATTTCCTTACCTATGGCAGAGGTGAGTCGTTCTATCAATCTTTCCAATGCTGTGGCCATTGTACTTTATGAAGCACTGCGTCAAGAGAAAACACGGACTAATCCCTAAAGGATAAAACAATTTACAACTCCTCCGTTCCCGTTGAAATGGGAATATATGCCGTTCCCTCTCTCCAGAACTGAGTTAGAGAAAGAAGTGAAGACTTTGTTCTCCAATGGCCTCTCGGGGAATGTGAACGATTTTCACTCTTGGGTGTTTATGGAAACCCAGAGAAAATTCAAGGACAATCCAAATACGACTTTGGAAGTTATGACGGCTCTCCTTGAAGACTTAATCAAAGACGGAATCATCACAACAAATCCCATTGACCCAAGGGAGTATCTACTTCCCGACGCTTCTCCTATCATTCGTAAGATGGGAACCACCGAACAGTTCGTAATCCTTGGTGCACTTTCCTACAACCCGATGCAATATGTTAGGGCGAGGTTAGATTATTTTCTGAAACGGAATGGAATCGCTGAAGAGTTACGAATGGATCTTTGTATTGCGACTGTAGAAGCAGTAGAAAACGCAGCAAAGTATGGTGACGGTGGTGGTGTGGAAGTGATTTTTAAAATCGACAAACACAATACTTTCACCATAGAAATGATCAATACTGTAAAAGACTTTAATCTAGAAGATGATATTCAGAGAGGTAAGTTTTCTTCCACAGCAACACTCATGCGTGGTATGATGGTCATGCAAAAACTTTTTGATTCCGTTGATTTAGAAATCAGCGACAATCGAAAACAAGCTATACTGAAAGCAACTCGTAAACTAACATAGGTCCCTATGGCAAATTTCAAAATGGTTTCTCCTTTTAAGGCTGCCGGAGACCAGGTCGAAGCAATTGAAAATATTGCAAAGTCCTTCGGCGAAGGTAAAAATAAAATTACACTAGTTGGTGTGACTGGTTCTGGAAAAACCTTTACCATGGCCGAGGTCATCACCCGTGTTAAAAAACCAACTCTCATTTTGTCACATAACAAAACACTGGCGGCACAGCTCTTTCGGGAGTTTAAAGACTTTTTTCCAGAAAATGCTGTAGAATACTTTGTTTCTTATTACGATTATTACCAACCAGAAGCTTATGTTCCTTCTTCCGATACATTTATTGAAAAAGATATGTCAATGAATGAGGAAATCGACAAACTTAGATTACGTGCAACATCAAGTTTACTCGAACGAGATGATGTGATCATTGTCAGTTCTGTTTCCTGTATTTATGGTTTGGGTTCTCCCGAAGACTATATGAACTCGGTAGTCATGTTGAATGTTGGGGATAAAATCGATCGGGACCAAATTATTAGAAAATTTTTACATATCCAATATGCTCGCAACGATATTGATTTTAGCCGGGGAAATTTCCGTGTTCGTGGAGATACCATTGAAATTATGCCTTCTTACCAAGAGGAAGGAATTCGGATTGAACTCTTCGGGGATGAAATTGATGGGCTTTCGAAAATTGATCCGCTGACGGGAAAGGTAAAAACCAAGTTAGACCGAGTGGTTGTTTATCCAGCAAAACACTTTATCACCTCAGGCCCAAAAATCAAAGACGCTATCGAAAAAATTAAAGAAGAGATGGCGGAACAAAAAGAAAAATTCCTCAAACAAGGAAAACATTTAGAAGCCGAACGAATCGAATCCAGAACCAATTACGATATGGAAATGCTTGTGGAACTTGGGTATTGTAGTGGGATCGAAAATTATTCTCGCCACCTAACAGGAAGACAGGAAGGGGAAAGGCCGGCTTGTTTACTCGACTATTTTCCCAATATGGATTTTTTACTCATCATTGACGAATCTCACGTAACTCTTCCGCAAATCGGAGGTATGTATGCCGGAGATAGGTCCAGAAAACTAACGTTAGTTGACTTTGGGTTTCGACTTCCGAGCGCTCTCGATAACAGACCTTTGAATTTTCAGGAATTCGAAACCTTAACTCCGATGACTTTGTATGTTTCTGCCACACCGGACCAAAATGAAATTAATAAAAGTGAAGCAGTCATTGAACAAATCATTCGGCCTACAGGACTACTTGATCCTGTTGTGGAAGTTCGTCCGACCACAAATCAAATCGAAGATTTATTAAACGAAATCCGACTTCGGATCGAACAAAAAGAACGAATCCTCATCACCACTCTGACAAAAAAAATGTCGGAAGATCTAACGGATTATTATAAAGAAGTGGGTTTGAAGATTGCTTACCTACATTCTGAAATTGATACCATTGAAAGAACAGAAATCATCAGAGACTTACGCAAAGGTGTTTATGATTGTATTGTTGGGATCAATTTACTCAGAGAAGGTTTGGACCTCCCTGAGGTTTCTCTCGTTGCCATTTTGGATGCTGATAAAGAGGGTTTTCTTCGAAATTATAAATCCCTCATCCAGACCATTGGACGTGCGGCAAGGAATGTAAACGGTAAGGCCATTCTTTATGCAGACCGAATGACTGATTCGATTAAAAAAGCAATCAGCGAAACAGAGCGACGCCGTCTAATCCAGGAAGCTCACAACACAAAAATGGGGATCACACCTCAAAGTATCATTAAAGAAATCCATGACATTCTACCGCGAGAAATGGCGGAAGAAAACAGTAAAGAAGAAGCTCTCAGGGAAATGGAAAAAGAATTTACCCTGAAGAAATACAAAACCAAAGACAAGTTACGCGATGCATTGAAACGAGAAATGTTACGTTTTGCATCCGACTTGGATTTTGAAAAGGCCGCTATGTTTCGTGATAAAATGTTAGCACTAGGGCCCGATAAGATAGAATCATAAGGTAGGACTCCGATTGGAAACAAATGAATTTTGGGAAAACCCAACAAAATTGGCGAGATTGGAAGATTCGCTTCCGAAACAAATTTTCCTTCTCCCCATTAAGGTAAGACCTGTATTCCCAGGAATCATCACTCCATTAATTGTTCCCCCAGGTCGTTTCATTCATTCCATTGAAGAGTCATCGAAGGGTGCAGGTTTTGTGGGTCTCATTCTTTTAAAAGAAGATGAGTCGGACCTTCCTTCCGAGGATAATATTTTTCAAATAGGGGTTGTGGCTCGAATTTTAAAAAAAATCAATCTGCCTGATGGTGGGATGAATATCCTTGTGAACACCATCCAAAGATTTAAAATCAATTCGATCCATACAAAAGAACCAATACTTATTGCTAACGTAAGTTATCCGGAAGAAGAACTCGGTACAAGTAAAAATAATATCAAGGCTCTGATGCGAACCTTACTCATTTTGACAAAGGAACTTGCGCAAAACAATCCTTTGTTTACTGAGGATATGAAACTTACGATGATGAATGTGAACGAACCAGCGAAAATGGCTGATTTTGTTTGTTCCATTTTGAATTTAGAAAAAGAAGAATACCAATCAGTGATTGGTGCCATCCAAATCAACGATCGTTTAGAAAAAGTATTATTATACCTTAAAAAAGAAATCGAGTTGGTGGTTTTACAGAAAAAAATCCAAGAACAAATCAACGATAAAATAGACAACCAACAACGCCAGTTTTTTCTCAGGGAACAACTAAAAGCCATCCAGCAAGAGTTAGGTGCCGGTGAAGACAAAACAGAAATCAAATACGAAAAACTTTTAGAGCGACTCAAGGCAATTCCTGTTTCTGAAGAAATCATTGTAGAAGTGGATAGGGAAATTGATAAATTCAAAAACTCCGATCCGATTTCCAGTGATTATAATGTGATCCGAAACTATTTGGATTTGGTAGATGCCCTTCCTTGGGAAAAACCTGCCGAAAAGGAAGTCAATCTGATCCATGCCAAAAAAATTCTAAACCGAGACCATCACAAACTAGAAGATGTAAAGGAAAGGATTTTAGAATTTTTAGCAGTTCATAAATTAAATCCCAAAAGCAAAGGATCGATCCTTTGTTTGGTGGGCCCTCCTGGTGTGGGGAAAACATCCATTGCTAAGTCTGTAGCGGAAGCTTTGGGGAGAAAGTTCTACCGGTTCTCTGTTGGTGGAGTGAGGGATGAAGCAGAAATCAAAGGGCATAGACGCACTTATATTGGAGCTATGCCTGGAAAACTCATCAGTGCCCTAAAGATCGCAAAAGAAAGAGATGCTGTGATTTTACTAGATGAAATTGATAAGATGTCCCAAGGTTACCAAGGGGATCCGCAAGCAGCCCTCCTTGAAGTTTTAGATCCAGAACAAAATTCCAATTTTCGCGATCACTATTTAGATTTACCTTTTGACTTGTCAGATGTTTTGTTCATTGCTACAGCCAACACGTTTGAACCGATCCCGCGTGTCTTACTCGATCGTATGGAAGTCATCCAACTCTCCGGTTATATCACGGAAGAAAAAGTGCAGATCTTTCAAAAGTACCTTTGGAAAAAAATCTTTGAAAAGAATGGTTTGAACCCAAATTCTTTTTCGATGAAAAAAGAAACGGTGGCCTTACTCATCAATTCTTATTCTCGTGAGTCGGGACTACGTGGACTTGAAAAAACATTCGATAAGTTAGTTCGTAAAATTGCCTTAAAACAGGTGTTAAAGGAAAAATATTCCAAAGAAATTCGAGAAAAGGATTTGGTAGATTACCTTGGCACTCCACCGTTTGTGGATGATCGTATGACCATTCCTAAGGTTCCGGGAACGGCCCTTGGCCTTGCTTGGACCAATGCGGGTGGATCTACTCTTCTCATTGAAGCGGTTCTCATTCCTGGAAAGGGAGGAATCACTCTGACAGGGCAGATGGGAAAAATGATGGAAGAATCAGCGACCATTGCTTTGTCTTTTGTTAAGAATTATATCAATAACGATCTTTTGTTTGATAAAAAGGCTGTCCACTTACATGTTCCTGATGGTGCGACTCCCAAAGATGGCCCAAGCGCTGGGATTACCATGGCAACTGCGATTCTCTCCCTTGTAACCGACAAGGTCATTGCGCCGGGGTTCGGTATGACCGGTGAACTCACGTTAACTGGTGAGGTTCTTGCGATTGGGGGACTCCGTGAAAAGATCGTAGCCGCCAAACGAGTTGGTGTCAAAAAAATCATTTTCCCGAAAGACAATGAAAGGGCATTCCAAGAAATCCCTGACTATGTCAAACGTGGGGTGACCTTCTATCCTGTAACACGTTTTGAAGAAGTGGAAAAACTTGTTTTTCCAAAATCCAAAGGTAAAAAGAAATGAACCAGCAACCTAGTTCCTTTGTTCTCATCTTAGAAGTATTGTATGGACACCTAACAGATCTTCTTCGTTTTTTCTGGGTACGGCGAGTCCGATTTTTCACACTCGGGCTTGTACTTGGAATCTTTTTGTCTTTTTTCTTTTTGGGTGGAGCCTATGTGGTTTGGTCAGGTGAGGAAGCTCGTGTCCATAAATCACTCGAGAAATACCGATCGGAAGTATCCAACTTTTACGATAGTTTTCAACCCAAGTCTGTCAAAATTTTAGACCGCAGTGGGAAGGTGATGGGGGAATTCTATCGTCGTAACTTCAGGCCCATCCGCACTGATAATTTAGCAAAACATAATGTGATTGTTTGGGCCGTTCTTTCTTCGGAAGATCGAGAGTTTTTTTCTCATTCTGGATTGAATTATACGGCCATTGGTCGTGCGGTTGTAACCAACTTAGTACAGTTTCGATTGTCGCAAGGTGGGTCTACCATTTCCCAGCAGTTAGCCAAACTCACGTTAAACTTAGGAAAACGAAATTTATTCAATAAACTGACAGAACTCTATTGTACATTCTATATAGAAAGCCAATACTCTAAAGAAGAAATTTTAGCCATGTATCTAAACCAAATTTTTTTGGGTGAAGGGAATACAGGTGTGGAAGAGGCGGCAAGGTATTATTTTCGTAAACCCGCTTCGGAGCTCAGTCCTGAAGAAGCAGCCCTTCTTGTTGGAATCATTCCCGCACCAAGTGTATACAATCCAGTTCGAAATTTAGGAATCGCTCTTTCTAGGCAAAAACGCGTGTTATATGATATGGCACGAAATCCAGAACTCCATCCTTCTGAAAAAGAAATCCCACATAAGTTTTCTGATTCGATTGAACTGAACTTAAAAAAATTTCGAACGATCTACAAAGTCAAAGAATTCAAGGACGAGGATGGAAATCCTAAATACTCTAGCGAAATTGGAAAATACGGTGCCGATAAGGATTTCCGTGTCAATTTAGCTCCCGATTTTAATTCGGAGATTCGACGGTTTATTTTAGAACGATTTTCCAATGAAGATTTAGAAGAACGGGGATTACTTGTTTATACTACATTGGATTTGGAAAAACAAAGACTCGCCGAAGATGCGTTACGTGTCGGTGTGGACTCAGTCAGAGCCGATTTGACAAAACAAGAATCCGAATACCAAAACAAAGGTAAGGCGGACTTAGCAGAAGTCACCAGGGCCATTTTACCCCAGCTGAGTGGATCTATGATTTCCCTTGATCCCGAAACCGGAGACGTGGAAGCCATGGTCGGTGGATATAAAATATCGAATGTATTCCGATTCAATCGTGCAGAGGATGCGAGACGCCAACCGGGATCAACAATCAAAGCTCTTGTTTATGCACTTGCCTTTGAGAAACGGATTGTGAATCCCTCTTCCAAAATCAAAGACGAAAAATTAGACATCTCTGGTTATTCACCTAAGAACTGGTATAAGGGATATAAGGGTGATATTACTGTGAGGCAAGCCCTTGCCCAATCTGTGAATACAGTTTCTGTAAAATTATTACATGAAATTGGAATCTCTTATTTTGTTCAAAAACTAAGTGCGATTCTTTCCATCCCAGAGGAAGAGGCCGATGCCCGGTTCCAAAGAAATTTATCTTTAGCACTTGGTTCTGGCGAACTCAGCCCTATGGAACTTTCTGTCATTTATGCCACCCTAATGAATGGGGGAAGGCGAGTCACACCAAGAAAAATTATCAAAATTACCGACTTAGATGGGAATGAATTTTATAGCACGGTTGCCAATGAGGCCGCAGAACAAATATTAGATCCTGTTGCCTGTGCCATGGCTATCAACACTTTACAATCTGTGCTTACCGAAGAAGGCACCATGACGTTAAAGAAAAAGGAAGGAGAACCTTTTTTATATGCCGGAAAAACGGGTACGGTGCAATCTCCTAAATTAAAATCATCCAGATGGAAGGGACTGAAAGGTGTTCGCGATGTATGGTTTGCCGGGCTCACTCCTAGAAATGTAACAGTCGTTTGGGTAGGTCATGATGAAGGAGCTCCTTTCCCCGGATCGGGATCTGGAGTCTCTGGTGGGATTTGGTACAGATACACACAAAATGTAAAATCAAAACTCGGAATGGGAAATCAACTGATTTCTAATTTTGTGGGAGACTTCGTTAAAGTGGATGTTTGTGCGGATGATGGAACCATTATGGAAACAACACCAAATTACATTTGTAAGGTGCCACTGTATGCGCAGTATTATTATATCGGGGACTTACCTCCCAAACGTGCTGGTTTTGTAAAACAAGAACCTCCAACACAAAACTCAAACCTTAAGCCAGAATTAATCGATGATGATTCTGAAATTTCAACTTATGACGCACAAGGGAGTCGTATCCAGCCAACGGCTGTAGACTCAGTGGAATTAGAGCCACCACTTATAGAAAATCGGCGAGCGCGTTATAACGAAGAAAATCCTTAGACACCAAATAATTTTCCTGGATAGACCAAAGGAAAATCCAGGGTTTATCTTCTCTGATTTTCTCAATGGCTCGGAGAGCATCCTCATCCGTTTTGGAAGGTTTGTCTAGAATTCTACCAACCTCAAGATTACGATAGAAGGAACGATTTCCTCCATTCCCCACTTTCTCTGGATGAAAGAGCGGGTCTAAAAAATTCCAAACAGAATCAAAATCAGAATACCAAGTAAGAAGAGTGAGATCTCCTTTCCCTTCTCCGTTTTCTTTGTATAGGGGTGCTTTCTCCATTGGTCTTAATTTGATCGTAAGACCAATCTCTTCTAATGCTTGTTTGATGGCGCGTCCTTTGGCTTGGTTTTCGTCATCCCCACGCATCCGAAATTCCAAAATTGTGGTTTTGATTTTGGGATAACAAGTAGACAATTTTAATTCTGTAATCGCTAAATCCTTGTTATAGTTTTCCACTTGGTTATTTTTTACTTTTACCATATTTCCCAAATAATGGAAAGGGATGGGTCCATAAGTTAAATCTGCATGATTTTCTAACAATTTCTGAATGATCAAATTTCGAGGGATGGATAAATTGAGAGCCGATCGAAAGTGATGATCAAAACAAGGATTGTTTTGGTTGATGGCCACGTATTGAACCGATCTTCCTTTTTTAGTCAGCGTAGATTCTTGATTTGCTTCCGGCAGAGAAAGAAGAAAGTCAGTGAGTTTGAAGGCATCTAACTGGCCCTTGCGATACAAAAATAAAGAAGTAGAAGATTGAGGTAAGATCAGAAATCGGATCTTCTTCGGAAAGTTGGGATCTGTTTCTCCATTAAAGTTTAAGTCTATGAATTCATTTTTTTTCCATGTGATCAGTTTGTATTTTCCATAAGTATGCAAAACTTCGTGTTCCCATTCCGCTTTGCCGATGATGGATGCAAAAGGTAAACTGAGTTTCTCTTTCCATTCCGTTTCCATGGTGCCCTTTTGAAATTCTAACTCCAGTTGGTTTTCGGATAAAGAACGAACTGCCAGTAAGAACTGGTAATCTCCCTTTCTCGGATACGTTTCCTTTATGAGTCGTGATAAACTGAACTGGATATCTTCCACGGGAGGCGCTGTAGGGCGGAGTTGGAAACGCCAGATTTCCTTGTTTGGGTGGGAAATTTTCTGGTAAGAGAGAATCCAAGGCGACTGAAAACCCTTGGTCTTGCGGGAAAAGAGGCCCTGGTGCAGGAATTTTGCCAATTTCTGGCCAGACAAGTCAGTGATATAGAGCGGGTCCAAATGGGCAGGATCGGAAGGAAGTGCGATTTTTAGGTCAAAATCGAGAGTTTCCTTTCGGCAAAAAGTGAGGGACAAGAGAAAGAAAACGAGGGATAAGGTTCTCATACGTGAAGATTTACCGAAAACTCTGGCCATACTTGGCAAAATACAAATACAGACTTAGCTTCGGTGTTTTCTTGTCCATATTTGTTTCCATTTTTAAT
>NZ_JAFFPS010000038.1 GCF_016919165.1 Leptospira chreensis
GATTTTTGCGGGGATAGGGCTACGTACAAAAAACATAGGACACCCACGAGAATCATAGCAAAGGCTGCAAACAACATACTACCTATATTATCTTGCCAAACGGCCAATCCCTTGATCACATTTTTTCTTTACAAGGGTTTCGGAAACGGAAACGCTTCCTTTATGTTCGAAGAAGAACCCTCTACCCTCAAAGAAAAAATCTATCGTACGATTATAGCTCTCTTTTTATTCATTTTAGTCGGAACCCTTATCATAACCTTTTTACCTGGTGATGCGGAACAAAGCCTAATGGGCGCCATCACAGGCCAAAATTCGACAAAAGCGGGAACCATTGCGGGAAGAAGCATCCCGATTGATTATTTCAATGCTGCCAAACGCGATTGTTACTACCGGTACCAACAATACGGGAGAGAAACAGCCCAAAATCCTGAACTTCTCAATTCTTGTGCTTATTCCACAGTTAGGGAAATCTATATAGCAAATGACATTGCTGCTTCCGCTGGGTTCCAAGTATCTGAGATCAGCATCAAACGTGAGATGTCCAAACAAGCTCGCGAAGTGCATAAGGAATCTGTTTCTCAAGCGGGATACGGAGAAGAAGACTCTCGTTCTCTCACAGAAATCTACCAACAAATTTACCGTTCTGCTCCGATGAATTACCGCATCGATTCAGCAACGGGGTATGCACTATTTCCTAACTTTTTGGACCAACCTCTCGTTCCTACAGAAAACGAAGCTGAGTTGGAAGACGAAGCCAAACGAGCCAAGATTTCTTTTCGCATCGTAGCCATTTCGGAAGTGAATCTCCTGAATGCTGTGGAAGCCAAAATCAATATCTCTGATGCAGAACTTACAAAAGAATATGAGAAGGAAAAAAAAGACGGATCTCTTTCCAAAGATACTTCTGGAAATTTTGTTAGTTTCGAAACAAGAAAACCCCTTCTACTTTCTAAGATGAAATTTGATCGCAAAAGAAAGGAAGTTGAGGTTTGGAAAGGTCGTATCGCTGCTAAAGTTTCGGAGCCGAATGCTCTGGAAGCCATTGCATCGGAAACTTTACAACCCATTGAGACGGTATCCAATGTTTCTTTGTCGGATCTAAAACTAGTCACTTCCAACCGTGGCAATAGCTACCGTTTGGCGAACTCTCCCAAATTTTGGGAAACTCTAGCGAACGATCCTTTTAGCAAAAAAACGGTGGTTGGCCCTTTCAGTGACAACGACAAACAAGTTTATGTAGAATTTGGTGCCCTTACCTACGGACAAACCACAGCTAAAAAACCAACGGACCAAGCTGCAGATTTTTTGAAACAAAGGCAACTTCTTAGCTTTTTTCTTGAAATAAACCAGTCCATAGCAGCAGAATACAACGTAGAGAAAAAAGGCCTTCTCTCTTTAGAATAAATGCAAATTAAAGCCGACTTCATAAACCCCTTCCTGGAAGCAGCCACCATCGTATTTCGTGATGTGTTACAACAGGATCTCCTCCGAGGCAAAATCGGAATTAAGGAGTCCCCAGCTCCAAGCCACGAAATTGCAATCATCATTGGAGTTGTGGGATCATTCAGTGGTGAGGTCGTTTATAGTATGAATCTAGATGCAGCATACAAAGTGTCCCGCAAACTAGTGCCAGGCCTTTCTGACGAAGATGTAAAAAACGAATACAAAGATATCCTGGGTGAGATTGCCAACATGACTACTGGTAATGCGATGAATATCTTTACATCGGCAGGCCAATCAGTAGAAATTACAACGCCGAACATTCAAGAAACAAACAACACTTCTGTTCGGTTTAACAAAAAACCAACGCTTTCCATCAACTTATATTCTAAGTTTGGACGAATCGAAGTGAATGTTGCAATTGCTTAAATTTTAATTCTTAAATCGACGAACCTAAAACCCGCAGTCTCTCGCGGGTTTCTTTTCTAAAATCATAACCCGGCACTGCCGTTTTTCCTTCCATTCCATTCATATAAAGTTGGTAGTATTTTAAGGAACGTTCTAAGTCCCTTTCGTCCCAACTGCTTTCGTAAATTTTCCCTAAATAATAATGGGCCGGCAAAAACTCAGGCGATTCTTTAAAATTCTTCAAAACACTCACCAATTGGTGGGCCGCGGAACGAAATTCTTTTCTACGAATGAGTAGAACTGCCATCGCATAATGCGATCTAGGCGTGAGTTCTGGGTGTTTGGGAAACTCGGTGACTAGTTTCAGATATTCTTTGTAAGCTTTTTCTTCTGAATCAGGATTTCCAATACGATCTAAAGACCTTGCCAGCTCAAACTGCGTTTTGATTTTGAGATCTGGATCTTCTTGTTTTTCTACAAGACCAGTGGATTCTTTCTCTTTTCCATCCAGGCCAAAAAGATTTGTATTCTCCACTCGAGAAAACTTTGCCGCATCCCCTTCCTTTCCATAAGAATCGGCAAACTCAGATTCGGCGGATTTCTTTTGGTCCCGGGTTAAATATGCTTTTCCCTTTTGGAAAGAAGCTTGCGAAGGATCGACCACTTCCTTCTTTTTTTTCTTTTTCTCTACTGGTTTTGATTTTGTAACAGAAGTTTGGTTCCCCGAAGTTGTCGAAACTCCCGGTGTTTCCGCCTTTGTTTCGGTAGAAACAGAAGTTAGTGTTTTAGAACCGGAACTAACACTTGAGTTAGGATTGGTGTTTAGATTTGCATTGGTTGGGCTAGCTGATGGATCTATACTTGCATTGGATGTTTCTTTGTTCCAAGTTTCAGGAAAAGGCAAAAACAACTCGGTGGTTTGAGCAGAAAGAGAAGAGAACTCTAATGTAAGAAGAAAGAGTAAGAGAGCTAAAAAACGAAGTTTAGAGTGAGAGAACAAAAAGAAACCTTTCATCGTAAGTTTTTTGGAATTCGTTCCAAACTTCTCGGTTTACCCAAACCTTCGTTCGACTCTGGGGGTCTCGGTAACTTCAAGGTTTCCAAATTCTTTTCTTCGTTTTTGGCCTTCACTTTCTTTTCTAAATCAGAGACTCGGTCGAGCATCCTTTGCATACGAAGGTCAGATTCAGAATCTGATGCTGCAGGAGATTTTGTTTCCTCTTTTGGTTGCACAGGCACCACATCAATAGGAGCGGGAATGAGACCATCACCTGACGGAGTATATATGGGAGGAACGGACGTGTCTTCGGCTTTACGATTTCGAAAATCATATTCCTTACCCAAAAAATCTTGTTCTTCCGGAATGGTGTCGTGTGTGTATCCGTTGGATTCTCTTTCGCTGATAAAATCGAATTGCATTCTACGGTTGGATTCGTATTTCAAATCTTCAGGATCGGACATCCGTACATCTTTTCGTTTCCTGTTATAATCCCTTTCAATCTCCGTAAGAAATAAACTTCTTGTATCTTGAGCCAATTGCATCCCTTGGGGTTTGGCATTTTCCCAACCATTGGTCCAACCCACGTAAATCGCCATGATGATAAAAAATACAAAAAGTGAGATCGCAATTTTTTTCAGTAAGTCTTGGACTTGGGAAGGGATTTTATCCACGAGTCCATCGACAGCACCCATCATCTTTTGGGTGTCTACGTTGACTTTGGGTATATTGATATTTTTGATGTCCATGATTACTCTTCTGAAATTTTAAAGACTACCCTTCGGTTGGTCCCACGACCTTCTTCGGTCTGATTGTCTGCAATGGGTGTCAAAGAACCATGACCAAACACTGCAATTCTTGATTCTTCTATCTTATGTTTAGACTTCAAATAATTGGCAACCGAATTTGCTCTTTCCAGTGATAACTTTTGGTTGGCAGGTTTTGTTCCCACATTGTCCGTGTGGCCTTCAATGAGGATCTTCAAATTGGCAGATTTTCTAAGGATTCCTGCCAATCTGTCTAGTTCTGGCTCCGATTCTTTGGTAAGTTCGGCAGACTTGAAAGCAAAGAACAAATTGTTCATCACGATTTGGTTTCCCTTTTTTAGTTTCGGAAGGACGAGAAGGACCGTTTTTTCTTTGTCTTCTTTTTCTTTTCCCACCAAATTGAGGTTTTGTGAAACAGGAAGGTATCCTTCCTTCTCACCGTAAAACCCATAATTCTCATCGTAAGGAAGGATGATACTAAACTCACCAGTCGCCGGATCACTCACTGTGGAACCAATAGATTTTTTTCTGGTTAAAGATTCATACTGAACAAAGGCAGAAAGAGGTTTTCCCTCCTCATCAACCACTTTTCCTTTGATCACAACCACAGGTTCTGGTTGGAAGTGGTGAGGGATGGCTGCCATATACAACTCCCCTTCCCGAGACATATAAGCCCAGTTCCCAACAGCAGGGATACTGAAAAAGTTAACACCTCTTAGGTTAGAAGACAATTCTTGTGGTTCTGACCAAGAAGTCCAAGAATCATTCAATCTCCGTGATATAAAAATAGAAATCCCTTCTTTTCGTCCGGAGGAGGAGAAATACAATGTTTTGTCATCTGGTCCAAGAAAAGGTGCCATCTCTTCTTCACCCGTATTCAAAGTGTTTCCTAAGTTGATTCCATCTTCAAATACGCCTGTATCATTTTGTAAACTGACATACAAATCTAACTTACCAAAATTTTTCTTTTGTTGGGCAGAATAAATCAAAGTCCGACCACTGGATGCCAAAGCAGAACCGCCAAATACTTGTTGGTTGGGATTATCTGCTTTTTTATACCAATTATAAAAACTAGGAAAATTGATGGGGGAAGGCATAGACCAACCCGATTCTGTTTTATGTGTTTTGTATAGGGGAGCGCGGTTTTGAATTTTTTCAGAACGTTCTCTGTATTCTGTTTCTAACTTGGTTAGAACAATATGAAACTCTTTTGGGTTCTGTGCTTCCCTGGAGGCGATTTGAGATTTATACGTCATTTCCCGTTTTAGGTTATCCAACATCTCTTCTTCCCCAAAATTACCGAAAACAAATAGTTCATTCCCACCAGGAAGAGCCGAGATCACGGCCGAAGGAAACTTATTGTTCAGTGGTGTTGGAAGTTGTTCCCCTTGCATCCAAAAACCGTATTGGTCTCGTTTGGCAGCCCAAATCTTTTGGGTGGATCTTCCCCCTTCACGAACGAGAGCTGTCCAAAATAAAATTTTACCATCGGGAGTACATTGCGGGTTAAAAGAAAAGAGCCCCCCAGTCACATAACGCGGAATTTTTTTCAAAGTCCAATCAGGAATTTTACCCGATTCGAAGGGTTCCATCTCATAACGAATGGGACTACAAGTCTCCGCTTGTACGTCGCATAACATCCGTACCTTTTTTCCTGCCAAATACGCCAATTCTTCTTGTAAAACACCAGCACTGATGCGAAAAACCTGTTTGTCTGTGCGAAGGAGATGGCCCGTATTCAGGAGGTCCCCCTCCAAAACCTGGATTCCATTTTTAACACTTTGCGAGCTTGTGAGCCCGTTCCCGAAAAAGAGGAGAATGATGATGAGAATCCGTACCATACCATACGAAATGTCGGTTGAAACCTCCGATTCCCTTAGAAAATTGACTTATGATCCAAGCTAGCGGCATTACAGTCTCCTTCGGGAAAAAACCTCTTTTCGAAAACGTCTCCATTAAATTCAAACCGGAATGCCGTTACGGTCTGATTGGAGCCAATGGTTCCGGAAAATCGACCTTTATGAAGGTTTTAGCCGGTATTTTACAGCCTACAGCCGGTTCTGTCGTTGTAGACAAAGACAAGAAGGTCGGATACCTCAAACAGGACCACTACGAATACGAAAATGAGACCGTTCTTGGGACAGTTCTACGGGGAAATCCTGAACTTTGGAACGTCATGTCCGAAAGGGATGCCATCTATTCCAAAGAGGAAATGACGGATGAGGACGGAATGCGAATCTCCGAGATTGAGGAAATTTTCGCTGATATGGGTGGGTATGAAGCCGAATCCGTGGCAGGAGAACTTCTCGAAGGCCTAGGAATCCCTACGTCAGCCCATAGCCGCCCATTGAATTTTCTTACGGGTGGATTCAAACTCCGTGTCCTCCTTGCCCAAGTTTTATTTTTAAAACCAGATGTCCTACTTTTGGATGAACCAACCAACCACTTAGATATCAAAACCATCCACTGGTTAGAAGAACTTCTCATCAATTACGAAGGTGTGGTCATTGTGATTTCCCACGACCGTCACTTCATCAACTCCGTTTCCACTCATATTGCCGATTTGGATTACAATACCATTCGTATGTTCCCTGGGAACTATGATGATTTTATGATCGCGGCAGAACAAACCCGCGAACAATTAATGAGTGATAGCAAACGAGCAAAAGAAAAAATTGCCGACTTACAAGAGTTTGTTTCTAGATTCTCTGCGAACGCCAGTAAATCCAAACAAGCCACTTCTCGCCAAAAGATGATCGAAAAAATCAAAGGAGATATGGTGGATGTAAAACCATCTTCTCGCGTAGCACCATACATTCGTTTCAAAGCAAAACGAACTCTAGGAAAGGATGTGTTTGAAGCCATTAACATTTCTAAGTCCTATGACGGGAAATCAGTGATCAAAGAATTTAATACCTCCATCACCAAAGGGGAAAAGGTAGGTATTGTAGGAACCAACGGTGTTGGTAAAACCACCCTACTCAAAATGTTACTTAAAAAACTAGATCCAGATGCAGGTCAGGTGAAATGGGGAGATTCGGTAGAAACTTCCTTTTTCCCACAAGACCACCGTGAGGCGATGGAACCAGATGCTGACACTCTCGTCGAATGGTTGTTACGTAACTCACCGCAAGGAACAGAAGTGCAGGAAATTCGTGCCATCCTCGGTCGAATGCTTTTCTCTGGAGATATGGCAAACAAATCCACTACGGTTCTTTCCGGAGGGGAAAAATCCCGAATGATCATTGGAAAGATGATCCTTGCTTGTGACAATGTCATTGCCCTCGATGAACCAACAAACCATTTGGATTTAGAAACCATTGAAGCTCTGAACTACGCATTGTCCTTGTTTGATGGAACTGTCATTCTTGTTTCCCACGATAGGGAGTTTATCTCTTCTCTTTGTACAAGAATCATCGAAGTAACTCCTGAAGGAATCAAAGACTTCAAAGGAAACTACGAAGAATTTTTGGATCGGGAAGGAAACGATTTTTACAAACGCCTAACTGGCGGTGCGATTCTCACTACTTAAAATTGCATTTGCAGGGAAAGGTTGATCGATTGGATCTCTTTCCCTGCCATAAGTTCTGTTGTAAGACTAAAATTTCCCTGCCCTAATTTAAACCCCAAACTACCATAACTGAATCCAGATCTGTGGTTGTGCCTTGAATTCAAACGAATCCCGATAGCACTCGGAACAGAACTAAAGTCATCAGGATTTTCCATCGTAGAAATGGCAGCAAACCGACTCACCTGCACTGCCGTATAACCATGATTATATACAACGCCCAATCCTGGTATAATGGATAAAAATCCAATGGTATAATTGTATTTTATATCTAGCGACCCAGAAGTAATTCTCGATTGGTAAAACAAATCGTTTTGTCCCATCCAACGACGTTTATCTCCGTCAATTCGGAATTGGGTGGGCCTTCTATCATACGCACTCAAGTAAATATCTTGGTTGGTTTGAAAAATTCCAAGGCCCAACGAAAATCCAGAATCTACAGGGAAATATCTGAGAACAGCTCCGTAATTGAATACCCGTCCATTCACCTCTGTATTGCGAATCTTCACAAAAGGAATATTGGCCTCTCCAAATTCATAAGGAAAAAAATGAGTGGTGAGATTCCATTGTTTGGCATAGGGGCCACTCATCCATTCCCCTAAGTTTACCGTAAAACTAGCCGAAGGTGATGCAGCCACACCCGCTTTGGGGAGAGTCCTGAGTTCCGAATTCTCATAATAAAAATCCTGTGCTTTGGCTTGGCCCCGAGAAACTGTATATCCCAGCCCCAACCGGTACCGACTCACATTCGATCCTCCCGATTGGTTGGAATTTAAGTTTTGTAAGACAGCATTGTCCCCCATCGAACGAAGGAATCGGTTCGTGTAAATATGATTAAAAGCAGGTTCTGCAAAATTTCCGAGAACCTGATAATCACCAGGGATATTGGAACATTCTCCGCCCAAACAAAGAACTTGGGCATCAATGGCAGATCCAATCATAGGAATCCATAAGAGGAAAAAGAAAATGAAGGAAAACAATCTCATAGCAGTAAAAGAATGACTAGATTTAAATTAGAGATCTAACTTCTGTTATTTTTGATTTTGTAACCAGGCCAAAAAAAGTTCCATTGCTTTTTTACGGTGGGATACTGTATTTTTTTCGGATTCCGGCACCTGGGAGAATCTTTTTTCAAAAGGTGGGTAAATAAAAATGGGATCATACCCAAATCCAAACTTCCCCTCTTCATCATAGTCTTCGGCAATGAAACCGTCGACCCTTCCGTCAAAAGATACGGCAACATTTGTATCTACGAAACTGACAACACAACTGTAGTAAGCAGTACGATCGAGACTACCACCTAACTTTTGCAAGAGGAAAAGAGCCCGTTCTTTATCAGTGAGGCCTGGCCCACCGAAACGTGCAGAATACACACCTGGCTCCCCACCGAGGGCAGGCACTGAAATTCCCGAATCATCGGCAAAAGAAGGAAGTCCCGTCAAACGATAGAGTTCTTTTGATTTGATAAAGGAATTTCCAGTGAAGGTGGTTTCTGTTTCTTCCGGTGAGAAAGAAATTCCTAAATCTTTAGGAAAAACCACCTCATACCCGTAAGGGGCAAGTAACATCTGCATTTCCTTCCATTTGTGTTCACTTCCGGAAGCAAATGCCAAAGTTTTTTTTGTCAGTGGGAATCTTCCTCGTCGAGTTGAAATCCTTCCATAGCAGCAGATAGGTCGGGAAAAATTTCAAATACTTTGTCGAGCATTGTAATTTCAAATAACTGAATCAAATCTTCGTCTACCACAATGACTTTGATGTCACCGCTCATAGGCTTTAGCTTGCGTTTGGTGGCTACAAATATACCAAGAGCAGTGGAGCAAATATGATGAACCTTTGTTAGGTCCAGGATGATTTTTTTGACGGAGCTTTGAGTGAGTTTTGAAAGTTCTTTTTCAATTTCGTCGGAATCAACCTTGAGGATGGCCCCAGAAAACTTAATAATCCTAATGTCATCCTTGACTTGAACATCCATTCGATTCAATCACCCCCGCTTAACAGTAAAACAACGCAAGTCACCTTTCTGACACCAGCCTGTTTGTACAGCCTAGCGATTTCATTGACAGTGGCACCCGTTGTGAATATATCATCTACGATTAGAACATGAAGTCCTGCAATGATTCTATCACTTTTTGCAAATCCAAACGCCTTTTTTGCATGAAAAAATCGGCTCTCAAACCCTAAAGAAGACTGCTTGTCCACTGAAACCTTACGTAAGCTAGTATCTCCCCTGATTTTCCAGAGGTTTTTCCATTTTGTGAGAAAGGCATACGCAGAGTGATAGGGCCTTGGCCCTGATTTGGGAGAGGAAGGAACAAGGGTCACAAGATCCGGCGGGTCGGATTCCAGAAGTTTTGCCAAGGCTCTTTGTCCTAAACAAAAGTATTTTGCCAATGGCCGTTCATTTTCAAATTTGAGAGCCTGGAAAAGGGTCTTTTCAAAATGACCCCGCCTTTGCAGATAAAAGGCCTGATCATAAAAAACAAATCGATCGATTGGATGTTTGACCTGGTTTGGTTCCGGGTTTTGTTTTTGTGGGAGATAGTGTTTTTTAGTGCAAGGTTTGCAAACAGCAATGATTTCTGAAAAGTAATCATAAGATCCGCAAGCGACACAAAACTTTGGGAAAACAAAGGATAAAAAAGAAACCCCTCTCATATAGAAAGGGGTTCATTTTTGGAACCTTGCGGTTCTAGTTTTTTTGTAAAAAACTACTTAGCAGGAGTTGTCGCTGCTGGAGCTGGTGTTTCTGTTTTTGGTGCTTCTGCTGATTTTTGGATCGTAGAAGTTGGAGGAGTCAAATCTACAGTGAGTTTTACTTCCACTTCAGCAGATTGATTTCCTACATTGTCCACAGCCATTGCTTTAATGACATGGTCACCTTGTGTTTCGATGGCGATTGCTTCTACGTAAGGTTTGTATTCTTCTGCATCAACTTTCACTAGAACTTTTTTGATTCCAGATTCTTTGTCAGTTGCGTTCACATAGAATACGTTTCCTTTTCTTTGGAAGTTTTTTCCGTTGATTTCAACAAGTGGAAAAGAAGGAACGATTTCAATCGTAGGTTTCACATCATCCACAGTGATAATGATAGAAGATTCAGGAGAAGCATTCCCCGATTTATCAGTCGCGGAATACTTAACTACGTTGGCTCCACCATTTTCCAATTTGATAGGAGCTGCATAAACTTTTGCTGCTTCTTGGTTGATGCTGAATTGTACTTTTTCAATACCAGTTTGTTGGTCTTCAGCAACAATTGTATATGTATTGTTTTTGGAAGCGAAAGGAACTCCGTCTAAAACAAAAAACTGTTCTTGAGGAACTAAACTTACACGAGGAGCAGTGTTATCAACATGAAGGACAAGAATTTTTGGAGTTTCAGTGTTTCCTACTTTATCAACAGAGCGGTAGTAAACTTCAGTAAGTCCTTCTTCAGAAATACGAATCGGTTGCGTATACTTTCTGTATTCTCCGTTTTTCGGTTTCCATTCAATAAAATCGATTGTGGAAGACTCATCTTTTGCATCTAATGAAAAAGTAGTTTTGCTAGTAATGAAAAGAGCAGATGCATTAGAAGTGGAAGCACCGGATTCTTTTTTGTCACCCAAAATGTCTTTTACAGTTGTCTCTGCTTTATCAACGCCATCTTTGGCTTGAGTAGAGGTAGATTCTGTTTTTTTGACTGCCTGGTCTTTTGTGGAAGTAGTGGCTTTTGGTGCAGCAACTTGTGCTGTAATTTGGCCTGCGAAAGATATTGTCAGTATGGCCAAAAGGTATTTGTGCGCCTGCATTGTATAAGTCTCCTTTGTACAGATAAAACATATATATCCCCCTTCAAAGGAATTATTGTCAACATGATTGCACTGATAAACTTAAGGAAACTGACACTTTTTCTTTTCTTGTTTGGAATGGTTCCGATTTACGGAGAAGCAGGGATTTGGCGGGAAATTTTACTCGAAAACTTTGAATTGTCCAACTACAATCAGGGAAACCTGCGCACTAAATTGGAAAAAGGTACAACACTTCCTGAAATCGCCCTTTCTTCCAATTTTACAGCACCCATTCCAGGATCCAAACAAGCCCTTGTTTTAAGAATCCCCAAAGATGCCAATTTCCCATTTTCTTTATACTTTCCCAAACCCATAGAGGTAAATGCCTTTATCAAAGAAATCACCATCCCCATTTATTCATCACAATCCAATGGGAACCTAACACTGATCATAGAATCACAAGATGCTGAGGTGAGACAATTGAATCTCACTTCTCTCAACTACCGAGGATGGAAATCCATTACGGTTTCGATTTCAAAAAATTTTGATCAAAATGATAGAGTTTTTATGCAAAAAAGTTCCATACGGATTCTTGGATTCTTCTATTTACCTTTTGAAAATAACGATCCGAACCAAGAAGTTCTCATTGCCATTGATGACATAACTGCCATTGTGCGAGATAAATACAGGCCGCTTCGTAACAAAGAAATCCTTTTAGAGGACTAAAATTTTCACCTATTTGTATTGATTCTTAGTGGAAAAAAACTCTTTTCTTCCCAACCTCCTGACCGAACCTGATCCTAAATGGAAATGGAACTGTCCCTAGAACAATACGAAACCCTGCTCAAGTTAGTGTATATGGGAGATTGGGTCATTTCCACCTTACAAGCCAAGGATCGGTCTGAGGACGAACCCGATACGGATTCTCGGTTTGCTGATGTGGTGCGCCATGTGTTCTCTCAGGCAGAACATGCAGGCCTTGGGAACATTGTTCAAATCGACCAGAACAATGGAGAACCCTATTTGACTCGAGAATTTGAGGAAGAAAGTGGCCTTGTTGATATTTTAGAGGACTACGAAGACGAAGTTTTCTGGCAAGCCCTCATTGAAAGACTGGCCCACAGAGATTTCCTTCGTCACTACGGGGAAACTGCGATCTCCCAAATGGCAATCGAAGAACGAATCGAAAAGGAAACTCCCTTCCATGATAAATGGGCCCAAGAGTTCCACGAAAACGGTCTCGAAAATCTAAAAATCTAACGAAAACTTCGCTTCACAAAAAGCAGCGAACATCCATTAGGAAACACCTCTTCTCTGTTAGTTTCCGATGTTTCTCTGCGGCTGTTTGGTTTTAGGCCAAAGTAATTTGTCTTCCCTTTCCTTCTTTTTGTTCATCGTTTCACTGAGTCTCGTCCGTAAGATAAATTCGATTTGGTCTTTGGATCCGGAAGACAACTGATTCGCATCCGAAACGTTTCCAAGATCTCTCAGTAACAACTGAATGGCTTCATATGCCTTTTCATTTAAAAAATCTCCATTGGCGGGGAGACGGGGAATGGCATTCCAAGAATGAATGGCTTCGGATAGAAGTTTGGAATCCTTACGATTCATTCCTGATTCCCAAAGGATCCTTCCCTTATCGAAGTACCCGTCTTTGATCCGATATCCTTTTGGTGTTTTCGAAATCAAAGTGTCCATAATATCGATTCGTTTTTTGGAATAGGCTTCTTCTACATCTTTCAGAGAGAATAATTTTTTATCTTGTAATAACTTTTTATATTTTTGTTCCACTCGGCGCAGAGTTTCGTATCGTAAAGTTTCCTTTTGCTCTGGTGTTGCCTGTTTCAAATATTCTTTTGCGTGAAAGTATTGTTCCAGGGCTCGGCTTTGAATTTCATAAATATTTTCTATGGTAAAAAGAATTTCTGTTCCTGTACTCGTTCCTAAGTTTGCAGAAAGAGCCGCCATCATTTGTCTCAGAAAATCTTCTTTGTTTAAATTTTCCTGAAAGTAATCGATGGCAAAATAGCTGGGATCCCCACTAAATGGATAAGCTAATCTTTGTAAGTTTTCATAATACAAGTCCCTAACAAAAAAACTCAAGTCCCCTTTGTCTGGATCATAACCCATAAACCGGGAAATAAATTCATCCAACTGTTTTTCTTTTTTTTGTTTGAGAGTTCGATCTAAGTATTTATTTCGATCTTCTTTGGGCATAGAAAGAGGTGATTTTGGTTCCGCCTCTCCCTCTTTAGAAACCCGCATAGTGATGGGAGGAGACGACTCATCTCCCTTTCGAAACTCTTCTATGATACGATTTCTTTCTTTATGAACAAATAAATTGTCGTCGGCAGTTTCTATGTCCACGCGAAAAGGATCACGAATCCCTTTTACAGTAGGAAGTACATCCTTAACAATGATATCTTCATAATCACGATTACGTTTGATATAAGAATCCGCAACACCTGAGTTTTCATTGATTTGGTCATAATCGTTTTTGAATTGTTTGCGTAAGGAAGAAGTTCCTTCCAAATCCTTTACTAACTCTTCCCATTGGCTTCCTTTGTATTTACCTTTGGAAAATCCACCCCCGTCACCTTCTCCTTCTTCCCCATCTCCTGGATCTTCGGAAGTTTCCCCATTCCCGGTTTCACTCCCCGATTTACCAAAACTCATTTGGAAAGAAACTTCCCCCTCTTCCTCGCTTGCGTAAATCCAAGGGGGCCCACAGAGAGTTTTTTGATAAGGGGAATCGGAATGATTGAAAGAATATATAATTAATGTTATGTGAGAAACAGCAGAAAAATAAAATGCAAAATAAAATCTATTTTCAAATAGAAAACTAAGAATTCCTTTTCGCATAAAAGAAGAACACTATCCCCACAATTCCCATAAACAAATAGGAAAGTAGATTCCCGTACGACCGATAAAAAGTCATCTCACCAGGGATCACTTGCACTTTTTTGCGGATCACGGCAGTCGTCTCAATCGGGGTAAATTCATTATCAATATTTCGCCCTAAATGGTCTGTAAATACCGAGGTGCCGGAGTTAGTGGACCTAACAATCCACTTACGGAACTCGATGGCACGAAGCCGTCCCAAAGTATGGTGTTGGTAGGATTCCACTGAGTTTCCATACCATTTGTCATTGGTCACGTTCACAATGAAATCGGGATCACCCTCAAACTTTCTAACAAATTCGGAAATGATCACTTCATAACAAATCAAAGGTAAAAAACTACCGATTTGTTTTTCTTCCACTTTGTCTTTGGCATAGTATTCCCGAACACCGGCAGGACCCATTGTCATTGTATCTTCAAAGTGGAGAGCCTTGGTTTGAGAAGAAGGGTTCTTTCGAGATTCGTAATAAGGAATCAGGTCAAGACTCTTTCCTGGTGCAAATTGTCCGGTTTGGCCAGACAAAGCATACATCCATTCAAACGGCATGTATTCCCCAAAGATCAGTAAAAAAACCTTTTGGTAACTATTCCTTCTTTCTCCATTCGGATTCATTAACACAGAAGAATTGTACATCCGGACATCCCTTCGGGAAATGCGACCCGGAAGGGCCGTAGGAACTAAATCGGCATCCAGTTCATTATAAAAAACATTGGTACCATGACGGAGGCTCAGGATGGCCATAAGCGATTCAAATTGATGCCAGTAGATACGACTAAATCGTGTGACATCCGTATCATGAGTTGTAAAAAAAGGAACACCTGACTCTGGTAATACGACGAGGTCTACCGGATTTTCCGTAAGTTCCTTTTCTGTCATAAAATCAATGCGAGTCATGAGATTGCGAATCTCTTCGGCAGGATTGCGCCCATCGCGAAATTCTAAAGGAGCATTGGGTTGTACAACAAGCACATCCCGTTCGGCGATCGGTTTTACTTGGGACCATTTTTGAAATAGATAATACCCATTTCCAAAAAACAAAACGAGAACAAAAACAATCCCTAGTCCGCCAAAAACAAATCTCTTTTGGAGGCCTTTGTGTTTGGAGAGAAAACCAGAGAACAATCGAAGGACTGTTTTCGGTTTTCTGAGCGAGAATAAATAATAGGAAACAAAAAACAAAAACGCGGACAGTCCGTACGCACTCGCATACTCGGCGTTTTGTGCCAAAATTTGATTTTCGGCCACAACATTTCCAAAATACCAAGGAAATACTTGGGGAGTAAAAAACTCAGCAAAGAGAATCGAAAACGAAGCAATGAGAGGAAAAAATCTTCCCACTCGTTTGACCAAAAAAGAAAAAACCAAAAGATAAACAGGGAACTTAAAATTTAAGAGAATTGCTGAACCAATAAAAATGGGAACCGCCAAATACCAATCAAAACCACCAAATACAGTGGTCATATGGTAAACCCAATGGAAGGAAACTAAATAGAAAAGAATCGCAAAACCAAATCCGTGGTAGATGAGCTTTTTCCACTCACCACGATTTTGTTTTTCGATGATAAAAAGGCCAAAGGGAGCGAACCAAACAAAAAAAGGTAAATTTAAGGGAGCAAAGGAAAGAAAGGAAAAAACAGCGGTAAGCGTGTACAAAAAAACGGATATGATACCTTTGCGTGAAATTAAAAAACGTAAGAGTTTCATACCCGTTAGACTACTTAAAATAGATTACGATTTGTTGTAGTTATTGTTACCGTTTTGCACTTTTGTAAAAATCATCTTACCGGCAGCAGTTTGGATGATACTTGTGACAACCACTCGCACATCTTTTCCTACTAAATGACCACCGTTTTCAATGACTACCATGGTTCCGTCTTCTAAGTAACCGATCCCTTGGTTTTCATCCTTTCCTTCTTTAATGACGGAAATTTGAAATTCTTCACCCGGCAGTACCACTGGTTTTAATGCATTGGCAAGGTTATTCAAATTCAGAACTCGAACCCCTTGTAACTCGGCCACTTTGTTTAGGTTGAAGTCGTTGGTAACAACAGCTCCCCCCGTATCACGTGCGAGTTTGACTAGTTTGGCATCGACTTCTCTTGTATCAGAATAATCAGTATAAGTGATTTTGACTTCGATCGAACCTTTTCTTTGGAGTTTGTTCAACATCTCAAGGCCGCGTCTTCCGCGTGCCCTTTTGATTGGGTCAGAAGAATCAGAGATCAACTGAATTTCACGTAACACAAAGTTAGGAAGAATGAGTGGACCATCTAAGAAATGTGTGTCGGCAATGTCCAAAATACGACCGTCGATCACAACGGATGTGTCTAGGATTTTATCTCGGATATGGCTATTCGCATTTTCCAATCCTGGAATTTGAAAACTAGAGCCTGCTCCACCGGCACCACCACCAAAAATGGCAAGACCAGGTTTCTGAGCAAAAGCGATTCCAACTTTGGTTCCCGTTAGGAACAATAGCACAGCGACAAATATCGCGATGGATTTATATCCGTAATCGTTCAGGAGGCTCACGGGGAATGCCGCAATGGACAAACCAAGTAAGGCTCCTATACTTGCACAAAGTACAACGTCAGCTTTGATTTCAGGGAATAACCTTCTCTCACCTAACACGAGGGATAGGGAATAAACGAGAATGATTCCAGCAAGTGTCCCCGCAAAAACGGGGTTTTGCGATTCCGAATATAAGAAGAAAAACGATACCGAAGAGACGAGAATCGTCCCAAGGGCTGAAAGTAAGTGTTTCATAACTCAATCCTTGTAAAAGAGTTGAGTAAAACGGAAGTTTATTCTAATTCTAGATCATCATCCAATTCTTTTGGAGGTGGTGCTGGAGCCAATCCCTGAACTGAAGCCGCTAACACGTCTGAAACGATATTCCCAGCTTCTTCCTGGGGTACACCTTTACTAAGTGCAATTTCCATCTTTACTAAATTATAGGCGCTCTCATAGAGCTTTCTTTCCATAATGGAAAGTTCTTTGCCATAGGCACGTCTGTAAAGATTACGGCAAACATCAGCCACTTCGAAAATGGAACCAGACTTGATCTTGTTCATATTGTTCTGGTAACGGACTTTCCAGTCCTCTTCCGTGTCGACCTCATCCTTTTTTAGGAGAGTGAGAACTTTTTTGATCTCTTTTTTATCAATGATCGACCGGATACCCACATCCATTGCGCGATCCACCGGGATAGAGACCTTCATTTTGGAACCTTGAATTTCCAAACTGTAACAGTCTTTTTTCTTTCCCAGAATCAGCTTTTTAGCAACTTCTGTGACTTCACCTACTCCATGGATGGGATATACAACATAATCCCCAACCTTGAATTTAGGCTCTTTAGTTTTTTCGTTTAGTTTTTTTGTAGCCAAGTAAGTATAATAACTTCCGTAAATACTCTTGCCTTCACTATACCTTAAAATTGACGAATGTCAAGGAAGTTGGCAAAAATAGTTTAGAATCGAATGGTTTTTACCTGAGCGTCGGTAAGGGAAGGGAGTTTGGTCTTCACTGCCTCCAAAGTTTCCTTAGCATCATCCAACCGATAGAAATACCCAGCAAAGAGTTTGCCCGTAGAGGTACGAAAGATCCGACCTCGTAAGTTTGGATGGGTATCAATCAATTGTTTTCCGACCGATACAGCTTCTTCCGGTGTGAAATCCCCAATTTGTACCATATAGTTGATTTGGTCATTTTTAGGAGGGAATTTCAAAGTAGCAGGAAAGGGAGATCCGGAAGAGGATTCTTGTTCATTGGCCCGGCTTTCTTCTTGGTTTGATCCTTCCTGGTTGGATTCGGTCAGTTTGGGGGCCGGTAATTTATGAGAACCTACGTTTGAAAATGAAGTCTCGGAGTTTTCTTTGAATTTGGTTTCTTTTTGACCCAGTTGGATTCCGACAACCATACCCGAAGTAAAGAGTAAGATCCCACCGATCAGAAGGATAAATGCCGACTTAGGTTTTGCCGTGTTCCCCAAATAAGAATGAGTAGGTGGAGAGTACGACGGAACCTCACCCTCCAAAGGGCGACCGGATCTAAGCTTTCTTGAATAGTCTATATTTTGCATGGGTCTTCCGGTATCTCTATTACTCTAATTGTCGGACATCGATTCGAAAAAATAGAACGGTTTTTTATGAAATCGAAAGGATCCTCCTTTGTTAGATCGTAGTTGAAACCACTAGTCATGTTTACAAAATGATATTATAGAATCATGAACTGCCCTCTTTGTGAGTCTGACTCAACTCCTTTCCATACCAACCGCCTTCGTTCTTATTTTAGATGTAGGAATTGCCTTTCCATATTTTTAGATCCAGAATTTTGGTTAGAGAAAGAAGAAGAAAAGCTAAGATACATGGAACACAATAATGATGTGAATGATATCCGTTACCAAAATTTTTTGAAACCCATTGTAGACAAAGTTTTCACAAACCAAACTCCTTCTGATACAGGATTGGATTATGGTGCGGGGCCGGGGCCCGTAATCCAACATCTATTAAAACAAATTGGATACCAAATTCAATTGTATGATCCCTTCTTTCACAACCATCCAGAAAACCTAAAACAAACTTATGATTACATCATACTTACAGAAGTCGTCGAACATTTTCATTCCCCAAAAGAAGAGTTCCAAAAACTAAACCATTTATTAAAACCAGGTGGAAGTTTGTATATCTTAACCCATCCCTATGACGACTCCATAGATTTTGAAAGTTGGTATTATAAAAATGACAGAACCCATACTTTCTTTTATACAAAGGAAGCTTTTGCATGGATTTTGAATCAATACGGATTCAAAAATTTAGAAATTCACAACAGAATCATTATATTAAAAAAGTAATACTGTTTGTTTTATCGACATGAAATCTATAAACAGAATTTCTAACTTCAAATTGTTTTGAAGTTAGAATCGGTGATAAGCGATCGAAACAAACCAATGAATGCACTATGGAAGGTTCATCAAAGTGGAAATGTCGTTTGCATCCAGTTGGCGTCCTTTGAAAAACCAAATGTCATCCATTCTTCCCGCAAAAAAACGAGAAACATTGCCATAGTAAGAATAACCAATGGTTAGTGGTGTTCCAGACCACCATTGGGATGTTGAACAGGAAAGCCCCCCTACATCAGAGGTAGCACCTACACTGACTCCATTGACCCAAATATTCCCCTGGCGAGTGGTTCCATTGTGAACATAAGCAATATGAGTCCACAGATTTGCAGAGAAAGCCATTGAAGAAGTCCCATATGTTGAATTCCCATTACTCCCATCATTAAAAAATGACTGAAATGCAAGTTGCCCTGTTGCACCCAAAAAAAATAAGATCGCTGGATTTTGACCCGGACTAGCTTGGAAGCCCAGGATTTCATTGTGGACGACATAGTTTGGAAAAATCCATAAGGCAATGGCAAAATCCTCATGACAAAGTACGGTAAAGTTATTTGCAAATAACTGATCCGTTCCGTTGAAGGAAGCAGCGCCACTTGGTAGATGGGAACGACTGAGAGTATACGTAGGTCCTAAGGTCGTAGGCCAGACCCCTCCAGGAAAATATCCGTGGCGAGCATTCCCACTCAGATCGTCCATGTTCCCATCAAGTGGATACCAAGCGTACAATCCAGAAGCCAATGATGAGGGAACAATATATTCTCGTGTTTTAGACCCAGTATTACAATACTTTCCTCCCAACAAACATTCCAAGAGGATCGACTCCATTCGATCTTCACTTTGGAGATCACCAACATTATTGAATTGTAATGGCTGACAAACGAGGAACGATTCTATCACCATAAAAAATACAAATGTTTTAAAAAGTTTAAACAAAGGGCCGCTCCACGAAAATGAATCCGTCTTTCGAAACTAAGAGTTTACTGTGGATTGGTTTGTCAGTCGTCCGAAGCTATATTTTTGGACATTTTTTACACTTGCCGAATGAATCGTTCGTTTAGAAAACTTATGCTGATGTGGTCGAAGTGCTCACTTTTCCTTTGTCTTAGTTTATTGATCTGTAACTGTTCCTACTTTTACAAAAACAATATCACAAATAAATTCGAAGCTTTCGAGGACAAAGCCCATACCATCGATATTTCCAAGATAGAATCGGTTCCTAGGTGGAATCAGGTCAGTGCGAACACAATTAACTTTCATTATACAAAAAGCGTTATCTGGTTAAGGGCAAAAGTCTCGGATCCAAGTTTCCAACCAGAAAGTATACTTTCTTTCGAGTGGCGTGTTCTCGATCATATTACATTGTATTATCCAAATTCAGGGAATTCTTATTCTGAATACAAATCGGGGGATGGTTTTCCCAAATCAAATTGGGCGATACCGGAAGCACTGAATCCAAGTTTTCGTATCCCCTCCCATTCCAATGAAAAATACTTTTATATCCGATTACAATCGAGTTCTCTCATTTCGTTTCCCATTCTATCACTGAACGAAAACGAATTTCAAAATAAAATCCTTATCGAATCATCTGCCACTTGGTCCATTTTATGTTTTGCTGGAGTCATGTTAATCATTAGTATATTCTATACTTTAGCATTTCGATTACATGAATTTTTTTATTATTCGATCTATGTCATTACGAATACGCTCTGGTGCAATACCCAATTTGGAAATTCATTTCACAGCTTTTGGCCGAACGCAATATGGTGGCAAGGTAAGGCAATTTTATTCTTTTTATCCATTGGGATTGCTGCATCTTTTCAATTCACGAGGTTATTTTTAGAAACAAAGACAAAAACTCCATTCACAGATAGAATATTAAAAACTTTAGCATCTATCGGGATTGTTTCGGCCATAGGAATCTTAACAACCGAAGAGTATTCTTTTTTTTCCAAAGTAATTAATTTAACTTACATAGTTTCAATTCCTCTGATACTACTAACGGGGATTAAAGTTTTCCTAATGGGAGAAAAAAGAATTATTTTTTTCTTAGCAAGCTGGGGATTGTATTTTTTATTCGGGTATATTACTATTTTTTATCATCTAGGAATCACTGATTATTCCTTATTGGCCGTCTATGGCCCGGCTTTTGCTTTCCAATTAGATTTATTTTTCCTGCTGTTCAATTTATTTCAGAAACATCAAGATTTAATACTCAACAGAAATAAAATTTCAGAAAGGATGTATGCCCTAGAGTCGCAACTTAACAATAAGTATACAAAATCAAAATTAGAAAAAATTGATTACAATCATTATATACACAAACTAGAATTGTGGATGAAAGAGGGAAAACCATACCTTGATGAAAAACTAGATTTAGAAAAAACGTCCATTGCGATTGGTCTAAACATCCAACAAACTTCCGAATTAATTAATGCTAAACTCGAATTAAGTTTCCGTTCCTATATCAACTCTTATAGAATATCAGAAGCAAAACAAATATTAAAAAACAATCCTGAAATTCCGATCATATCGGTTGCATTCGCAACCGGATTCGGATCAAAATCGAGTTTCAATTCAGAGTTCAAAAAAACTACGGGGATTACTCCCATCGAGTACAGAAAAGAATCTCAATCGATTTGATGACTCAAGTTTTACCTATCAGTTCCTTTAACTTTAAATTGTTTGGCTCTCGATTCTGAATTTGTTTGATTAAAAACGAAAATCGATCTTTGTCTCCATTCAACCTACAAACGTCTGCCAAATGAATCAAATTCCGAATATTGGAAGGTTGGCGGAGACGAACGCGTTCGCTGAGTTCTTGCGATTCCCATAAAAACGATTGCGACTTGTATAAAGAATACATTCTTTTATACAACACGGAAGTGTGAAACATCCATACCGTATCCGATGGATAGTTTTCCAAAGCAAGGCTTGCGTATTCCATTGCCTTCACCAAGTCCTCTTTTTTCTCGTATAACTTCGCAATGTATTTTAATTCGGAGATGGAGGTTTCCAGCGCTGATTCATAGGACAATAACAAATCGAGTGCTTTATCATATTCCTTCTCACGGATACTTTCTCTTGCTTCCGAAAAAAATTGCCCCGGCTTTGGATAAGCATCCAAATTATACTGCAACGAAATCAAACTCAAGTCATCAGAGTATTTCCCCTTATTTCGCAAACAGTCGAGGAGAGGCTGCATTTGTCCTTCTGCTTCTTCGATATTTTCTAATATTAAATTTTGGTTTTCGTTAATATCACGATACCTTCCGGCTTCCGAAAGTACTAGATCATCTTTTCCATCCGAACCACAGAAAATTTTATCTCCTTTTTTCATTTGGAAAACGGAGATAAAAGTATCAGACAATCCTTCCATCACACCTAACTTATAATAGTGAATTTCATTTTCAATGAAGGATGCTTTTCCATCACGATACAAAATTACCCAAGGATGTTCTAAGTTGATAAAATACAAAGTCCCTGTAGATTCTTCGAGAAGGCCCACGACAGCAGAAACTAACATGGCTCCGTCGAAGGTTTCAAATACCTTTTGTAAATCCAAATAACAATCGTGTAACCAACGTTCGGGTGATCGATTAGAGGATATAGGGTCCATCCTAGAACGAATGATAATGGAGTTGTATACTGCTCCAAGGACAATGGCACCCCCTGCTCCCTGGATGGACTTCCCCATGGCATCTCCATTGATAAAGGCTTTATAACGTTTTCCTTGGAGAATTAGGTTAAAAACAGATACGTAATCTCCACCTAACTGGTATTCCTTGTTTCGGAAGTAGAATTTTTTGTATTGATTGACCACCGTTTCGATCGCCACAGCATTTCCATCCGCTTCGTGACCAAGGAGAGGTTCCAATAAAAGAGATGTTAGAAAATAATCTCCATCTTGTTGGGACTTTAGAGTTTGGATTTCGTCTACTGTTTTTGTAATTTCTTCGTTCTTTTTAATGATTCGTTTGTGATTTAAAAAGGAATGGAACCTATATCCTTCAATGATAAAGCCACTAAAAATTCCTAGAATGTAACTGATCACTAAGTTCTGCATTGAATAAGAAGCAGCAGCTGTAGCAAGATTTGGATTATAGATGATTACAGAAAGAACAAAGATAAAAATAGAAATCGGATAATAAATGAACAAAGTTTTTCTTGGAAGTGGTAAAAATGGAAGAATCATTACCAACATCTGAAACCCAGAAACATAAGCGGCATCGTCTGCAATCCGACCCGTATAGTAGGCCGCCGTGAAGAGCAAATATGCATATACCAAATAGGCCCAGGTCAAACCTTCCCAAGTAGAATGTTTCTTTTTGGAATGGTTATAAAGTATGAAAACTATATAAGAAAAACAAAGAAGGCTAAAGCCGATTCGAAAGTAGAATAACTCAGGGAATTCTGGATGGAGTTTGGCGTCGGTATCAAAAGCGAAACCTAACATACCAAAGACACCGATGATACTCCCCGGGATTTGAATGATCCGGGTGTGTCTGTCTAGTTCACTAATGTAATCTTCGTTATAGATTTTCCTTTCAGGAATGAGGTCTAGGAATTTGGAAAGAATCGTTTTGAGATACTGATACACGATTCTTCATTAGACGAAAAAGCCCGCGCAAGGGCGGGCTTCTTTAAAATCGTTTTGTCTATTTTTTTTTGATAAGTAACTTTATTGGAAACTCGTCGTAGGTAAAATTCGAGAAACGATGTCACCGAAAGAAAATGCAAAAAGCAATGCAAGGAATGCAAATGCAGAAAGGAAAATCACTCGGTTTAACATATTATCATATTTTAAGTGCATGAAGTAAGCCAAAACGAAGAACGCCTTACAAGTTGCAACCGCCATGGCTACAATCATGTTCCACTTTCCTAAATCGTATTGTGCTACCCAAACGGTTACAAAAGTTCCAAAGAAAAGAGCCAAAAGAACATAAACATATGTTTTAATAGAAATCACATGGTGTTCGTGGTGTTCTTCTTCCTCTTCTCCATCTTCTACCCACATAGAGGCAGAAGCGTGGTCTTCTTTGTGATCTTCATCACCTAAAACAAATCTTAATAATTTGTTGTCTTTGTTTTCGTCTGTAAATTTTGCAAAGCGATCTGTTTGGAAAAACTGACCAAACCAGTTTACGATAAATCCTAAAATGGTAGCTGTTGCAATCCCTGGAGCAAAAATTCCAAATCCAAGAATGGGAGTGAAAACTGCAACGAGAGCAATGAAGTAAAGTCCGTAATTGATTACGTATTCCATTTTATAATACCTTTTATCCTACCAAATAAAGAAGTGGGAAGAGGTAAATCCATACCAAGTCCACTACGTGCCAGAAAAGACCCACACCTTCTACAGGAGTGTAGTATTCAGGACCAACCTTTCTTCTTAGAGTTTTGATAAATACCCAGAAGATTAGGAAAGCACCAGCTACCACGTGCACCCCGTGAAGACCAGTCATAACAAAGTAAAAACCGTAGAACATTTCCCATCTTGGTTGGGAGATGACTGCTTTTAAACGTGTTACTTCTTCAGCACTCACATGGTTTTTCTCAAGTTCCGCTGGGTTTTTCAAAAGAGCGGAAATCTTAGTTTCACACTCTGCTCTTTTCCCACCAGCCCCACAAGAAGGGTCAACTAACGAAAATTTGCCGGGAACAGTTCCTACATGGAACTTGTGACTGTATTCGAAGTATTTGATGACCATGAAGGCACCAGCACAAGCAATCGTGATCACAAGCATAATCGCAGCAATTTTATGCAAACCACGTTGCACATAGTTAATCGCCGCTGCCATTGTGAAAGAACTGACAAGAAGGACAATCGTGTTTACCGCACCCATCTTCCAATCTAAAGTTTCCGAACCATTTTTAAAAACAGTTGGGTAAAGAGAATGATAGATTAGGTAACCTACGAATAGGCCACCGAACATCAGGATTTCAGTGCAAAGGAATAACCAGATCCCTTGTTTGGAAGAGGCATACTGGTGTTCTGCACTCTTAAAATGGTGTTGGTGTTGAAATTCACTTGAAGAACTAACGGAAGTCATATGGCCCTGCAGTTACTGTTGGAGTATTGATAAAGTTTTCGTGTGGAGGCGGAGAAGATGTTTGCCATTCGAGTGTTTTTGCACCCCAAGGGTTATCAGGAGCTTTTTCCCCTCTAAGAATTCCATGAATGATAGTGACAAGTCCTACCACAAATCCGAGACCGATGAGCCAAGAGCCCACAGTAGAGATTTGGTTGAGGTTTGTGTATTCTGGAAGGTAGTCAAAGTAACGTCTTGGCATTCCCATCGCACCAAGTACGAATTGTGGAAAGAAAGTTACATTGAATCCAGTGAAGATAAGCACCCAAGAGATTCTTCCACCGAGGTCAGAAGTCATCCTTCCAAACATTTTTGGGAACCAGTAATAGATACCGCCCATAAGAGCCATAAGAGTTCCACCCACCATTACGTAGTGGAAGTGCGCTACCACGAAGTAAGTATCATGGAAATGAACGTCCATACCAGTCGATGCAAGGAAAACCCCTGTCAAACCACCGATAGTGAAAAGAAACATAAAACCAAGAGCGAAGAGCATAGGCGCTTCGAAGGTTACGGTTCCGCGATACATCGTAGAAATCCAGTTGAAGAGTTTGATGGCAGTCGGAACCCCAACAAACATTGTGATGATGGAGAAAATGATACCGGCAAGAGTAGACTGACCGGAAACAAACATATGGTGTCCCCAAACAAGAAAGGATACTGCTGCAATCGCAACTGATGAGTAAGCAATCGCACGGTAACCGAAAATTGTTTTTTTAGAGAACGCAGTGATGAGTTCAGAGATCACGCCCATCGCAGGAAGGATCATGATATAAACCGCAGGGTGAGAGTAGAACCAGAAGAAGTGTTGGAAAAGAACTGGATCTCCTCCGAGGTCTGGATCAAAGATTCCCACACCAAGAGTTTTCTCAGCACCAATCAGAAGAAGTGTGATGGCAAGAATTGGTGTCGCAAGGATCTGGATGATGGAAGTGGAATACAAAGCCCAAATCATAAGTGGGATGCGGTCCATAGTCATACCAGGAGCTCTCAGTTTATGAGTGGTTACGATGAAGTTTAGTCCCGTAAGGATGGAAGAAAAACCCATAGTAAAAGCACCCAAAACAAGCAAAATCACTCCGTTAGAAGTCTTTGCCGTAGAGTATGGAGTATAGAATGTCCAACCTGTATCTACTTGATTGAAGATCATGGAAGAAGCGCCAATCGCAGCCCCTGCAATGAAAATGTAGTAAGAAGCCAAGTTGAGTCTTGGGAAAGCAACGTCTTTCGCACCTAATTGGATAGGAAGAACAAAGTTACCAAGAAAAGCAGGAATTCCCGGAATGATTACCATAAATACCATAATGGCACCATGGAAGGTCATGAACTTATTATAAGTGTCCGGCTCCAAAAGTGGTGTGGCACCAAATTTAGCTAAGTGCAATCGAATTCCTAAAGCAAAGAAACCACCAATTAAGAAAAGGGTGGAAACTGTTGCAAAGTACATAAGACCAATGCGTTTGTGGTCCAGAGTGGTCATCCAAGACCAGATTCCAGATCCGTGGTTCAGATAATTATGGTCAGTGGAATGACCATGTTCGGATTTTGTATGTGCTGAACTCATCTCTCTTCCTTATTTAATGGATTTGATATATTCAATTAGGTTGGCAACGTCTTCGTCAGACAATTGGCCTTGGAATACCGGCATTGCTGGCGGATATCCTTCTACGATTTTTGCAGAAGAAACTAGGATGGACTCACGAAGGTAATTTTCATCTGCTTTGGATTGGCTTCCGTCAGCAAACTTTCTACCAGAACCAAAAAGTCCTTTCATGGTAGGTCCAACAATTCTAGATCCATCGATCGAGTGGCAAGAAGCACAAGCTTTTTGAGCAAATAGTGTTTTACCAAGATCAGCAGGACTATCTGCACCTTTTTTCTCAGCATGATACCAAGCCGCATATTCCTCAGAAGGAATGGCTTTGATTTTAAGCATCATACCAGAGTGTTTGGTTCCGCAATATTCTGTACAGAATACAATGTATTCACCCGGTTGTTTTGGTTCGAACCAAAGTTGAGTGAGTTTTCCTGGAACCGCATCTTGTTTAGTTCGGAAAGCGGGAACATAAAAACTATGAATGACATCTTTAGAAGTAAGGACGAGTTTCGTTGCTTTACCTGCAGGAACGATCATTGGATCGTTTGCAGAGCTATAGAACTCTTTTCCATTTGCATAACGGTAGGTCCACGCCCACTGTTCACCAGTTACGTGAATTTCAGTTGCGATATCTTCTGGTGGAATGCGAAGTTTTTCAAAAATCACCATACCCCAATAGAAAATCCCCATCATAATCACGAGAGGAATGAAAGACCAAAGAAATTCGGCAAAATTATTGTGAGTAATGTATGCAGATTTTTGGTCTAAACTTGTACGTTTGAACTTGATCAGGAACCATGTCATTCCACCAATCAAGATGACAAACGAAACAAGGCTTGAAATGATCAGAAACGCATAGAGAAGATCGACTTCTTTTGCGATTTCAGTCGCCTGAATAGGCATGAACGAGGTCGCTGGAATGAGACTGCTCCAAGACATCTATGTGACTCCTTGACGGTTGTTATTTGTTATTTTTCGCCAGTTTATGTATAAAAACGCACCGAGAAGGAGTAAGGTGACCGCCCCCCCGAATTGCATCATCCTGTATGCGTATATCGTATATTTATTTTTTCTCGGATCAAATTGAAAGCAAAATAAAGCAAACTTGTCTACAAAACTCCCAATCTTACCAGAAGATGCCTCAAGAAAGGCAAATTTCAAATCTCTTGGTTCGAGTTGGATCCCTTGAAAAATCCGTGAGACTTTCCCTTCAGGAGTCAAAACATAAACCCCACTGGCGTGGATATATTGTTTTGCTTCCGCGTCCCAAGCATACCGAAAGTCCAATTGTTTTGTGAGAGCATCAATGGATTCCTGTGTACCGGTCAAAAGGTGAAGGCCCTGTTCTGCTCCATCCCTACCATATTCTTTCAAATAAGCGCCTTTTTTAGGAAACGAAATGGATTCGTTTTCTTTCGGGTCAATGGATACCGCAATGTATTGGTATTCTTTGCCGAGAGTCCAATCGAGGGCTTTCAGACCTTGGAACACACCGTTAAGGTGGAAGTTACAAAGTGTGGGGCATTTGAAATAAACGGGGGAAAGGAGGATGGGTTTTCCTTTCGTTAGAAAATCGGAGAAACGAACCGTTTTTCCAGATTCATCACGAAAAGGGATATCGAGATTCAGTGACTTCCCCGTGACGTCGGAAAATCCAATGTTTTCGAGTTCTTTCGGGAGTTTGTTTTCCCGAGTGAGATTGGAATGTGGATCGTACGCATACACGACCCCAGACCAAAACGACAAACAAAACAAAAGGATAAGTCTGATATTCACGAAGGTTTGGTGACTACCCTATTTGGACTGAACGCTTTTAGAATCAATTCCTGGGTTTTCCGGAGTACCCGGATGAACAAAGGAAATATAAGCGAAGAAAAGAATGTTGAGAACGAGTGTGACAAGGAAAGTCCAATAGCCACCCTTATTGTAAAGGTCTGTGTTTTGCATAAATTTACCTGTTATAGTCTATACGAAAAACTCCTCTTTTTATCCAACAATTTTTAAAAGATGCAAGATTAATTTTATTTTCCCCAAACTCAGATCACAAAACCTGGAGGAAACAGATAGACGTATGACACTCAAACGTTTTTACACCATCCTTTCCGCTATGATCCTTATCAATCTCCTCTACGGACCACTCGTAAGAGCAACAGATTCGGGACTCGCATGTCCTGATTGGCCTTTGTGTCATGGGAAGTTTGTACCTGAATTTACATTCCAAATTTTTATGGAAGTGGGACATAGATACTATTCCGGTATTTTAGGAATCCTAGTTGGAATCGGTTTTGTTTGGATTTTAAAAAATAAAGAGACTCGTTCTCGATTAGGAATTGTTGCAACGTTATCCCTAATTTTCTTAATTTCACAAGTGATTCTCGGTGGACTCACCGTTACAAAATTACTCCACCCAACAACTGTTAACCTTCACTTACTCAATGCAGTTTTATTATTATCAACTTGCCTTACAGTTCGATTACTGATCTCTGAACACACTTCTTCTGCATTTCAATGGGAAAGACCTGGCAAATATTTTTTTGTTTTTACTCTCATCGTGGTTTTATACCAACTTTTTCTCGGGGGGAAGGTAAGTTCTCACTACGCAGGACTTGCTTGTCCGGACTTCCCTACTTGTTACGGGGAATGGTTTCCCGAGATGAAGGGAACTATCCGTTTTCAAATGGAACATAGATTATTTGGGTATTTAGTCACTCTTTCTGTATTATCTCTCTCGGCTTATGGAATCCTTTATTTAAAAAACGGGGATGTCAAAAAATCCCTGAAAATCGCGGCTTATCTCGTTTCTTTTCAGATCCTTCTTGGTGCAATGAACGTTTTATACCATCTTCCAAAACTAATCACCGGATTACACACGCTAAATGGTGTGCTAGTATTTATGTTTTGTTTTATCGCTGCTTTTTACCATTTTCGGTCTGAGGAAAAAGAGGTTTAATAATGTTCCGTTTGTGGAACCAACTCACAAAACCTAGAGTCACAGTGCTCGTTCTTGCCACCGTCCTTCCCGGTATGTACTTAGGAACTACCGGATACCCATCTCTTTGGGAAATTGGAATTACCTTACTTGGAACTTATCTGATGAGTTCTGCTTCTTTTATTCTCAATCAATACATTGAAAGAGAAAGAGACGCGGTGATGTACAGAACCAAACAAAGACCGATTCCTTCTGGCGAAATTTCGCCTAGGTTCGCGCTGATTTTGGGAGTGCTCGTTGCCATTTTGTCATTTGGAATTTTAACTTATTACATCAACCTACTAACGGCCGTTTGTGCCCTCTCCGCGTTGCTGTTATATGTGTTTTTATATACAATTTGGCTGAAACCAAGAACAGAACAAAACATTGTGATTGGTGGGATTTCCGGATGTATTGGCCCGCTCATTGGTTATGCAGCTATGGCAAATAACCTCCCCATTCCTGCTTGGGTTTTGTTTTTAATGATTTTTCTTTGGACACCGGCCCACTTCTGGGCTCTTGCTATCTTCTTAAAAGATGATTACGAGTTTGCAGGAATTCCTATGATGCCTGTGGTTTCGGGAATCCAAAAAACAGTGAACCAAATCTTTCTTTATGCAATTGCTTATTCAACTTCGGTGATTGGATTTTATTTTGCTGATGACCGTATGGGATTACTTTTTTTGATTTCTGCCATCCTACTCTCCATTGTGATTTTGGTTTTTGCTTACCTCTTGAAACTTTCCCAAGACAAAATCCTGGCGAAACGGTTTTTCTTCTTTAGTATCTTCCACTTATTTCTCGTGAGTTTAGCCATCGTCATCGATTCTAAAATCTAGGTTTTTTGATTGATTTGAGTCAAAATTCCTGTTTTTCTTCTGCCCATGAGCATACTTACACGTTATTTCTCTAAATCCGATTTGGATGAAATCAAAGCAGCGGTTGGTGTTGCAGAGTCCAAAACCTCGGCAGAAATCGTTCCCTTTTTTGCAGAATCTTCCCACCATTATAAAGAATGGGCATGGCTTGGAGCCTTTCTTTTTGGGGGTGTGAGTGGGGCTGTCTTTTATACAGCCGAAAGTTTTTATGGCCCTCTATGGGAAGGAAAGTCTTTCTTTGCCATTGTATCCGTGTGGCTCGGTGCGATTTTTGGATTTGTCATCACTACAGTTTTCCCAAAAATCAGAATCAGTTTAGTATCCAGGGGCGCCAAACAATACTTTGTCGACCTGAGAGCCAAAGAAGCTTTTTTAGATGAAGAAGTTTTTAGAACCAAAAACAGAACTGGAATTTTAATTTATATTTCTTTGTATGAACATTTTGTTCGAGTCCTACCTGACAAAGAAATTGCCAAGGTAGTTCCTAAATCAGAATGGAATGAAGCCGTTCGTTTGATTGTGGAAGGAATGAAATCCAAAAAGAAAAAAGAAGGGATTGTTTCTAGTATTCTCTTTTGTGGAGACCTACTCAAAAAATACAATATCCAAAGAGAAAAAGACGATAAAAATGAAATCTCCAACGAAATTCGTGACGGCGGGAAATTGATGTAATGAAAATTGATAGAAAAATTTCACATTCAAAATTTGTATCGAATCTTTATCTTAAGAAAGTATGGTTTCTTGTTTTTCTTTTGTTTTCAACCATCACGGGACTTGTTTCTTATCCGGTTCCCAAACTGGAAAGAAGAGTTATGGACCATGCAGGAATTTTATCAGATGCCACAAGAACCCAATTAGAATCCAATCTCAAACAATTTGAAACGGAGACTTCCAATCAAATCGCCGTGTACACAACACCAAGTTTACATGATGAAGTCATAGAAGATGTTGCCATTCAGATTTTTGATGAATGGAAATTGGGACAAAAATCCAAAAACAATGGAATTCTTTTACTCATTGCACCTAACGAAAGAAAAATGAGAATTGAAGTAGGCCGTGGTTTAGAGGGAGCTCTCACAGACATCCAAGCCAAACAAATCATTCGTAACGAACTAAGACCTAGTTTTAAAGCTGGGGATATGGATGGTGGAGTCACGGCGGGAGTGAATGCCATCATGGCTGCCATTCGTGGGGAATACGCACCTTCAGAAGATGATGTGGACACAACTGGGGGTGATGCTTCTGAAGAGGTCACCTCAGGAGTGGTTGGTGGACTCGCCACTTTTGGATCTCTATTTGTAGCCGGTTTTGGTGGAATCGTTGTTACTATCATAGGAATCCTCTTCCTTTATCCTCTGTTAGTTTTGGCCTTTGGAGGAACTTTCGCTCTGATTCTCGCAATCGTAATTTTCTTTTTAGTAATATTTTTAAAAAGAGTCTTTGGCCTTGGTAAAGGTGGTGGATCCGGTGGAGGATTTTTCGATGGCGGTGGTTGGTCTAGTGGAAGTGATTCCTGGTCTTCCAGTGACTCGAGCGATAGTTGGTCTGGTGGTGGCGGTGATTCCGGAGGTGGTGGATCTTCTGGCGATTGGTAGGTGGAAAATCTGACTGCCATTGGACTCACGGGGATTTTTGTGATCCCCAAATGCATCTAAATGAAATCACCTACCGCGAACTTTACGTTAGGTGATTTCAATAAAAATCAGTGTGGAGTCGTCCTTCCATTGCGATTTGTTCATTCTTTGGAATAACATAGTTTGAATGGAAGGGACAACTTCGGCAAAAGGCAAAGTTACAGTATTCTGGATTACCTCTAGTAAATCCCCCCAAGCCTGCACCCCATCCGATTCGTTCAATTCTTCAAAAAGTCCATCTGTAAATAAAAAGATTCGATCTCCCGACTCTACCTTCGATTCCAAAATTCCATACCGGTAATGTTCCAAAATTCCAATGATGGGGCCTGTGTTTTCAAGCATAGTAGTGATCCCATTTTTTTTCATATGGATTTGGTTTTGGACACCACCTCCCGCATAACGGAGGATTTTTTGATGGAAATCAAAATCCATCACTAACGCTGGAAAGTAAATCTGAAGGTCTGCATTTTTATCATAAAAATGTTGGTTCATGTAGAACAACAAATCGTTCGGTCGCATGGCCACAGCAGAAACACGTTCAAATTCTGATTGGATCATCATGGAATAAAGAGCCGCTTGTAAACCGTGGCCGGTAGCATCACCCAAAAAGAATCGATAATAGAAATCTTGAATTCGTTTTACGAAAAATATATCTCCACCGACTTCAGCGATCGGTTTGTATAATATATCTACTTTGAGATAAGGATCTACGTCAGGAAGTTTAGTGACACTTTGGATGATGGACTTTGCCAGTCTCATATCCTTTCCAATTTGGTCCAATTTTCCCTGGAGTTCTTCTGTTTTGTCCTTTACCCTTGTTTCCAAACGTTCGTTTAAATCTGTGAGTTGGTTTTGCACACGTTGTAAGGTTTGGTTTTTGTCCGAAAGCTCAATGGCTAAGTTTTCAGCATCAACAAACCCCTTTGAAAAATTTCTGGCAATGTAGACAGACTGCACAAAGAACATGGTAAAAATTCCAAAGTGGATGGTGAGAGGGCCATGAATGATTAGGTTATTGACCAAACTGTCATTGATAAAACTAGCTATGAAAATCACAAAACTAAACAAAAAGATAGTCGAACCCGGAAGGGAATCGCGAATGGCCCTTACAATGACTAAAAAAGTATAAGCGGCACCCATCAAAGTAAAAACCTGAAAAGGGACCATCAAATACGTGTAAAACGATGATCTAGTGACCAAAACAATAAAACAAAAAGCAAAACCCACATATTTTAAAATTTCATAAGCTCTGCGAGAGAAATAAGGTTTAAAAAGTAAATAAACATACTTTGTAAAGATCGGTGTGATCAAAAAGATACTAAGGTAACTTAGTTTTAAATGAATTTCCCAAGGTAACCCAGGATAAATCTGCACCAAATATTTATTTCCTGCAATAAACACTCGGAAGGCGACGAGAATACAAGTTAACGCAAACCAATACGTGAATGGATCTTTTTTTCTGTTCCAATATAAAAACAGATGATAAAAACCCATAAATAAAATACTACCCGCAAGTAACATATCTCGCAAAATCGCAAACTCATACTGATGATGAATCTCTGATGTTTTGCCGAGTGTGATTACCTGTGCCGGCCCACCCTTTCTATGATGGTAATTGGAAATTTGTAATAAAATGGAAGTTTGGTTTTCTTTTGGAAAAAAATCTATGATTCTTGGTCTGTATTCTGGTTTGCCATTTTGGTAGGAAGTAGCAACCACACCATTGGATGCAAGTTTGACTCCATCAACAAACAAAACATAGGCGGTTTCCATTTCAGGAACCCTTAAAGATAGCGGAACTCCTTTCTGGCCATGTTTTACATCGACGCCAAAGGTAGCATATCCATCTCCTGCAAGGAATCCTCGATTCCAAAAAAAGTCAGACCAAACTCCAGGAACGGAAAAAAAATGAGGTTCCCGGCTTGTGTCCAAGGTTTCGAGTTCTTGGGGAGAAATCAAAAGACCAGGATAGTATTCCCAGTCTCCAATGAGTTCTAAAGTTTTTGTCTGGTCTTTTAAGTACGACTCGGCCGATAGAAATCCTTTTTCCACCTTTGGTGGCACTTCTTTCGGTATACACGAAAAGAGTGCCAAACACCAAATGATTCCGAACCATCGGAAATTCATGGGGAAGGAAAGTCTAACGAACCTATAGGCGGCTCTGAACAGGGATGTACTTTCTTTGGTTTTCGCCCACATATATCTGTTTTGGACGAACTTTTGAGAAGTCTCCCTTCATACGTTGTTCTCTCCAGTGTGCGAGCCATCCAGGAAGTCTACCGATTACTTGCATCACAGAGAACATATCTTTAGGGATTCCCAATGTGTGAAATACGAGTCCTGAGTAGTATTCTAAGTTCGGATAGAGGAGATTTTCCATAAAATATGAATCGTTCCAAACTATCTCATCAATTTGGAGAGCCACATCTTCTACAGCGCTTAACTTTCTACCTTTGTAGAATTCGCGAATGATTTCACGAGCAACTTGGGCACGAGGACTGACTACATCATACGCTTTTTGTCCAAACCCATTGGTTTGAATGTTTAGGCCACCACGTTTGAATCTTTCGAAATAATCTTTAACAGGTGTTTTTGTTTTGATAATGTCTTCAATAAGACCAATGGCAGCAGTAGGCCTTCCCCCTTCACGAGCTCCCCACTGTGCCATGATCCCAGCAGAGATCGAAGCAAATAGATTCGCTTGTGTCGATCCAACCACTTGCACTGCCGTGTTGGATACATTTTGTTCGTGGTCTGCATGTAAGATCCACATTTGGTTGAGGATACGATCAAACTCTTCTGGAACATTGTAATTGTCCGCAGGTAGTTTGTGCATCATATAGAGAAAGTTTGTACAATAAGGATTTTTATCCAAAGGATAAACAAACGGATGTCCTACGGCATGTTTGTATGTGAAAGCTGCAATGGTACGAATTTTTGCAAGTAACCTTGCGATTAAATCCACACCCATATCCAGTTTTTCTTCGTATTCCTGCAAATAATAACTAGAAAGTGAAGTTACCATCACGGATAAAACTGCTAATGGATTGGCAACACCAGGAAAACCATCAAAGAGATTCAACATATCTTCGTGGATCATTGAGTGTTTAGAGAGACGACTTGAAAAATCGCTTAACTCTTGCTTGGTGGGAAGATTTCCATAAATTAATAAAAACGAAGTTTCCACAAAAGTGGATTGGTAAGCAAGTTCTTTCAGGTCATAACCACGATAGGTCAATTCACCTTTTTCCGGATCACGTCTGGATACTTTCGATAAACCTAGAGCTGTGTTAAACAAACCAGGGTCTACAGTCACCAGGCCGGTTTTTCTATAAAAATCGGTTAGGTCGATTCCTTCTTTTCCATCGGTACCAACGATGACCGGTAATTTGTATGTTTTGCCCTTGACGTGGAATTCCACTTCACTCATGAAAAGACCTCTCTCCCTCCTATCTTACGGAAGGGAAGTTAGGAATCTAGAATAATTTAGACTTGGGTGAGTGCAGAATTGAGAGAATCGTGAATGAGGACAAAGTCAGTGAGACCAACAATATCCATCACTTTGCGGAAGTGAGTATTGAGTCCGGCAAATTCAATTTTTCCCTGGTTTTCAGAAGATTTGGTAATGAGACTGATAAGGGTAGCAATTCCTGCAGAATTGATATAGGAAGTTTCGGAAAAGTTCAAAATGACACGAGTGCGTTTGTCGGACGGGATGGATTCATAAGATTCAACAATCTCTTCTTCGGCTTCGGATGTGATTTCGCCAGAAATGTGAATCACAGGGAGGCTTCCCCCATTTTCAAATCCCAACCGAATCTTAAACTCTTCCATCATTAGCTTCCAGGGAAATCCACTGAGAACGCGGGTCAACAAAAATTAGGATTTCGATTTTCTTTCTTCCTTGGTCATTCGGCCAAAGGGTTGTTTGCATTTTCGGCAAACAAAGTACACATCGGTCGGTGTAGCTGATATCCCGACAAGACCCATGGCGATCATTCCCCAGGTGGAATACTTAACTACTTTACGTGCGCTTTCATCGTCACGAGTGGTTCCGCAATCACAAGTGGGTCGATCAGCTTTTTTGATGATTTGGTTCATAAAGACAATTGTTCGGCTCCGACCTATAGACGGAACCGAAAAAGAGAATGATTAGTTTTTAGAAAGGTGTTCTACGTATTTTGCAAGGATGCGGATATTATCATCACCCAAATGTCCGTAAGCAACCATCGGAGATCCTTTGATTCCTTCTTTCAATGTTTTTGTTACGCCAGCAGCAGTACTTCCATTTTTCCACTCAGAAGCAGGAGCTTTGTAGTTTCTTGGTTTTGGATTGAGAGCAGCAGCAGCAGCACCGTCACCAGCACCTTTCTCACCATGGCAAGAAGAACAGTTTTGTAGGTAGAGTTCTTCTCCTTTTGCAAGGTCAGGATCCGCACTAGCGCTAGATTCAACAGCAGCCGGTGCTTCTTCTTTTGGTTTGGAATCGCCACATGCTACCATCACAAATGCGAAGGAGAGTGCGAATAGAGAGACTAAGACTTTTTTTGAGTTCATTTCTTACTCCGAGATAAGGATGACTCCAGTCTCTCACGTACTTTGCGTTTTGCAAAGAAGAAATCACTGTTTTTGTAAAAGATTTGAAAGAGCCGTTTCTAAATTTTGAAACTGAAACTCATAACC
>NZ_JAFFPS010000072.1 GCF_016919165.1 Leptospira chreensis
AAAAAGAAAATGCCAATTATATCGAATCCCAAGGCGCAGCGGTGACCATTCACTCCACATCGGATGATCCCACAAGGCTTGTGCAAATTCTCCTCGGATGGAAAGACCATTCTGAAATCCTCAGAGAAATGGGGCATACATCTTTATCCCTTTCCAATGTGAATGCAGCTTACCAAACTGTTTCCTATTTTTTCACCGACAAAGTCTGAAGCCTTAAACTAATGAAAGGTCCGATTTTATTTTTGGGAATTGGTGGGAGTGGGATGTCGAGTCTTGCCCATATGGCACTAGATTTAAACCTATCTGTTCTTGGTTACGATAAAAAGAATTCAGAAACCACTGCCTTTCTTGCCGAACGGGGAGCCATCATTGAAAACGACATCTCTCAAATTCCTTTAGAGGGAATCGAGATGGTGGTTTATAGTTCGGCGATCAATGATAAACACAAACAAGTGTTTGCTGAAATTAAAGAAAAAAATATCCCTCTCAAACATAGATCCGAATTTATGCACCTTTTGGTTTCCAACCAAAAATCCATTTCCGTTGCCGGTAGCCATGGAAAAACTTCTACAACCACTATGGTTTCTCAAATCCTTACAGAAGTCGGAATGGATCCCACAATCATGATTGGTGGAGATACAAGCCTTCTTGAAAAACGTGGTGGGAAAATAGGAGGGGGAGAATTTGCTGTTTATGAATCGGACGAATCAGACGGAACTTTTTTAAAACACAAAGCCTCCATCCGGCTATTGACCAATATTGACAATGACCATCTGGATTATTACAAAACCCGGGAACGTCTCGAAGATGCATTTTTTGAATATATGGCGTTCGGGACGGAGGGGGTGGCTGTTTTGTATGCGCATGATCCGGGAATTCGGGATGTCCTCTTACATAAAACCAAAGAGGTTTCTTTTTCGCCTAACTTTCGTCTCTATCTTTGTATGGAAGAACCAGAAACTAAGTCCGAATGGTACCAAAGGCTCAAATCCAAACTAGGGGACCAACTCACTCAAGTCACCTATCAGATCAAAGACGATAATTTATTATTTGATTTTCCAGGGTTCGGATCCCTTTCCTTACACTTACCCTATCCAGGAGTCCATTATCTAACTAACGGGCTTGTGGCTGTGGTAGGAGCCTATGCCTCGGGAGTTTCGCCAAAAGTTTCTGCAGAAATCCTTTCTCGTTATATTGGTGTAAAACGTAGGCAAGAAGGTTTGGGGGATTGGAAGGGAATCACTGTGATGGATGACTATGGCCACCATCCCACAGAAATTGCTATGGTGATCCGATCCTTACAAAACAAACTCAAATCGAAGGGAAGGCTTGTCGTACTTTTCCAACCACATCGTTATACTCGCACGCAGTTGTTACTGGAAGATTTGGCAAAGTCTTTGGGCATTGCGGAAATTCTCTTTTTACTTCCCATCTATTCTGCAGGGGAAACTCCGATTCCAGGAATCACTCATGAATCTTTTATTCCCTTTCTAAAAAAAGAAAACACACAAATTTTAGAGGGAGTGATAGAAAAGGATTTGGTTTCCATCAAATCCAAGTTAGAACCAGGGGACATGTTACTTTGTTTAGGTGCGGGGAATGTAAGAGATTGGGGTCTTCGATTACTCGAAACCTAAAAAACTGCCGGCTTGTGCGGTATCGACTTACCGATTATAGATCATGGAAGAGGGAGTTCACGTCTTCCAAATTACCTTTGAAATTCATATGCCCCATTTTCCTGCCCTGTTTGGCTTCCTTTTTCCCATAGAGATGGAGTTGGTATCTGTCATCTTTTAGAAGAGAACGAGCCACAGACAAACTTTCTTTATATTCATTTCCTAAAATATTTTTCATTAAGGTAGGTTTTGGCCTAACATCTGTTGGGGGAAGATTCCCCGTAATCGCCAAAACATGCAATTGGAATTGAGAAAGACTTTGGCAGTCTTGGGTATAATGACCGGTATTATGAGGTCTTGGCGCAAATTCATTTAAGAAAATTTGGTTTTCTTTTAAAAAGAATTCTACACCCAGAGTCCCCACATAATCCAAAGACTCGGCAAGTTTCGAGGCCATTTGAATCGCTTCTAAATTAAGACCCGCTGGAATTCGCGCGGGATAAATCGAAAGATCTAAAATATGGTTTTTGTGTTCATTTTCCACAGCACCATAACAAACAATTTCCCCGTTTTGGAAACGAGTGAGGATGACACTAATTTCTTTTTGGAAGGGAATGACTTCTTCGACTAGATATTCTTCCTCTCCTTTCCTAAAGGCAGTTTCTAGAAATGTTTTGTATTCAGTTTCATCCTTCACCTTCACTTGTCCCTTTCCATCATATCCAAAACGTAGTGTTTTGATGATCCAAGGATAGGAAATGGCAATGTCAAACTGAGCCGTGTCTTTTGTTAAATGGAAAAATTCTGCTGTTCGAAACCCAAGTTTGCGAAAGTGGGATTTTTCTAAATACCGGTCTTGGGCAATGACAAGGGCTTTCGGTGGCGGGAATATGGAGATATTTTTGGTTTCTTTTTCCAAATATTCCAAAGTGGTTTTAGGGATATTTTCAAATTCAAAACTCAAAACATCAATTTTTGAAAGGAATGTTTTTAAATCGGAAAGAGATTCATAAGACCCTACAGTGGCAACGGCTCCCGCTTTTTCCGAGGGAGAATTTTCATCAGAAGAATAACAAAAGAATTCATAACCGAGAGGGAGTGCTTCTAAACACATCATCTGGCCCAGTTGTCCGGAACCTAAAACACCGATTTTTAGATTTTGTATTTCTTTAGAGGAGCTGGTCATTTTTAGAAAGTGCTAACTTACGATTATTGTCCGCATAGGACTCTAACTTTTGGTGTAACGACAAATCGATGAGAGAAAGGATACGAACGGCAAGTAAACCAGCATTGGCTGCACCACTGGTTCCAATGGCCAAAGTGGCAACAGGAACCCCTTTGGGCATTTGTACGATGGAAAGTAGGCTATCCATTCCATTCAGAGCCTTGGATTGGACAGGAACTCCTAATACGGGTAATGTGGTTAAGGAAGCAGTCATTCCTGGTAAATGGGCGGCACCACCGGCACCAGCAATGATGACTCCAAACCCATTTTGTTTTGCAGATTTTGCAAACTGTACCATCCGTTCCGGAGAACGGTGTGCTGACACAATTTCTTTTTCAAAAGGAATTCCAAACTCTGTTAAAATATCACAGGCTTCCTTCATGGTTTCCCAATCAGAATGGGATCCCATAATGACAGCTACTTTTGGTAGATTTGTAGGCATAAGTTGAATCTAGGAAAAGCCATTTCTTCATCAACCCTTAAATGTTTCTAAGGCCAACACAATTCTTTCCATTTTCATAGATCTAGATCCCTTGACTAGGATTACCGATTTTTTAGGAACATTGGCTTTCACAAATTGGATGAGAGCGTCGACTTCCGTAAAACACTGAGCTCCCGAAACTTTTTTTACCATCGGTTTGGTTTCTTCGCCAAACCCAAGTAAGATTCCTTTTCCTATCCGATGAATTTCTTTTCCCACTGTCTCATGGTAGTATTTGGAAAATTTTCCGAGTTCCTTCATGGAACCAAGGATCCAAGCTATGTTTTGATTTTTAGCAAACTGTTCTGCTGCTCCGATGCTGGAAAGCATCGATTCTGGATTGGCGTTATAACAATCGTCAATGATCGTAAAATATCCTTTATTTAGATTCAATCGTTTGTCAGGACTTTTATAATTTTGAATGGTTTTCACAATTTGTTCAGAATTCATTTTAAAGTGTTCCCCGACAGCCACCATACCTCGGACATTGCTCAGAAGTTTGGATCCAGGAAGTTTCCAGTGAATTTCTTTCTTTTTCCATTCTAATAGAAATCCACTCGTTTCTATTTTTTTTACTTTTAGATCCGGTTTGTTTTTATGTTTCCAAATCACAAGTTTGGTATTTTGTTTTTTCGTTCGTTGTTTGACTCGATTTAAAAACTCCAAATCATCCGGAACGAAGAGTACGGAACTCTCTTTCATTCCACTAATGATATCGATTTTTTCTTCCGCGATGGCTTCTCTGGATTTGAGATTTTCAATATGAGCCGAACCAATATTGGTGATCAGGGCATGGGTCGGTTCTGCAATCCGCGAGAGCCTTGCGATCTCTCCTCTATGGTTCATCCCCAACTCACAAACCACCACACGCGTTAATTCTGTAATGCGAAACAAAGTAAAGGGAAGACCAATCTCATTATTGTAATTTTTTTCCGTAATCACAACGGACTTAGGATTTAGAAAATCAAATAGTCCACCTAATAGATCTTTGGTTGTTGTCTTTCCGGAAGAACCTGTGACGGCAAGGACAATGGGGGAAAATCGATTTCTATGGTATCGTGCTAAAGTCCCGAGCGCTTTTAAACTATCGGGAACGAATATGGCCTTTTTTCTATCTGAATCGGATAAGCTTTTTAGAATAGAATGATTCTTTTCACAAAGAAAACCAAGGGCTCCTTTGGAAAGAGCATCTGGGATAAATTCATGTCCATCTCTTGTCCCTCGTAAGGGAATAAACAATGACCCTGGTTTGGTTTCCGCAGAAGAGGTGGTGATCCACCGGAAGGTAGGATTGTCTTTCCGTTCCCAATGTACGTCTTTGGAAAACAAACTTAGAATAGTTGACAGGGAATATTCAAATGGTGCGATCATAGCTTCTACGCCAGTTTCTTTCAGAAAGAAAGATTTGGAAGAAAAAGATAAATGAAACGATCCAAAATCAAAACCATCCTGATCGGCCTAGGACGGATTGGTTCCAGTTTGGAATCGGATCCTTTTCGGAAAAAACCCTGCACCCATACGGGAGTTTTACAATCCGATTGGGGAAAGGATCGATTTTCCTTGGTTTTGGGTTTGGATACAAAAGAAGAAAAATGCCAAGAGTTCCAATCCCTTTGGACAGCGGAGACTAGCCAAGTTTCCCCAGACCCCACAAAGACAAAATTCCCACCTTCTATCGCACTTGCCGTGATTACCACCCCAAGTGCCTACCACGAAGAATGGGCCAAACACTGCATTCGTTCGGGAATCCCAAACTTACTCATCGAAAAACCGGTGGCACTCACCAAAGCAGGTGCCAAAAGAATACAAACTCTTGCAAAGAAACATAATACCCGGATTTGGATCAACCACGAGAGGCGTTACCACCCCAGTTACCATTATGTCAAAGACCAACTAACAAGAGGGAATTTGGGAACACTAAAATCCATTCGTGCTTCTGTTTTCACTTCTGCTAAAAATCCAGGTCTTGCATTTTCTAAGTTAGGTGGAGGGCCACTTCTCCATGACGGAACTCATGCTTTGGATCTCATCCATTGGTTTCTCGGAAAACCCAAGTTAGTGGATGCAAAACTAGAACGACCCAAAAAAGGAGCCGTGGAGTCGAGGGCCACAGCATGGTTTCAGACAAAATCGGGTGTGGATGTTTTTTTAGATGTGGCTGGGGGACGAGACTACTTTCAATTTGAACTCGATCTACATACAGATACTCATAGAATCATTTGTTCCAATGATGGATTTCAGTTTTATCAATCCGAAACTTCGAAGTTGTACAAAGGTTTTCGTAGTTTGGTTTCTTATGAACCGAAGTTATTTCCGAAACCCGAATCTTCGAATGCATTTTTAGGAATTTATGAAGAAATTTTCCAAGTGATTACCGGAAAAAAACAGAGGATGGAAGGGACTCTCTCTGACAATATCGAGATTCTAGATTTGATAGAATCCATTTATAGGCGAAAACAATGAACTCCAAACAAAACAGGTCTATTTCTATTTATTTTTTTGTACTCCAAACTTGGTTTGAACATTTAGTCATTACCAAAATCAAACGGAAGTTCCAATCCCAAACAAAATATGAATCCGTCCGGGTTCAATTTTTAAAACGGAAAGGGAAGGAGACAAAAAATCTCTTCTTTCAGTTAGGTGGGGTTTATATTAAAATCGGACAGTTTGTCAGTAATTTATTCCATGTATTGCCTGAAGAATTTTTGTGGGAACTCCAGGACCTCCAAGATAAAATTCCGCCGAGAGAATTTGAGGATATTAATAAACGTTGGCTCAGTGATTACAAAAAATCCATGACGGAAATTTTTACGGATTTGGACAAAACCTCTTACGCCAGCGCGTCCACAGCCCAAGTCCATATTGGTTATTACAATGGCAAAAAAGTCGCCATCAAAACCCTTTATCCGGGAATCGAAGAAGATGCTCTCCGAGATCTAAAAACCATAGGGCGAGTGCTTTGGCTCATTGATCGTTTTGTATTTAAAATTTCTGCCAAAGAAGTAAACGAACAACTCCATTCCATGATTCGTTCGGAACTTGACCTTCGGAGCGAACTAAAAAACCTCAAATACACCAAACAACTATTTGCTTTAGAAAAGGATTTTTTCTTTCCGAGCGCCATCGATGAACTTTGTAACAAACATACATTGGTCACAGAGTTTGTAGAAGGGAAAAAAATATATGAGTTAGGAAATTTAGAATCTCATACAAAAAAGAATCCAAACTTAGAAAAATTGGTCCGCGCTTATATTTTAATGATTTTTGAATACCGGTTCTTTCATGCCGATCCCCATCCGGGAAATTTAATTTTTATGGAAACTGGGGAATTATGTTTTATCGACTTTGGTGCCGTCCAGTCCATCTCGGAAGAAGAAACTCGCATTTTAGAACGTATACTCATCGGTGCTATGAGAAAGGATTACCACTTAATCACGGAATCACTATTTGAACTGGGAGCTGTTACCGAGTCCTTATCCAAAGAAGAACTCATTCAAATTGTTAAATATTCCCTAGAGAAACTCAATCGAATTTTGGATTCTACTGATCACTTCCGTAATATTGGTTTCGATACACTTCGTCCAGCCGAAGACCTTCGATTTTTAAAAGAAATCCAAGTGAGTTTAAAACGCCTTCTTTCCAGTCTCAAACTGCCACCCAATTTCTTAAGCCTCCATCGCGTACTTGCTCTGTTACTCGGGAACTCTTCTTATTTGGATCCCACACGTTCCATGATTGATTATGCAGAGAAACCTTTCGCTCAAATTGTTCTAAAGGGCAGTTCTCTCAAAAAACTTTGGAAGGACGAAGGGGAAGAATTTATCACCAGTCTATTCTCCTTACCAAAAGAATTTAATGAATTCTTATACAAATGGAACCGAGGAGAGTTCCAGGCCCCCGATTCTACAAGAAAAGAGGAACTTCGGTTAAAAGAGATTTTCACTTTCGGAGCCCTCGGTTCGATATTTTTCTTTTTCGGAATGTATTATTCGGAAAAATTCTGGAAAGAACCAAGCATATTATTTTATATACTATCAGGACTTAGTTTTTGGTCTTTAGCCAAATCAAGTCTAAGTTACTGGAAACAAAAATAAACGGACTTTCTCTAATTTATGAATCTACCTAAAACCCCATTTTTTTCGGTCTTTAAACCTGGATACCTTGCTTTCGTTGCTTTTGGACTTTTTTTAGATTTATCATCCAAATACATCATCATCACCAAAATGTTGGCTCATGAAAGTATTCCCGTGTTAGGTGATTTTTTCCGACTTTCTTTAACCTTTAACACTGGATTTGTTTTTGGACTCTTCCAAGACAATGCTCTTCCTTCTCTATTTGCGACAGGATTTGCGATCATATTTTTGATTTTCTATCGTTGGCAGAATGCGGATTTAGGAAATGCTTGGGGTTGGAATTTTGTTATGGCTGGGGCTTTCGGAAACTTCTCCGATAAATTCTTTGTGAAAATTCCCGGTGTCGGTTTTCGATTTGGATTCACTCCGGAAAAACCAGGAATTGAATACATTGGTGTGGTAGACTTTTTAGACTTTGAATGGCCTGACTTTTTACTTTTTGACCGTTGGCCTGCTTTCAATGTCGCAGACTCTTGTGTGTCGATTGGGATCGTAATTCTACTACTTACTATGGATTGGAAAGAATTAGATAAAAAATAAAACCGTCTCAAAACTCATTGGGGATCTTCAAAATGAAACGATCCCCAATCCAATTTCCCTTATAACAAATAACTTCTCATCACATTCACAGACAAAGTTTTTAAAACATCTTTATCTTCTTCGATTTTTCCGACTTTCCAATTGATTCCAGAAGGAGAAGCATAAAGACTTCTTGCAGGTTTTCCTTCGGAAGGCCCACAAACACGAATTAAATGGATAGATTTTTCTTTAGCAAGAGACTCAAAGTAAGTCAAATCTTCTTCGTAATTACGTTTTTCATCCGCATAGGATAGATAAAATATAATTTCGATCTCTTCTTTTTTGAATTCTTTCCAAATCGATTCATTTTCTAAATCTTCACCGACAAGAAGTCCAAAACGAAGTCCACCCATAATGAATATGGATTCTGTTTTTCCCGGAACCACACCTGGTTCTTTTGTTGCTGTAGGGGATTTTTTTTCATAGAAATCAACAAGGACGAGAGACTGAACAATGGGAAGAGCCGATACGAGATTGCCATCAGCATTTTTACGATAATGGCTGCCACCAAGGATCACTCCCGGAAAACTTTCTGAGATTTCCAAAATATGATCTTGGTATTCTTTTTCGTGTTTGGCGGCGTTCTCTGGAGATTCACTTTGAAAGAAATGCGGAAAACCTTCCGGTAAAAGTAAAAAATGGGCCTTACTTTGTTGGATTTTGGAAATTTCCTCAGGGCTTAAACGTTTATGAAGGTTTTTCTGATAGATTGCGATTTTGATGACGGCCATTAAAAAGGGTCCCCGGTAGGTAATATGTCATCATCTAGAGGATCATCCGAACTGTCATTTTTTTCATTAGAAGAGGAAGTGTTCTCAGACTCCGAACCGTCTACATCCTCATTTGTTTTCGCAGAAGCCGGCTCTAGTGCTTCTTTTTCCAAATCGGCAAGTTCCGTTCCATTAGAATCCGGAGTATCGTTCCCAAGTTCTACACCAAAAGAAGATTTCAATTGCTCTGGTGTGAGTTCGACAAGTCCACCAAACAAATCCCCTGTTTCAATGCGATCGTAAAGAGCCATAAGATAACAATATGCTTCCATGATGCATTGTTTGACCGGTTTTTTATTGAGTCGTTTGCGAGACTCCATCGAATCCAAAGTCAAAACATCATTCATGTTGGCCACGATTTCTTTTTTGCTCTTCATATCTTTGATAAGAACCAGAAGAGCGTCTCTGGATTTCAAACTGAACTCTTTAATGGCCATTCTTACGGTTCTGGATTGTCCCGTACGTTTTTGTTCGATACCAGTTAATTTCTTAGAAGCCTCGATATAGTTGGCACCTGGGTTTGCTTTGTGTTTATCCAATTCTCTAAGGATATCGTTATAGATTCGAAACTGGTCAATGATGGTTCTCGTACCTTCGTAAATATCCAACATCTTCTGGCGGTAGTCCACCTTGACTCCGTTTACCGATCCAGGTTTGATATCAATTTTCTTTGTAGTCATTACAAATGAATATTCATCATCAAATTCAAAAAAATAAAACAGTGCAAGTAGGGCTTTGTCCGAATCGGGAATGTTCGCATATTCGTTTTTTGGATCAAATTTTTTACGAAGTTTGGGAAGAGAATACATCTGCATCAAACGAAGGCCATAGGCCTGTTCTTTGGAAAGAGGAACTTCATCTTCTTTTTTATCCTCATCCTTTGATTCGTCGTCTTTTTTGTCTTCTTTGGTTTCTAGTTGTTTTCCACCGGGAACGTTTTCTCCGGACTTTCTTTGTCCAGGACGTTCCTCAGGAAGAATCCCTAAAAGGTTTTCCATATAACGAGAGATTAGCGGTATGTTTTTATTTTCAGCACGAAGCACAACAAGGTAGAGTCTGTCAAAAAATCCGTCAAAAAGAGTGTCGATTTCTTGTGTGACCTTTCTTTTTTTATTCGCATAAATGAGTGAAGGTTTCCCTTCTAATTTTTGTAATTCATCGTAAGCTTGTACAAACGACTTTTTTAATGTTTCTTGGTAAGGATAAAGGATGTACATCCTTTTAAAAAGTGCATAGATCGGATTACGAACTCGTTCAATGGCAACAGGGGATTCCGGTGCCACCATAATGGGATCTGTAATGTCTGTTAGTTCAGGCCCATTGTATAGTTTTTGACCCATAGCAAGGAGTTCCACAAGAAGGGGATTGATTCTATCTAGAGCCTTACTGAGTTGGGGCGAATATTGTTGGTTGGCTAAAAGTTCATTTCCGCTGTATTGTAATTCGATTAATGCTTGTTTGGCGCGCATGCTAAAATCATGCATAAACTTTGGAGTGAGATCACTCGTTCCAAAGGGAGTGACACGAGCGAGCCAACATTTGAGTTTGATCCCAAACCTTGCAGAAAAACTACTGATTTCCTTTTCGTATTGGGCTTTGGAATCTGCCTGTGATCTCGCATTTCCCGAATCGGATTTGTTTTGGTTTCCACCGCGGCTTCCTGACCGACTATCATCACCGCTACCACGGGATACTGTGCTTTGACGAACCTTTGGTTCCGGGCGGTTCTTTTTGGTATCGTCTTCTTTCTGTGGTTGTTTTTCTTTTACAATTTCCCCACCGGCACTGACAAACTTATTGAACATATCCTTTCTTGCAGAATCATCCAGTTTTCCAACGCCAATTGCCCGTTTCGTATTATCAAAATCGCCCATAATTTACTATCGTTCCAATTCCTCAATATGGGAATTCAATTTCTTACAAAAAGCAATTTTTAGTGGATTCCCCGGTTTTTCCTAAAAGATTGGAGTCCAAAAGGGAAATTTACCATGGCTGATTACATCCTGTCCGAAGATCTGAAAGAAGCGGTCCAAGTGGCGGAAATTACAAAACGACCACTGCTCCTCAAAGGGGAACCAGGAACCGGGAAAACTCTCCTTGCCAGTTTCCTTGCGGAAACTAAAAAACTTCCCTTCTACCGGTGGCATATTAAATCCACGAGTTTGGCAAAGGAAGGATTGTACTTCTACGACGCTGTTTCGCGTCTGAATGACTCCCGATTTCCGGAAGAAGAAGCCATGCTCCGAGTGAGAGAGGTCAAAAACTACATTCGCTTGGGAGCCCTTGGGGAAGCCTTTTCCCAAAAGAACAAAGCCGTCGTCCTCATTGATGAAATCGACAAAGCGGATATCGAATTTCCGAACGACTTACTTTTAGAATTAGACAAAATGGAATTTTTCATTCCTGAAACCAAAGAACATATCATTGCCGAAGAAAGACCGATTGTCATCATCACTTCCAATAACGAAAAAGAACTCCCCGATGCTTTCCTAAGACGATGCATCTTTCATTACATCGAATTTCCGAAAAGGGAAGCGATGAAAGAAATCATCAAGGCACATTATCCTTCCATTGAAACCGAATTTATGGAAAAGGCTCTGGCTATGTTCTATTCCATTCGTAAAATTGAGAGTCTAAGAAAAAAGCCCTCCACAAGCGAACTTTTAGATTGGATTCAAGTGCTCCTCGTCTCTGGGGAAACTTTGGATTCTAGTAAAATTCCTTTTGCGGGAACTCTATTCAAATCCGAAGAGGACTACCGAGTCCATTTGAACTAATATGTTTTTGGATTTTTTCTACAATCTACGGAGTGAATCTGTTCCTTGTTCTACGGGGGAACTCATAGCTTTCCTAACAAGCCTAAGAAAACTAACAGATCCTTCTGGGTACATAAATTTGGACAAACTGTATCGAGTGGGTCGTCTCAACTTCGTAAAAGATCTAAAATTCTTTGATAGTTATGATCTTGCCTTTTCCAAAACCTTTGGGAGTTGGAAGGAAGAAAGAATTCAGTTTAGAGATACACTCTTCGAGTGGTTGGAAGAAAATATCCCCAAACATTTAACAGATTCGGAAAAAACAAACGCTCCCCATCTCAGTATGGAAGAGGTGATTGAAGAATTAAAGAAACGTTTGGCCGAACAAAAGGAACGCCACGACGGGGGAAACAAATGGGTCGGCACTTCCGGAACCTCTCCCTTTGGTAACTCTGGTTTTAATCCCAATGGAATCTCGATTGGAGGAAATACGGAAGGAGAAGGAAGTCGTTCCGGTGTGAGTTTGTGGAACGAACGGAAGTACAAAGCGTACCGCGAAGATCAAATTTTAGATACAAGATCCATCCAACTGGCCTTAAAGGAACTTCGGTTTTTGAAAAAAGAAGGAAGGCGAGAACTCCACGTCGACAAAACCATCGATAGAACCTGTGAAAATGGGGGGGAGATTGAACTTGTGGAAGAACGGGAACGTAAAAATTCCCTACGCTTAGTTCTCATTATGGACATTGGAGGGAGTATGACACCCCATTCGGACCGAGTGAGTAAACTATTCAGTGCGAGCCGTGGGCTCTACCATTTCAAAGAAGTCCATAATTACTTTTTTCATAATATCTTTCACGAATATCTCTACGCCGATCACGAATTCCAAACAAGAATTTCTCTCAAACAATTTGAGGAAAAATTTCGTAAAAACACAAAACTGATTTTTGTGGGTGATGCCTATATGGCACCATACGAACTCATGGGAACACCTTACAATCCTTATGCGTATAATAGATCCAACCCGGACGAAAAACAAAGAAAGGCCCAAAGTGGACTCGAATCCCTAAAGGAACTTGTGGGGTATTTTCCAGAATCTGTTTGGCTCAATCCAGAACCCAAACGGTTTTGGGGAGCTCCTACCATTGAAGCCATCGAAGATGTCATCTCTATGTTTCCCCTCACCATTGAAGGTTTGCGAAAGGCAGTAAAATCTCTGATTTGAAATCCAAATCTGTAGCAATTCTCATTGATTTTCAGAGTTTTTTAGCCGTTAATCATACCAAATGATCAGTCAAATTCCTCTATCCAGTTTGGTCATTTTTCTTATCAATATCCTCACTCTCGGTTTCTATTATTCCTTCTACCGATTTCATTTTTATCGGTTTACGGAATCATTTTTGCAGTACACAGCGTTCGCCTTTTCTTTTTTTAGTGCCGGTGTTGCCATTGGGTTACAAGCCCTTTTACTGAATGGACTTCCCTTGAATGGACCTTATTGGAATGCTTTTATCCTATCTTCATTCATTGAAGAATTTGCAAAACTACTCGGGATTTATCTTTTTTTCCGCAAAAACCAAGATGAGTTCACCGTGACTGATGGGATTTTTTATGGACTCGTGTTAGGTGGTGGATTTGGGTTTGTAGAAAACATTTTGTATTTCATGAGTACCGGTCTTTGGTCCCAAGTGCTTCGTTCCATCACGGCGCTACCCATACATATGATGAATGGCGGAATCATTGGAGCCTATCTAATGATGTTTTTATTCCATAAAAATCCCGTTTTTAAGTGGAGCAAATTAACCTTTGGGTTTTTAGTATGTGTGGGAATCCACGGTTTGTACAACCTTGCAATCTCCCAAGAACTCAACTTACTTTTGATTCTTCCGCTTTGTATCCTATCTCTTTTCTTTTTATTAGAACTTACGATTGCTAAATCGAGAATCCTTGTCCCTGGACATATTTTAAATCTTATGAATATGAGTATGGAACAATATGAGATTTTGAGCCGACACAATAGGCACGAAGGTTGGATTCAAAATGTTCAAAAACATATATCCACTTCGGGAATTAAACTTTTACAATACCCAAACCTTCGTCATTCGATCCTAACGATTTTCTTTTTAGTTCCAGGTATTTTATCGGTTTATCTTTTATACAATTCACCAGGATGGATCACTCAAAAATTTCCAGACTTAGCACTTCAGGATTATTTTGCTCTTTTTTTTATGTATCCTACCATTCTATCTTTGATGTTTTTCTTTGCTGGAATTTTAAATCCTTATTTTTTTCGAGATCGAATGCTTTCTGTTCCTTTGTTTAGTTCCGTTGATTTACATACAAATGGAACAGAAGAAAATTCTGCTATCTTTCATATCCAAGCCAATATGTTTTACCTTCCCATATCACAAATGTATCCAGATGATACAAAAGTAAAATTTGATCTATGGATTGGTTTGGATTGTTTTGTGGGACTGCCGGGTACCATTCTTTGGTGTAAGGAAAATGAAGAGGGGAATTGTGGAGCCATGTGCCAATTGGACCAAATTCCTTTTATGTTTTTAATCAAATGGCATTATCTAAGATTTAGACAAAACTTTAAAAACCTGTTCTTACGCAGAGCTATGGTCTGAATTCAAAAAACTAAAATTTAGATTCAAAACTAAATCCATAAAACAAACTTTCATTGGGTTTTTGGAACTGATTCCAAGATCCATAAACATTTGCGTTTGGTTTCATATCGAGGATTGGTTTTAAATAAACTCCGTTGGCATTTTCCTTTTTGGTTTCCATTGGGCCCAAATAATAACTATCAATCAAACTATAGGCAATGATCGAAGTGAAAACCACTGAATACATGAGAAAACGTTGTCTATGAAAATCGTACCGATCAGTATTTAAGGTATTGGCAAAAATAAAAACTCGCCCATCGGCAGTAGGAATGTATTCCATATCGTTATTGATCGCGTTTACTGAAGCATTGTATTCATATAACATTCCTAAGCCGGAAAGCAAAGCCCCTCCAAAAATAAAAGCGGCTTTCCCATATTTTTTTTCAGTAATGGGAGCATAACCAGGAATGACTTTGGGTGTTTCTTCTTTAATTACTTTTACGATTACCGATTTATTTTGAATTTCAAAAGAGCGAAAATCCAAAATGTCTACCGACTCAAGGGTTTTTGTTTCGGTTTCAATGATGATTCTACCCCGTTCTAGGGTTTTAAAATTTCCTACGATCTCTCTGTCACCAAATACCCATTTTCCCTTAGTCCCGGGCTCAATGTATCGTTCCATGGGAAACCCAGATTCGGCGCTGACTTTCAAAGTGGAGATTTTTTTTATTGGGATGGTCTCTAATTCCAAGGGGCTACTTTTTTTAGAAAAACTAGCACTTGTTTTGTTCAGTTTGGTGAGAATCAAATCGCAGTCTTCGACTCCAAAGGTTTTGTAGTCGGCACAAGCCGGAAGTCCGTCATATCCGACATCGATTCCTAAAACGTCCGCATTTAAGAATTTATACCGTTTTCCTTGGTCTTGCCATTCCACATGGGTCGCCGTTACATTCACCACCTTCCCATTCAGTACTTCCCCTGATTTCAATCGGATCTTGTCCGCCAAAAGAGAGGAGGAGGTAAAAACCAAAACCAGGAGGAGAAGGGATGCCCGCAGTCGGGGAAGGAAGGATATGTAAGTGACTAAAACCAATGGGAAAATCTCAATTTTGTGATAGATTTCTATCACTTGATTATCGACAATACTAGTAATTGCCGTGAACAAAAGCAAAATCAAAACGACGAATTCCTTACGATTTAAGATTGGACTCTTTTATTCCCTTCTTGCCTTACTCAATATCATCTTTTTTACGGTGATGATCTTCGAAAATCAATCTGATTTGCTTCTCAAGAACTTCCAATTCCAGTCAGAAAACCTTGCCAATACCATTCTTGCCGATATCCAAACCATTGGACTCTCGGGAGAAAAGGATGAAAGTTTTGAGGTCTTCCGAAAGACTCTGAAGTTATACGAAATCTCGAAGTTTTCGATCTTTGATTCCGACGGCAAAATTTTACTCTCCGAACCAGAATCCGGTCCTGGTGTAAAAGAAATCACTGATGCCGTTTTGAAAAAAACCAAAGAAGTGTCTTCAGATAAAGAAGGGAATCTCTTCAAAGCTCGTTACAATTTGGATCTAAACGAATCTGATTTTACGGTCGATTTCCTTTTGCCGATCCGCCTCTCTGATAGCAGAGAAGTATTTTTGTCCACTCATTTCAATATCTCGTCTATCCAAGACCGATTGAAACAACTCTATATCCAAGTGGGTTATGCTGTACTTTGGGGAATTGTATTTCATATTATTTTTGCGATTCTTGTTTACCGCGCCATCTTCAAACGAGTTGGATCTTTGGAGGTTGCTTCGAAAGGAATGGCAACGGGAAATTTGCAATCGCGCGTCGATTGGAACTTCAAAAGTAATGATGAATTGGATAACTTGGGGAAGTCCTTCAACTTAATGGCTGAGGAAATCCAAAACAAAGTAACAACCATTACTCGACTGAATGAAGAAATCAACCAAGAACTTCAAATTGGTAAAGAAGTACAGGAACTCTTTTTACCTTCCGTGAAGAAGTTTAAAAAATTCAATATTGGAAAACTCTACCGCCCTATGCGGGAAGTGTCCGGAGATTTATACCAATACTTCCAATTTCCGGAAAAGGATTATTATGGATTCTTTTTGGCGGATGCTTCTGGGCACGGAGTTTCGGCTGCCCTTGTCACAGTGGTTATGGCTATGTCTTTACAAGCCATTATGAAAGAAAACAATTCGGCAATCCAGGCCATAAACCAGTTAGGCGAAGTCATCGCAAATCGTTTGCAGGCTTCCTTTTTTGCTACCGGAGTCTTTGTTGTTTTTGAAGAACCAGGTGTGGTTAAATTTGTGAATGCCGGACACAATGCACCCTTTATCATACGTCCATCCACAAAACAAATTACTTATGTGGATAGTTCTGGCCCACCACTGGGTATGGGAGACGACATCCAATACTCTTTAGAATCCTTTCCCGTACAACCTGGTGACAAAATCATTCTTTATACGGATGGTGTTGTAGAAACTCCTATCAAAGAAGGGGGACTTTTTGGCCTGGAACGATTTACAGAAATTGTCCTCGAAAACATCCATCTTTCCAATACAGAAATTGTAGAAAAGGCAATGGCTGTACTCGAAGAAAAACACGAGGAATATAAGGACGATGTCACAATGATTGTCCTTGATGTGCCGGAATGAGAAAGTTTTTCTTATTTTCTCTTTTCTTTGTTCTGTTCTTTTTCTTCGCATTGGCTTCCCAATCCATCGTCAGTGTTAAGTTACAAGAACTGCGATTTGGAATCTTAAGAGACCAATTGATGAACTATCAACTTTCTTCCCAAACATTACGGGAAAGGCTGAAACAGATGTTTCTTTCCAAAGATGATTATATGTCTGAGGTAAAGGTAAACATTCTGGAATCGGGGATTATGAACTCCGAAACAGAAGGTTTGGATTTAAAAATGGGTTGGCAAGACCGATTTGGACTCTATGTCATTAATGGCGTTCGATTTTTGAATTTCAAACCGGCACTGGAACTAGAAGAACAACAAAATACCATCATTCGATTGCAGTTTGCCTTTTATATGGAAAGGACAAGAAAGTATCCGATTGCTTCCAAAAAATACCAGGAACTAGAAGATTCCATTACTTCTTCCCTTTCTGATGAAATGGCCTTCACTCTCCTTCACCATGGGTATTGTTTGGTGATGATGGGGGAAAGAGAGAAGGCCTTTGTCAAACTTACCAAAGCCATTGATTTATTTCCAGGCAGTCATTACGCCGAAAATGCGGGCCTCCTCATCAGTTTTTTAGAAGAAGGGGAAAGGAAAAAAGAAGAATTAAAAACCAAAAAGAAATCTCCAGAGGAGTTAGCATATTCTCTCTTTCAAAGTGGGGATTATGAAGAAACTCTAAAGACCTTAGAGAACCTTCCTGTTCTAACCAAAGACCAGTCTTATATCAAAGCTCGTGCGATGGAAGAACTTGGCAAAACGTCCAATGCAGTTAAGGAATACATCCAACTCGTTAAACAAAAACAAAACAAAGAAGTTGCGATTCGCGCCAACAGACGTTTGTTACTGATTGGAAATTTTTATCAAGAGAACAAATCCCTTGTGGCTTTTTCTAAAGAGGAAGCAAATAAACTCGGAGACACTAAGGCTGCCGAAAATATCGAAGAAGGAAAAAGTTTAGTTTTAAAACCTGTCATCATTGAAAAGGTTCTCAAAGCCGAAACATCGACCAATCTCTCTGCCGAAGAAACCAAAGAACTCAATCAAATCAAAGAAAACATTCGCGAATCCTTAGAAGATTCCAAAGTAGAAACATCGAAACTGGCTGCCGTAGTTTCAGAAGAGAAAATTCCTCTCATTCCTGAAAACCCACCTGAGTTAGTCACTAAAACTACAGAAATCACACCTCCTGTGGTTGTAAAAAAACAAACACCGCAAGTTCCCTTGAAACTTAAAGTTAAGTTACGCGATGGCAGAGAAGTGGTTTGTGATGAAGTGCGGATCGAAGGAAACCTAGCAACCTTACAGCTCGGATCTTTTGGTCTCAACCTTCCATATGATTTGGTGGTTTCCGTACAGACTTCCGGGGAGAAGGGAAGTTCCGTCAAACTCGTGACAGGTTCTGGGGTGGAAGGAGAGTCAAGCCGTTGGATTCAAAATAGTTATGGAGACTGGACGAAACCAAAATCTACAGACGAGCCGGTGGTGCGGGGAGAGGTGAAATCCTTCCGGCTCTAAGGGAAACGAGAAAGGTGAGGTGAGTTACGGAAGTTCCGCTTCTCCTCCGAGAATCGTAAAAAATTTGTCCAAACTGGACAGCTTTAAAATGACCATAACATCCTGACTCACATTGAGAAGGAAAAACTGACCCTCTTCTGATTTGAGTTTCTTTTGGAGGTTGGCAAGAAGAGCAATTCCAGAGGAATCTAATAGTTTGATATTCACCATATCAATTGCTACAGATTCAGCCCCGTCATCGATGATTTTGTGGAGTTCTTTTTTAAGTGCGGGTGCAGAATAAATATCGAGGGAACCCTCTAGAGTAACAACTGTATGATTTTTAACTTGTTTTGTTGTGAAATTCATTGAACTTCCTACTGGCACGTATACAATCTGTTTACTTGCCAATTTTGTAAAGAATTTTTGTAGAAACTGATCCTTTGTATCGATCTGCCATTTTCACTAGAAAAAACCCTAGGTTTGAAGCCTTTTTAAAACCAAGGTGATGGCTTGGTTGAATCCATCGTAACCACCTTTGTCGTAATCATTGAGTTCTTTATAATCCAAATCGCTCATGTCTAGGAGTAATTTCCGTAACTCATGCTCTAAATATTCTTTTTTGATATAGCTCGTTTCGAATGTCTTAGGATGCACGTTGTCAATCGGACGAAATTTCTAAAGAATTTCGAATCTTTTTTAGGTTGAGATTTCAGGAAAAATACGAATCCTTAGTGGGAGAGAAAGCCGGTCTCGGCAAAAACCATGGGAAGTCCAATCAGCGTTCTAATACTAGAAAACGATTCTAACAGCGTATTTGATCTTGTCAGAGAAATGAAGGCCAATGGCCTAAGTCCTCTTTACCGAGTTGTTGAATCATTCCAATCATGGGAAGCCACCGTCCACGAAGAGGATTGGGATGCTATCATTTGTAGCACAAGGGAACCCTTTCATTCGGAAATTCCCGTTTATTTACAATATCTAAACGATAAAAAACTGGATATCCCTGTGATTTTAATCAGTGATTTCGAGGATTTCGCGAAAAACTTGAGTTATATGAAGTCCGGTGTCAATGACATCATTGAACGAAAACATCTAGTTCGTTTAACAGAGGTTTTGGAAAGAGAAAGAAGAGAACTTGTATACAGAAAGGAAAAAAATACAACAGAGAGCTTTTTATACCAATCCTTAAAAGAAATCCAACTCCAAAAGTTTGCTTTGGACCAAGCCAATATTGTCTCTATCACAGATGCGAACGGCATCATTACTTATGTGAATGATGCTTTTTCCAAAGTAACCGGTTATAGTGTTTCTGAACTGATTGGCCAAAATCATAGAATCATGAAGTCCACCGACAAAACCAAAGAGGATTGGACCAAAATTTGGGAGATCATTCAAAAAGGAAAGGTTTGGCGTGGAGAGATCCGAAATATCAAAAAAGATGGGAGTGATTACTGGGCGGATACCACCATTGTTCCCTTTACGGGACAAGACAAATCAGTTTTTCAATACATTGCCATCCACCATGATATTACTGATAGAAAACTCGCTGAACAACAATTAACACACGATGCTTTTTATGACAACCTAACAGGGCTCCCCAACAGGGCACTTTTTCTTGCAAGGATTGAACAAAAAATATTTTCCTACAATGCTAAAAATGTAGGTTATCCCATTTTATTTTGTATCAACATTGATAACTTCAAACGAATCAATCATTCTTTAGGAAACGACGCCGGAGACCAGGTCCTTGTTATTTTTTCAGAAAGACTAAAAACATTTTCCGATTCTGAAGCCATCATTACAAGGCTAGGTGCCGACAACTTTGCCATTTTACTCTCGCATATTCTTTCCATTGATGAAGCCGTAAACTATGTGAATCGACTTTTAGAAAGATTGGGAGATCCCATTCCTATCGGTGGATATGAAATTTATTTAACAGCTTCTTCAGGAATTTCCGGATTTGGTCTTGGAGGAAAAGAAGCCGATGTACTTTTACGAAATGCAGAGATTGCCATGTTCCATGCCAAATCCCAAAAAGTGGGAACTGTTTCTGTTTTCAACCAGGCCATGCAGGAGAAAATCCATTTCCAATTAGAGATCCAAAATGATTTAAAAAAGGCCTTATTACAAAAGGAAATATTTGTCTATTACCAACCCATACTAGATATCAAAGAAAATAAAATCGGACATTGGGAAGCACTCGTTCGTTGGCGCCACCCACAAAGGGGGATGGTGTCTCCCGGAGAATTCATTCCTCTTGCCGAAGACTCAGGCCTTATCGTTTCGATTACCAAATTTGTTTTGGAACAGGCAGCCGATGTAATCGAAGAAGTCCAACTCAAACAAGGCCTACCAATATCCATTGCCGTCAACCTAAGTCCCCAAGTATTTTTTGATCAAAATATCTTTCATTGGATTGTGGATCTCCACAACCGCAGAGGGATTCCTTATACTTCCTTGCAAGTTGAGATTACAGAAAGTTTGGCGATGAAAAATCTATCGGAAACGGTACCGATTCTTTCCAATTTAATCGATATTGGTGTGAAGGTGGCTCTCGATGACTTTGGAACCGGATTTTCTTCTCTTTCTTATTTAGAAAAGTTGCCATTATCCATTTTAAAAATTGATAAATCTTTTTTAAACAATGTGGAAGAGGGATCCAAAGAAAGTTTTTTACTCGTATCCATTATCAATATGGCGCATGATCTGGGTTATTCGGTAGTTGCTGAAGGAGTTGAAGAGTTAGAACAATTGGAACTACTCAAATCCTACGAATGCGATCAAATCCAAGGGTATTGGTTGTCCAAACCCATTGGAAGTGAAGACGTTGTACCTTTCATTCATCAATTCTATTCTAAACAGGACAAAACATGATTCGAATTTTTCATTTTTTTTCAGTGGTTCTTTTTTTACTCCAATGCAGTACCTCTCCCACTGGCAGAAGACAAATCATTCTCGTAAAAGACGCAGAGATGAATGAGATGGGGAACACGGCATTTTCCGAATTAAAAACAAAAACACCAACTGATTCTAGTTCCTCGGCAAATTCCTATGTGAACTGTATTGTGTCGGCACAACTTGCCGTTACTTCGGATACTACGGGAGTCGAATCCTGGGAAGTGGTTGTATTTAGAGACAATACTCCGAATGCTTTTGCACTCCCCGGCGGAAAAATTGGAGTGCACGCAGGAATGTTCTCTGTGGCCAAAAACAAAGACCAACTAGCAGCTGTCATCGGACACGAAATAGGACATGTGATTGCTCGTCATGGAAATGAACGAGTTTCTCAAAACCAATTGGCAGGTGGTTCCGTAAAAATCTTAGAAAGCCTAGGAAAACCGGCGGTTGCTGGAGCTCTTGGTATGGGTGCAAAATTTGGAATTCTATTACCGTTTTCCAGAGAACATGAATCGGAAGCGGATTTGATTGGACTCGAACTGATGGCAAAGTCTGGATTTGATCCTAGAGAGAGTGTGACTCTTTGGCAAAATATGAGTGCTCTCGGGGGAAGTAAACCAAATGAATTGTTATCAACTCATCCCTCTGATGCAACACGGATGAAAAACTTAAATGCCGCGATGGCAAATGCTTTGGTATTATTTGAAGCAGCTAAGGCAGGAGGAAAACGTCCCAACTGCCATCTGTAAGGTGATCTTTATTCGCAGAGAAGTTTTCTTCCTGCGATTTTACAATTTCTGGCCTTACCATCATCGGTGAGAACACCAATTCCTTCTTGACCATCGGAAGTGAAATCACCGGAAACAGACTTACCATCTTTGAAACTGTAAGTTCCTTTTCCATTGATTTGTCCGTTTAGAAATTCTCCCACGTATTTGTCCCCGTTTTTGAAATTGTATTCTCCCGGGCCTTGTTTTTTATCTTCTGCGTATGTTCCATTAAACTTCTCACCATCGGTGTAGAGAAAATTTCCCGCACCTTCACGTAAGTCATTCTTAAAAGAACCAGTATAGATGTCACCGTTGTCATAGACATACTTGCCTGTTCCATTCACACAGTTTCCTTCGATACAACCAAACTTCTTCCCACCTTTTTCTGGATCTTCCAAATTGGCATTTCGTGAATTTGATTTTGTATCTTGGTTGGATGAATCAACATCTTTTGTGTCCTGCGATGCACAAGTAAGGAGCATTGGCAAAAGGAATAGGCCACAAATGCGAAAGGATAATTTCATACGTCCCCCAAATCTGAACCCATCGTAGAGGATGATTTTTCAGAAATCAATTCAAAAAGTATTTTTGGATGTCTTGAAACCGGTCGTTTTTAGTGGACGTGTCGGGAATCGCTTGCGTGTTTTCAGTAAGGTCGGGAAGGACATCTTCCACAAGGTCTTTTAGGTTTGGTAAATCTACCAAAAATCGGCTTACGGTCGTTAATCTATTTTTATCAGAAAAAACAGGAGAGGTTAGAAACAAACCCTGTTTGGCTCTCGTGATCGCCACATAAAACAAGCGACGTTCCTCTTCTAGATCTTGGACCGTTTTGATTCGGGAACTGGGTAAACTTCCTTCTACCACTTGCATGGTAAAGACATACTTCCATTCCAATCCCTTCGCGGAGTGAATGGTGGATAGAGTTAAAAATTCATCTTCTTCCTTGTCCGGTGGGTTTGTATCCGTTCTTTCTGTGGGATCGAGCGTAAGGTTTGCTAAATAGTCAGAAAGATTCGGGGAAGATTTGGCTAAAATCTTAAATGACTCCAGATCTTGTTTTCTTTTATCAAAGTCATCATATTCCTTTTCTAAAATGGGAAAATAATGAGAGATAACGGTTTCCACAATCGCCATACTGTTTCTCAAACTTTTGATTTGAGATTTAAAAATCTGCATTAGATTCTGGAACGAGACCTTTGCCAAATCGGGAATTCCCAAAAAGAATGTGGGTGAGTTTTCGATCAATTCATATTGGAAGTTATGTGTTTCGAGATTTTTATAGAGAACTTGGGCATACTTCTTACCAATATTCTTTTCTAAAAGTAAAACCCGGTTCCAGGAGAGAATGTCTTTTGGATTATCAATGATCCGCAAATAAGAAAGTAAATCTTTAACATGAGCTAAGTCCAAAAATCGTTTCCCACCGTATTTTCGAAAGGGGATTTGTTTGGCACTGAGTTTGACTTCCAAAAGATTGGAGATAAAGCCTGCGCGAAATAATACGGCGATTTCCGACAAAGAAATATTATTTTCATACAATTCCAAAATTTGATCGGCGATCCATGTTGCTTCTTCTTCGGAAGACTCAAACTTTGTATGTTTTGGTTTGTCGTTTAAGTTTTGGATCTTCGATACTAAATGTTTTTTGTAGTTTTCTTTACTCGCATCTAAAATTGCATTCGCCAAATCCAAAACAGGTTGTGTGCTTCGATAATTCTCTGTTAGATGGATTTTTTTTGTATTCGGAAAGATTTTTGGAAAATCCAACATATTATTTACGTTGGCTCCGCGAAATCCGTAAATGCACTGGGCATCGTCACCAACCACAAGAATGTTTTGGTGAATGCTTGCGAGTAAACAAGCGATATGAGCCTGGATACGATTGGTATCTTGGTATTCATCGACTAGAATGTATTTATATTGTAATCCGACCCTTTCTCTGATGGATTCTTCTTCCATTAAGATCTTACGAGTAAAATCCAAAAGATCATCAAAGTCTAGAGAGTTGTGTTTGAGTTTGAGTTCAGTAAATTTAGATTTAATTTCTTGGATTTCTTTTGTAAGACCGAGAAACATAGGATAGTCTTTTTGTAGGACTTTTTCCAAAGAAATCTGTAAATTGAAACACCCAGAAAAAATCTCTGCCAATGTTTCTTTTTTGGGAAAGCGGACGTTGGATTCTTTGGAAACCACTTGGTCGCGGGCCATTCCTACAAGGCTTACGGTATCATCCTCGTCCAAAATGGTAAAATTCGAATTGAGGGAAACGGCTAAAGAATACTTTCGGAGGAACTGGTGGCAAAAGGAATGGAAGGTCCCACCTTGCACAGAAAACATTCGGGAATCGTGAAGTCCACTCGCGCGATTTAACATCTCTTTGGCTGCCCTTCTTGTGAAGGTGAGAAGGAGGAGGGAACTTGGATCCATCCCCGCCTGAACCAGGGAAGCCAATTTATGCACCAGGGTGTTTGTTTTTCCAGTCCCAGCTCCCGCAACAACTAGGATCGGGCCTGGAGGAGACAGAATGACCGAATTTTGAGCTTCGTTTAAATCCTCATTCACAATACAGAGATTTGGTATATGGATTCTGTTGACAAACTCTAATTATTCTATTTGATAGATGGAGCCGGTTTTAGAATATATGACAGCAGTTGTGGGAACAGACAAAGAAACAGACGTTAAAAGAATCCTTGTGGTTGAGGATGAAAGGATCATTGCTATCAATATTTGTTCCACTCTGAAACAATACGGATACAATGCGACTTATGTTTCCGATGCCAATGATGCTATAGAACATATCGAAACAGAACATTTCGATTTGGTACTTATGGATATTATGTTAAACGGTCCCATGGATGGAATCGAAATCGCAACCATCATCAAAAAAACAAAAGAAATTCCAGTCATCTATCTTACTGCCTATTCGGATGAAGCAACAATCAACCGAGCCAAAGCCACAGAACCTTTTGGATATTTAATCAAACCATTTAACAGCCGTGATTTGTACATTTCTGTTGAAATGGCAATTTATAAATCACAAGTACAAAAACACATTCGTAACGTAGAAAGTAGGCTTGCGGAAAATCAAAAATGGGAGACCATCGCCCTTGTTGCTTCTGGAATTTCTCATGAGGTCAACAATCCACTCACATCCATTTTGAATTTAGCAGATCTAATTGCCGTGGAAGCAAAAAAATCAGGGAATACTTCCTTAGGAGAAAAAGCTTCCAAAATTGCAGAAGAATCCGATCGAATTGCTAAGATCATTAAAAACCTAGTTTCCTATTCTCAGTCCACTTCCTCCCAATGGAACTATTCCAATTTGGGAACAATCTTAAATGACACCCGTTCCTTCCTCCACCAATACTTTCTAAAAGAAGGAATCCAATGCGAAATTGAAGTGGGGGATGTTCCTTTGGCTTATTGCCAACCCCAAAAAATCAAACAAGTCCTACTCAACCTCATTCAAGATGCGAGAGTTCGGGTCAATACCAGAGAAGATACCATTGGGAGAAAAATCGCCGTCTCTTTACAACAAGCAGAAGAAGACGGAAACAATCATATCCTGATTCAAATCAAAGACAATGGGGCAGAAGATTTAATGAAGGGAATCTCCCAAATGAATTCACTGGAAGTGACAAAAAGTATCATCACGGAACACAAGGGGAAAATGTATCGGGACGAAAACTCTTCTTCTTGGTTTTTTACCCTACCCATCATCAAACCACTCTAACAGTCGTTTAGCGTTTGCCTAAGGCCAGAGGCCTTGCTAGTGGTGGCGTTTCTTCTAACAATTTAAAAAACAAAGTGATGCGGCTGGAGTGTAACATCCAATTGTCTTCTAAAAAGAGGCCAGCCAAGAAAAAATTAAAATCTTTATAATAAGAAAACGAAGTTTGTGGGTTTTTGGTGAAGTCGAGAAGGATGGCTAAGGCTAGTCGGTTGGCACTTTCATCCGGACCAAACCCCTCCGTCGGGATTTGGATCGATGGCTCTGGAACCATAAAACAATGTTCCGCGTTTCCCTCTCTGACTTTGAGATTGTACCGTAAAGTACCAGGAATACGCTCCCCAGAGTAGGTTTTTGCCATTCAAAACTCCCGGATGCCCAAGGATTGAGCCATTTGATTATGTCCATTACATGAATACATAAGCAACCTCTTTTTCCGGTAAAATACGAGATTCCAGTCCGAAATTCTGCCTGGTTTTCCATTGATTTTTTCGACCGGTGTAAAACTCTCGTTCTATACTTTCAAAGCCCGCTGTGCAAAAATCCATTCGTTTCCTTATATTATTTTATGGTTTTCTCTTCGGAATGGAAATTCTGGCGCAGGATATCAACGGGCTAAAACTTCTATTTCCAGAAGCCTCTGGAACTGGAAAAAATTCCCAAGAAGAAGAAAGAAAACAGACAACGGCTCAAGTACAACGAGGCCTTGTTCGAAAGTCAGTGGATGCCATGTCCGATCGTGAAGTAGAAGACAACCTTCGCAATTTAGGACTAAATCCATCAGGAACTATATATACAAAAAGAGAAAGACTACGGGAAGCACTGGTTCCAGAAGAAGAACAGGCTTTAACTCCGGAAGCCCTCTTAAGTTCTCAACCCAAAAAAGACCCACCGATTCAAATCCAGAACGCCGCCGAAGGCCAACTTTTGAATATCGATAAAACCAAAGGTGGAGTTTTAGTCCTTCGTGGTAAGGTGCGACTCAAAATCAGATCAGGGGAACTGGTTGCTGACTCCGTATCGATCGATGCCAATCGCCAAGAGATTTATGCCGAAGGTGGAGTAGAATATAAAGACGGTAACGCCAAAGTCAATGGCGACCGGATGATTTATGATTTAAAGATCAACCAAGGTGTGGTTTACAATTCCAAACTGAGTATGTTCCCTTCTTACTTTATTGGCCAAAAACTAAAACGTTTGGATGAAAAAAGATACTTACTTGAAATGGGATACTTTACTGCTTGTAATGCGGAACTTCCTCATGAGTCCTTTCAAGCCAAAAAGATTTTTATCCATGATGATAGATCCGTTGTAGCCTATAATGTTTCTTATAAAATAGGCGGAACCACAGTGTTCCGTTTCCCTGTCCTATACAACTCCGAATCAGGAAACGGAGTCACCACACAATTCGGTAAAAACAATACCCAAGGTTGGTTTTGGCAGAACTCTTACCAATGGTCAGACTCTTATCCTAACAGTATCTTCCTTGCCAATGGCTATAAATTTCGATTTGATATGTATGAAAAAACGGGACAAGCCGCTCAATTAGAGATGTGGAAAGTCTCCCCAATTTTGAATTACAATATCAATCTTGGATATGCCAATTATAAAAACAATGCCATCACTCCTGTATATGAAGATCGGTTCAAAAACAATGGATTTGGAAACGTAGCAACAACTAACAACGTAGATCGTGGCGAGATGTTTCCAAATACAGGATTACCATACCGCAATACGGGCGTTAACTATGACCCTTGGTGGAAAACAGACATTCGTTTGAATGCTAAGTTTAATGACTTTTCCCGTGATTATACAAGAAACGTTCAATTACAATACGAAAACTATAGTAACCGCCAATTTGATTATGAATTTGGAAACAGATACCAACCTTCCAATTCACTCCAGTCTTTATATACGTACCGAGATGTTCGATTTGGACTCATTCGGAACATACTCAACTGGAACTTAAATTATACGGAAAACCGTGGCGACTTGAGTGTTGGTTTTTCGATGAGTCGGACTCTCGTTTACCAAATCCAAGCGAACCAATATTTTGCGGCTTCGGATACTTTGCCTGCCGTTACCATCAGAAACTCTAGTAATATTGGACTCGTGCCGGGGACAAGTAGCCCTATTTATTGGGACTTACTTTTCCAAACCAATATCAATCGGATTTACGGACCCCCACAACAAAGAACGAATCCTACGACAGGAGTTGTGGATCCAAGAAGCCAATACCAAGATTTTGTTTTAAGATCACAAACCAATGTGATTGGAGAAACTGGATTTAGATCACCGATTGCTATGGGTGCTTATATGTCTTTTACTCCATCAGTTTATATGGGTGCTACCAAACAAACAGTGGAATATCCTGGATCGGGAAATGATTTAAATAGCCCCGACCGCGACGTAAACAAAGCTTACGCGACAATGCTCAAACAACAATCCTATCAATATGTAAGGCAATCCCATACAGCTCGCATAGGAATTCCTGAGATATTTTTATCCACAACTTATCGTCGTTTGGATGCAGACAAAGCAGAAGCCAAGGATCCTATCCTTGGAAACTTACGCCAACATGAAGCAGAGTTTGCTTTAGAAAGTTATGCACTCAATGATTGGGATGTTTCGGTAAGAACCATTCGTGATCTACGCCAATTCTCATCTGCTTACAATCCTGGACTTACCAATATGCAAAGATGGTATTATACGGTAGTGCGGGTAGGTGGTTTTTTTGATTTTGTGGATGGATTTACAACACGGAGACCGAGTCTTCTCGAAAGAAAAAGAAATTTTTATTCAGGTGTTTTCATTAACAATGATTATGTGCACCACACCCCACAAAACCGTTCCCTCTCCAATAACTTAACTGTTTCCTATAAAATGGGAGGTTTTTCTTGGCCTATCATCAGAGCCTTCCGCAGTTTAGAAGTAGGATCCACTTGGTACCATGTGTACAAAGATAGTTTTTTGGATAGTTACCGTTTTTTCTTCAAAACCGACGTGAAAGTAACCAGATATTCCGGAATCGAACTAGAACTTGATTCTCGAGTCACAGAACCTTGGCGACTCACAGCACTGGCACAAGGTCAATTTTATGCAATGAATACAAGTCCCGAATTGTATACTTCGCAAACAGGAACCAATTATGACCAAACTACGATTTGGGAAGATTTAGCCGCAGGAACTGGAGCCCAAGGACAAACAGAAAGACAAAAAACTGTTTTTAATATCAACCGGTTTATGATGACATTGAAACTCGACTTACATAACTGGGAATATCGTCTTGGATATAGTATGAATTTAAGGGCGTTGCCTGGAGGTCTTACTATGAACAACCAATTGACTTTTTATGACCAGTCAGTATACTTTTCTGTGAACCTAACCAATTTCAGTTTTGCGGATTCTGCATCGGCACAAGCGACACGCGTTCGATTGTACCGATTCCGCAAACGCCCCCTTGATGGAACCTCTACAGACTTAACGGATTAATCTGAATTTAAAATGCTAAAAGAAAGAAGCCAATCCTTCAAACTCCTATTCCTTGTGACAGACTTCTTCATTGCGCTCACAAGTTTTATTTCCGCTTATGCGATTCGTTATTATCTATCACCAGATTCAGCGTTTCAAATCCAAACCATCGATCCATTAAACTATTTGATCTTAGGAATCGTTCTTGGGTTTTCTCAAGTGATATCATTTTTATCCATAGACTTATACCACCCGCGCAGAGGTTTATCTTTTTCCGATGAACTATTCGCCATCATCGCAGGAGTGGTTCTAAACTTACTTGTTGTTTTATCTCTTCTCTTTTTCTTTCGCGGAGAGAGTTTCTCAAGACTCGTCATCGCATATTTTGCCATTTGCACTGTTATCCTCACTTCCTTTTCTCACTTCATCTTACGTTTCCTAATGCAATATTTAAGAAGTAAGGGATTTAATTTAAAATCTGTTCTCATCATTGGAACAGGGAAGTCGGCGATCAATTTTTCAGAGACCCTCAAAAAACATTCTATCTACGGTTATATGGTAAAAGGTTTTGTAGCAGGAAAAAAGAACCTATCTTCCAAAAAACTACAAACTGTCACAACAACAGACAAATTAGAATCCTATGTAGAAAAAAATAACATTGATTTGATCGTTTATGCTTTGTCACACGAAGAAGGGGATTCTTTAAAAGGAGTCATCGACATTGCAGACTTTCATGGAATCGATCTAAAAGTCATTCCCAGTTATGAAGAAATTGTAACGGCAAAAGGAAGAGTCGAGGTATTGGATGGAATCCCTATCATCTCGATTCGAAATATTCCTTTAAGATTGGGATACAATTTAGTTTTAAAAAGAAGTTTTGATATTTTGTTTTCTTTATTTTTTATCCTCCTCTTTAGTCCATTTTATCTTCTGATTGCATTACTGATAAAACTAACCAGTAAGGGACCTATCTTTTACAAACAGGAAAGAGTGGGGCTCGATAATAAAGTTTTTGGAATGATCAAATTTCGTTCTATGGTAGTACAAGCGAAGGAAAAATCGGACACATTATGGACTGTAAAAGACGACCCACGTGTTACTGTCGTCGGTGCGGTATTACGAAAGTTATCCCTAGATGAAACCCCACAATTTTTTAATGTATTACTCGGTGATATGTCTGTGGTAGGACCAAGACCAGAACGTCCCTTTTATGTAGAAAAATTTAGAAACGAACACCAACAGTATATGAGACGTCACGCGGCAAAAGCAGGGATCACTGGTTGGGCACAAGTACAAGGATTCCGCGGAGATACTTCGATTGAAAAACGAATTGAGGCAGATATTTTTTATATTGAGAACTGGTCTTTACTTCTTGATATCAAAATCATTTTACTCACACCCCTAAAAGCTATTATAGATAGGAATGCATACTGAGGAAATATTATGGATGAAAAAGAATTAAAAAACATTGCCCACTTGGCAAAATTGAACATTGAAGATAAGGAAGTTTCTTCTATGTTAAATGACTTTTCTCGGATTGTACAATACGTAGACGAAATCAAAAACTTGGACACAACGAGTGTAGGTGATGATGAAATCTACGAACAAATCTTTTATGAATTAAGAAAAGACTTAGCAGAGAATGGTCTGAAACGAGACGACCTAGCAAAAATTGCTCCTTCCTATGAAAATGGATACGTTGTGGTTCCTAAGGTAATTGAAACATGAAAGATTTAAATTTTCTCACTTATTCCGAAATCAAAACAAAACTAAATGATGGTTCCTTAAAATCTGTAGATTTAGTTTCGGCTTATATCAAACGAATCGAAGGAACTGATTCTAAAGTAAAAGCCTTTCTCGAATTCAAAAAAGACCAAATCTTAAAACAAGCCGAAGAAAGTGACAATCGAAGGAAGTCAGGAAAATTACTTTCTGAATTTGATGGAATTCCCATTGGAATCAAAGATAATATTTGTATCACGGGGGAGATCACTTCTTGTTCCTCTCGGATCTTGGAAAACTTTCGTTCTCCATATGACGCATCCGTCATTCAAAAACTAAAAAACAAAGGATTTGTTTTATTCCCAAGACTCAATATGGACGAGTTTGCCATGGGTTCTTCAACAGAAAACAGTGCCTTTCAAACTACAAAAAATCCTTTTGATACCAGTCGTATCCCTGGGGGATCTAGCGGTGGTTCGGCGGCGGCAGTGGCTGCCTCCATGTTGCCTGTTTCTCTTGGATCGGATACGGGTGGTTCCATCCGCCAACCAGCAGCTCTTTGTGGGATTTGGGGACTCAAACCAACATATGGTCGTGTGTCTCGGTATGGTCTCATCGCTTATGCATCAAGCCTAGATCAAATTGGTCCCTTTTCCAATGATTTACAAGGGATTACCGATCTTATGGAGGTCATCTCAGGCCTTGACCCCAAAGACCAAACCACAGCCAAAGTAAATCCTTTTGAAGCAAGTTCTGTTTCTTCTATCGATTGGAAAGGCAAACGCATTGGTGTGATGAAGTCGGAAGATTTTAGTTTTTCACCAGATGTAAACAAACGTTATGCGGATATCTTAAAAGATTTGGAATCTAAAGGAGCAACTCTTGTTCCACTTGATTTCTCTTTATTAAAATATGCTATTCCTGTTTATTACTTAATTGCTACCGCAGAATGTTCTTCCAACCTAAGCCGGTTCGATGGAATTCGTTATGGACTTCGCAAAGAAGGGGCAGGAAAACTTGAGGATTTGTATTCGGAATCGAGAACAGAAGGTTTTGGTCCAGAAGTCAAACGTCGAATTCTCCTTGGAACCTTTTCTCTTAGTTCTGGATATTACGATGCTTATTATGGCAAAGCTCAAAAAGCAAGGGTTCTCATTCGGAAACAATATGCAGAATTTTTTAAATCTGTAGATATCATTTTCCAACCGACTTCTCCCACAACGGCATTCAAAGTAGGAGAAAAAACCAAAGACCCGATCCAGATGTACCAAGCGGATATCCTCACTACCTCTGTCAACTTAGCGGGAGTTCCTGCCATCAGTTGTCCTGCAGGAGTGGATTCTACTGGTCTTCCGATTGGATTACAAATTACTTCTTCTCATTTTGATGAATCCAAACTTCTAAGTTATGCAAAATCTGTTTCTGAGTTAGAAATTTGTAAATTGGCGTTACCATCAGAGATCACCTAACATGGATGAGTTAACCAAAAGAGTCATTCCTTGTTTGGATATCAAAGGAGGAAGGGTAGTCAAAGGGGTTCAATTTGTAAATCTAATTGATGCCGGCGATCCTGTCTCCTGTGCCGTGGCTTATGAAGAAAATAAAGCAGATGAACTTTGTTTTTTAGACATTACTGCTTCTTCTGACAAACGAGATATCCTTCTACATTTGGTAGAACAAGTGGCCAATCGACTTTTTATTCCATTCACCGTTGGTGGAGGAATTCGCACTATTGAAGATGTAAAGGCAGTACTCAACAAAGGAGCTGATAAAGTTTCTATCAATACCAGTGCTTTTCAAAATCCAAAACTCCTCAAAGATTCCAGTGAAATTTACGGATCACAGTGTATTGTTTGCGCTATGGATGTCAAATTCCATCCAGAACGAAAAAGATACGAAGTGTACTTAAATGGCGGACGATTGGAAACCGGGAGAGAAGCTTTGGATTGGGGAAGGGAAGCTTTTGAGATGGGAGCCGGAGAAATCCTCCTCACCTCTATGGACAAAGATGGAACCAAAGATGGATTTGATATCACACTCATGAAATCCTTCACATCCAACCTTTCTATACCAATCATTGCCTCTGGTGGCGCTGGAAATCCAGAACATATGGCGGAAGTCATCCTTCGTGGCGGAGCCGATGCAGTGCTTGCGGCATCCATTTTCCACTTTGGAGAATTTTCCATCCAAGAGACCAAACAAACTATGAAAGAGATGGGAATCAAAGTGAGACTATGATTTCTTTTCACATTCTTGATTATCTATTTTTTCTTTTCCCCTTTGTTGTAATCCTCCTCCTTCTTTTTCGTTTTCGTTCCAAACAAAATTCCACAAAAGAATACTTCCAAGCAGAAGGAAGTTTGTCTTGGTTTGTGGCAGGAACGGCAATGGTCGCCACTACATTTGCCGCAGACACCCCACTTGCCGTAACAGAAATTATACGAGGACAAGGGATTGCCGGAAATTGGATTTGGTGGTATATGGCAGTGGGTGGGTTTGTCACTGTATTTTTCTTTTCTAAACTTTGGAAAAGGTCCGGTGCCTCCACAGACTTGGAACTAATCGGGCTTCGTTATAGTGGGAAGGAAGCAGAATTTTTAAGAGGATTTAAGGCCTTTGTTATCGGATTTTTACTCAACTTAGTGATTCTTGGTTGGGTCAATCTTGCGATGTTAAAAATCATTCCCGTTTTTTTTCCCCATTGGACTGCCTCCCATCTTCTCATTTATTTATTGTTATTTGGTGTTTTTTATACTTCCATCGCAGGGCTTCGAGGAATCTCCTATATCGATGTTTTCCAATTCTTTTTGGCTTGGATGGGATGTATCCTTTTTGCTTATTTTGCAGTGAACCTACCGGCGATTGGTGGGCTTGATGGATTAAAATCCAAACTGGATGGCAGTAAAATTTTATTTTTTCCGAATGGATTTTCTGGAACTCTTCCTTGGGATCATTTTTTGATTCTCCTAACCGTCCTTTGGTGGTCTAGTTGGTATCCAGGCTCCGAACCAGGAGGTGGGGGATACATTGCCCAAAGAATCCTCGCCACAAAAAATGAAAATGCAGCACTCAAAGGTTCTCTTTGGTTTGTGATCGCTCATTACTTTGTGAGACCTTGGCCTTGGATCTTAGTGGCCCTTGTTTCCGTCATCCTTTACCCAAATCTATCGGAAGTAGAAAGTGGAAAAGGATTTCTTATGGTATTACAAGAAGGAATGCCCACTGGAATGATAGGCCTTATGCTCAGTGCATTTCTTGCCGCTTACCTTTCGACACTGGCAACTCATTTGAATTGGGGAGCCTCGTACCTTGTGAATGACCTTTGGAAACCGATTTTACAAAAAGGAAAGCCTGAATCTTATTATATAAAAGTTTCTTATGGAGTACAAGTCCTAACAGCCGTTTGTTCTTTTTTTCTAGCTGTTTATGGAATGGAGACCATCAAAGGAGCTTGGGTGTTTTTACTCGAAGCCTCCTCAGGAATTGGATTTATTTTGATTGCTCGTTGGTTTTTCTGGCGGATTTCTGCGTGGACAGAAATTTTGGCCTTTATCCTTTCTCCGATTTTGTATTTACTCTTCTCCGTTTATTTAAAAATAGAATTTCCTTATTCCATACTTTACACCGCATTCTCCTCGGCAGTCGTTCTCATTCTATCTACCTATCTATTTCCCACTACAAATCGGGATGTTTTAGTTCAGTTCTATGAAACAACCAAACCTCCGTATTTCTTTTGGAAGGGATTTTTTAAAAAAGAAAAGAAGCACCAAACCATCCATTCCAATCGTTTGCTAATCTCTCTGCTAGGAACACTCTCTGGGCTTTCTTTTGTCTTTGGGGGTTTGTATTCCATCCAATGTCTTGTTTGGAAAGAAGGGGAGATTCTCGCAGGGCTTCCGATATTTTTACTTGGGCTTCTTGGTTTGTATTTTTCTCTTAAGTCCTTAGAAAACAAATCAGAGAATTAATCTAATCTTAGTAAGGTGAATTTCGGATTTCTGTAATTACTTGTGTAAAAAGATTACGACTTTTGGTATTGTCGACACTGGTCGTTTGAAAGGCCATCATCGAATGATCGCAGTCTGCGATATCAATTTGTTTGTAAGTTAGGTTCCCAAGCCTTGCACTATTACGAGGTACAATGCCGTCTGACTGCGTAAAACCAGCGTTATTCAAAATATTACAGCCTGTATTGTAGTAAAAAGTTTCACCCACGGTGCAGAGAATGTGGTTCTGGATGTTTTAAATCAGTCCTATCTGGATGCCAACTTAAACGGAAGGTTTGTCAGTTT
>NZ_JAFFPS010000029.1 GCF_016919165.1 Leptospira chreensis
TCCAAGCCATGACACACTCCTGCGGTGTGTACATCGTGTTCTGAAACAAAGAATTAAAATCTTATGTGTAAAGGATGTTTGGAGAGAGATTTGTAAAGGATGAAACTAGTACGTACCTTGTATAGAAAGGCACATCGGTAACACTTTAGATTAGAAAATTCGGGTTCTGAATTAGCGCTGAAACATCTTCTGGCTTTTATATACGCTAGAAAACTCTTTCAAAGTGACAATTTGCCTTAAACCTTCTTCCACGGCGGATTGGATGCTGCTTGCAATTTTACCTTTTGACTCCGTATCTTCTGCACTGAAAGGAAGGGTTCGGGAAGTGATTTGTTCGGAATGACCCAAAATCCGTTTTGGTTCCCCAGTGGGACTGACCACGAGAAACTCAACTATAGAGGCAAAGGTAGCATGGTGGAACTTTGTGGTTCCTTCTTCAAATTCCAAAGAACGGTCCACTTGGACTTTATGTAGGACAATGGCTCCCGGTTCGAGTGGATCATTCGATTTTAATGCGGATAGCGAACTTACGGAGAAAAGTCGAGAACTCGTATCGGAAAAGGATTGGAGAGCAAATTGTCCAATGGAGATTTCGTGAGCTGGGCCGACTTTAAGGACTTTCGTCTCCAATTCCTGGGCGTATTGGAGTCGGAGGTGTTTTTCTGGTGTCTCTACCTGTGGGAGATCTTTTTGAGATGCCAAGCAGTTTGCAAATAATGTGACCCAAGCCAATGTTGATACGAATCCAGTTTTCATAGGTTAGACCTATCTATTAATGCCACCAAACAACGAGTTTATTGCCCTTTGAATCAGTAAAAATACTAAAAAATAGACTGGAATTAGATTTTCTGAAACTAAAAATTTCGGGAAAACGAAGTGACTTTTTCATGATTTGGTTCATAATTCTGAAAACTAGGATGGTTCTAGAAATCACATAAATTAGAAATATAATCATCCAAAGGATAGTGGTATGAAAATTGCGTATACAATTGTTAGAATTTTGCTTGGAGCATTGTTCTTGTTTTCTTCTGTCGTGATCCTCTTCAATTTAGTGGAGCAACCAGAAACGACTGGGAATTTAAAGGTTTTCAACGATGGGATCAAAGCCTCAGGATATTTGATGACTCTCATTAAAGTCACAGAACTTGTGGTAGCCATTGCTTTTTTAACGAACCGATTTGTTCCCTTGGCTTCCATTGTCATTGCCCCGATCGTTGTGAACATTTTTCTTGTTCACATCACCATTGCCCCAGAAGGAATTCCTGTTGGTATTTTCGTGGTTGTTGCCAACGCATTCCTTGCCTATGTCAATTGGAATGTATACAAACCCTTATTTGTTCCTGTGAACAAATAAATGTTTTGATTGGATGAGAACAAAGATCACGAAACTTTCTTCGTGATCTTTAGTAAAAAAGGATAGGGGAGTTCTGTCGAATAAAACCTATCCCCTTCCCCTCTTCTTTTTTTATTACCTAACGATAATTATTTTGCAGTTTCAAAGAACTGAACCTCTCCTGAAGAGGTATCATAAAAACCAGAGACAATTTTGATCTCTTTGGTTTTCACTTTTTCTGCAAGATAAGGACTGTTTGCCAGGATTTCCTCAATCGAATTTTTCACATTAGCCTTCACTACATGATTGAAGATATGTTCATTTTCTTTTTGGATGGGTTGAATGATCTTTTCTGATTCATCGATTGCCTTTTGGATTTTCTTTGTGACACTGGCAATGTTTCCATCGCGAAGCGCATAGATGGCACTGGAAACTGCTCCACAATTGGAGTGTCCAAGCACAACCACGAGTTTCGTTCCAATTTTATCGCAGGATAACTCCAAACTTCCTAAGATTTCTTCATTTACAATATTACCCGCAATGCGAATCGAAATGATATCCCCAAGCCCGGCATCAAAAATAATTTCGGGACTTGTTCTGGAATCAATACAAGACAAGACCACTGCAATGGGATTTTGACCAAAGGCAGTAGCATTCACTTGGTGTTTGAAGTATTTTTCCGACCATTTTCCTTTGACAAACCGTTCATTCCCTCGTTTTAGAAAATCCAAAATTTCATCAGGAGTTAACTTTTGTTGGGCTTCTTTGTCCAAAATATTGACAAACTGAACTTGGTCACTCAGCTCGTAAGAATCTTTTAGTCCGATTAAATTCAATTGGATCTTCTTCTCCGCAGAGACCACAGTTTTAAATTCTTCCAAAACCTCTAAGATATCGTGGTCAATAAAATTACAATTGGATGCATCCACAATCAGTTTGGAGTTTTCTGGCAATGCCCACAGTGTATCTTTGATGGAGGCTTTGTTCAAAAAGGAAACTTGGTTTGGTAATTCGATCCGAACCGTTTCTCCGATATTTAAGGTTTCCGTCTCCACAGAGAATGGATTTTTATAATTATTTTTTAGGATAAAAATAAAACTAATCGAAAGCCCAATGAGAACCCCAGTCAAAAGGTCGGTGAAGATGATAGCAACTATGGTCGCAATGAATGGAAGGAATTGGTAAATTCCCTTTTTATAAATGGAACTGTATATGTTTAGATTGGTGAGTTTGAATCCCGTAACAATTAAGATCACAGCTAAGGATGATAAGGGTATTCGGTTCAATAAAGGCCCAAAAAAAACAACGCTGATCGATAACAAAATTCCATGAAATATGGTCGAAAATTTGGATTCAGCACCGGCATAGATATTAACGGAACTTCGAACAATCACTGAGGTAATGGGAAGGCCTCCTATCAAACCAGAAAGAGAGTTTCCTATTCCTTGGGCCACCAGTTCTCTGTTCGGTGATGCCAGTCGTTTGTGCGGGTCAATCCTTTCTACCGCATCTAAATTGAGTAAGGTTTCCAAGGTCGCAAAGGCAGCAATGGTGATGGCATAATACCAAACCTTAGTTTTTGTGATAGCAGAGAAATCAGGAAAGAAAAACACCGATTCCCAGTTTTTGATATTGGGAATGGAAACTAAGTGTTTTTCAGAAAGATACCATTCCGGAATGGAATTTTGAAAGATGCCGTTAAGGAAAACTCCGAGAAGAATCACAAGCACAGGTGATGGTAAAAATTTCAAAGGTTTCCACTTTACTTTGTCATAACCGATCATCAGGGCCAATGAGGATAAAGCGATAGTAACCGCCCCCCAGGAAAAGTATTTAATTATATTAAATAGTTCAGAGAAAGTATTTTCGCCGTCTTTTTGAAAGAAAATAAAGTCTTCTTCTGGATCTACGTCAAACCCAACAGCATGGGGAATTTGTTTTAAGATGAGAATGATCCCAATGGATGCTAGTAATCCCTGGATGACGTTAGATGGAATGTAGTTGGCAATGAATCCACCGCGTAAAAAACCAATGATGATTTGGATAAACCCGGCGATAAAAACTGCGAGAAGAAAACTGCGATAATCGCCAAGTCCAGCAATGGCAGCAAGGACGAGAGTCACAAGGCCTGCGGCAGGTCCACTCACACTTGTATTGGAATGGCTTAGGATTCCGACAACAATCCCTCCAATCACTCCAGAGATAACACCGGATAATAAAGGGGCTCCGCTGGCCAAAGCCACTCCTAAACAAAGAGGAAGAGCGACTAAAAATACGACAAGGCCCGAAGGAATATCTTGTTTTAATTTAGAAAACATAATGGTCTTGGAATCCTAAAATTTGAGGGAGGAGATGTCAACCCGAATGGAATGATTCTAAATTCTTTTGTATGATTGATTCAATAAAAATTTGTCAGAAAAAAATTGCCTAAATTTACAACCAAACAGTCACGTCGTCTAAGTCCGCTTCGCTGATCACATGGCGCATTTGGTCTTCAGTCGTAAAGGAAATGGATTGGATCTGGATGGACGACCAAAGGTTCGCATAGACAAAAGGACCCACATGGCATTTGATTATGGTATTCGGTTGGATTTTTTTTTCGATCGAACAAATGAGCTCTGGAGTTTTTTTGTCTTCGGGAATTAGAATTTGATTGGAGTTGTCTCTGGCAAAAAATAAAATTTGGAATTTGGAAATATTAATCTTTGTTAGGTTTTCTGTTTTAATGAACAACTGAAGTTCTTTTTTATCGGTTTTGTGACGTGGGTTGATCGTCACAAAGATGGGAAGACCTACCTCTCGTAAATACAACTTTCTAGTTTCAGGAAAACTTGTATTTTGTTTGGCACAACCGGCCAAAGGAATCCAAAAAAGAACCACAGGTAGTAAACAAGTTACAAACTGAACCCGGCCATTCCATTTTGATTTTCGTTGCAAGATTAGGTAACTTTCTTCGGCTTTGGGTGGCAGCTCAAGTCCTTTTCCATCCCCCTCCTCCCCTTGCTTTATTGAGAAGCAAACTCAAATTCGTAACTGGAACCTCCCCAAGATTTATGAATTTACGAGAAGTGGAATCCATCTAAAATTGGACTTAAGAGAAAAAAATTTACACCTATACTCTAACAGGAGCTCTTCAATGACGTTGAGTCTAGACTTCTTTCGGTCCTCAATTGGCAAGAAGATCACGATGGCCATTACCGGATTTATCTGGTTCGGATTCGTGATCGTTCACATGGTCGGAAACTTACAAGTTTTCCAAGGACCAGAAAAATTAAACACCTACGCAAAGTTTCTTAAGGATTTAGGACCCCTATTGTGGGTAGCACGGATTGGATTGATTGTGGCCTTCTTTGGACACGTTTTCACTGCTATCCTCCTAAAAGTTGAGAACACAAGCGCAAGACCGGTATCTTATGCGAAAGGTGCTACCATCCAAGCTTCTGTTGCTTCCCGCACCATGGCTTATAGTGGACTTCTACTCCTTACGTTTCTTGTTTACCATTTGGCGCATTTCACTTTAGGATTCACGAATCCAGATCATTACACTCATGAATACATCCTTAAAAATGGTGATGTGGTTCACGATGTTTATGCGATGGTAATCCTTGGATTTCAAGATCCACTCATTGCAGGATCATATATCCTTTTTATGGTTTTCCTTGCTCTCCATTTTTCTCATGCATTGGGATCAATGTTACAGACTTTAGGAATCTTGGCACCAAAACACAACCCCACGATCCAGAAACTATCCACAGGACTTGGTCTTATCATTTTCCTCGGAAATAGTTCCATGCCGATATCGATTTTACTCGGGTATGTCCGTTAAGGGTTTTTAGGAGAAGTTATGAAATTAGATGCAAAAATTCCGTCGGGTCCCTTGGAACAAAAATGGGACAAACACAAACAAGACATTAAACTTGTAAACCCGGCAAACAAACGTAAGTATAAAGTCATCATTGTCGGAACTGGTCTTGCGGGGGCTTCTGCTGCTGCAACACTCTCAGAGCTTGGATACCAAGTTTCTGTTTTCTGTTTCCAAGACAGTCCAAGACGTGCCCACTCCATCGCTGCTCAAGGTGGTATCAATGCGGCAAAGAATTACCAAAACGATGGTGACTCCGTTTACAGATTGTTCTACGACACCGTAAAAGGTGGGGACTTCCGAGCTCGCGAAGCAAACGTATATCGTTTGGCTCATGAGTCTACGAATATCATTGACCAATGTGTGGCACAAGGTGTTCCCTTCGCTCGTGAATACGGTGGAACGCTTTCCAACCGCTCATTCGGTGGAGCGCAAGTATCCCGTACTTTTTACGCAAAAGGACAAACTGGCCAACAGTTGTTACTCGGAGCATATTCAGCATTAGAGAAACAAATTGCTCGTGGTGCCGTGAAGATGTATCCAAGAACGGAAATGTTGGAATTGGTTCTTGTGGATGGACATGCCAAAGGAATCGTAGTTCGCGATTTAATCACTGGTGAGATTTCTTCTCATGCAGGAGACGCTGTAATCCTTGCGACTGGCGGATACGGAAACGTATTTTATCTTTCCACTAATGCAAAAGGTTCCAATGTCACTGCGACTTACCGAGCTTACAAAAAAGGTGCAGGATTTGCAAACCCATGTTATACGCAAATTCATCCTACTTGTATTCCACAAGCCGGAGACTACCAATCTAAACTAACTCTTATGTCTGAATCCCTTCGTAACGATGGACGTGTTTGGGTTCCTAAGAAAAAGGATGACCTCCGTGCCCCACACGAAATTCCAGAAGACGAAAGAGACTACTACCTCGAAAGAAAATACCCTTCTTATGGTAACTTAGCACCTCGGGACATCTCCTCTCGTTCTGCAAAAGAAGCTTGTGACAATGGTCTGGGTGTAGGCCCTAAAGTTGGGGACAAACGTCTCGGTGTGTATTTAGATTTTTCTGATTCCATCAAACGTTTAGGGGAACCTGTGGTTGCTGACCGCTACGACAACCTCTTCCAAATGTATGAACGGATTACTGGTGAAAACCCATACAAAGTTCCTATGCGTATCTACCCTGCGGTTCACTATACAATGGGTGGACTTTGGGTGGATTACAACCTAATGTCCAATGTTCCTGGCCTTCACGTTCTTGGAGAAGCAAACTTCTCTGACCATGGTGCCAACCGATTGGGAGCTTCGGCCCTTATGCAAGGACTTGCAGACGGATACTTTGTGATCCCTTATACCATTGGTGATTATTTTGCTAAAGAAGGTCATAAAAATATCTCCACTGACAGACCGGAATTCAAAGAAGCAGAAGCCCGTGTTCGTGAGATGACAAACAAACTCCTTACTATCAACGGTAAAAAAACTCCAGATGATTTCCATAGAGCCCTCGGTAAAATCATGTGGGATCAGTGTGGTATGGCTCGTAACGACAAAGGTCTCAAAGACGCACTGAAAAGAATTCCTGAACTTCGTGAAGAATTTTGGAAGAACGTAAAAGTTGCCGGATCTGGTTTGGAACTCAACCAAGAGTTAGAAAAAGCGGGTCGTGTTGCCGACTATTTAGAGTTTGGTGAATTGCTTTGTTTAGATGCACTCACACGAGAAGAATCTTGTGGAGGTCACTTCCGTGAGGAACACCAAACAGAAGATGGAGAAGCAAAACGTAACGATGATAAATTCTGCCACGTAACCGCTTGGGAATATAAGGGAGAAGGAAAGGCTCCTGAAGAACACCGCGAAAAACTCGAGTATGAAAACATCCACCTAGCCGTAAGGAGCTACAAATAATGGATAATATGAAGTTACACCTTAAAGTTTGGCGACAAAAAGATAAAAACGATAAAGGTCGTATGGTTAGTTATGAAGCAAACAACATCAGCGAACACATGTCTTTCCTTGAGATGTTGGATGTTGTCAACGATGACCTAATCAAAAAAGGCGATGATCCGATTGCCTTTGACCATGACTGTCGCGAAGGGATTTGTGGAGCTTGTTCTATGGTGATCAACGGTGTTCCACATGGTCCTGAAAAAGGAACTACCACTTGCCAATTGCATATGCGTAAGTTCAAAGATGGTGATACGGTTTATATCGAACCTTGGAGAGCCAAAGCATTCCCAGTAGCAAAAGATTTAATCGTAGATCGTTCTGCGTTTGATCGCATCATCCAAGCAGGTGGGTATGTATCCATCAATACTGGTGGGGCGCCAGACGGAAACGCATTACCGATCCCGAAAGTGGATGCTGACCTTGCGATGGACGCGGCTACTTGTATTGGATGTGGGGCTTGTGTGGCGGCGTGTAAAAATGCTTCTGCGATGCTCTTCGTATCTGCTAAAGTTTCTCACTTAGCACTCCTTCCACAAGGGGTTGTTGAGAAGAAAGAGCGGGTTCGTAAAATGGTTAGTGCTATGGACAAAGAAGGTTTTGGAAATTGTACAAACCAATACGAATGTGAAGCGGCTTGCCCGAAAGAGATTTCGGTAAACTTCATCACTCGTTTGAACAGAGAATACATTTCTAGCTAACGAAACGTTACTAAAAGCCGTGTCGCAAAACTTATGTTTTGTGGCAACAATGGAAACCCGGTTTTACACGACCGGGTTTTTTGTTTTTATGGGACGTGTTTTTTTGTGATTCAAAAGCGAATATCCAGTGATGAGTTGGGAATTAAAATAGAGAATCATTCAACAAAACAAACAAATCCTTTTTTGAATGGGGAGCCTCCGATTGGAAATCTTCCCTTAATTGCAAAAGCCAATCCGTATCCTTCCCTCTTTTGATCCTTCCTTGAAGAATGACTTCCCATCGAGATTGGATGGCTTTATCCACAAGGGTTTTGGATTCTTCGGGTAACCCATCCCAATTTCCATTCTCCTGGAATTCTTCTTTCGTGAGTAAAAGGGAATACAAACGAAATCTTTCCTGTGCTTGGTACTGGCTAGATAGTTGGTCATCGTGTCCACCATACCGCACCATCAAATTTTCTTCTAATAGTCCGATCGAATGCCCCATTAGTAGAATTCGATTCCATAAATCATAATCTTCGCATATAGGGAGTTCTGTGCGAAAAAGGCCAATCTTTTGCAAAGTCGGTTTATGCGCAAAAAAACTAGAAGAGGTCACCATACAAATGTCCAAGGATTCTTTTAAAAAATCCCCAGAGATTTTTTGGTATTTTCCTTTGGGTTCTAAAAGATTTCCCTTTTTATTCCAAACTTCTTTGGTTTGGGAGAATGAATACTCCGGATGATTCTTATGAAATTCGATTTGTTTGGTTAGTTTTTCAGGACCCCACTCATCATCCGAATCTAAAAAAGCAATCCAGTCCCCTTCGGCTTTCGCGATTCCAAAGTTTCTAGCACTACTCACTCCCCTATGTTCTGTTTGGTGGACTTGGATGGATTTTTGGTTTCTACCAAAGGAAGTGAGTTTCCCTTTCCAAGTGGTGAGTTTCGAGAGTAAATCCATCCAAGTTCCATCTGTAGACCCATCATCAACAATGTGGAGTTCCCAGTGCGGATACGTTTGTGTGATTACTGATTGGATCGCACGTTCTACGATCAAACGGCGATTGAATGTGGGAATGATGATGGAAACAAGAGGTTTTTCTACGGTGCTCATTTTGAAACTTTCTCCAAAATCAAATCTAGATGTTGGATCTGGCCTCCTTGGTGGAGGTAAAAAATCGGAATCATCTGACCGTTAGGAGAACGTTTCAGAAATTGGTTTGGAGATTGATCCTCGATTCTATTTTTGCTTGTTTGATGATTTCCTGCTTTGGTGGATAATAATTGCATTTCGTATATTTCCCTGAGTAAGGAATAAACTGTATTCCCGCTATAGACTGGTTCCAATAGGATGTTTGTACTTCGATAAAATCTGCCTATCCATTCTAGGAGTGTTTTGTTTTTCTTGGCAAAGGAACCAGATATCTTCTTTGTCTTTGGTATTATTTCCGGATTTGCATTGCGATTTTGAATCTCCCCATCCGTAGAAGCTATACTGGGAAGCTCCAAAATTTGTTCGGAGGGAATGGATCGGTTTTTAAGTCCCAACTGTTTTTGCAGATCGGCTATTTTTGGGATCCACTTCTCTTTGGGCTCTCCCACCATCACTCCCAGAACCAAAATGGAACTATCTTGAAAAACATCAAAGGCAGAAAGGAAGGTCGCACCAGAGCCGATCTCTAAAACGAGTATGGCCTTTGTATGATTTCTACTTCTTATCTCTTTTTTCAATTTTTCCCAAAGGGATTGGAGCCCCGGGATTTCGCTTGGGTGAATTCCAAATTCGGGAAGAACAAGTCCCGGATATTCATTTTGTCTTTCTAACCAAACTGCATAGGCGGTAGCACGATTCGCATAACATTCGATAGAATGAGAATGCCCTCGAACGATCGTCTCATTATAGGTTTTTAATTGGGGATCTCTTGTATAAGCGATGGCATCCACTTTGATTCCATGCAGGCGAAGGAGGTAAGTAAAACTGGCTAAATAATTTCCATGAATTCCACCCCAAAGAAGGACTTTGCGGATTTGATTTTCTTTCAAAAATTCAATGATTCCTTGGACCTTTCGCCATTTGGTGCCAAATCCCAAAGGAAGTAAGTCATCCCGAAGGAAATAGAGATGGGGAATGGATGGGTTCTTATCCCGTTCGGAAGGAATCATCTCTGATTCTGAATCCCTTTTGGATGGGAGTTCGGTCCGAAAGGATTCCAAGGCTTGCAAGGACAGATTCGTTATCTGGAGGGGAAATTCCATTGGAAATTCAACTTGGTTGCGGTTTTCCAAAGGGTTTGTAAGAGAAATTGTATCTTTGTGGATCTTTGGGGTTGTATCATCCATCGGGTTTAAGTTCATCCATCCTTCCAAGAGATTCCTGGAAGAATAGGTTATCGACTTTAGTCCCCGGTTTTCAAAATGGAAAGGAAGGCTTCTTGTGGAATCTCCACATTTCCAATTTGTTTCATCCGTTTCTTTCCTTCTTTCTGTTTCTCTAGAAGTTTCTTCTTCCGAGAAATATCCCCACCATAACACTTCGCCGTTACGTTTTTACGAAGGGCAGAAATACTTTCCCGGGCCACCACTTTGGCACCAATGGCGGCTTGCAAAGGGATCATAAATTGGTGACGAGGGATTAGGTCTTTTAATTTTTCAATGATCACTCGTCCGCGGTCTTCCGCTTTGGATTTGTGAACGATGGAGGAAAGGGCATCTACTGGCTCTGCATTTACAAGAATGTCCATACGAACGAGTTTGGAATCCCGGTATCCCACTTCTTCATAATCCAAAGAGGCATACCCTTTGGTATAGGATTTCAGTTTGTCATAGAATTCGAAAATAAGTTCCGCAAGAGGAAGTTCATAAGTGAGTTGGAGTTTGTCTTTAGAAAGATAAACGGTATCCATATGGATTCCTCGTTTGTCGATCACAAGTGACATGATGTTTCCCACATAGGATTCGGGTGCAATGATGGTCGCTTTCACAAAAGGTTCTTCTGATTTTCCAATGAGAATGGGTTCTGGCCATTTACTTGGGTTATCCACTTCAATGATTTCGTCTTTCGTGGTGGTGATGCGAAATTTAACTGATGGAGCTGTGGTAATGAGGGCTAAATTGAATTCTCTCTCTAGTCTCTCCTGTACAATTTCCATATGTAAGAGGCCTAAATAACCCACACGGAAACCAAAACCAAGTGCTGCCGAGTTTTCTCTTTCAAAGGTTAACGCTGAATCGTTTAACTTTAGTTTTTCGATGGCATCCACGAGAGCATCAAAGTCTTCCCCATTAATCGGAAAAAGACCAGCAAATACCATTGGTTTTGCATCTTTAAATCCTTTGACATCTTCTGCGGTTTGTCTGTTGGCATGAGTGATGGTGTCGCCCGTTTTGGCATCCCCCATTTTTTTCATACCAGCGACCACATAACCAACGTCCCCGGCTTGTAATTCTTCACAAGCTACCATGGAGAGACGATTGATTCCCACTTCTGTGACCGTAAACTGACGGCCAATGTGCATCATATGGATCATTTCCCCTTTACGGAGTTTTCCATCATATAGACGAACTTTAGCAACCACACCCATATAGGTATCAAAGAAGGAATCATAAATGAGTGCCTTCAGAGGGGCCTCCACATCACCCACTGGTGGCGGGAGCAAATAACAAATCGCCTCAAGGACTTCTTGTACATTGAGGCCGGTTTTTGCAGAAATCGGAATGGCTTCTTCGGGATTCAGTCCCAAAGACTCTTCGATCATCAATTTACATTTGTCGATATCGGCGGAAGGAAGATCAATTTTGTTAATAACAGGAATTATGCGAAGATTTAAATCCATCGCTAGGTATAAATTGGCTAAGGTTTGCGCTTCTACTCCTTGGCTTGCATCTACAATCAGAAGTACCCCTTCACAAGCGGCAAGAGAGCGGGACACTTCGTACGTAAAATCCACGTGGCCCGGAGTATCAATTAAATTCAGGTGATATACGTTCCCATCTTTAGCTACATAATCAAAAGATGCATTATTGGCTTTGATGGTGATCCCACGTTCTCTTTCGATGTCCATGGAATCGAGAATTTGGTTCTTTTGGGTCCTTTTGTCTGTGACAAGACCAATCTCAAGCAAACGATCCGCCAGAGTGGATTTTCCATGGTCGACATGGGCGATAATGGAAAAATTGCGGGTGAATTTTTGGCGTTCGTTCACGGTTCCCTCTTCTTTTTAAGTCATTTTCCTGGATCAAGGCTCTTTGTCGAAAAAGTTTATTGTCAGAGGCTTAAATTTCCTAAGACTGGGAGGAAATTATCCCTTAGGAGAAACAATTCCCGATGTCCCAAAAAGATAGCATTCGTTCCGTCAAAGCCCGTGAAATCATGGATTCCAGAGGAAATCCAACCGTTGAAGTGGATGTCACTTTGGAAGACGGTTCCTTCGGTCGTGCGGCGGTTCCCTCCGGTGCGTCTACAGGCGAACACGAAGCAGTAGAACTTCGTGACGGTGATAAAAAAAGATACTCCGGAAAAGGTGTACTAAAAGCCGTAGAAAATGTAAATTCTAAAATCTCTAAATCCATCTTAGGCCTTTCGGCAACAAACCAACTCTTAGTTGATGGAACAATGATCTCGTTGGATGGAACTGCCAATAAATCTAAGTTAGGTGCCAATGCCCTTCTTGGAGTTTCCATGGCTGTGGCAAAAGCAGCAGCAGCTCATACTGGACTTCCGTTATATCGTTATATTGGGGGAACTTTTGCTCGTGAACTTCCCGTTCCCATGATGAATATCATCAATGGTGGGGCTCACGCAGACAACAATATCGACTTTCAAGAATTTATGATCCTTCCTGTATCGGCTCCAAACTTCCGCGAAGCCCTTCGTATGGGTGCCGAAGTTTTCCATAGCCTAAAGTCCGTTTTAAAAGGGAAAGGTCTGAATACCGCTGTCGGTGATGAAGGTGGATTTGCTCCTAACCTAACAAGCAATAGCGAAGCGATTGAAGTCATCCTCACTGCGATCGAAAAGGCTGGTTACAAACCAGATCTAGACATCAAAATTGGTTTGGACTGTGCCGCTTCCGAGTTCTACGATGAGAAGAAAAAGAAATACGTTCTCAAAGCGGAGAAAAAACCAGAGAAGACTGCCGAAGAACTTGTAGAATACTACTCAAATTTAGTGTCAAAGTATCCGATCATTACCATGGAAGACGGTCTGGATGAAAACGATTGGACAGGCTGGAAAAAACTTTCCGAAAAACTGGGGAAAAAGATCCAACTTGTGGGGGATGATTTGTTCGTAACCAATATCAAAAAACTCGCAAAAGGGATCGAAAAAGGGATTGGTAACTCCATTCTCATCAAAGTGAACCAAATCGGAACTCTCACAGAAACCCTCAGTGCGATCGAAATGGCGAAAAAAGCCCAGTATACAGCTGTTGTTTCCCATAGATCGGGAGAAACGGAAGATGCGACCATTTCTCACATTGCTGTCGCCACCAATTCCGGTCAGATCAAAACAGGATCACTCAGCCGAACCGACAGGATCGCCAAATACAACGAACTCCTTCGTATCGAAGAAGAACTCGGTAAAAATGCAACTTATAGCGGAGTAAACACTTTTTACAACTTAAGGTAATATGACACCAACGAAAGCCTCCCTACTTGTAATGTATATTTGTGCTGGTCTCTATCTTGGACTTTTGTCCGAGTCAGGGATCGCCGAACGTATGCGCCTTGAGAAAGAATTACAAAATCTCAATGCCGAGGTAGAGAGGCTTGTGGTAGAAAACCAAGGGTTGGAAGAAAAAGAACGCCGCCTCAAAAATGATGCTTATGCCTTAGAACAGGAAGCAAGGAAGTACTATCTACTTTCTGAAACTGCTCATGTATTGAAATTCGAAGAAATGCCTTCGCCTTTGACGCAAAAAACAAAAGCCCTTCCGGCTTCCCTGCAAACGGCAGGGCTTGGTGCGGAATGGAAGGAGCCTCCGCTCTTTTTGTTACGTTTCTTTTTTATTTCTTTCAGTGTTTTCCTGATTCTAGGCGTTTACTTCAAGCTGAAACGCTTGCCTCATACGTCTAAACAGGAAAGACTGAATTAATATGCCAGAAGAAGAAACACCAGATAAAGAAATCTCAGAAACCATCCAAGATCTCATTAGCGACAAAAACATGGGAAAGAAGTTCCTGGAAAAAAGGAAAATCTTTCTCTGGGGTCCGGTCACTGACGAATCCTCCAAGGAATTAACTGCCAAACTCATGTATTTGGAAATGGCAGATCCTGGAAAACCAATCACGTTTTATATCAATAGCCCCGGTGGTGTTGTGACCTCTGGCCTGGTTGTTTATGATACCATGCAAATGATTTCCTCTCCGGTTCATACAGTTTGTATGGGTATGGCTGCTTCTATGGGTTCTATCCTTCTCATTGGTGGGAAAAAAGGAAATCGTTACATCTGGCCTAACGGCCGTGTGATGATTCACCAACCTTCCATTGGCGGACAAATCCAAGCTCCTGCTACGGATTTACTCATTCATGCACAGGATATTGTCAAAACCAAAGAAAAGCTCAATCAAATGTTAGCGGATGCTTGTGGAAAATCCTACGAACAATTGGTGGAAGACACCGATCGCGATTATTACATGGATGCCGACCAAGCTCTTGCTTACGGAATTGTGGATAAAATCGTAAACACAATTGACGTCGTCTAACAGAGAGTTTAAACCTAGAAGATTTTTAGAAGGTAGACATTTACAAACTGTCTACAACGTACTCTTTCCTCCAGACAATTCGTTGGAGGATGAGTATTATTCCGAGAGTATCCTCATTCCAACAAACGATAAGTCTGGGGATATTCTTTGGTTAGAACACAATCCCCCTTTATCACATATTCGTAAAAAAGCATCCAAATGGAATGGACACTACTTACTTCTCATTCATGGAATGGAAGGAAGTTCGGAATCTCATTACATGGTGAGTGCTGGTAAAGAAGCACTAAATCGTGGTTATGGTGTGATTCGGATGAATTTACGAAACTGTGGTCGCGGTCTTGGTCTTGCAAGAAAACCATATAACGCCGGCCAATCCGAAGACATTGAGACTGTATTACAATACATTCATAAACATTTCACCAAATCCATTTTTGTATCCGGGTTTTCTTTATCTGCCAATATGGTGGTGAAGTTCTTCGGCGAAAAAAGACAACATTATGCCAAAGCATTTTCGGCCACTTCCCCTCCTTTGGATTTAAAACGCAGTTGTGATTTTATCGATTCCCGTGCCGGAAATTTTTACCGGGATCATTTTTTAGATACCATGAAAGAGAAAGTAACCTCAGGGGTTTATGAAATCTCTGATAAAATCAAGGAACGTGTCCTTCGTAGTAAGTCTTTTTTTGATTTTGATGACTTTTTCACAGCACCAATTGCTGGTTATGCGAATGTTTTAGAATACTACAATATCTGTTCTGGGCTGAAATACTTAGGTGGGATCAAAATCCCTGGTCTTCTTGTCCATGCCGATGATGATCCTGTCGTCCCTTCGGAAGTTTGGCATGAGATTCGTTGGAAGTCCTACCCACTACTACAGACAGTGCTTACGGAAAAAGGGGGCCATGTGGGATTTATCAGTGATACCTCCCCTGACAATCCAGAAGGACGATGGCTTCCTCGGATTTTACTCGATTTTTTTGATTCTCAAATCAAATAGTTTAACAATAATACAAGAGAAGGTAAGGGCCAATGCGCAACCTATTAAAAGAATGTTTGGCGGAAGAGTCCGGATTTGTGGAATTAAGATACCACCATAAAGAAAGTCGTTCCTTTCATGCAGAAAGAGGACGAGTGGAATCCACTGCCCTTCGGAAACGAACAGGAATTGGCGTTCGTGTTTTGGAAGCAGGTACTTGGGGATTTGCATCTACCAGCGAAATCTCAAAATCATCCATTCAAAATGCCATCCAGGTTGCAAAAAAAGCCGCCCGCCTATCCTCTGCTTTGCGAAAGGATAAAATCCCAAACTTACCAAAGGCAAACTTTGCCATTGGTGATTTTATTGGAAAAGGGATCGAAGACTTTCGCAACCGCACCGTTGAAGAAAAATTAAAACTCGTTCTCGATATCCAAAACGAAGCGGCCAAACAATCGACAAAACTCCAATCGGTGGGTTGTGGGTATTCCGAAATTTATGAAGAAAAAGCCATCGTCACAACCGATGGGGCTGATAGTTTTTTTACTATGGTAAGACCTGAGTTCCGAGTCTCTGCCGTTGCCAAAGAAGATGGAAAGATGGAATCGGGATCTCATTCCATTGGAGTGACTGGGGGTTGGGATTGTTTGTTTCGGTCTCAGTCGGCCCTCCAGATTTCCGAAGAAGCTTGTAAAACTGCTGTGGATTTACTCTCCAGTGTTTTACCAGATGGTGGACTTTCGACTGTCATCCTATCCCCGTCCATAGTGGGTCTTCTTGTCCATGAAGCCATTGGCCATACAGTGGAAGCCGATTTTGTTCTCTCAGGATCTGTGGCCCAAGGGAAAATCGGACAACGAGTTGGTTCCGATCTAGTCACGTTATGCGACTCTGGATTTTCCGAATACTATGAAGGTGCTGGCGGTTCCATTCCTGTGGATGATGAAGGCCTCCTTCCTACAAACACTGTCATCATTAAAAACGGAATTTTAACTTCTTATTTGCACAATAGAGAAACGGCGGAACGGTTTGGTGTGGCTCCCACCGGTTCGGCAAGGGCTTGGGAGTATGGAGATGTTCCGCTTATCCGGATGCGAAATACCTTCCTCGTTCCTGGAGATTCTCATTTGGAAGAAATGATCGCAAACACCAAAGATGGATATTATTTGGATGGGGCAAAAAACGGCCAAGCGGATGCTACTGGTGAGTTTATGTTTGCTGTACAAAAAGCCTACCGAATTCAAAATGGAAAGATCACTGACCTTTTGAAAGGAGTCACTGTATCTGGACTTGCTTTCGATGTATTACAAAATGTTGATATGGTTTCCAAAGAATTTAAATGGGATTTGGGTTCGGGACATTGTGGCAAAGGCCAACCAGCAAAAGTTGATGCGGGTGGTCCTTATGTTAGAACCAAAGTATTGCTAGGTGGTAAATGATGGATCATTTAGCAATTGAAAAACGGTTAGATGGCCAAAAAGAATTACTTTCCGGTCTAGTCAAAAAAGCAAAATCCAATGGAATCGACCAGGTAGAAATTTATTCTAGTTATGGTTACTCAGAAGATGTCAGTTTAGAAAAAAATGACTTAAACAACTGTACGGCGACAGAAGAGAATATGTTTGGAATCCGAGTGATTGTCGAAGGAAACCAAGGTTTTATCATCTCCAATCATATTCCGAGTCTCTACGAGTCCATTGAAGAAGCTTTTAGTTTAGCCAAAAGCCAATCCACTCCTGATTTTGATTTGGGATTGCCGGAACCAGAAACCATTCCGGCCGTTTTCAATCAATATGACGATTCTTTGGACAAGTTGGGAATTGAAGACCTAGTTGCATCTGCCAAAGAAGCCCTTGGTTGGAGAAATGATTTATATTCCAAGGTCAATATTGATTCGGGAGATTTTTCCCTTAGCAAGGGTTATAAACTGATTGTATCTTCCAAGGGAGTGATGGCTCACGAACTCGGAGCGGAACTTTCTGCCTCTGTGATGGGCATGGGTGTGGACGGAGATCTTGTCGGAAGTTTTGATTATGATTCGGCGAGCGGTTTCAACAAGGAGCAGTTCCAAAACCTTTGGAAGAAAGCATTTACCAACTTTGGAGACAAATGTATGGGAGCTCTCTATGCCAAACCCAGTTCCGGTTTCCAAGGAAAAGTTCTACTTCCCCCGGATGCGGTGTATTCTTTTTTCCTCGGGCTCTTTTTAGGTTCCTTAAATGGAACAAGCCTAAGGAAAGGAAAATCAAAGATGGCGGGAAAACTGGAAGAAAAGGTTGCCTCGTCTCTTTTGTCGATTTGGGATGATCCAACTAATGACCGTTTCATGGGCTCGACGGGATTTGACAGGGAAGGTCTCCCTACTTCTAAAAAACCCATCCTTACTGATGGAGTGCTGCACACTTACTTCTACAATACCTATGAAGCCAAAAAAGCAGGTCTCGCAAAATCCAATGGATCTGCGAATGGAGGGGCCCAAAGCCTTCCGGGTTGTGGCCCAAAACAATTACAAATTGCACCGGGCTCTTCTTCTAAGGATGAGTTTTTCAAACTTCCAGGAAAAACATTATTTGTGAACCGAATCTCGGGAACCAAAGATGGGGCATCCGGCGATTTTTCCGGCGTGATCAAAGGTAGTTATGTTCTGGAGAACGGTGAAAAGACTCCGGTCAGGGAGTTACAAATTGTAGGAAATGCTTTTGATGCATTAAACCAAATAGAAGCTATCTCGAAAGAAGGAGAACTTTTGGGTGAGTCTTCTTTTGTTCCCTATATGCTTTTGGATGGATTTACAATCACAGGGGTTACGGAAAACTAAGGTTATGCCGCAAGAGTTATTAGAAAGACCACCGGGTGCTTCTTTTTTTATGATCCTCTCTTACCAACAAGAGGACATTCTATTTGAATTGAAAGCAATGGCGGAAAAACGGTTTTCTAAAATTCTCTATGAATCAGTCCTTCTTCCCAAATGGACTCCCGATGAAACAGAAAGGGAACTCGCCTATCCGGGGAGATGGACCAAAGTCCTATCCTTTAAACAAAGGATCCACAGGGAGGAACTTGTGGAGAAAAAAAAGGAATGTTTGGAATTCCAAATGCTATTACAAAAAAAAGATCCAAGTGTTCTCTTGATTCCAGGTTACGTTACTTCGCATAATATTGTTATTGCGAAATCAAAGGATGACTTCCATCGAATTTACTTATTCCAAGGTGTGTATGGGGAGACCGTATACCATTTTTCCCGGGGACAACTCGTTGTACCGAACACAACCCAAAGTTACTTTCGGGAAAGAGAAGTGAGTTATTTTTTTAATACCCTCAGGGAATCCTATGAATTCAACAAATTCAAATCCTAATCACTTCCCTACTTCTATTTTCATTTCCTTATTGGTTTTTATAAGTATTGCCATTGGTGGATGCCAAACGGACCCGAAACAATCCTTTCAGTTTTGTGATAATTTCAATGAACCTTTGGATTGCACAGAACCCAAAACAGAAAAAGATATTGTCCTTTTAGATCAAAAGTTGTTTAAAAAAGAAAATCCTAACTATGAGGATTTTGGAAATTTTTTGTATTTCACGGCAAGAGAAACTCCCGGGTTTCGCCTGGTCCTCCCAAAACCATACAATGGGCTGGAAAAACAAACATTTCGTTCTGGATATGTTGCGTATTTAAAATATGGAAATTCCTCCGAAAGGATGGAAGGGAATTTATTCCAAAACAATGTAGTGGTATCTTTTCATTATTTAGGGGCTCTTTTGAAAGAGGAGTTCCGCCATAAGGGAATCGATAAATCTCCCTTTCAATTAGAAGCACTCGGCCCCATCCTTTTGGAATATAAAGTGGTAGTTCCTGGAATGGAGACCATCACCAAACAGAGAACTGTCGAACTTCGCTGGAAGTAACCAATCACCTCTTTCCGCTACTTCTGAATGTAAAGGGCCTGCGGGTCGAAGAAAAAATCCATCGGTGTATAATTCAAATACAATAAGGAAAGCACAGAAAGGACAACGGCTCCCACTACGGGAATGAGAAGGTTGTCGTCAATCAGTCCTTTTGCCGTTGTGTTTGCAAAAAACTCAGTGATACAAGCGGCCACCACGGAAAAGAAAACAAGATAAACAGGAGTCCACAAAAGTTCTGTTTGGGGGTCGAGAATCGCAAGAAAACTTCCTGGCTGAGACTTGGTGATGAGAAAGAGCGCCAGAACCGAAAATAGAAAAGCGGGAATTAAAAACCCCACAATCCCTTCTAAAGATTTTCCATTATAGAATCTATGTTTCCCGTATTTGCTACCAACAAAAGCAGCAAAGGGATCCCCGATTACCAGAAACAAAATGGCAAGGATGGCAATCTCTGCCGGAAAAAACAAAACAACGAGGAAGTTGGCGAAAAAATAAGGAACGGTTCCGTTGAACCTTTGTCTTTCGGACTCTTTCATGAGAAATCCAAAATACTTATAAAAGAAATTTTCAAAACCGGAATGATTTAGGCGAACGAGCTCCAATACAAAGAGAGCCACAAGGAGGGCTGCCAGGGCCGTGACAAGGATGGCGCGTGTTGCATAGACGAGGCCAAAAGCATCACGGAAGGGATCAAAAAAAAGAGTCACGGGGATGATGAGCCCGAGTACATGCCAAATTTTACGAAAGAAATTGAATCCTGAACTCACGGTTTACCTACTGGGTCTTGAGGCCATTTTGAACGCAGCCTCTTCATTGTTAGCGATGGGAAATAAATTACGAACTCCAGCCATTAAAAATGCTTGTCTAACACTTAACGGCAGATTGATTAAGATGATTTTATGTTTGTGGAGAAAGGCTTCTTCGCTTAAGGTTTTGAAGGCGATGATTCCTTGGGTTGTCACCATATTTAATTCTTCTAGATCTAAAATGACTGATCCATGTTTCAGGGAATTGATCACCGATTTGATGCACTTTTCGGCAGTGAAGTTATTTAGATTTCCCTGCAATTTGGTAACATATACAGTATCAATTTTTTCAGTGGAAACGACTAAATCATCTAGGCTCATAAAATTTGCTATTTTTCTTATTTCATTCTTGCACTCTATTGCAAGTAAATAAAACTTTTGGAAGGAGTGGTGTTTGAAGGTAACTGTTGCCCATTTATACAAAAAACTGGAAGAACTGGATCGGGACGTCGTAGAATTGAAAAAATTGACGGATCGACTTGCTTCTGACCGGGAATATTCCCCCATTCTGAAAGAAACCTTTGTATCGGAAATGAATAAATTAGAGGATCAGAAATCAGAGATCCTTAAATTGAATGTTTCCCATACACTGCCCTTGGCTAAGAAACCCGCAGTTGCTTCCGAGAAAACGATCCCAACTCCCACACAAGTTTCTGAACCCAAAAAGCCGGAAAAACCGGTCCGCAAATACTAAAATAATACGTAAAAATAGACAAGGAAATCCAATGAATCTAAACAAACTTTTCACTCTGGGTGTTATGCTCGGTTTGATTTTCGTACCAATTATCAATTGCTCTAAGGATTCTGAAATCCTTGCAACCTTTGATGGTGGAACTGTGACTCGCAAAGAAATGAACTTTGTGATTGAGGCTTCCAAACGAGGCAATCCAGAACCACAACCCATCACTGCTGATATCCAAGCCAAAATTTTAGAAAGTATCGCTTTAGAAAAAATCCTTTTGAAGGATGCCATTTCTACCAAAAAAGTAGCAGAAGCTGATGTTCAGAAAATTGAATCTTTAGTGAATCAGTTTTTGAAACTCAATGTCTATATGCGTGAGTATGTCAAAAATGGTTTAAAAGAAAAACCATTAGAATTTGTAAACTTGCAACTAGTGCTTGTTCGTGGGGAAGAGGAAGCTTCTAATTTAAAAAAAGCCGAAGAACTCGCAAACAAACTGAATTCATTGTCAAATAAAGAAATTGCAGAAGAAATTTCCAAAGTGACGGAAGACATCACACGTAGACCGATTGCAGGAAAATTGGAACCTTTTTGTACAAACTGTGCAGAAACACCTTTGGAAGACATTCTGTCGGAAGTGAAAAAGGCTAAAACTGGAACTTTTATTTCTTACGCAAAAGCCGGAGAAGGAAGAATTGCTTATGTAGTTCGTTCCACAGGAACTGAAAAAGTTCACCCAGAAAGACTAAAAAAATATTTCACATCCATTTTTGATGATTTCAAAAAAGAAGCTACGGAATACGGGAAAACTCATGAGGATGCAGATACGAAAGCATCGGTTGCCTACTTCACTGATGGTGAATCCGCTGATAAAGCAAACCAGTTTGCTTCTCATACAATGAAAGAGTATGAACAAGGTCTCTACCAAAAAGAACTAAAAAAAATCACTGAAGAAAGTGGAATCAAAGTCGCAAACCTTCCTCGTTTTACAGGTCCCGCAGACATTGATCCTAAAATCTTTACACCTGATTATACATTGTATTCTAATCGTGATGGAAAGAACTACACTTGGAAGGATTTAACGGCAGAATTTGAAGCCATTCCGAATATTCTAAAACAAGAATATAAAGATGAAAAATCCAAAACTTGGGATATGGTCAATTTATTCCAATCCACCATCCTTCAGGGAAAAATTGCAGAAACTTCGGATCGTGTCCAAGATGTGGGATCGGAAATCGGATATTTGATGCAAATGGATAAAATGAAAGTTTCTTTGGCGTTAAAATCGCTACAAGATGAAATTAAAGCCATTCCCGTGACTGTGACAGAGGCACAAATGAGAGATGCTTATGAAGCAGGAAAATTGTATGCTTATGCAGATTCCGACCCGAAAAACCCACAGAATCGCATTCCTAAGCCTTATGGGGCGGTTCGCGAAAGAATTAAGTCGGAAATGGAAGGGGCGCAAAGGAATTCATTTATTGAGCAGAAAGTTTCTGGTCTCAAAACCACTTACAATTTGGTGATTGCCGCTGATCGCCTAAAAGAAGTTACATTATAGTCCCTGTCAAGTTTTAGAGTATGGCAAAATTTTTTTATTGAATTTTGCCATATTTGACATATTCTGACTGTTAGGGGGGATAAATGAACAATCACATTTACATGCTTCGAAAGAAGAGAGGTATCAAACAGTACGATATGGCGAGGGCACTAGGAGTTTCTCCGAGTTACCTATCCAAAATTGAGACTGGAGCCCAAGATCCGACTGAAAAATTCAAGTCATCTTGTGCAAAGTATCTCAAAACCTCTGTTGATAAGCTTTTTAACGAAAGCGCTGTGGAAGACATCTATCCTGAGTTTTCCAATGGATTGAAAAACAAACTTTGGGCAGTCAGACGGGAGTTGGGAATTAAACAATACGATTTCGCTAAGAAATTGAAAGTTTCCACTCCGTTTTTGTCAAAAGTAGAACTTGGACTTTTGGAACCACCGGAAGATTTTAAGAATCTGGTCTCCAAAGTTCTGAAAATGGAAAAAAACGAGCTATTTCTCGGCTAATTTGAAAAATACCAAAGCAAGGCGTCAAAGCCTTGCTTTTTCTCACATTTAGACAAAAAGATTTTGTCACATAATTCCTTCTACATTCAATAGTCCCTGATGAAAGAGAGACAAGTGGAACACCACGATGGCTGGGCCAGTCGTATCGGTTTGATATTGGCTGTGGCAAGTGGTGCCATTGGACTTGGGAATTTTTTACGGTTTCCGGGACAAGCAGCACAAAATGGTGGTGGCGCCTTTATGGTTCCTTACATCATCAGTTTCCTCATTCTCGGAATTCCTGTTTGTTTGGCCGAATGGACCATGGGTCGTATGGGTGGCAAACACGGTCATAGCACCCCTTTTATTTTTCGCGAGTATCTCAAAGGATTTCCGCTCAAACTTTCCGGCACCATCGGTGTGATGATTCCTGTGATGATTTATGTATACTATGTATTCATAGAATCTTGGTGTCTGGCTTATGCTTATTATTTTCTAACCGGACAAATGTCTTTGAATGGGTCCACGCAAAGTGAGATGACCAAACAAGCTTCCACTTTTTTTATGCATTTAACGGGAGCCGAGGCCAACGGATCCAGTTTTCAATCCCCTATCATTGTATTTTTTCTTCTCTGTGTTTTGTTTAATTTTTTACTAGTGTATCGCGGTCTCTCCAAAGGTCTCGAAGCCTTTGCCAAGATTGCCATGCCACTCATGGGAATTTGTGCTACCATCATCCTCATTCGTGTGCTTACCATTCCTGGAATTGAGTCGGGTCTTGCTGTTATGTGGAACCCGGATTGGTCTAAGTTGACCCAACCTAAAGTATGGATCAATGCGGCGGGGCAAATTTTCTTTTCTTTATCAACTGGTTTTGGGATTGCCCTTGTGTTCTCTAGTTTTTTGAAGAAAAAAGATGATGTTGTCCTTTCTAGTCTTTCTTCTGCTTCTTTGAATGAATTCGCAGAAGTTGTGTTTGGTGGTATGATCACCATTCCCGTTGCCTTTTTGTTTTTAGGAATGCAGGCCACTTCCTTTGGAACTTTCGGAATGGGTTTTATTGCACTCCCTTCTGTTTTTGGAATGATGCCGGGTGGGGATTTTTTTGGTGGGCTGTGGTTTCTTGTTCTATTCCTTGCTGCGATTACTTCTTCGGTAACCATGTTACAACCAGGAATTTTATTTTTGGAAGAAGGGTTCCATGTGGGGCGGCGTAAGTCTTCCTTACTACTATTCCTATTTACCTTCTGTTTATGCCTTCCTATTATTTATTTTAACAAAGATTTTGCGGCTCTGGATATTGCTGACTTTTATATTGGAACCATTATGATTTATATTTTGGCTTCCATCCAAATCTTTATTTTTGTTTTTAAAATTGGAGTGGATAAAGGAGTCAAGGATGCCAACGAAGGAAGTTTGATCCCCTTTCCTCGGTCGATTCGGTTTGTATTAAAATACATCACCCCTTGGTTTCTATTGTTTATCTTCGTTTCTTTCTGTTATATGAACTTACCCGAATATTTAGATAAAATGAATCCGGAAGTGATGGGACTCCTTGCCGAAAACAAAGGTGAAAATGTGGAAGATGCCAAAACAAAGGCCACTGTGGCTCGTTCGGTGGTGATTGGCCTATTTTTGATTTATGGATTTATCTATATTTTGGTTTCCAAAGCATTAGATCCGAAAAAAGGAAAGGTGGTCTCATGACTTCCCCCGAAGTGCTCAATTGGCAAGGGATTCTCATTATGACAGTCTCTCTCGTTTCTGTGATTAGTTTGACTGTCGCTTGTATCATTCTTCTTTTTCGTAATAGGCATTAAGGATTGGACGTACAATCAGTTTTTACCAACCAACTTCCGAAACTTTGGAAGGATTATGAAGTTAGAAGAGAACAAATGGAAATGGCCACGTCCATTGAATCTGCATTCAATACTGGCTCTAACTGGGCGATTGAAGCGGGAACGGGTGTTGGTAAGTCCCTTGCCTATTTGATTCCCAGTGCCCTATTTTCTTTGGAAAACGAATGTACGGTTGTGGTTTCCACAGAAACCAAATCCTTACAAGACCAACTTCTATACAAAGATATCCCACTGGTTTCTGAGGCTTTAGGAGTCCCTATCAATGCCATGGTGGCTCTTGGGGCAAGTAATTACCTCTGCAAACGGAAATACAGCCGAGTGATGGAACGGGGGGATTTTGGTCCAGAAATGGAATCTTCCCTGCCATACTTTGTGAACTGGGAGAAACAAACTATAGCCGGAATCCGTGCCGAATATGATGGATTTTTATCCAATTCTTTTTGGAATTCTGTCTCGAGAGAGTCTGACAACTGTTTGGGGAGAAATTGTCCTAACTTTAGTTCTTCGTATTATTTTTTAGAAAAGGAAAAGTGGAAAAAAGCAAATATTCTGATTGTGAACCACCACCTTCTCGCAAGCCATCTTGCCGGTGATTTCAAAATCCTTCCTCCTTTTTCTCAACTGGTCATTGATGAAGCCCATGCCTTTCCGGAAATTGTGGGTCGGGCCTTTGGTTCGGAGATTCGTTATGACCTACTCATGAACTTGCTGCACTATCTCTATTTTCCAGAGAAACGAACCGGACTTGTTTTAAGACTGAAAAACAGTGAAAAAATTATGAAGTCGGTTGAAGTTTCGATTGGTTATGCGAATGATCTGTTTCGAATGTTACTCTCCGTCATTCCTTTACAGTTCAATCAGTTTTCCACGCGCCATACGGAACGAATCAAATTAGACAATGGTGCTTTAGAAGATACACTGGCAGACCTTGCTTCCCAATTAGAATCTCTACTTTCTAAATACAAAAAAGACAGTGAGGATATGGAAGAGAAAGAAATTGCTCTGGGACTAGAGATGGTTTCTGGAAACTTAAAGAAAGCCTCTTCATTCCTAAATGACTTTCGTTTGAAAACCAATCCGAACTTGGTGTTTTGGATTGAACCTCCTCCTCAGTCTTCAAAAGATCCTTTTTATTATTTATTCTCCCAACCGAAAAATACGGACGAGATCTTAGCGAACACTCTATTTCCCAATATGGATTCTGTGGTGATGACATCGGCTACCCTTTCTCCGACGGCAGGAAATTTTCAGTATTTTTTGAAAGAAGTAGGAACCTCGGAAGTAATAACAAAAACATTGGCTTCCCCTTTTTCCTATAACACTCATTCTCTTTTGTTTGTTCCCAAACAAGTCGCAGATCCAGTTCAGGACCCGAGACGAAACAAAACAGATCTGTCTTATTGGATCACTCGACTTTTGAAACTTTCCGAAGGGGATGCCTTTGTCCTTTTTACTTCGAATAAACTTTTATCAGAGCTCTATGAAGAGTTAAGAAACCAAGTCCCTTTTCCGATTTTTTCCCAAACAGAAATGGGTCCCATTGCCGCCAAACGGGAGTTCCTTGCGAATGAAAAAAGTGTCCTCTTTGGAGTCTCCAGTTTTTGGCAGGGTGTGGATATTAAAGGTGATAAACTTAGGAATGTGATTGTGACGAAACTTCCCTTCCAAGTTCCCACAGAACCAGTTTTGCAAGCCAAGATGGAAGATATGGAACGAAAGGGAAAAAGTCCCTTTTGGGAGATGCAGGTTCCTAAAACTTGTTTGTTGCTTAGGCAAGGGTTTGGACGCCTCATCCGTTCGCAGTCGGATACTGGTATGGTGAGTATCCTGGATCCTCGGGTGCATACAAAGTCCTATGGAAAAAACGTCTTGCAAAGTCTTCCGAAGGGAGTTCCCCTCATAACGGAATTTAACGAATTGGAAAGAAAATTCAATCTTTTGCCGAAGTCTTAATTATGAAACGAATCTATCTTTGTTTGGTTTTTTTGCTGAGTGTTTCTCTTGGGTCAAAGCCCGTTGAGGATAAGGATATCTATTCATCCATTGTCAATTGGACAGACCTTGTCGTTTCTTCCTTTGTCAAAGAAACCATTCCAAAAATTGTATTTGATGAAGAAGACCCTGAATTTTCGGGAAAAAATACTGCCACAAGCCAAGGGAAAGCCCATTCCATGGCTCGCAAAAAAGCTCGGGAAAAACTCCGCGTGCGGCTCAGCCAAAGGTTAGAATCCATTCTATTTAATGCGGATTATACGGTGTATGAATACACCCAAGTGAACCAACAAGCAAGGTTACGTTTGAATTCCTATATTGGTTCAGAAAAAGAAGAATATGATTTTCAATTTGTAAAAAATGTTTTGGAAGCCAAAGCCAGTTTGCCTCTGAAAGGTAAAGACGGAATCATAGCACACATTCCTTTGGAATATGGGCAGGAGTCGGTGCCTGAGTTTAGCGAAGAAGTGGTTCCCGTGGAATTTTCAGGCCTTGTCGTAGATGCTCGTCATCTCAGCCTCAAACGAGCATTGTTTCCTAAAATCCAAACCGATCGTGGTTTAGATATCTATTCTCCTGTTTACGTAAAAGAAGCCTATGCCATTGAAACGGGATACATTGTTTACAGAGAAGAACAAACAGGAAAGGGAGTGGAAGCGAAAGTAGGAAAGAACCCCTACTTTGTTTTGGCGTTAGGAACTGCGGGGAAAAACCAAACGGATCTCATCATTCCTACAGATGAGGCGGCCAAATTACTTAGCCACCCCGAATCTAGGAAAAATCTTACACGCTGCAGAGTTTTGATTTTAGTTTCTCGGTAAGAGACAAAAACATTTTTTCTGCTTTGACATAGTCTCCGTGAAAGAGATAAGCGAAACCCATATCTTCTAAGTCTTTGTGAGCTAGAGAGTTTGACTTTGCTTCTAGTTCAGAAATCTTTTTATAAACTGAATCATACATCTTACGTTTTTCTTCAAAACTAGGTAGATTCAATTTGTTTGGAATGTTTTCAAAGATAAGATTTGCTTCTTTGTGACGATCCAAAAAGAGAAGTGCCATACCCACAAGTTTATGGATATCTGAATCGTTTAACAATTTCATATTGTCACGAAAAACTTTGATCACTTCATCATAACGTTTTAAATAATACGTACAAATGAGTTCTTCTTTGACAAAGGAATTGTCGTTCCATTGTTTTTTATACCTTGTGATTACCGATTTTGTTTCTTCATATGCTTCTGCTCTAAAGTAAATTTTGATCGCAGTTTGGATGATAGAAAAACAAAGCGGATTGGTTTGTGTATTGAAGTAAAGATTCAAACTATTACAAGCTTCGGAGCTTTTTCCAATTTCGTGATTTTGGATGGCATCCACGAGAGGTGCCAGGCTCGAAATGCCTTTGGGAGCGGAGATAGTTGCCCTACCTGTCATTTCATACAAAGCCAAATAACTTAGATGTTGGATATAAAAGTTCTCAGGATGACGTTTGGCAAGAACCACGACATCTTCGTTTGATCCTACCTCATAAAGATCCCAAGCTTCTTGTTCTATTGATGTGTTTAAAACTTGGGTTGCTTGCTGTGCCATAAGGTGCCTCTCTTTCCTTAAAAAGATCGGCCTCAAGGTAAATTTCCCGTAAGAAAAATTAAGGAGTCAGCCTGTAAATCATCCTTGGGAAAGGAATACATTCCCGAATATGGGACAAACCACAAACCCAAGCAATCACTCGTTCGAGACCCATCCCAAAGCCTGCATGAGGGACCGAGCCATACTTACGAAGATCCAGATACCAAGAATAGTCCTCTGGTGGGAGACCTTCTTCTTTCAGGCGTTCCACAATCTTTTCGTAAGATTCTTCCCTTTCCGAACCCCCAATGATCTCCCCGATTCCGTCTGGTGCGATTAAATCGGCAGAGAGAACGGTTTCGGCATTATCCGGATTTTGTTTCATATAGAAAGCTTTGATAGCCCTTGGAAAATTTTGGATGAAGATGGCGGTGCCAAAATGCGTGGTAAGGATTTGTTCGCGGTCGGAATTGATATCCTCTCCCCAAGTGATCTCTTCCCCAGCAGTTTTCAAAATTTGGATGGCTTCCCCGTAATCCACTCGGGGAAAAGGTTTTCCTAATTGTTCTAAAAGTGGTGCCGGATCCCGGTCGAGGGCTTTCAAATCCTCTTGGGTTCTTTCGATGGTGGTACGAAGGACTGTCTTTACAAATCGTTCTTGTAAGTCCAAATTTCCGTCTTGGCCAAGGAAGGCAGTTTCTGCTTCGAGCATCCAAAATTCGGTTAAGTGGCGTCTGGTTTTACTCTTTTCGGCTCGGAAAGTGGGACCAAAACAATAGACCTTGGAATGGGCAAAAGCCGCCGTTTCCAAATAGAGTTGTCCCGTTTGGGCCAGATAGGCTTGGCCTAGGTCAAAGTATTCTGTGGAAAACAAAGTTCCCGCAGATTCCCCGATGGAGCCTGTTAGGATGGGAGTGTCAATGAGGGTGTATCCATCATTACGAAAGAATTCCCTGATGGCAAAAGACAATTCGGAGCGCACCCTTTGGATGGCGAGTTGGCGTTTGGAGCGTAACCACAAATGTCTATGGTTGTGTAAAAAGTCTGGCCCATGTTCCTTGGGAGTGATGGGATACTGGTGGGAATCTCCCACAAGGGTAAAGGAATGTAGGAATAGTTCCTGGCCACCAGGTGCCTTCTCGTTCTCTTGTGCGACCCCAAAAACGACAAGGGATGTCTCTTGGGGTAGACCTTTGACTTGTTTGAAGACTTCCTCTCCTAAGAATTCTTTTTCAGCGACCACTTGGTAGATTTTGCCTTCAGTGCGAAGTTGGAGGAATTGGACATGGTTATTCCCTCGGAGTCCTTGGACCCAACCCTGTAAACTATGAGTGGAAGCCGAATTGGGGGATTGTGTTTGTGATGGATCTAAACTTGGAATCATGGATGGTTTTTTCTGTTTGCCAGTTCAATTTTCTTTGAAATTTTGAACTTACAGAATGAAATCTAGCATCCTATTAGACGGTAAAGCGATTTCCGAAAAAATCCGAAATCGAATCGCAGAAACATTAGCAAAGGCTAAATCCGATGGTAAGGGAATTCCCACTCTTGCTACCATCCTTGTCGGGAACAATCCCGCTTCCGAAACTTATGTGAATATGAAGGTGAAGGCTTGTGAAAAAGTCGGTATGGGTTCTCGATATGTTCGACTGAAAGAAGAAACCACCACCGAAGAACTATTAGCTGAAATTAGAAAGTTAAATGAAGATAGTTCCGTGAATGGAATCCTTTTGCAACACCCTGTCCCTCACCAAATCGATGAACGTTTATGTTTTGATGAGATCGCCTTAGAAAAGGATGTGGATGGTGTCACTACTGTTTCTTTCGGGAAATTATCAATGAATAGTGAAGCTTACTATCCGTGCACTCCGTACGGAATGGTTCTACTACTTCAAGAATATGGAATTGATGTTTCGGGAAAACATGCCGTGGTTGTGGGACGTTCTCCCATTCTTGGAAAACCCATGGCCATCATGCTCACAAATTTAAATGCTACGGTGACTCTTTGTCATTCAAAAACAAAGAACCTACCAGACCTTGTCAAACAAGCGGACATTGTGGTCGGGGCTGTTGGAAAACCTGAGTTCATCCAAGCAGACTGGATCAAAGATGGTGCCGTCCTTTTAGATGCTGGTTATAATGTAGGAAATGTGGGAGACATTGAAATCTCTAAAGCCAAAGACAAATCTTCCCACTACACTCCTGTTCCTGGAGGAGTTGGTCCTATGACAATCTCTGTTCTTTTACTCCAAACTATGTATAGTTTTTTAAATCAATTTTCTCCTAAGTTGGATTCCCATGCCTCAAACCGTTAGTTTTGATGAATGTTTCCAAACCGTTCCGAAACTGGATCCTCCGACGGATCTGGATAGTTTTTGGAAAGAAGGGATTTCTGAGTTAAAAAAAGTTCCCATAAAAGCCACTTATAAAACGGTTTTGAAAGGATCTTTTATTTGGGAATCGTTAAACGATATTAGCTTTCAAAGTATCGACAATCATGTGTTACATGGAAAACTTGCTATCCCACGAAAAAGAGGAAATAGGCCCGTAGTTGTTTACTTCCATGACTATCTGGCGATTCCAGAAGAGATCCAAAAAGGATATTCGGATTTGGGTGTGGCTCAACTTCATATCACCTTACGTGGTCATGGGGAAGAAATGGTTCATGCGCCAATAGATCCAACCACAGGAAAATCTCCTATTGGTTGGACTCCCAATTATTTTGCCCACGGCCTCGACCAAAAAGAAGACTTTTATATGCGTAAACTCTATTTGGATGTGATCCGCACTATAGAGTTCTTACGTTTGACGGATGGGATTGATGGAGACCAAATCATTTTACATGGTAAGTCGATTGGATCGGCTCTTTCTGTATTTGGTGCCGCTTATTCCGATCGAATCAAAGGTTTGATTTTAGAAACACCTTCGTTTTGTTATATTGACAAAGATCAAATTTCTTTAAAAGGAAATCCTTGGATTCGGGAACTCACTCCCTTTTTGGAAAAAAGAGCCACCAAAAAAATTGATTATAAAAAAGAATTAGCTTATTTTGATGCACTCAACTTTGCCAAAAAAATAAAAATCCCTGCTCTCTTTTCTTGTGGAATGGAAGATGTGATTTCCCATCCAAAATCTACATTTGCTCTTTTTAATCATATGAATTGTGATAAACGTATGCAGCTCTATCCGACAGAAGGTAATGAAGCTGGGAAAGACAAACAACCCCAAGCCAATTTGGAATTTGTAAAAGAAATTTTTGCCTTATGAGTTTAGTTCCCTTTGTCTTCCAAAATTCTAAATCAGGAAAAAAAGAACCCTTCCAACCGAAAGATCCGGCGAATGTAACGATATATTCCTGTGGGCCTACGGTTTATAACTTTGCTCATATTGGAAACATTCGTTCCTTTTTATTTGTGGATGTCCTTCGTCGTTCGCTACTGTTAGGTGGCTATAAACTCAACCAATCGATGAATATTACAGACATTGACGACAAAATCATTAATGAATCGATCAAACAAAAAATGAGTATAGAGGATTTCACAAAACCTTGGACAGAGGCTTTTTTTAAAGATTTAGAAACCGTTCATGTGCAAAAGTTGGAACATTACCCCAAAGCCACAGAATCCATTGATGCGATGGTGGGTCTTGTGGAAACACTCCAGTCGAATGGTCTCGTTTATGAAAAAGATGGGAATTTATACTTCTCCATTCAAAAGTTCAGTCGTTATGGGGAATTATCTAAAATTGATGTTTCTGGAATGAAGTCTGGAGTTCGTTATGATGCTGATGAATATACAAAAGACGATGTTAGAGATTTTGTCCTTTGGAAAAACCAAAAGACAGAAGAAGAAAAATGTTGGCATACGAGTATTGGAACAGGGCGGCCTGGTTGGCATTTAGAATGTTCTGCAATGATTCGCAAAGTATACGGATCAGGTGTGGACATCCATACCGGTGGGATCGATCTCCTTTTTCCTCATCATGAAAACGAAGCGGCACAAAGTCTTGGAGCCTATCCCAAAGAAGAGTTTGTGGGGACTTGGCTTCACTGCGAACATCTTCTTGTGGATGGAGAGAAAATGTCAAAAAGTAAGGGAAACTTTTATACCTTACGAGATATTTTAGAAAAAGGATATGATCCCAATGCGATCCGTTACCATCTGATTTCTGCTCATTACAGAAGTAAGTTGAATTTTTCGCTTGGAAAATTGGAAGAATCCAAAACTGCCTTGGAACGAATTCAAAATACCATTTACCGAGTGTTAGAGACTGGAAGTTTATGGGATCAAGTTCCGAAAAAATATGATCCTATAGAGTTCTCGGTTCCCGAATTACAAAAATTAAATTTGGAATTTATGGATTCTCTTGCGGATGATTTGAATGTTCCGAAAGCACTTGCTTCCGTTTTTGAACTCGTTCGCATCGTAAATCAATTTTTGGATTCTAAGAATTCTTCTACAAGTGGTTCGTTTTTAAAAGAATCCTTATTCTTATTTTATCAAATCAATCAACTCTTTGCTGTATTTCAATTTGAAAAACAAGTCCAATCCTTAGAAGGAATTTCCGAAGAGTGGATTTTGGATCAAATCAACCAAAGAAAGACCGCCAAACAAAACAAAGATTTCTCTACTGCCGACAAAATTCGTAAAGAGTTGGAAGAAAAAGGAATCCTTCTCGCTGATACAAAAGAAGGAATAACCACATGGAAAAAAGCCCAGTAGAAATACTTTTTGGAAAACGTAATTTTTTTGAATTTTTAGAGTCCCTAGACCAAGTGGCTCCCGAACGAGGAATCAAAACCATCCGGGAAGTGATTGTCAAAGATTCCCTTGGAAATGAAGAAAAACAAAGAATACGCCAATACATTCCAAATTCAATCAAATTCACAACCGTATCCACTCGGGAACTGGACCGAATTGCATCTGATAAAAACCACCAAGGTTATGTCATCATTCGCACCAAACAAAAATCATTTTTGTCACTTGGATTCGAACAATTCAAACAGAATGTACAAGTTGGCCAAGGCCCGGTACTAATTTTAGATCGAATTCAAGATCCCGGAAATCTTGGAAATATTTTAAGAACCGCTGAGTGTATGGGCGTAAAACATGTGTTAATGTCTGATCGTGATACATCCCCTATCACTCCCGTTGTGGAAAAAGTTTCTGCCGGAGCTGTCCACCATTTGCAGATTTATCGATTGGCAAACCTAATGCATGGGATGGAATATCTTAAAAAAAATGAATATTGGATCCTTGCGACCGACGAAGAAGGTGAAGAATCTATTTGGGAAACTTTACCGGAAGCTTCTCAAATGGCCATCATTATGGGGAATGAAGGGGAAGGTGTGAAACGTTTGCTTTTAGAAGAAGCAGACTATGTAGCAAGGATCCCTCTTTTTGGTTCTGTCACTTCACTCAACGTTGTTGTGGCTTGCGGGATTACTTTGGATCGGGTGCAAAATGTTTCGCGTTAGGCGAAAGGTTCTATCTAGTTTTGTATTTCTGATTCTAGGAATCCTTGTATTTCAATCTTGTATTTACGATTTTTACAGAAAGGAATTTGTATCCGAAGATAAAGAGAACAATGAGGCATTGTTACTTTCTTTATTTGGCCTCCTTCCCAATCCTAACCAAAAACTTTATGGATTCCTTCCGGGCTTCTCTCGGAACCTTTCGGATTCTCAGTTTCTTAGTTCTGATTTTTTTCCGAAATCGGCAAAAAAGAAAATTGTTTTGATCCATGGTTGGAATCCAGCTGAGAGGGATTCTGATCCCATCACAAATGATGAAAAAAAAATTCAGAATATAAAGAATACGTTTTCGAATGGGCTCGTTCATTTCCAAGAAGGAAGGGATTCGGCAAATACCGAGTTTGATTTTTATCTTTATACCTACCGCACTTCGAATAGCATTTTAATTAACGGTCGTCAATTTCATTCTACTTTACGTTCTAATTTTACGGATTCGGATCAAGTCTACATTGTGGCCCATTCGATGGGAGGGCTTGTGACAAGAGTGGCGTTGGCTAAGGAAACAGGAGTCCTTCCTTTTGTTCGGCTTGTGGTGACTTTGGCAAGCCCGCAATTTGGATCCCCCTTTGCTACTCCTAGTTTTTTAGGAAGTAATCCATTTGTGAATGACCTCGGCGGTTATCTAGTAGGAACTCAAGGCGGTTCCGAGTTAGGTTATACCAACCAAGGTGCCGGACAAACTGCACTCACTGGTGCAGAGAATGTGGTTCTGGATGTTTTAAATCAGTCCTATCTGGATGCCAACTTAAACGGAAGGTTTGTCAGTTTTGCCGGAGTGATGAGTAGCTGCACCGTGGGTGAAACTTTTTACTACAATACAGGCTGTAATATTTTGAATAACGCTGGTTTTACGCAGTCAGACG
>NZ_JAFFPS010000059.1 GCF_016919165.1 Leptospira chreensis
ATGGCAAAAGAAATCACTTGGCCTCAAATTTTGTTTGCAAGTTTACTTGGCCTTCTTCCCTATTTTTATCTTGTCTATCTCCACCTGGACTTTCTGATTAGTATACTACTTATCATTCCTAGTTTCGTTTATATGTATAAATTAATGAAACGCTGGATCGATGGGTTCACTGGAGATTGTTTGGGTGCCGTCCAACAAGTTGTTGAAACTTGTATCTGGATATCAGGAGTGTTTTTATGGACCTCTATTTGATCCGCCATCCGGAAACTACTGCTCCCAAAGGGACTTGTTATGGTCGCACTGACTTTCCTCTCAAATACCCGGTAGAAGATACAGCCGATTCCACATTCTCCTATTTACCACCAAACTTTGATTTTTTCCTTTCTAGCCCTGCACCTCGGGCTTTGAAATTATCTTCTGCTCTATTATCCAAATACAATCTAAAACCAACAGAACTTTGCACCATACCAACTGACGAACGTTTGTGGGAAATGAATTTCGGGGATTGGGATGGAAAACTTTGGGAAGACATTCCAAGAAAAGAAACCCTTCCTTGGATGAAGGACTTTGTGAATGCAAGAACTCCTGGTGGAGAAGCCTTTACTGATCTGATATTAAGAGTGGATGCTTTTATAGAAGATTGGAAAGAAGGGGGAGTGTTACGAAAAGATTGGGAAAGGACAAACAATCGGTCGCTAACTTCTTTAATCGTTGTTTGTCACTCAGGGCCGATCCGTGCTGTTCTTTGCAAACAACACGGAACTCCCTATGAAGAAGCGTTCAAATCTCCCGTGGACTTTGGATCCGTCCACAAACTAGAGATTTCTTAAACTTTCTTTTTTTCGCCGAGTGGTCCGAGTTTGGCTAGGATCAGATCGTTGACTAGTTTTGGATCTGCTTTGCCTTTAGTTTCTTTCATCACACCACCAACAATCGCACCAAGCACACGGTCCTTTCCATTTTTCCAACCTTCTACTGATTCGGGTTGGGATTCAATCACTCGGGTTACAATCTCTTCTAGAGCTTTGTCATCGCGAACCACTTTTAAACCTTTTGTTTCCACAATGGTTTCTGGCTGGTCTTTGGTGGTTAACATATCTTCAAAAATAGATTTTGCAATTTTACCTGTGATCTCTCCTGAGTTGATGAGTTTCACAAGTTTACCAATTCGCAAAGGATCGATGGCAAATTCCTGAATGGAAATGTTTTCTTTGTTTACGATTCCAAGAATTTCATCTTTTACCCAGTTGGATGTTTTTTTAGCATCACCGGATACAAGCAGTGCTTGTTCAAAGTATTCCGCGATCTCACGTTCGCTTGTTAACACTTCTGCATCATAATCAGGAAGTCCCAGTTCTGTTTTGTATCTTTCCTTTTTTTGTCTTGGAAGTTCCGGTAAAGTTTTACGAATGTCTTCAATAAAAGAACTTGAGATTTGAATGGTGGGAAGATCCGGTTCTGGGAAATAACGATAGTCATGGCTCATTTCTTTGGAACGCATAGGAATGGTTTTGAGTAAAGTCGCATCCCAAAGTTTTGTCATCTGGCGGAAGGATTCCCCACGAGAATAAACATCTTTTTGCCATTCGATTTCATAGTCTATCGCTTGTTTTACGGCCTTAAAAGAGTTTAAGTTTTTGATTTCTACCCGTGTACGAAATCCTTTTTCACCTTTGGGGCGAATGGAAACGTTAGCATCACATCGAAGGGAACCTTCTTCCATATTACAATCGGAAACTTGAATGTATCGTAATATAGTTTTGAGTTCGTTAAGATAAACATAAGCCTCATCAGAAGAACGTAAGTCCGGTTCTGAAACGATTTCAATGAGTGGAGTTCCCGCACGATTGTAATCAACATAAGAACGATTGATTGCTGGATCATGGGAATGGATTAGTTTTCCCGCATCCTCTTCCATATGGATTCGCGTCAGAGGAATGAACTTCTCGTCTGTTTCCCCTTTGAGTTTGATATGGATTCCACCTTGGGTTGCATAAGGTTTATCAAACTGAGAAATCTGGTATCCTTTTGGTAAGTCAGGATAAAAATAATTTTTACGATCAAACTTTGTGAATTGGGTGATCTCACATCCGAGAGCCACTCCAGCACGAACGGCTTTTTCCAAAACCACTTCGTTTAACACCGGCAATGTGCCAGGCAAAGCCACACAAAGTGGAGAAATATGAGTATTAGGACTACCGCCGAATTCGTTCGTAGCCGTGGAAAAAATTTTAGAGAGAGTGTTGAGTTGGACGTGGACTTCCAGACCGATGATAACTTCGTATTCCATGGGGTTTGGAAACAGGATTTTCCCGGAAAATCACCTTGGCAATTCAATTTCCGACAGAAATCAATCGAGAGGGTCTGGGGCCGATTGCATCACCAACTTATAGAGGTTTTTTTGCTCCCGAGAGATACTGATTTCACCAGCTTGGTGCAATTTTTTGGTAAACTCAGAAAGTTCCCGCACACGGGATTCAAAGGCAATTCCGATTTTTTTATCCTCAAGAGCAATATGGGACAAAAGCCAATTCCGAAGGTCTTGCACCAAATGCAATCCAGCCCGAGGATTTCCTAATTTAAATTCATCGTTTCTTGTTTTGATAAAATCAATAAACCGTTTGTGTTGGTTCATATGATTGACCACGTCAGTAAACCGAAAGTAACGCATGATTTTATCTTCTACACCAAAATGATCTTTTGTGTATTCGATAGCCGCTGTAATTACCCGATGGAATGTATCACTAGATCCATCACCTAACTTCAATGAGTGATCCAGTTCCACAATCATTTTCAATAACCAAACATGTTGTAAGTCAATAATAGGAACACCAGTAGAAAGATTGTAGGTTTTCCAAATGTTTCGGATTTCTTGGATGGTATCAATCGACTGTTCGTGTAATGCTATATGTGTTGTATCCATTTGCACAATGTTTTGATAAATCAGAAGTTGTTCTTTGGAAATGGGATATTTCCCCGATTTTAAAATTTCGTTGCAGTAAGATTTTAAATCAACACCACTGGCTTTGAAAAATTCAGCATAATCGGTATCATCATGTAAGATATGTTGGAACAACCATTTTTTAAGAATTTGTAAAATACCCAAAGCAGCCATTTGGCTATCCTTTGCTTCATAGTATTTTCCAGTTAACCTCTCTACAAAGTGGCGGTGGCCATTTACATGTTCTTTAAATCCGGGATAATTAAAATGTTCTAGAATGTCTTCTTCTAAGGCAAAATGTTCTGCCACATAATCCAAAGCCTTTCGAAAGGAAATATGAACATCCACTTCCGATTCCTCTTTTTCGGATTCCACAATCGTCTCTTCTAATTCTAGGATGATATGAACCAACCAAACATGTTGGAGGTCAATGATGGGAATTCCAAGGTGGAAAGGTTCACTTAACCAAGTGATTCGTAAGGAATCTAAATGCGCGGAGTAATCCTTTTGCATAGTTCCACGAAAATATGCACAAGTGCGATGTCACGAATTAGAATCAATCTTGGAATTGATATTTATCAGTAATTTAAAACAGCAAGTATGATGGTGGAAGTGTCGGTTTTTTTTATTTGGAATGAAGCAGGAGTAAGGAACTCCCGAGTTTCCTCGGGAGTAAGCATATTTAAACAAACATTGTTTAAATAAAGAATTTTGTTGTTAATCTTACAATCAATCTCACAAAACCTGAGTAAGGTGGATACATCAATTTAGCGATGGATGCCTTAGGAGTTTGTAAAACAGACCTTTCATGTGAAAAAGTTTTGAATCCAAAATGGCCATGATAACTACCATGACCCGAATGATTCACTCCACCAAAAGGAAGATTGGAATTCACCAAATGCAGGATCACATCGTTAATCACTGTCCCACCAGAACTAGTTCTACGAAGGACATATTTAGATGTACGGCTTTTTTTTGTGAAAATATACAACGCCAACGGTTTTGGTCTTTCATTGATGATGTGGATGGCTTCATCTAAAGTTTTATAAGTAACAATAGGAAGCAGTGGGCCAAAAATTTCATCTTCCATGATACGAGCATCCAAAGAGACATTCGTGAGAATGGTTGGTGAAATGAAATTATCAGAACTTCTCACTTCCCCACCATAAGCAATCTTTGCCCCTTTTTTCACAGCATCTTCGATATAAGAAGACACTCGTCCAAAGTTCTTTGCATTTACGATACGGCAAAAGTCTGGGCTTGCTGTAAAGTTTTCTGGTTTGGAGTTAAAGAAACTTTCTGTGGTTTCTTTTGCATTTTTTACAAATTCATCTACTTTGGATTCAGGAATCAAAAGATAATCTGGAGCTACACAAGTTTGTCCGGCATTCAGAAATTTTCCCCACATAATCCTTTCCGCTGCCACTTTCATATCTGCATCTTCTGCAACGATAGAAGGCGACTTTCCACCTAACTCTAACGTGACGCTAGTGAGATTTTTGGCAGCAGCAGTCATAACGATTTTACCAACAGGAGTGGAACCAGTAAAAAAGATATGATCGAAAGGTGCTTCCAGTAATGCAGTGGAAACGGCAACATCACCTTCAAATACAGCAACTTCCTCTTCAGAAAACACTTCGCTTAACATTGTTTTAATGACATCTGCAGTGTGTGGGGTGAACTCAGAAGGTTTTAACATTACCGTATTACCCGCAGCAATCGCAGCTGCCAAAGGGGCAATCGCTAAATGGAAAGGATAATTCCAAGGAGCAATGATCAAACAAACTCCCTTTGGTTCATAAACAATCCGGCTGGTCGCACCGAGTAAAGTCGGTGGAGTCATTACGTTTTTTGGACGCATCCAATGTTTTACATGGCGGATGGCATCATTGATTTCTGCAATGGTAGGAAGAATTTCTGTAATGTCCACTTCGCCAGAGGATTTTTGGAAATCAGAGTGAAGTGCCTTTTGAATTTCTATTTGGTATTTAAGGACAACATCTTTCAGTTTTTTGAGTTTTGCGATTCGAGTTTTGAAATTCGACAACCGAAGTTCCAAAGCCTTTGTTTTTTGTGCTTTGAAGATACGGTCAATATCGGATGGAGTAAAACTTTTTGTTTGGATCACAGGCTTTCCAGTGGTAGGGGCTTGTGTGAGAGTGGCTTGAGTCATGGGAATCTCCGTATATTACTGACTCTCGTTCATTTAGAGAGGAAATTCAAGAACTTTTTCTAGAACCAGGGCGAATCTATGTCTTTTTTATGCCAAAAATCCCTTTCCAAACCCCGGAGGAGGCCCGTTTTGTGCATACGATTCGGTGCGTTCTAAATACAATTTTGCTGCTTTGTCGGAAGGATCGATTGCAAAGACGGCGCGAAATCCGGCTCCTGCCTTTTCAAATTCCCCATCCCAAAACAAATGTACACTTTCTTCGAATTGTTCTTTGGTTTTTAATTTTAATTCAAAAGCCTCTTCTACACCATCCACCAAAACCTGGGCAATCCCAATTAACTTTTGTTTGGCTGGAATTTTAATAAAATCTAATAAACGATGCGGATAGGAATCAGGATGTTGTAATTCGAGAAGAGCATCCAAACTTAAAATGATTTTAGCACCGTATTTTTTTGTCATGGATTCTAGTGAGTTGGCAACACCTAGGGAATCGGAAAGGACAGCAGATTCAATCCGTTGTTCTTCACCGATAATTCCAAGCATCAGTTCTCCAAAATGAATCCCCACTCCAATTCGGATTTCACCAACGCGGTGGGATTTTGATTCCTTATTCCACCTTGCGGTTGTTTTGTGCATCTCTATCGCAGCTAACAAAGCATCTTCTGGTTGTCTTTCAAACAAAGCAAAAATTGCGTCTCCAACATACTTTTCAATAAATCCGTTATGAGATCTAATGGTAGGCCCCACTTGCCGTAAAAAATCATTCAGAAAAAGAAAAGTTTCCTCAGGACTCAAAGATTCTGAGATGGCAGTGAAATCTCTGATATCAGAAGACAAAACGGACATTTGTTTAACGATAAAATCTCCGCGTTTGACTCTCGTTTCAGAAACCTTTGAAAACAATTGAATGAGTCGCAAAGGAACGAACTTCGCATAGACTTTGTTCGACGATTCTAGTCGATTATTCACTTCAATCAATTCTGTAGTTAAAGTATCCATTGAGGAATAAAACCGAGCATTTCTTCTTGCGAGTAAAATACTCTGAAACAAAAAGAATACAAATAAAGAAAATGGCATAAATGGTTGAGACTGAAACCAATAATTTCCAGCCATCAAATCATGTGTAGACCCAAGCATCAGTAACAAAGATCCGTAAAACATCAAACTACTATCTTTCTTTCTTTGGCGATAAATCTTAAGAATCACATAAAAGGAACAAACACTAAAAAACAGAATCAATACTTGTGAAAAAATATTTGTTTTTGTAAATAGTTTTACATCTGTCAAAACTACAAAAGATACAAAACAGGCCGTTATACTCCAACAAGAGTATAACATCCATTTGGGGACTTCTGACTTCCCTGGAAATAAACTCTTCAAATAACCTAGGAAAAAACAAACAAGAAGAGGTGCCGATATATAATCCAATATCTGCATCCAGTGCCAAGAAAAATCAGGAAATGCATAGATGATATAAAAATTATCGAGTACTACGAGTCGTAATCCCGTAAACAAACAAAACAAAGAAAAGAAAAGCGAACTCTTCTCCTCTCTTCGGAAGAAAAATACAGTGAGTTGGTACAGGGCCATAGTCAACATAGTACCAAAAACAAATACTTCTCCTGCGGAATAAATCAGTGATTCATTTTGAATGACTTCTTTGGTTCCAATTTCCAATGGTTTTCTGTACCCACCACGCGCATGGTGAAAATTACTAACAACAAAAAGTATCTCTTGTTCGTAGTCTTCTGGTTGAAAAGAAACATATTGGATCAGGTATTTAGGAAGGGCATCAAGTTCACTGGTACCAACCTTTCCAGAACTTGCAATTTTTTGACGATTGATATAGAGTTCGTAGGAACTGGTTGCTGGTTGCACCCGAAGATAATAACGAATTTTTGGATCCGGAACTTTGAATGTTAAACGAAAAGTTGCATAACCATCACCACCTTCGCCTACCGGCCGGTATGAGTTCCAAGAAGAAGGAACTTTAACAAATACTTTGTTAGGTTCTTTGATTTTTTCAAATAAACTTTCGCCATAAACTTCTTCCCAGTAAAATTCCCATTCGCCATTCATAGAAAGTTTTTTATTGTCTTTCACATACTCAAGAGGAAGTTCCAAATACCCTTTGACTGCTTCTGGGGAAGTGCCGAAACTACAGGAAAAAAATGCCATACAAGAAACAAAAATGATAAAAACAAAAGGAATGGTTTTCATTATTTTTCCCATACAGAAACTCCATCCCAATCTTCACCCACACCGGAGGTTTGGTAATATTCACACCTTTCAATGTAGATTTTTGCTGCCAAATCTTCTGGATTATCAGTAAATACAGCACGAAACCTTTCTAATGCAGAAACAAAATCGGCCCGCTCATAATCAAAAATTGCGGCTTCGAATAGATCTTTGTTTTTAATTTTTTTATTAGAAACGGAATCGATATCAGGAATCAATACCTCTGCAATCATTACCGCTTCTTGTTTTCCTTTTACTCGCACAAAATCCAAAATTCGATATGGAATCGCATTCAACTCTTTATGCAACATAAGTGACGTTAGGCTAACAAGAATTCTCGCACCATATTTTTTTGTTAACCCTTGGATCCGGCTCGAAAGATTCACACTGTCTGCAATAACAGTAGACTCAAACCTCTCTTCTTCTCCCAAAATTCCGAGCATAGTATCGCCAGAATGAATACCGATTCCCACATGTAATGGTGCATAACCAACACTGTGCCTGTGTTCATTGTATTTTTTTAATTCCCATTGGATGTCTTCTGCAGCTTTAATCGAATCTTGAATTCCACCGTCAAACAATGCCATGATGGCACTTCCAATATATTTATCGATAAATCCATTATTTTTGCGAACGCAAGGACCAATCCTTCCTAGATAAGAATTGGTAAATAAAATTCTATTTTCAAGTGGTATCGAATAAATAATGTCCCAATATTCCCAAATATCAGCGAATAAAATAGTCATTGCCCTTTCACTACTATCACCCAACCTAACTTCTTCGATATTTTCTTTATCAAGATGGGTTAAAAAGTCGCGAGGTATAAATTTTGCATAAAAGCGATTCGTTAAAATAAATTGTTCATTGGTAGTTTCAAATTCTTCATTTAAGAGAATTTTTTTACGGAAGGTTCTTGTCGTACGAAGTGTAACAATCGTAGACTGAACTCCAAAAAACAAAAACACTGCCATTTGTGATAAAGTAGATTCCCCTTCTCCGGTATATGCAAGGAACACATCATAAACAAATCCAATATATAATATCGAATATCCTGCAAAGAAGATCCCAGCATCGGACAATCCTCGGCGTACCATCTGATACAAACGCATTCCTAAAAATGTCGCAAATACAATGCCTAACACCTGAAAAACGATTTCAAATTGGGTATATACTTCCGGTTTGATAATCAAACCATAAACTAACATAAACTGGACGTAGGCACTAAAGTAACGAATGATCTTTGTATCAATAAACCGAGGAAAAAGTCCGTCGATAAACCATAAAAATAAAATACCCAAAACAAAAACAGAGGCATATTCAATATAAATAACTAAATCCCAAGGAATATTGGGAAAAACTGCATAAATGGTTTTACTTCCGATAAAGGGAATCCTAATTGCAAATACAAAACAGAAAAATCCAAAGTAGAAGGCTTCCCTCTGTTTACTTCGATAGAAAAACAATATAAAATGATACAATCCAAACATAAATATAGCGCCCGTTAACGCTAAATCCAAAATACTTTGAGCTAAAATATAGTTTTGAACACTCTCTGCAAGGCCAAAAACTGGTGCATTAGGAAGCCCACCTTCTTTGTGATGAAAATTACTCACTGCAATTTGAATTTGGAGATTATCTTTAGCAGTAATGGTGAAACTTTGGCCTTGGGAACTGGGAGTTGTAGTTTCTTTAGAGATACCAGGTTTGCCGGACACCAAACTTCTGTTACCTGCAGACATCCTAAAGGCCGTACGAACCTCTGGCAGATAAACAGCATAAATTTGATTTTCGTTGGGGAGTTTGATGTCTAGGACATAAGTGCCATAACCTTTCCCATCGACTAACCCGGATCGGAGTGGCGCATGGTTCCATAATGCCGGAACAGGGAGATAAGTAGTCGGGCTCGCGTCAGAAGGAACGTCCAATGTACCCGGGAAAAATTTCCAATCCCCTTGGAGGGATACCGCTTCCCCAGAATCAAAGGGAAATGTTTGCAGGTCCAATGCTCCCGATTGGATCTGGGTCGAGGGACTCGCCATGCGACAAGCCGTTGTCATAAACACAATGCAGAGGTAGATTAATTTCTGACGGGTCATCCCTACCTTCAGAGACTCCCAAGGACATGGATTTGAAAAGGAAGTTTTCGAATTAAAAAAAATAATATTTTTTGGTTTGTACGACCGCTATGTTTAGCTATTATGTCTCTTAAATGAAAACTCCGTCCGGATACAATAAAGCCGCCCTTGCCTACCAAATCTTAGGCCGCTATTTACCAGACGAAGTGTTTGCTCATTTGAGTGATTCGGAAATCGAATCCCTCCTCTTAAAAGTGGAATCCAATCCGTCCCCAACCAGGGGTCAGGAAAAAGACATCTTACTTTCTTTCACCCGATTCCTCCAAAAAAAAGGAAACCTAAACAACCCAAACCAGGTCGGTCGTGGTAGTAACGCCGGCGCCGGCAGAGCGGGAAGCGAATATACGAATCACGGTTATAACCCAAAATCCCTAGGTGGAAATTCCGGCGACGACGGTGGCTATACGAATCACGTATATTCTCCCAAAAACAGGGGTAAAACCGAGCCTACGTTCGGAAAATCACCCTCCGAAGGCGAATATGCGAATCACGATTATAATCCTCAGGATCTGCGTGCTCCTGGTAACAAATCTACACATAGCGAACATCCAGACACAAATGAATTGTATTCGCTCCTCCAAGAAATCCTAAAAGAAGAAGATTCAAAATCAGCCATCCCCTTTTGGTCCGAACTTCCGAGTTATTCTTTGGAAATGCTCCGGAATTTGACGACAGACGAATCTTCCGAGGTAGTAGCTCGGGTTCTTAGTTTTTCTGACCCAGAAACTGCCTCTGAGGTTTTAGCAGAATACCCGGAAAACCACAGGGAAGATATCATTTTGGCACTTTCCGAAATTGATTACCATTCGGACCAAGAAAGGGACCAATTGGAGCGTTTCCTTCGGTTCAAAATGGAACTCATCCAGAAGAAAATGCCGGTTTCTAAGATCCGCAGCCGCAAGGCAAAAACAGCGGGGGAAATCCTTACTCGACTTCCTTTTTTGCCTTCTCAAAATTTAATTGAACGAATTCAGAAAAAAAGCCCAGAATATGCCGAAACTATAGTAGAACACTACTTTCGTTTGGAAGACCTCCTTCATTTAGGAAGGACGAGCCTCACTCGGTTCTTTTCTGAGATCCATCCCCTTGTCATTGCTTGCGCTTTGAAAGGTGTAGAGACGGATTTCCGCGACCAAGTTTATTCCAATTTGGAATCTTGGCTTGTGAAAGAAATTAAGATCGAATGGGATTCGTTAGGTCCTGTCTCATTAGCAGAAATCGAAGAAGCCCAAAAGGGAATCTTAGATAGACTACGCGAGGCAATGAATGAAGGCAAAGTGAAACTCTGGAGATTGAAGTAAGGATATGGCAAAACTCGTCTTTAAACCCATTCAAATTGCCGACTTACAAGAAGAAGTTGAGATTCAACTTCCTGATAAGTACAAAAAGTTCCATAAGACCGACGAACAAGAAGACTTCGAGATAGACCAAGAAGGGAATATCATCGAACAATACCAAGGTCCATCGATTGAAGAAATCGAAGCGGAACTACAAAGGTATCGCCAAGAGACAGAAGAACAAGTTCGTCAATTATTAGAAGACGCAAAAAAACAAGCCAAAGCCATTGAAGAAGAAGGAAGGACGAAAGCCTTCCAAATGGTGCAAGACTCCAAAGAAAAAATTAAATTAGAAGAAGACTCCGGTCGCGCCAAAGCGGAACAAATCTTAGATCGTGCTAAGATGGAAGTCGAACGTATGATCAAAGAAGCCGAAATGAAACAGGCTGAGATCGAACACGAAGCATACCAAAAAGGTTATGATGCAGGTCGGGAAGTAGGATTCAAAAAAGGCCAAGGGGAAGTAAGACGACTCATTGACCGATTAGGAACTATCATCGGCAAGGCGATTGACATCCGTGAAGAAATGATTGCTGCCTCTGAAAAACAAATGGTAGAGATGATTCTTGTCATCGCAAGAAAAGTAATCAAAGACGAAATCATTGAACGTAAAGAAATTGTACTCAATAACATTCGCGAAGCAATGAAACGAATTAAAGACCGTGACCGAATTGATATTCGTGTTAACTTTGCTGACTTGGAACTTACAACAGCACACAAAGACGAACTTATCAAACTTATGGAATCTCTCAGAAAGGTCAATATCTACGAAGATTCTCGAGTGGATCGTGGCGGAGTTATCATCGAAACAGATGTGGGAGCCATCGACGCAAGGATCTCTACACAGCTCAAAGAAATCGAAGAGGCCATTCGAAACGTCGAACCGATATGATTTCGAAAACCCGTATTTACCAACTCGTATTCGGGTTCGCATTCGTTTTGTCACCAGCTTTTATCGGTTTGGTGGCAGAACCTTGTGGCACCATGATCACATCATTCGAAAATCCAGTTGTTTTAAAAACAGATTGGTTATTTAGAAAAGGTGACAACTTAGATTGGCGGGATGAAACCGTTGAGGAATCTTTTTGGGTCAAACGTTCTGTTCCTGATTATGGAATCTCCAAAACAGAAAACCTAACAGGATATCACTGGTATCGTTGTTCTTTTTATTTACCAGAAAACTATACAACTCCAGTAGAACCCATTGCCATCCAACTCGGTCGCATCCGAGACATTGATGAGTTTTATCTAAACGGAACCTTAGTCGATAAAACAGGAATTGTATTACCTAGGATGGAGGTGGACTTTCAAAAAATCAGAATTTATTCTCTACCGACCCACCTTCTCAAACCAGGCCTGAATGTAATGGCAATTCGCATTTATGCTGCCACAAATTTAAACGGACTCAAAGAAGCACCTACCATTGCAAAAGAACGCCTGTTACGTGAAGCTGCTTTTTCAAAAGAAGCCTTTGCTATGGTCTGCGGATATGTATTTATATTTATGGGGATTTACTTTTTAGTAGGTTCGATTGTGCGCGGTCGAGCGGGAGAGAATTTTTTCTTTGCACTATTCTCCATTTTTATGGGAATTTATGTACTCATTCGCACCCAACACCGAGATATTTTATTTGAAAGTTTTACTTGGTCTTATGTTGCAGAACTCTTAGTTCTAATTTGCCTTCCTGTATTTTTTATCAACTTCATGCACCAGTATCTAAAGATGAAACGAAATGTGGTGCTCCTGGTTTATGAAGTCTTTCTATTTGTTTTATTTGTGATCACTTTGTTTTTTAGAACTCCTAAAACCTGGATTCTAGTCATTGCTCTTTTTAATTACGCCTTACCTGTGGCGATGGGCCTTGTGATTTATTTATTTGTAAACAATGGAAAGGCTAACATTGCTAAGGTTAAATTTATTTTAATCGGAATTGCCTCTCTGTTGCCAACCATTCTAATTGATAGTCTTTCTGCTTTAGAAATCATTTCCATGCCGGGAACTTTGTATTTAGGTTTCCTCATTTTTCTTGTGATGATCTCGATCCAACTTTCCAATGATATCGTTTTGGGTTTGGAAAACTTTATCGAACAAGAAAAAGAACTGATCCAAATGGAACGTGTGAAAACGGGATTTTTGATCAATTTGTCCTCTGAATTCAAATCCGGAATGGAAAAAATTAAGAAGGCAATTGACAATATATCGTCCAATCACGGAAAAAATATTTCCAAAGAACAAACCAAAGTAGCCACAAAGTCTGCTGCCAAAAAGAAAACCAAAACTAAATCGGGATCGAAACAAGAACTCGATCCGATCAAACAAGCAGAAGATCATATATCTTATATGAGCTATATGGTAGAGGAAGCCATACTACTACGTAAACTAGAAGACAAAACGTACATTCCATTTTATGAATCTTTCTCTATCGCAGAGTTAATCCGAAATTGTGTATCTAGTGTGGAAAACCACTTAGAACAATACAGGAAAAATACTTCCATTGAAGTAAAACCAAATGACTTGGAGATCTATTTTCCCAAGGAATTGTTATTTTGTATTTTACGAAATCTTGTTGAAAATGCTTACCAATACACAGATCCAAAAACAGATATCAGTATAGAATTTTTTAATCGCGATGGTTACCACCAACTGATTGTTATGGATGAAGGTATGGGCCTTAGCCAATTGGAAATGGAAACCATCTTTCAAAAATTTGTCCGAGGATACCGTGACAAAAAAAATGAAATCCCGGGAGCAGGGATTGGACTCACTTTAGTAGAAGCAACGGCAAAATTTTTAGGTGGAACCGTAAGTTTAAAATCAAGTGAAGGTATGGGAGCCAAATTCACAATTCGTATCCCGGAGAAACCTAAAAAATGAAATCCTTATCATTCTATCGAATTCTAATTTTAAGTTTCTTTTTACTTACAACTCATTGCTCTCGTTCCACAGATGAAAACACTGTGGTACTCCGTTTGGATGGCGATGATTGGGGAATTTATTTCAACGACAACGCTGATATACTTAGCAATGAATTCAATGCCAACAACTTAGATATCACAACAGTTCCGAGCAACTTTCGAAACCTAAACAAAAGTTATCGCGGAGCCATATGGATTCGTAAAGGTTTTGAAATCACAACAGAACAACACCAAAAATCGTTAGCTTTACAACTTGGTAAAATTTACCAATCGGATGAAGTTTTTATCAACGGTGTACTCATTGGAAAAAACAATTCGGCATTTGGAAAAGACCCAGACGAGTTTGCCTTTGGAAGACCTAGAATTTACCCCATTCCCCATGATTTATTGTTAGAAGGGGAAAATGTTCTAATTGTAAAAATTGACTCCTCACTCTCTACTTCTGCGGGAGTCATTACAGGACCCATTCGTATTGTTACCTACGAAGAAGCGTTAAACGGAAATCTTTATGATTCTCTCGTAGAACTTATCTTTGTTGGTTTTTATCTTTTTATCGCGTTATTTTTCTTTATCAACTTCTTCAATCTAAGAGATAAAAAAGAATATCTTAGTTTCAGTATTTTAGCATTAATTTTCTCTGCTTATGAACTATCAAAAAACGAAGTTCGTTTTTTTCTAATCAATGATTTCTCAATATTAAAATTTATAGAATATTCTTTTCTGTTAATTCTGCCTTATGGTTTCATTAAATTCATTCAGGATTTTTTCGAATTAAAACCTTTCAAATACCAAAGAATTTACCTACTAATGCAGTTCTTCTTTATTGCAGTTTTTGCAATCATTCAAAACCCCGTATTCTGGTATAACTTCATTGGATATTGGGACATTCATCTACTCGCCGTGATTGGTTATGCGATCTATGTTACGTTTAACAAATTCCGTGACCAAACTCGAGGATCGACAATCCACCTCCTTGCCCTCGTTTATTTACTCTATTCGATCCTAAAAGAAATTTTAATTGAAAGAGGGTATCTAAATTCCCCATCCTCTCTCGAAACAAGTTTCTTAGTATATTTGATTTTAATGACACTGGCTCTTCGTTTTCAGTTTCTCATCATGAAACGAAAACTACAGAACCGTTATGAAAGATTAAAAGAAGCCGACTCGCTCCGCGAAAAGATTTTTTATTATATGGACGCAATGATTTCAGGCCCTCTGAAATTAATGAAAGAAAAACTAATTTCCTATCGCGAATCAACACAGAAAACAAAAGACAAAAACTTAGTAAAAGAAGTGATCGAAGTACAATCATCTATTGACAATGTAATGGATGATATTATCGAACTTTCGCGATTAGAAGTTTTAAAAGAAGTCCCTTTCAAAGAACAAGTAAACTTCATTTCATTTATCAATGAAGTGATCCCAGAAGATGACATCACCTACTCTATCAAAGTAAATCCTGAAACGGAAATCCATAACAGTTTGGATTTGATCAATTCGGTTGTGGTTCGATTGGTTGATTTTCCTCCGTTTAAAGAATTCAATCATAACGATTTAATCATTACCCAAGACTTGAGAGGGAACGTTCACTTCCGTTTTCTATTATTTCATAGCAATCCGAAAGTTTCAGGAAGATTATTTAGTGATCTCGTTGAGAATTATAACACACTGACACCCGTAAAAGTGAAATGGGCGATCATACTTGAAATTGTTCGTTTATTAGGTGCAAAAATTGATTTCAAAATCATCAAAAAGAAATACCTCAAAATTGACTTGGGTATTGCCGCGATTGTTCCTGTTTCTGAGTTACAACCAATCACAGAATCACAGATAAATTCAAAATCTACGACACAAAAAGAAGATTGGAAAGTAACATTAAAACGTTTTTGGAAATTTTTAAAAGAAACAGAAATCAAACTTCCTAACTTCAAAAAGAAAAAATAAACTCCAACTGATTTCATGATTATAAAGTATCTTACTAAACCAAATCCTGAATCATTAATGAAAGCATTTGAAGGATGCCAGGAATTATCTTTTTCAAAAGATGAGTTTTTATTTCATGGTGGTGATAAAGTTGCCTATATGGATCTACTGGTTACGGGAGACCTACAAGTTTTTAAATACGATGGGAACATGAATGAAGTTACTTTAACTTTTTTTCGTCCAGTGTGTATCATTGCTGAATGGGCCGTCATCCAAGGAATTCCATATCCGGCTTCCGGCCGATTTACTAAAAAAAGTACAATTCTCCGAATGCCTCTCACAGAAGTACAAAGTCGCATTCATAAAAATATAGAACTGAATCACATTCTTATGCATTCTCTAATGAATAAAATTGAGACCTTAAATTTGGCAATCAACCGCGGTCTCACAATGGATGCGATGCAAAGGGTGGCGCATTTTTTATTCTATGGAACACCTGATTCCCTAAACTTAAAACAAACACAAATGGCCTCCCTCCTCTATCTAAGACCAGAAACATTTTCAAGAATCCTCAAACAGCTAAAAGACCAAGGCCTCGTCGACACCCAAAAAGGAGAAATTTCCATCCTCGACAAAGAGGGTTTACTTAAAATTTTAGCTTAGTTCTTGATTTGCATCAATGAAATGATTCTAATTTTTATTAGGATCATAGTATGAAGAATTCATTCTTTAGCTTAAGTTTTTGGAATACAGCCTTCCGTCCTTTTTTTTGGTTTGGTTCTGTTTATGGTGTTTTTGTCATTGGGTTTTGGCTATTAGTACTTTCGAATACAGTTACAAATCCAATTAAAATTAATTCTATCCATTGGCATTCCTATGAAATGACTTTTGGATTTTCTAAAGCGATTGTTCTCGGTTTTCTCTTTACCGCTGTCCAAAATTGGACAAATTCAACCATCCTAAAAGGTCAGAACTTATTTTTCCTACTTTTGTTTTGGGCTCTGGGTAGATTCTCGATGTATCCTCTAGGATTTTTTTCCTATTTATCTTTTGGTTTGGATATTAGTTCAGACTTGATGGTCATCTACTTATTAGTTCCGAAATTAATGGTACCTACCCAAAAACACAATCGACCGATTGTTTTTCATTATGGACTTTTTACCATCTTTCACTTGTTCAGTGGACTTTCTGCTCGCTCTGTTTTAGAACCAGAACTAACTTTACCATTGGTTCATTTGAGTATTTTTGTGATTCTGTTTTTGATTTTAATCATTGGAGGGAGAGTGGTTCCCTTCTTTTCTGGAGTGGTCATTCCAGGATATTCCTTCAAACGAATTCCAAAATTAGAAACCGCCATTTTATACTTACCATTTGCTTTTTACGCATTCAAAATAGGGGAATTTTTCTTTTTAAAAAATCAATCTTATCACTTGGATTTTAAAAGTATCAATTTTGGTTCCTTGGTTCTTCTCATTTCATTTCTCATCTGTTTTTCTTTATTCATTACAAATACCATTCGTTTTCTTTCCTGGAAACCTTGGAAATCATACAAAACACCTATATTATGGATTTTATATAAGGGTTACTTTTGGGTCTGTTTGGGTTTTTTATTTTATAGTTTATCATTACTTGGATACTTTCCGGTTTCGTCATCGATCCATAGTTTAACTGTTGGCGGGCTTGGTATCTTTATCTATGGAATGATCACAAGGGTGAGTTTAGGACATACAGGACGGAGTATTGTTGCCTCTCCCCTAACTGTTTTTGCCTACATCATTTTAAATCTTTCCGTGATTGTGAGAGTTTTTTTTCCATTATTTGGAGAATACAAATGGGCATACTATTTATCCGGTTTCGGTTGGATTTTAACTTTTTTGATTTTTCTCATTCAATACACTAAAATTTTATTTAGCCCAAGACCCGACGGAAAACCATCTTAAGTTTTTATACACCAATGGCTCTTCGAAAGAATTCTTGTAAAGAATCGAGGAGCCTTTCCGGATGTAACAACATTTGATAACTAGCGTTTCTCATCATGGCAGGAATTGTTGGTTTCTCTTCCGTTCCAATGGCCAAAGTATAAACTTGAATTCCACTTAACAAACATTCACCAACTGCTTTATTTACATCCTCAATTCCATACTTACCTTCATACTGATCATAATCATTGGGTCTTGCATCCGTAATTAAAATAATCCATTTTTGTTTGTAAGTGGTTTCTTTGAGTAGGGAATGAATATGGCGAAGTGACGGTCCCACTCGCGTATATCCGATTGGCGAAAGGGAATCCAAACGATCGCGAGCCATGACCCAAGGTTCAGATAATTGTTTTAAATGAATGAATTGATTGTAATTACGAGTTCTGGAATAAAAACCAGCAATTCCAAATGGAATTTTCAGTTCAGAAAGAGCTTCTGAAAACAAAAGTAAACTTTCTCTTTCCACATCTAAAATTCGTTTCTCTTGAATCCAGGAATCTGTAGACAAACTCACATCAACCAGAAAATACAAAACCATATCCGAAACATCTCGAATAGGATTCATATAAATCAATTCTGAGGGACTAACTTTTGCTTTGATATCAGCATACCGATCAACAAGCGCATCCAAATCAATATCTGCTCCAGCTATGAGACGTTTCTTAATTCGTGTTTGGTTTAAGAGAGCGATCATCTTCTTTTTTAGATGATTTAAAGCAGAATGATGTTTTTCTAATATTTGTTTTGTATAAGTATTGTCTTTTTGTTTTGGATGCTCTTCAACAACAGAACAATAGTTCGGTTTATAATTTTTTAATTTAAAGTCCCATTCAGGGTATGTGAAAGTCGTTCCCACTTCCTTAGTATCTAAAATTTCAAGTAATGTTCCCACTCCAGATTCACTCGTTCGAGTTGTATGCACAGGATCTTCGGTTCGAATGATATGTTTCAGATTCAACTCTTGTAAAGCTTCCTCTTCTTCCATATCTTCTTCCCCATCAATGTCTCGCCATTGCCCATCAAATTCTTCTACAGTTTCAATCTTTTCAAAATTGTGACCCAAAGTGTACTCTTCGATTTTTTTCTCATCCACTTCCAAAAGTTCGGCATCTCTCGGATCTAATTTCTGTTTTGATTCTTTAGATTGGATCTTTTGTTTTGTTACTTGTGACTTAAAATCCTTACCAGATGGATTTAACACTTTCCCATCAATCTTAGGAGCTGATGCCTGAAGGAGTAAGGACTTGATTTTTGTAAACTGCAAAGGATCTTTTTTACGAATCCCCAATCTTTCTTTTCGGATTTCTTTCCAATCACCGGAAATACCAGAAAACTGTTTTAGAAATTTTCGAAAGGAGAAATAAAATCCTTCGTTTGATAAAGGGAGGTTTATATTATTTTTTTTAGGATCGTATTTCAAATCATAAAGAAAAGAAAGATAAGCTAGGAAAATACGAACAAATGTTTTAGAAATAGATTCGGAGGGAAACAGGTAAACTATCTCTGGAATTTTTAGAAAATTCTGTCCGAGTGAAACAGTATCACCACCAAGAATGAGAGTGACCGTTTCTTTTCTGAGTAACTGCAAATACTTAAGGATTCTCACCTCTTCTGATTTGATATTGTATGCATAATACGGATTAGGTGGTGTGAGTTTTTTACGTATTTTTTTCCAAAGTTTATGGCCTTGGTAAAATAAAAACTGATCCCATTCCAAAGTCAGATCCTAAAAGATCAGATCGAAGCTATCTTGTAGAGCTCCAATCGTATCGGGATCATCGGAAAGAGGTAGAATGATCGCAGTCCTTCCGGCAAGTCGCGGTGATAATCCTTTTGCCATCAATTTTGCACAAGAAACAAGTAACCTCGTTGATACGGTTTCCGCTAATCCTAACTCTGGTTGATTGCGAACAAGGCCCGCAAACTGAACTAATTTTTTGGCAATGGATTCACTGATTTCGGTTTCCCCCATTACAATTTTTTCTTCCAACGAAGCTTTGGGATAAGGAAAGTCCATTCCAATAAATCGTTGTTTGGTGGATGGTTTTAGTTCTTTAAACCCTCTTTGGTATCCAGGATTATAGGAGGCTACGAGCAAAAAATCGGGATGTGCGATTATTTCTTCATTTTTTCTTTCTAGGTATAAAGTGCGGCGATGGTCTGTTAAGGAGTGGATTGTTACGAGAGTGTCTGGCCTTGCCTCCGCAATTTCATCCAAATAGACAATAGCGCCTTCTTTGACAGCCGTGGTCAACGGCCCATCCATCCAAATGGTATCAGCTCCTTTGACAATAAATCTACCCACCAAATCTACAGAGGAGGTTTCATCATTACACAAAATGGTAATTAATCTACGATCCATTAAGTGAGCCATATATTCCAAAAATCGCGATTTACCAGATCCTGTAGGCCCTTTCAACAAAAGCGGCAGAGAATTCTCCGCCGCCATTTGAAAGATTTCTACTTCCTTACCAATTGGTTCGTAATAGGGTGCTTTCTTCGTTAACATAAATTAATCGAGATCACCAACATTTTTTCCAATCGCCTCGTTTGAGGGAAGTCCATGTCGAATGAAATCAACAATAAAGTAAGCGATTCCAATCGCGAATAGAGTGGCAGCAAGTAACATTCCAATGAAGTGGAAAATGATTTCTTTTTGTACAACCAAAAAATCCATTCCTAACTTGCGCTCCAAATAAACTTGTGTGATTCCAGCAACAGCGAGGGCTCCCGTCATTCCTAACATCCCAATATTTGATGCCCAGAATGCTAAATAACCAGACATTCCGGTAAACAGTTTTCTTCCGGTTAAATTTGGCATCGCGTAGGAGATAACAGCTAACACTAACATGGCGTAAGCGCCCCAAAAAGCGAGGTGTCCATGCATTGCCGTGATGAGTGTTCCATGTGTCCATTGATTAACAGCAGGCCATGTATGAGCAAATCCAAGAAAACCAGCTCCAATAAAAGACATCATAGCACTTCCGAGTGTCCAATAGAGAGCAATTTTGTTTGGATGGTTTTTTCCTTTTTTACGATACATATTCAGTGCCCAGATCGCCATACCCAAGAAGGCAAGAGGTTCTAAAGCAGAAAAAATACCACCGACCATAAGCCAATACTTAGGAGTTCCTATCCAATAGTAATGGTGACCTGTTCCTAAAATTCCAGAAAGGAAAGTTAAACCGACAACCACATAGAGCCACTTCTCGATGACTTCCCTGTCCACCCCAGTGAGTTTGATGAGTAAAAAAGAAAGGATACCACCCATGATGAGTTCCCATACTCCCTCAACCCAAAGATGCACGACCCACCATCGAAAGTAGGAATCGATCGTTTGATTGTCGAAGTAAATCATACCAGGTAAGTAAAGTAAGGCGGCACATAACAACCCAAAGAAAAGTACAAGCTGTGTTGTACTTCTTTTTTTTGCATCCCAAATGGTCATAGCGATGTTAAACAAAAAAGTTAAAACATTCACAACAACCAAGTAGTCCAGTGGCCTTGGTATTTCCAAAAACTTACGTCCTTCCCACCAATTAAAGTGAAATCCAATAATTGCAATCACTCCAACAACTACCCAAGAAATGAGTTGGATGTACGCAAGTTTTACACTATATAGTTCCCTATCTGATTCTTCAGGGATGATATAATAGGCTGCACCCATAAATCCAGTTAACAACCATACAACGAGTAAATTTGTATGTGTGGCACGAGCTGTATTAAATGGAATGTAATCATGTAATCCATCCATTCCGATACGAGCAAATCCCATAATGAAGCCATATACGATTTGTAAAGATAAGAGTAACATACAAGTTGCAAAGAACCAATATGCGACCTTTTGTGATTGGAATCTCATTGTTTCTCCTTATTTCAATGCAGAAAGATAAGTAACGATATCTTTTCTTTCTGGATCAGTTAACGGCAACTTTGGCATATTTGTTCCCGGTTTGATGGCCTGTGGATTTGATAACCAACGATTGAGATAATCAGAATCAAATTTACTTCCAACATGATCAAGTGCCGGCCCAACATTTCCGCCTTTTCCACCTACCGAATGACAGGCGACACAAAGTTGAGAAAATTTTTCTGGTTGGGTGACAACAACAGCATTTGTTTTAGTTTGTGGTGCCGGAGGAGTCGCAATCGAATCAATAGGAATGTTTGGTTTCGGAGGCCAGCCGTTGGCATCAATTTTACCCACCCAATCCAAAAAGGCGATGACTTGTCCCTTTTCTTCTTTAGAGAAGTTGTACTTCACCATTTTGCGTTCCCCAGGAAACATAGCCTCTGGATCATCCAAAAACACATCGATCCAAGTGGCCCCTCGCCTTTCGACAACCTTGGTTAAGTCAGGTGCATAATACCCACCTTCACCTAACAGTGTATGGCATCCCATACAATTGTTTTTTTCCCAAATTTCTTTACCTTTCAAAACATCTTCTGTGATGTTTTGTGCATTCGTTCGGGAATCGGTTTGTCGCAAGGTATCCACAGTGAGAAACACAAAGACAGCACTAAACAAAAAAGTGCCTCCCAAAAAGAACGCCCTAGCTTGCGATTTTGATAGCATTCTTGCCTCCTATTTTCCAGTTTTTTGAATTGTAGTTGCAGATTATGCTATGTGCATTGATTTACATCAAGTACGAATTTGAATTTTTCTAATAACATAAAGTTTATTAGAAAGAACACATGTTAATTGCTACTTAGAATCATTCAATTGTATAGGAAACCATGTTCAATCGAATTAATAAGTACAGATTGTTCGCTTATGAAGTAAAAATAGCAATGATAGAATTAGAATAATTCGCAATTTTGTTTTATAGACAAATTGAATATTCTAGTGTTTATAAATCATTCCTAGTAAAGGAGAATTTCATGAATGAAGAAACAGAACCACTGAACGAATCCTTATGGTACCCACCGGGAGGTATCCTCATTTGGATGATTGTCCTTGTCGAAGTTCTTACCTTTTGTTTGGGAATTGGTTCTTTGGTGTATGATAAGTCCAAAGATCCTGCTGGTTTTTTGTTTTTACAATCGCATCTAAACAAAAATTTTGCATTTTTTAATACGATCTTCTTACTTACTAGTGGTTTTTGTATCGCGCTTGCCTTAGAATTTCGAACCAAAGCGAAGTTAAACCTTTATACAATCTTTTTATCTGCGTCCATACTATTCGGCATTGGATTTTTGTTTTTAAAATTTTATGAATTTAGAGAGAAATGGATGTTAGGTTTCACTCTAGAGACTAGCAATTTCTTCAGTTATTATTGGTTACTTACTGGATTTCATTATTTGCATGTAGCAGTGGGAATTCTTATTCTTTTGATTGTGTATTATGGACGAAAAACGATTTCCACGGAAAACCTAGAAGCAGGCGCCGTTTTTTGGCATATGTGTGATTTGATTTGGCTACTACTTTATCCTGCTCTCTATTTGATTCAATAGGAAAACAAAATGAAAATCATCATACTTACATATTCCATTCTTATGTTCATTGTTTATTTTTCTTTTTTCGGAATGGGACAAATGATTCCAGGAAATTGGAATCTGATTCTAATGAGTGCCATCAAGTTTTTATTAATTTGTTTTGTCTTTATGAACCTAAAAGGGGCCAATCTGTTTTGGAAAATTTTATTTCCAATCCTGATTGGAATTTACTCATTCAGTATTTTGGTTCTGACTTAAAACTGATCCCAAACAGGAAAAGAATGTGATTTTTGTGGAATGTTTCCGGGGCGATTGAGGATGACGACATCCATCCCGATCGCATTCGCAGCCTCTGCTTCTTCCACTATATCTGTAAAAAAACGAATTTGGTTCGGCGGAGATTCTAATTGTTTTGCGATGTTCTCATAACTTACCTTATCTCTTTTGCCACCAACAGCAGTATCAAAATAAGAAGTAAAATATTTCCTAAGATCACCTAACTCCGAATACTGATAGATTAAAATTTGTGCTTCTACAGAACCAGAAGAATACACATGGTTCTGAATCCCCTCTTCCTCTGCTTTTTTCAAAAATTCAGGAACATCTGGGTAAACAATACTTTTGATTTCTCCTGATTCATAACCTTGTTTCCAAATCTTCCCTTGGATTTCCTTTAAGGGGCCAAATTTACGATCCTTCTCAATCAAATATTCAAAATAAGAGGGAATGATCTCAGAGGAAAAAGGTAAAAGTTCAGATTTCGTTTTGGTTTCAAGTTTTGTAAATCGAGATAGAAAAATCTCTTCCCGTAAAGAAGAATCCTTCTCATACTCTGATTGGATTTCATTCAAACGAATTTCTGAAAAACGATATTCCCTTAAGAAAGGAACAATATGTTTTTTTGCATAAGGGAAAAGTATCTGATGGACAAAGGCAATTGGTGCCGTTGTCCCTTCAATATCGAGTAAATAATGTTTAATGCCCATTGTATCTCAAATCAAAGAAAAGTTATGCTTTCGAAACACTTTGTTTCATCAACGTATGCATTTTTTCCTCGTCTTTTTCATAGTTAAACAAAATGAGTAACCAAGACAAAGCACAGGGAATCCAGAAAAGAATGGAGATAGACAGTGCAAGCCCACGATCAGGGGTCAAACCTAAAATCACCGCAGACATTACCGGCCCAAGTCCTTTTCCTAAATCATCTGTTAAGTTATAGATAGAAAAAATCGCACTTCTTGATTTCGGTTCGTTGACATTGAGCAACACAGCACGGACGTTAGGCCCCGTGACAGAAATCATAATTCCTGTAAAAATATTCAACGCAATGAATAAACCCATATAAGGAACAATATCAAAGGCATATAATAACATCAAAGCAGGGAACACACCAAAGAATGTGGTTCCAATGCACAATAGAGGTTGGTAAGCTTTTTTAATGTTATAAAGAATTTGACCAAGTACTCCACCAAAAAATGTTCCAATGAAAATCCCAACCGCAGCAAAAGTAATCATACCGGCAGAGACTTCTTTGGAAAGATGATAAGTGTGTTCGTAATAGTCAGCCAAATAAACAAAAAATACACCCCAAGGAATACAACCAGGTAGGCCTTGTAAAAAGGCGCCTAAGTTTGTTTTACTTTCAAAGAGTAATTTAAAATCTTTCAAACTGATTTTATGTGATAACTCATCGCTTGTAACACCTTCGGCACCACCACGTTTGGGTTCCTTACAAAAAAACAAATATACAGCGGCAAATAAAAAGGAAGGAGCAGACATGTAGATAAAGGATGCTCGCCATCCATTGATGGGATCGGCTCCACCCAAAATACCACCAAGAAGTTGTCCAACTCCCACACCAAGTCCCATTGCCAAGGATACATATCCGGTAGCGATGGCTCTGGATTGGCTGGAAAAATAATCACCAATCAAACTAAAGAGTAATGGAAAAATCCCACCAAGGCCAAATCCACAAAGTGTTCGTAAAATTAAAAACTGATCATAGGTCTCTACATAAGCCGTTAAAAAACAAGGAATTTCACCGAGTAACACAGTTGCGAGAAGTAAGTTTTTTCGCGAGAATGTTTGCGATAGGTAACCCATCGACAAAGATACCACTCCACCCAAAATAAAAAACAATACAGGAATGATTCCACCTAACTTCCAATCAACGTCGTTTGGATCTGTGATTCCAAGGGAAGCTCCAATGTTCTTCATATTCGGTGCAATTAAGTTTTGATCACCGAACAAAAAGAAGGCCATACCTAAAATAACCCAAAATGCCAAAATTCCCCTGGCACCATGATCTGCGAGTTCGGCGAGACCAAAGAATCGCAAATAGGATTTATCTCTTACTGTTTGTTTTGGGTTCATGGATTGTTTTTCCTTTCTATTTGTTTTCGATAGACAAAAATAAATGAGAGCGTAAATAGAAGTCCAAGAAATCCAACAACCGCAAAAAGAGAAAGATCCCAACTGGTGAGTATGGAGCCGTTCCAAATTTCTGGATTTGCATTATTGGAAATCGTCGGAAGTGGTTTTCCCCCTGAGAAGGTAAACTCCACAGTGGTACCAAAATCTAAAGAACTAAGAATATAAGCACTAAGGCCCGGTGGAACATCTTTATCCAGTTTAGTGACAGGTGTTTTTTCACCGGTATTAATTTCCATATCTTGTGGTTTAACAAAGATAGGAAATTTTCCATTCTCCGATTCAATTAACATTCGTTCGCTGAATGTTTCATGATCATTGGGAATGAAATAGGAAATTTGCATCTCTGAAACACCAGGAAGGATAGCACGATCCAAAATCCTACCTCCATTTTTACCTTCTGGAATTCCGAGTGGAATTGCCATCTTACTTCCTGGCTGTTGAATTTGTGCTAAAATCTCTGTCGCTTCTTTTGCAACAGAATATTCTAAAGGAGAAAGTTTAGAATCATAGGATTTGGGAGGTTTACTGGAGTTATCAATCAGAAACAGTTTAAAGACACGAAGGCCTTTTTTTTCTCGCATAACTTGCATTAAGCTTTTTACCGCGACTTGTTTGCGATCAGCACCCGTATCATACACAGTCACCTCTTGCGGAGATGTACGAAATTTGGTGGTTGGCGGAATCATTTTATTATAATTTACACCTTGGTATTGGATTTGTAAGAGGATAGGTGCTCCTTCCGGCAATTCCGTTTCTGGAAAACGAAACTTACCCGTCTGTGGACCAATGTCTGCTAACGGAACCATCGCTCCTTGTAAAGCCAACATACGAATGGAATCAGCCTTACCAAGACCACCCGTGGTACCATTTTGAATCGTTCCATAAATGGAAAGTTTTTCCGCATAACTTGCGCTTGAGAGAAGAATGAGAGTCAATATTGAAAAAAGATGGCTTCGAAACATTTTGATACTTTTTCTCGTTCTTTCGATTCCAATCCAAGTGAAAAAACGGTAGTTTTTAAAAATTTAGAGGCGACAATAGAGGGAACTGGACATAATGTTTTAGATAGGAAAGGAAAGCCCGGCTACATGAAGCAACTGAGCGAAATCGTTCACAATTCCTCAAAAGATGAGAGGGATATTCTACTAGAATACCAAAATATCGATGTTTCCAAGCTGGAAACTCTGAAAGTTTTGGGAATTCCCATCGACAACGTCACCACTGACGAAGCCATCGCTAAACTCTTTCGCGTGCTTGAGAAAAAAGAAGGCATGCACCATGTTTTATTTTTAGATCCCATCAAACTCATGCGGATGCGTCCGAAAAAGTCGCTCCACCGGATTGCAGAAAAAGCCGGAACCATTCTCGTGGAAGGTGCCGGTATTGGTTGGATGACCTCCGGTAGACTCAAAGAACGAGTCACCCCCATTGCTGTGATGATGGACCTCATTCGTCTAGCTGAACTCAAAGAATTCACTGCCTTTATCTTTGGTGCCAAAGACGAAATTGTAGAACGAATTTATTTTAACCTAACAAGACATTTTCCTAAGGTGCGAATCGTGGGAAGGCATGCTGGTCATTTGGATCGTCAACGCGAGATGCGAGTGAAAGAAGCCATTCGAAAGACTGGTCCCGACATTATCTTTCTTGCCATGGACTTTCCAAACCAAGAAATCTGGATCGAAAACAATACTGGATATTTTGGCAAAGCCGTGGTGATCGGTGTGGGTGGCGCCTTGGATATGTTATCTGGTGCTGACAAAAAAGCCCCTGAATGGTTCAAAGAAAGAGGACTAATTTGGTTTTGGAGAATTCTCGCAAGACCTTACCGAATCCAAAGGATGTGGGAAACTTTCTATTTCTTTCTATTGGGAATTCGCGAACGGTTTCGCAAACATTAATTCAAAACACGACCTGAAATCAGACAAATTCGGAGGATAGAAATGATCTGTCCTCCGCTTCCGCTCTTCTTACCTAAAAGTCTACTTTACAAAAATCTACTTTTTAATTTGAGTCAACCGGTCAAGTGTCGGTGCGAGCCAATCTTCTAACAATGGTTCGCGGTCGAGTTTGGCTCGAGCAAATACCAAATCTTTATTGGAATTGGCAATTTCACTCACAGAACCAATCTTTCTTGCAGTTTCCATTGCCTTCCAATAGTATTTGAGAGCATTGATGGTATCTTGTTTTTTCTCATACACTGCCCCAATATTATTATAAAGAGCAGTGAGAGTTTCATACACTTCTCTATGATCAGAGTTTTCTGTATCGATCCTTCCCAAACTTTGTTCTTTCAGTTCAAAATCATCTTTTAACTTCAGATAGTTGCCAAGGGCCGCATTGTACTGTCTTGTATAATAGAAAGCATTCCCTTTTCCGAAAAGTAAGGTTGCGTTATTATAGATATCTTCTTCAGGAAGTTCTGCCCAAAAATCCAAACTTTGTGCAAAGTCTCCATGGTTGTAATCAATCCAACCTAAGTAATAATAACATTCTCTGACAATCTTTGGATCTTTAGAGATGTCTCGATCAAGGGCTGCTAAGAAAGATTCACGAGCCATAAAAAGACCGTTTCGTCTTTCTTTCTCTTCATAAGAAAGAGTTCCAATACTGCGTTCTGGATAGATTTTTTTACCAGGGAATTCTCGTATATTGTCTGTTATGTTAATTCCAGCGGCTTCCAAAAATTGGATTTTGCCTAGGTTAAACGAAATCCTTCCTGGACTCCCTTCGAGTAAGGTTTCATCCTCATCTTTTTCCCCAAGCCTTTCTCTATAATTTTGATAACGATCATCCGCTTCTCTGAGGAGTTTGACCGCTTCATCATAATTTTCTGTTTGGATATAATACTCAGCCATGAGTAAAACCGCTAAGTAGTGGCGGATATCGTAAGTTGATGCCAATTCCAATTGTTTAAGGGCACGTGCCGCTTCTTCTTTTTTGAAATAGAACCGAGCTCTTTGGTAGTATCCTTCCGCAAATTTAGAACCACCTTCTTTTCCATAAGCAATGTTTAGAAGGTATTCCACATTATCATCAATTTCCATACCAGTGACTTGGTCTTCAGGGTTGATGTTGTATTTGATTCTGACTTCTTCCGAATCCAAATCAATATAGAAAGATGCAAGTTTTGCTAAAACAAAAAGGGAGAGTTCATCTTCAATGTTTAATGCATTCCGAACCTGCCTATGGTGGTTTAAAACATACTGCGGATTTTTATCCCGTTTCCACATTTCTATGTATGTAGATAAAATTCCACCATGGCCAATGGCATTTTTAGGATACTTTTCAATGATATCGTTATAGTATTTAACAGCCGTTCCAAACTCTTGTTTGTTGTAAAAAATCTTAGCAATGCCTGCGATCGCATCTACATTGTCTGGGTCACCACCATCGGTAAACACTCGTTTGAAGTATTCAATGGCAAGGTGGTCATTTTTATATTTTTTGCGATTGCTGCCTGGTGGAACTTCAATGAAGTCCTTCCTGTGGAAGGAATGGAAAGTTCCAAGCGCAATGTAGGTATCAATATCATGGACATTGTATTTTAAACGGGATGCGATGTAAGCCCCCGCTTTTAAAACCCTTCTTGGAACTTTGTCTTGAGAGGTAAGATAAAATGCGAGTTCCGAAAGTGGTCTTCTACCTGCTGTTTCCACACCGGCATCATTCCATTCTGTTTTTTTCGCAAAACTAATGTTTGGAACTTCTTTTCTATTTTCCCATGCGCGTTTGTGTTCTTTGTCTTCTGGTTCATAACCAAAATCTGGTTCTACTTTTCCAAAACATTTTTCAAAGGCTCTCTCATAAAGCCCCACTTTAGTATAAGCAGTACAGTATTTGTTTAAAAACTCTAAGTTATGCGGGAAAATCTCTTCCCCTTTGATAAAATAATTTTCTGCATCAGCGAGAAGTTTTTTCTTCTCCAAAGCATCTGTTTCATAACCGAATTCTTCAATTTTTTCAAGACCCAGTGCATATTGGGCTTTGGCACGATACGGAACAATGACGTATTTCCAAAGAGTTACAATTCCAAATACAAGGAATACCGCTGCTGCTGAAGATAATATTGTCCGACGAACTAACTCTCGTTTGCGGGCAGCCCCTTCTTTGGTATACGAATCTCGGCTGGCAATGATCGGCACACCATCGGCCGCAAATTTACCAGTGGAGTCACTGAGTTCGACTCGTTCTCCCAGAAGTCCACTTAAGTAACTAGCAATGTCTTCTGGTTTTTGTTGTGCCTTAATGAGTTCAATGATTTCTTTCTGATTGCGAACCGGAATCCTTTGGTTCACAATCGTATCAATGATTGTACGACGAAGTTTTGGTGGGTAACGGAGTAGTTCGGACTGAATAACCGCCAACTCTTCATCGGTTAGGTTGGCCTCAAGTGACTCTTCCGGCTCGTCTTCTTTGCCAAGAGACATGAGGTCTTCCTCAAATCCCCCTGGTCCATCAGAACCAAAGTCATCCATTGTGGAGACAGGCATATCATCAATCGATGGTGCTAAATCATCAAAAGAGGGAGCTCCGAGATCATCATCCAGACTCGGAGGTTCCATTCCCACACCCAAGTCTCCAAACGGATCATCAAACCCACCACCTAGATCAGCCGGTTCGTTGTCACGAGAAGGAGCGGACGGACTGTCCATATTTCCGAACGGATCGTCATCAAAACTTTCTGTCTGCGTTGGAGTCGATCCCATATCAGCAAAAGGATCATCGCCAAAAGAACTATCTCCACCTGCTGCCGGTGCAGAAAGATCACCAAACGGATCATCGCCGCCACCAGTATCAGAGGTTGGAGTATCGAGTCCGCCGAAGGGGTCATCACCGAAACTTTCTGACTGTGTCGGGGTGGAACCCATATCAGCAAAAGGATCATCGCCACCAGAGGAAGGTGTGTCGGCCCCGGCTCCAAAATCAAAATCATCACCACCAGAAGGAGTGGTCTCTTCCGATCCAGAATCAAAGCCAGCAAACAGGTCTTCGTCGGTCGTAGGAGGGATATCATCCCCGCCTAAATTAGCAAAAGGATCGTCACCAATGACAGGGGCTGGTTTATCTTCTAGGGGAGCTTCATCAATCGCATCTAAATTAATAAAAGGATCATCACCAAAACTTTCGGTAGCGGCGGGTGTGGAACCCATATCAGCAAAAGGATCTGCCTCTTCTGCTGTTCCCGAATCGGAAGCAAATGGATCCGTATCGTCTGCAGCAGCTGGGGTATCAAAGTCAAAATCGTCAGTGGCTTCTGGTGTGGGAGTGGGTTTCGGTGAGTCTTCACCGAGGAGTTCATCTAAATCAATTCCATCGTCTTCTTCCGCTTCCCGGTTCGGAAGTTTGGGAGGACCAAAATCATCGTCCTCATCTTCTAGGGGTGCAAATGGATCTCCCGCTTCTGCGTCATCTGCCCCTTCGTTATCAAAATCATCAAAGGCAGAGCCGGAATTTTCTTCTGAATCGGCTTCCGGATCGGACGGAGCCATAGGACTGGTATATCCCAGTTTCTCACGTAAAGCCTTAGCCATCGGATTCAGTTCTTCCGAAGACTGCGGATTTTTATTGAGAGCCGAAAACATCGTCTCGATTTGTGTAATTTCTTCCGGACTCAATTTGTCTATCGGCTCAGCCATTTAAGGGTCTATTCCTAATGAATTATCGGCCCCTTCTCAAAATGACAGAATATTTTTTTTATTATGTCAGATGGTTCCTTCGGAAAAAAACCTTTCACTCTCTTTTTTCATTTCTGCCGAAAATTATCTAGAAGGACTCTGTACGACCACGACTATGATGAAATCGAAATCCATCCGTATCGCCCTATTTTTACTCTTTTTCACAGGAATCGGAATCTTTGCCGACGAGGGAATGGATTGGATTGGAAGTTTTTCCTCAAAAGAACTAGAGATGTCGGATGAAACCGAAGACCAGGATACGGTCTATTACCTCTGGCAACTGGAAAGTCTCAAAAAAAATATCGCTCCACGTTACATTCGTTATCTCGATGTGGAATCTTACGTATCTTCCGGCAAACTCATCCACAGAGGGATTCTATTTACTTACAATGGACTTAGGGACGAAGCCGTAGAAATCTGTGGTAGTTTTAATAATTGGGAATGTTCCGATATGAAACGAAACCAATACGGGATCTATTATACCGTAGTCGAACCCACACAAATTACAGACACCTACGAAGAAGATCCGGTGTATGAATACAAGTTCCGAGTGAACGGCCTTCTTACCTATGATCCAGAAAACTTTGATAAATTGGAAGATGGATCCGGGTCTTACTATTCGCGTTATATTTTAGAAGGAAAAGATACAGACCGTCAAACAAGAACCATGGTACTCGAAGATTCAGCAAACGAAGAACGAGACTTACGAACGGTTAAATTTCAAATTTATTTACCAAATGCGGAAGTGGTTCGCGTGGTGGGAAGTTTCAATGACTGGAACCCAGAACATGACTTCCTAAAAAAAGACAGAAAGGGAGTTTTTACTCTCGAAAAGAAATTACTTCCGGGGGAATACCATTACCAATTCATTGTAGATGGGGATTATATGTTGGATACTTACAATCCACAAACCAATATCAAAGTGGATACCAATGAATCTGTTTCATCACTGCTTGTTCCAGAAAGGAATTACGCTTTAGAACGTAAGATGTAAACTTATTGTTCTAAGGTAGCCGTCATAGACCCTTTGGAGGAACTCATCCGATGGTCTGGGCCATAGTTTAAGATCCGTTCATGGACAAACTCGGCGTGTTCCAATTCCCCTGAAAAGACTATGGTTTTTTTTCGAGTGTCGACTTCCACTGCATGTTGGAAGGCCTTTTCCCAAGGCATTTGGCAAACATCCATTAACATTTCGATCACGTATTCGTAGGTATGAAAGTCATCATCCCATAGCACAACCTTCCAAGGCCCGTCACTCCGACGCGGCCTTACTTCAGTTTCTTCTAGGATGGATGGTAGGGGAGCTCCGGCACCGGTCATAACCGAAACCAAAACCTTATTTTTTCTTTTTGGAAATTGCGATTTCTACGTGGGACACAACGTCTTTTGCACGAAGACCAAAGTAATCAAGTAGACCACTCCAAGTTCCCGACTTTCCGAATGTATCTTTCATTCCCACTTTGATGACAGGAACTGGATACTCTTCCGAAAGGAGTTCTGACACAGCAGAACCAAGACCACCGATGACATTGTGTTCTTCACAAGTCACAATGGCCCCGCATTCTTTTGCTTTGGCGATGATGGCTTCTTTATCCAAAGGTTTGATGGT
>NZ_JAFFPS010000045.1 GCF_016919165.1 Leptospira chreensis
ACATCCCAACCACTATCACTGGTATCACCTGAATAGTTCGCAGCCTGCCCGTTCGTTGGTGCAAGTGGTGACCATTCGTTCCGTTTCTGATTCCTTCGATGATGGGAACATTCCTGTCACAGTTCATATCCCCCAAGCCAGTGGATCTTATTTCACAGGACTCTATCCAACAGGAAGTCTTCCCGGTTATACAGCGGCAACAGGGAATTTGGTGATCACAGTCACAGACAATGATACGGTTGGTTTTACAATATCTTCCACGACCTTAAATCTCACCGAAGGAGGAAGTGATGGTACTTTCACTGTCCGTTTGAATTCGGCTCCTTGTGACACTCCCGGCAATTTAGCTGCTTGTGCTTCTGGTTCGGTGACCATTCCCATCACAGGGGAAACCTTCAATTTACCGGACTCCACTCAATATACATTTTCACCGGCAAGTCTTACCTTCACTCATACTAATTATTCTACAACACAAACGGTGACCGTCATGGTCACCAATGATTCGATCAATGAGATCAATACAAGAACCCACACACTTACGTTAGGTGTGATTTCGGGATCGGGAACCGATTATGAAGGTTTGAATCCCGCAGACATCACCATCAACATCACAGATGATGACAATCCTTCTCCGAGTATTTTATTTACCTTAAATGCAGGCCAACCTTACTTCACAACAGAAGCTGGACAATCAGCGATGTACAGTCTCAGACTGGGAAGCAGGCCCCTTCCTGGAAACCAAGTGACAGTGACCGTTGCTAGCTCTGATTCCACAGAAGGGATGATCAATGATGGTGGATCTCCTGTGAGTTCCAAACAATATGTCTTTGATGAAACCAATTGGAGCACTTCTGTTCCTGTGGAGATCCAAGGGGTTTCTGATGCCTTAACTGACGGGAACGTCAGTTATACGGTAACAGTGAATGGAACAGAAATCGGTTCCATGCCTTCTTGGTATGTTAGTTTTGTCGGAAGTACAGGAACGACAGCTACCCTTCTCAACTATAGTACATCCGAAAATCCGATTACTGTGGTGACACCGATCAGTATGACTCGGGCAGAAAATTCGGCAGCCTTTCCCATCTATATTTTACTTAGCCAAGCTCCAACCGATGATGTCACGGTTCCCGTATCGGTCACAACCACCTTCCCTTGTGAATTGATTGTCAGTCCCTCTGTCCCACAATTTTCTCTATCCGCAAGTTCCGTGACCATCACCAGTGCCAACTGGAATACGATGGGAGCACATAACACTATCACTGTGACTCCCAATGATGATGCTGTTGATGACGGAAATGTATCTTGTCCGATTGTTGTGGGGGTTCTTTCTTCCTCAGATGGATTTTATAATGGAGTGAATCCTTATCCGTCTTCTAATTATCCAATGCTCACTTTGAATGATAATGATAGCGCTGGCGTTACTACTTCTGGATTCATTCCAGCTACGGTGATTACCTCGCAGTCTGGGGCATCGTCTGCATTTTATGTCCATCTGGATTCACAACCAACAGCAGATATCACAGTGAACTTTAGCACCACTCCTGGTGGCCTTGTGAGTTTTCCGACAGCACCACTGACATTCACACCAACAAATTTTGGAACAGGGCAACTAGTCACTGTGACTGGCATCGATACGGCAGCCGTTGGGGATGTGAGTTATACCATAGCTTCTGTTGTGACATCAGGAGAATTAGGTACCGGGTTCACACCTTCCACAATTTATAGCGCCCTCACTCCTCTATCTATTTCAGCCAATCATATCAACTATATTTATGATATAATTCCTTGTACGGATCCCAATCCAATGAATGCCTGTGGGACATCTCCCAACAGTTCTGGAGGGCTTGTCTCTTCACCTAACTTAATCACTACGGAAATTGGTGGCCAGTCTAGATTTCAAATGCGACTGCGTGCAAGGCCTGCCTCCAATGTCACCATTCCTGTATCTAGCTCCAATGTTGCGGAAGGAACTGTGTCAGTTTCTAGTTTAGTGTTTACTTCTAGCGATTGGAATACCTTCCAAAACGTAGTCTTAACGGGAGTCGATGATTTCCTTGTGGATGGGAATCTGGCTTATTCGATTTTATTTGGTTCCCTGAGTGGAGGAGGGAGTGGACTTCATGGAGAATCTTTACCGAATGTTTCCGTTACAAACCAGGACAACGATTGAAGGGATTCTATCTATCTACTGCACATATCCTTGTTTCTTTAAAATCTCCAGAGCATCCGTTCCCAATTCTTGTTTGGATGCATAGGATTTTTTTTGCCCACCTTCCTTCCAAAAATACACTTTTGCATTCGGATGGATGACGGGGCGCTGCGATCCCGATTCGTATAACAAATCACAGTTGGACTGACAAGAAGCCATACTCACACCAAAGTATCCTGTAAAGATTTCTGATTTGGGGATTTGTTTTTTTGAAAACCAAACATTGAATTCAGGAAAACTCACATCCGGATAGACTTCGAAACTAATTTCAAAGGCCTTCGTTCGTTTCGTATGAATCTGTATCAATTTCCCCTTCTCTTCTACAATAAGATCCTCCGGAAAGGTCGCCATACGAATGGTTCCTTGCGGTACATGAATTTGTATTTCTGTATCTTTTGATTCTGGTTGGATCGAAAGATGATACAAAGGAAGTTTGGGTTCCATCGAACGAATTTGTTTCCAAAACCGCAGGATCTTTTTTTCCAAAGAGGGATTTAACTTCATATCCTTTAAAGCTGAGATATTAGAAATCCGTAATGGATTTTCTTGGTTGGGATCTTTTTTGGCATCGGAATACAAATAGAACTCACTACCCACAGAACCTTGCCAAAACTTCCCTACTTCATGGAAACGATAAGACCTTTGCAAAAGGAATTCCGATCCTTCGCCATACCCTTGTGTGAATCGAGTTTCACCATAGTATGTTCGTTTGGTGGTCTCTAAGTTCTCAATCAATGGTTTGAGCGATTTTCCCTGGATGGACTTAGGAATCGGAAGTTCACAATAATCAAGGACCGTTGGAAATAAATCAATCGACCGAGTCATTGCCGCAATGGATTGATTACGCGCACTTCCAGGCAATTTAATAAGAAGTGGCACATGGATATTTTCCAAAAACAAATCCTGGCCATGACCATAGTAAGTATTGGTTCCTGTAAACGGAGAAATGGCATGGGCTGCATGCATGACCTCTCCATGGTCCGCAGTGATGAGGATGAGAGTATTGTCCCAAAGGTTTTTAGTTTTCAGCTCTTCAAAAACTTTTCCGAGCTCTTCATCCACAAAAGCCACTTCCCCCAGGTAATTCCTTTTCTTTTCATCTAAAATTTCTTTGGTTTGGATACGACCAGTAAATCCTTCTGGCGGAGTATATGGTTTGTGCGGATCATTATAGTTTAAAAACAGAAAGAAAGGTTTTTCTTCGGAGGTTATCTCATCCAATACTTCCATTGTCTTTTTAGTAATTTTTTTTGTATCTTCGCTATAATTGGAAAAGTCGTATAACTGATCAAAGCCGACATCCACTCCAAGACCAAACTTATCTGTCAAAAATGGATTGTTCCCCACCATATAAGTCACAAAGGAATGGTTTTTCAGTAATTTAGGAAGAGGATGTTTTTCTGTCCGATAGAATGCATCTACCTCAGATTTTGTTGTGGGATAATCCCAAAAATTAACGGGATTTGCAGAAGCATATTTCCCTGTAAAAAAAACAAGAGTGGAGGGCCTAGTCCAAGCGGCATTCACCAAATGGTATTGGAAATTGAGTGCATTCTTCTGAAACAAATCCAAGTTAGGTGTCACACCATAACGACCGATGATATCACCCCTTAAGGAATCAATGACAATCCAAAGGACATTCGGACGGTTTTTCGTGCTTGGGGAAACGAATTCAGGTTCAGTGGTTGAACCTGTTTTTTTACAAAAGAAAAAAGAAAGAAAACAAAATAGAAAAAGGAATGTTTTTAGTTTTATTGGGTCAAGTTTTGGTTTCAAGATTTACGATTTAACATCAAACATTTGCAAGGCGGTAAGCCAAACACCTACCAAAATAAATGCGATCCCTATCCACTGCGTTAAGTTTAACCTCTCCTTAAAGAAAAGGGAAGATGCAATCAGAACGATAATAAATCCACTAGAAGTAAACACAGGATAAGCAAGAGAGAGTTTCAAACCTTTCCCTAATACATAACGATATCCGAGAAGTGCCAAACCGAAACTCGCAAGTCCACCAATGAAATAGGGATTAAACACAGTAAAGATTGTATCCCAAAGGCCACCTGACAAAGTTTTTGTATGATCTTGTAAGGAAGATGATTTGATTAAAATATTAGCCAATGCATTGAAGAATACGGCTATACAGAAGAAGAGGATGACCTGGAATTGCATGGGATAGAGACAAAATCCGATCTAAATCGGGAAGGGTCAAATAGAAAAATGAAATCAAAATCCTTTCGGTTCAGAAACTGGGAATGTGCCTACTTAGATTCGGAAACCCCGGGTCCCGTTCTCGTTTTCTGCCACGCCAACGGCTATAGTGCCGGTTGTTACAATTATTATCATTCCTTATTATCAAAACACTACCGAGTGATTGCTCCTGATTTTTTAGGGCATGGTCGTTCGGAGTTCAGTTTAAAATTCAAAAATTGGAATGTGTTTCGAGACCAGATTTTGGCTCTTCTCGATCATGAATCGATCACCAAAACAAATATCATTGGCCACTCACTCGGAGGTGCTTCCTCACTCCTTGCGGCAGCAAAAGCCCCAGATCGTTTTGAAAAGGTTCTCGCAATGGATCCTGTCATCCTTGGTTGGAAGATGATTTTACTTTCTAAATTTTTGGAAAACCCACTGGCAATCGGAGCCAAAAAAAGACGTAGCCATTTTAAATCGATGGAACTTGTTAGGCGATCCTTCAGAAAGTTCCCAGCCTTTGCTAACTTTGAACCATCCATCTTTGAGGATTATTTAAATTCCTGTTTTGTAAGCACTGGTAACGAAACCGAAGTCAAACTTTGTTGTGATCCACAAGTGGAAGCAAAGATTTTTGGACATGCCCACTTCCATGTCTTCAAAAACTTCTATAGAATCAAAACAGAAAACCACATTGCCATTCCGGAAAAATTTGAAGTCTGTAGTCCGAAACATGCAAACCTACTGACAAAAGTTCATCCCAAGTCTGATGTCACCATCTTCCCTGGGTTCACTCACTTTTTTCCTTTTGAAAGACCCAAAGAAACATGGGAGTGGATACAAAGATGTTTGGAGATTAAGGAAGGGTAAAATTTTGTTAAAGATAAAAGGGGCGCCTCGAATTCGTTAGTTGATCAAAATTTGCCGGTATACTCGACCGCGCTATACGCTCCAATCTTTCGCTTTCGCGAAAGGATTTCCGCTGCTATCGCTGGCGCTGGGGTAAATTTTTAGATTAGACTACTAAGGAAGATACTCTTCCATTTTTAACCGAATTTGATTTGGCCAAGGAGACAATCCTTTCGAATTCAAATTGGAAAAACCATATAGAAATTTCATGATACAACGTTTTTCTAATTCCGCAGAACGTGCTGTGATTTTCAAAGATACCGTAGTTTTTCTGACCTTCTCCACAATGATTGAAAAATGAAGATTGTCACCGAGTAATGATGGATTGTGGAATTTTGCTTCTATGCTCATAGCTGGAATTCCAGAAGCATCCTTTGTGATTAGTTCAGAAAAAGAATAGTTTAAACCTTCTGAAAACCAATCTTCTATCACTTCGATAAATAAATTGAAATACTGAGGTGTAAAAACGACCCCAGCCGGGTCGCAATGTTGAATCCGTATTTTTTTGATTATTGAAAAAACTTTTCCTGCCATTTTATTGTACGGAATTTTAAATTCGCATGATCTTTCGAAAGAAAATTCAACTGAAATTACACCACATCAGGTTTCCTTCTGACAAAATATTAGCAAACGCGATTCGATCAATTCTCACCCTTCAAATATTAATCGCTTCACCCAACACCGCCGCCGCACTTTCCATAATTCCTTCTGATAAAGTAGGATGGGCGTGTATTGTGTTTGCCAGTTCCCTAACTGTAATCTCCATATTGGCACCTAACGTAAGCTCAGCGATGAGTTCTGTTGCCCCACTCCCTATGATATGGGCACCTAAAATTTCGCCATGTTTTTTATCAGAAACAATTTTAATCATTCCTGTTGTCTCCCCTTGGGCCTGGGCTCTCCCACTGGCAGTGAATGGAAATTTCCCAACGGAAATTTCATAACCTTGTGCTTTTGCTTTTTCTTCCGTAAGGCCTACACTGGCAACTTCGGGATGGCAATAGGTACAACCGGGAATATAAGAATAGTTCAATCTAGAAATTTGTAAATGATGAGGGTTTCCCAACCGTAAAGAAATATCTTCTGCGGCCCGGATTCCTTCCGCACTTGCCACATGGGCAAGAGATGGTGTGGGAATACAATCCCCAATGGCATAGATATGATCCACTGTCGAGCGGTAGTTCCCAACAAATTCAACAAATCCATTTTTTAGTTTGATTCCAATTTCATCCAAGCCAATGGAACTAGTGTTTGGTGTGATTCCGACACCCACAATCACCTTATCAAAGTTTAACTTTTCTTTTTTTGCTGATTTACGGTCTTGTAAAGTTAACTCCACACCCGAATCAGATACTACGGCCGTTTCTACTCCATGACTTAAATACTGTTCAATCCCTCGTTTTTTAAAACTTCTTTCTAAAACCCCGGAGATATCCAGATCTTCATTGGGAAGTAAATGGTCTTGGAATTCAATGATGGAAACTTTAGAACCCATACTTGCATAAAAATCAGCAAACTCCACACCAATAGCACCTGCCCCAATGATGGCAAGATTCGGAATTACTTTTGGTTCAATCATTGCATCGCGAGCAGATAACACACGTTTCCCGTCAAATGGCAAAAAAGGGAGAGCTTTGTTTTTAGCACCCACGGCTAAAATAAAAAAATCGGCAGTATAAGTATTTGGTTCCCCGGAGTTTGATTTGACTTGGATGGTTTTGGAATTTTGGAAATTCGCTTCCCCACTGATCACGGTGATTTTGTTTTTCTTCATCAGAAACTCAACACCTTTGGCCATTTGGTCGGCAACAGAACGAGATCGTTTGATTACAGCATCAAAGTCAGCTTTGACATTATCACAAGAAAGTCCGAAACTTGCTGCATGTTTTAAATGTTCCAATACATGCGCACTTTCTAACAGGGCTTTGGTGGGAATACAACCCCAGTTCAAACATACACCCCCGAGTTTTTCACGCTCCACAACACAGGTTTGCAAACCTAATTGTGCGGCACGGATGGCTGCGACATAACCGCCAGGCCCTCCTCCAATAACGATGACTTGGAAATGGTTTGGATTGGACATACGAACTCCCGATAGATTGGGATACCGTACGGAAAAAGGAAAGTCAAGACCTCTTTTTTGCCACGATGAGCATTCGAGCGCCGGTTTTTATATATTTTTCACCGTCGTAGTTGCTATACACATGTAGGACATCAAATTTATTATCGTCTAAGAAATTCTGAACTTGCGGAAAATGGAAGACACGCATTGTATGTTTGTCTTTTAAATCTTTTTGATTCAAATTATATACATAATTCACTTCTACTATCGCTACATCATCTGCCCTTGTTAAACGAAATCCACGATTCCTTCGAATGGCTGTGTCACCCTGCCTAACATTACTCACGGTAGTGATGGGTTTTCGTTTAATTCTGTGGATGGGATCTGCATTCCAGATTTCCAAAACCAAAAGCCCGGCTTGTTTTAAATTTTTATAACAATTCCGTAGGAAATTTTGAACCAAATCATCGTTGATCAAATAATTAAAGGTTCCATACAGACAAATCACAGAGTCTACTGGTTGTTTGGCGACGTATGTTTCCATTTTCCCAAGTTCAAACAGGCAATGCGGAAATCGAACTTTGGCAATCTCTAACATACGAGGAGACCCATCTACACCGAGTGGTTTGAAACCCATTCCTTGGAGTTCCTTAATGTGTTCCCCAGTCCCACAACCAATGTCGAGGACAGTGCTGATTTTATGTCGCTTAAATGTTTCCCGAAGGAAGAGGATTTCTTCCGAAAACTTGCGGCTTGCTTCTTCGATGGTAAAATAGTATTCAGCCAATTCGGAATAGAGTTTCATTTGCCCCTAGCGGAAAGGGAAAATCAGTTCAGCGAATCCCCATTTTACCCGTTATATTGAGTAACGGCTAAGTCACCATGAAACGATATACAATTCCAACAATTTTTTTTAGCATTGGAGTCATCCTTCAGTACGCATTCTATTTTTCTTGGGTGAGTTTCACTCTCCTCACCGTTTCTTGTTTGTTACTCGCTTTATTTTTATACAGTTTGGACTTTCAAAAAACTGACTCTCTACAACCAAACCCTACGGTAAATTTAGAAACTCCCACAGAGCCAACCCCACAAACGGATGTGGTTTTCGATACAGAAACTTCTTTGCCAATAGAACCTTCCAACGAGGAACCAAAACCAAAAGAGATCCTTTGGAAAAAAGATCCCGTTTTACTTGCGAGAGACTCTGTCCATTCGGAAGAACGGACTTTGTTTTGCGAAACGGTAAAAGAATTTCCATTCCCTTTTCCCACCGAAAAACTCACATCCATCCAATATGTTTATTACGATGGAAAAGAATTTAAGGAATGTTATTGGCAAAAGGCCGGTATGATGGTGGAAACCGATGACAATCCAGTGGAATGGGAAGAATATGAAGAAGGAAAGATAAAAGAGCTCCTCCCTGCCATAACATCCGACAAACGCAAGTTATACATTCCACTTACTATGAATGCCCACCTGTTTGGATTTTTATGTTTCTCTACCAAAGAGTCTTGGAATGAAACGGAAATCCAACCCTTTTGGGAAAAATCTAACATCATCTCAGAAAAGATTATGATAAAAAGAGAATATGCTAAGGTAACCAAACACCCAGTTACCAAACTCTTTAACGTATCGCATTTTTACGGGATGGCAAAATCAACATTTGAATCCAAAGAAAAGGTAACACTCATTCTATTCAAATTCATTGATACCAACTTCCAATCGGAAATTGCCATTGGGCTGAATTTACTTGGAAAACAAAATTCCGTCATTGGTTTGGGATTGTACCAACTAGAAGAAAATTTATACGCAAGCCTAGTCTCCAATGATAGACTGGATCCGTTTTCAGAATTTTTTAACCAGTTCATAGAGGAATTGGATAGCCTTGGATATCCTTCAGAAGTGGCACTCGGTTATTCCAACAGGTCCATACCGGATATCAAATTTGATATTTGGATCAAAGCCGCGTACAAATCTTTAGAAGAGAGTATCCTCTACAACGCAGCATAAATGGATCCTTTAATTGATGAAAAATTTATCCTGACTGTTTCACAAGTATTACCGGAACACTTTCAAAAGTCTCTATTAGTATTTGCAGAACGAGAAGCCTATGGCCCTTCTAAAAATGAAGGGCTTTGTTTTGAGAACTGTACACTCGTGGAATTTATTGGCGATATCAATGGGAAGGTATACCTTGCTTTAGATGGATATACAAAACTCAAACTCCTTCCTAAAATTGCAAAGGCCTTTCAAATTGATCCCACATCTCGTTCCCATTCTTCCTCCATCATGATGGAGTTTGCGAACCAGATTGCAGGTAAATTGATTACAGAAATGAGACTGGGTCGTTACGAAATCGATATTTTGCCACCAGAAAATTTAAATCATAAACTCGTTCCTATATCCTTAGAACACTTTCGCCAATACATACTTATCTTCAATCTCAAAGATCGAAGAGGAGAAGAATATATGGGTAGACTCTATCTAGTTTTATTGTTGGAAAAATTTCCCACTCCCAAAAACTAATTCCGAATGAAACCTTATGTTTTGGCAATCCCACTCGTTTTGAGTTATGCTGGGCTTAAACAAAAAAAAACTTTAGAACGTAAGGAACTCCAACTGCCAGACACAGGCAGGCGAGTCTTTCATTTTTATCCAATCGGCAAAAATCCGGAATCATTACCAGGTGTTTATATCCAACATGGAATGAGTGCCATGGGAATTGATGATCCAAGGATTTTGGAACTTGCCGAAAACATTGCAAGCTCCGGTCATAGTGTCATCCTTCCCGAACTCCCTGAAGTCAAAGGATTAAGAATCGAAGAAAAGACAATCGCTCATATCGAAGATTTAATGATGGAAGTCTCTTCCACCAAACACCTCTTTAATGGAAATGATTTGGGATACTTATCCGCGAGTTTTTCTGGTGGAATGGGCCTCATTGCCGCATCCAAATCCAATACAAGAAAGAAAATCAAAACCTCGATGGCCATCGGTGCCTATTGTGATTTTTTAGATACCGTACCTTTTGTATTTTCGAACTACGAAATAGATCCTTATGCAGTCTATGTCATTCTCTACAATTTCCTCCATCGTTTTGAACCGGCGCTTGCTGAAGAATTACAACCCGTATATTACGAAGCAGCCCTCGACAATGGACTCAAACGAACTGGCACTGGTATTCTCGCGGAAGATTTACTCGAAAGAACTTCCGCCAGGGCCAAAGATTTTTTTTCCCAAGTGGGAACCGATGGAAACTTCCGCAAAGAACTTGCGATACGAGTCCTGAACACTGTCCCTGAAAATCTTCCAGAAAATCTCTCTCCATTTTACCAATTGGAAACTTTGGACGGCCCGGTTTCCCTCCTCCATGGAAAAACAGACCCTGTGATCTCACCTGAGGAGTCCGAAAAACTAACCCGACTCTTTCAGAAAAAAGAAATTTCCTATGTTTACCGCACCTCGACGGCGCTAACTCACGGGGACAGTCTCCCCCTCCACTCCCAAATTTTTGGGGTCCCGGCACTCCTTCAGACTTTTGGAAGTTTTCTATATTGGCTCGGCCGATAGAATTTCTCGTTTCTCCTAAGAAACCTGCCGATAATTATTACAGAATGGACGTAAAAAATGCACCGGACTTCAATCCGGAACGGGGACTGAAAATCCAAATCTCCGAGGATCGACTAACTGCAACTTTGGTGGCAAAACCAATTTGGTTGTTAGGTGGTTCTATGAGCAATATCCTAATTTATGAAGCTCTAGACAATGCAACCATTCACAGGGATCGAATTTTGATGAAAGAGGTTGATAAGGCCGCCATCGAAATTGATAAAATTTTAAAAGATTCCACTAAGGTAAAAGAAGATTTTAATTTTATAGTGGCTCAAGGTAACCCCGCCAAACAAGGGGAAAGTGGTTGGATCAAATTTTATTTCCCAAGAGCACAACGTGTTGTTTTGAAAGAAGACGGATCTGCAGATTATAGAAATATCAACAAATACATTCACGTAAAAGACGGGGAAAGACTTGCTACCCTTTTTGAAGGTATTGCCGGTGAACAAGGAATTGATGTTTTAGGAAATCCCATTTACCCCAATCCGATTGATAGACCAAGACTCACCTTAGGAAAAAACGTTCTTCCCAAAACTGTAGAAGATCCTGAAAAACCAGGACGACAACTGAAAGAATACTTTGCCGGTCTCAGCGGAGTTGTATTTTCTACGGACAATTCCCTTACTGTATCTCCCGAATTAAATATCGAAAGTAACATTGGTCTCGGAACAGGGAACATCAATTTTGAAGGTGCCATTCGAGTGAAAGGAACCATCGAAGAAGGTGCCGTAGTCAATTGCCAAGGTTCTCTCTATTTAGATGGCAACGTAGAATCTTCTGATGTAGTCGTCGGTGAAGACTTAGAAGTGAAAGGTGGAGTCAAAGCCAAAGGGAAAGGTGTCATTCGGATCAAAGGCGACCTTCGTGCCAAATTCATCGAAAACGGAAATTTAGAAATCGATGGAGATTGTATTGTAGAGAATTTTATTTTAGGAAGTAAAATCCTTTGTTTGGGAAACGTAATCCTAACTGGAGAGAGTTCTTCCATCATTGGTTCTGACATTATATCATACCAAGGAATTACTGTGTCCTCACTCGGTTCTACAGCCCAAATGGATACCGTTGTCGAAGTTGGATTCCATTATAGAAATGATAGACTACTCACTGAAGGTAGTTCCCGGCTTGCCGAATTTGAACGAGAACTAGAAGCACTGGTTCCAGAAATCCAAAAGATCAAAGAAGTGGTGCAAAGATCTCGTGGCAAACTAGATGATGCGAGAAAAGAAAAGTTCAAAGAGATCTTTGATGCGTATCAGAAAAAAAGTAAAACTGTGGAATTACTCCGATCAAAAATAGAAGAACTGAAAGGTGCTCGTTACAACCAAGACAATGTTAAGGTTGTTGTACGAAACACGGCTCATCCGGGAGCTGTGATCAAATACAGAAGACAAGTGGAAAAGATCACGAAAGCACAATCTGCCTTTGTTATGAACTTCTTTCCTAACCAAGAAAAAGCAATGTTAACTGCTTTTAAAGGCAAATAACCTTATAACGATTATAGCTTTAGTCCCAACTTTTTTAGTTTGGGAAAAATTACATAATGGCAATAAGGATTCTGTGGATTTAAAGTGAAATAATCTTGATGGTAATCTTCCGCCGGATAAAACTCTGGCACGGGAGAAATTTCTGTCACAATCGGATCGGGAAACATAAACGCGTGTTTTCGTTTGGATTCCACAGCCAGATCCTTTTGTTTTTCATTCAAATAAAATATAACCGAACGATACTGAGTTCCCACATCGTTCCCTTGCCTATTGAGTGTGGTAGGATCATGCGAAATCCAAAAGACTTCTAAGATTTTGGAGTAAGTGATGATCTCTGGATCAAATTCAATTTCAATGACCTCAGCATGACCCGTTGTCCCCGTACAAATTTCTTTGTAAGTGGGATTCGAAGTCGATCCCCCTGCGTATCCGGACCGTACAGAAAGGATTCCTGGAATCCGAAGGTATACAGCTTCCGTACACCAAAAACATCCACCGCCTAAAATTGCTTTTTCCGTCATACACTCTTTAGACGAAGTGAAATCTCCGAGGGTACAAAACATCCAAATTCTGTGATGAAGTTTTTGATTAAATGAGCTTTTGTTACATCAAAAGAAGGGTTTAAGGCATGAGCCCCTTTAGGTGAGGTTTTTCCTTCTGGAAATAAATACTTTCCATTCTCGTCTTTTAAAAAATCGAACTGAGTGACTTCCGATTCTTTACGCATCTCGATGGGAATTTCATCTCCCGTTTTTAAATTCAAATCAAAACTATCTTTTGTGGCACATACATAAAAAGGGACACCGTGTTCCTTGGCAACAATCCCTAAATTATAAGTCCCGATTTTGTTTGCCGTATCACCGTTGGCAGCGACTCTATCACAACCAACAAGAACCGCATCAATTTTCCGATGGCTCATGAGCCAACCGGACATTCCATCGGTAATGATATAACATTCGATCCCCTCTTCCATCATTTCAAAAGCAGTGAGTCTGGAACCTTGGAGGAAGGGCCTTGTTTCATCAGCATAAACAATAACTTTTTTTCCTGCATCACGCAGACTACGAATCACACCAAGGGCGGTGCCGTGGCCTGCCGTAGCAAGGGCTCCTGTATTACAATGAGTGATGATATGAAATTCTTGTTGGTCTTTGGGAAATAAAGAAACTCCATTTTCACCTAATGCTTTGTTGGCGGCGAGATCTTCTGTCATCATTTCCAAACCATAGGTTTCCCAAATTTTTTGGATGGATCCCCAGTCCGTGATTCCCTTAACACGGTTCCTTGCTTCCCGAATGGCATAACTCAAATTGACGGCAGTGGGTCGTGATTCCAAAACTGCGGTAAGTAAAGATTCAATCGCTTCTGGTTTGGCCTCGCCAGACTTGCCGAGAGCTCCAAGAGTCAGACCAAAAATACCAGTGATGGCAATGGCCGGTGCTCCCCTAACAGCCATTTCACGGATCGCGACTATGGTTTCTTCAGCTGTGGATAATTTTAAAAATTCTTTTTTCCCTGGTAAAATTCGTTGGTCGAGAAGTTCTAAATATGTGGATTTCCACTGGATGGGCAAAAATTCCGGGTGAGGCATCTATCCATTTTTTTGGTGCGTTGCAGGAAAAAAATACAAAAACAGGTTGACAGATTCCTGTGCAGCGCACAAAAAGAGATGGTGCATTGCACAAAATAGTAACCAAAAGAGGAAATGAAAATGGAACAACAAGTAAAAGACGGATTAAACTTCATTCTAGGCGCTGTAAACACAGCAAAAGTTGAGGCTGAAAAAGCTTTCTCTAATATCAACACTGGATTCCAAAGCCTAGCTGCTAAAGGTGCTCAAGACCAAAGCGAAGTTTCTGTAAACCTTAGAAAATACCTTCAAGAAGGAATTTCTCAAGTAGAAACTATCATTGGAAAAGCAAACACTGTTGTAGCTGATGCAAAAGCAAAAGTAGCAACTGTTACAGCTAAAGCTTAATCAAATTTCATTTTAATACAGCCCGGGTATGTTCACTCTATCCGGGATTTTTTTTACTAATCGCTTCCCGCCACTCTTTCCAAAATCCACCAATCTCATTTGTAAAATAAACTTCCAAGGCAGTAAGGTCAGGAAAACTATCATAATTGATTTCAAACGATGTGAAATTTTTTACTGCAGAACTAAGTAATCTCGTTCGAAACAAATCCATCACTTCCAATCGAAATTCCCCAAACACTCTTTCCATACTGATATTTACAAACTGAAAGAATTTTGCTAAAGCACTCACAAAGATATGATCCGCAGATAAAAATGAATATTCGACGGAGTCTTTTGCCATTTCCACAAAGAGAGATTCCCATAAGTCTGCCAAAATACTTTCTTTGTTTTTGCAATCATAGGCTTGGCAAATAGAAGCTCCATAAAATGAAAAGTTTTGGCTTTTAGGATCTCCAGTAAAAATAGGATGGATCATACAACCGATTCGTTCTTTGTTTGGATCCACATACCCCAAGAAGGGACAATTGTAGGTCATATCATCTTTTTTAGGGATAGAGGCTTCTTTGGTTTCTCTCTCTTTACGATAGATAGGAAAACTATGGCGAACTTCAAAATTGACTGTGGTTTGGAATTCTGTTGTTCTTTCTAATAATAAAGTTTTAAATTCTTTTGGTTGTAGTTTCAAATTGAACAAACCACAACAGGCACCACAAGATACATTACCTACATCTGGATGGCATAAACTCAATTCTGCTTGGCTCCTGAAACAAAGGGAGTGAGACCGTTAAACACAAGTTCTAAGTCGCCAGTTTCCTTTCTTTCCTTAAAGTAAGTGGGAAATGGAATGACAATCTTACGACTTTCATGAACCAAAACAAGATTTCCTTTTTGTTTAGAAAGTTGTTCTTGTAATTTGTCTTTGGAACCGGGAGACGATGGATATAAATACGCAGGTTTCACACCCTTAAAATAAAAATGGGGATTTTGATTTTCAGAAACCAAAAGAATACTCACTCGTTCCAATTCCGAAAATTCTAATAACATATTTTCCAAAAAGAACTGTAAAATAATTTGGTAGGATTCAATTTCTTCCTCTTTGATTTCATCTCGTTCCCAAGATTCCATCCATCCAACAATTTTGAATATGGTTTCCTTTTGTTCATGTAAAACGGGTAATGCCATTTCCAAAATACTAGAAATTTTTAGTTTTTGAAAATCCCAAACACATCCATAAACAAGTTCCCACCATTTACGTATTGACACCGCATCATCTGGGTTATTCGGGATGGATTTGTTCATGGCATGGGCCGCATGGTCACTAAAAACCATCATCCCAACCACTTGGCTAATGGCTTCGAACAATTTAACCAAACCCAAAATATTGTTTTTTCCTGAAGTTTTGGACTTACCCGATCCAACTAACTTAGAATAAGCGACTGCAATCGGCGTAGGATAAAATTCCAAAACGGAAGTAGGATTTAAAATCTTTGCAGAATGGGAGTTCCTTCTTTCTTTTACAAACAAAGAAAAGTCCGGATTTCCATACAATGCATAGTTTGCCCAAGTTAAATCATTGGCATGATAATTACGCCTAGCAAACTCTTTGGATAAAAATAAAGACTCACCTACTGATTTATCGGAAAATAAAAAAGTATAAAACCTGACGGTAAAATCAATGGTCCTTTCGTTGTCTAAAATTTCCCAATTAGTTCCCACAAAGGTTTTGATACCCGCAGTCAGGAATGCTCCTGCGTATTGATTCATAATATTTGTATTTAATTTTTTGCCCGCAGACTTTGCCGACATACAGGAATTGGAAAACACCAAGTCGGTATCAATTCCCGTTGATTTGATCTCACGTGCCTTTAATACCTTTCCATCGGACAACAACCAACCATTCTCCAAAGAATCATCTGAAAAATGGAGGTGTCCCGAATAATGTATGATATGTTTATCTTTGATGAGAGAAAGTAACTTTAGTTTGGTGACTTGTTTTCCACCAATAAATTCTAACTCCAAAAGATGAGTGGGTACCTTTTGGCTGAGTACAGAAAATAATACTTCCCCTTCTTTTTGTGCATGGGGTAAGTCTTCTGTAGGATCGGCAATGATGAGCATTTTGATCTTTCGGTTTTCTTGGTGAGTGGGACGGTGTAATCCACCTCGGATGGTTTTTCCAATCCTAAATTTATCAGAAAGAAAACTGGTTCCATCATGTAAAAGTTCCCAAGGAATGAGAGCGAGAGCCGGATCAATATTAAAATGAATACTATGTTTGGATGTGTTTTTTAATTTTTCAATGATGGAGAGCGGAAAAAACTGTTGGTAAAAAGTTTCACCTAACACTTTCAAGTCTTGCAAAATATCAGCATTGAGAATTTGGTTGGGATTGGAAAGTACGGACTGAGAAACATGGACTAGTCTCTCCACTTCTCCTAAATATTCGAATATTAGATCATCGTCTAACGTAGATTGGATATGGGATTCTTCAACAGGGAGATTATCTTCCAAAACATTGAAGATATTGACGTTACCAACTCTGTCGATGATTAGGGAGAGCATGCTCCCATGAACCTATCCGACGAGGATAGACAAGTCAAACGATTTTGATTGGCCAGGGCCTACAAACTCAATGGTGTAACTACCTGGGACTAACCCGGAAAAGCTAGCACTGCCTTCCAAATTGATTTTGCTAGACAGAATGAACCTTCCCTCTCGACGCAAGTTGACTTGTTGGAATGCAGGGACTCCCTCTGCTTTGACAGAAAGATAAACCTCTTCTTGGTTTTCCTTTACAATTTGGTAGTAAAACTTTTGGTTTTCGCTGGTGGTTTCTTCAAAGATAACAGAGTTTGCATCTCCCGAACGCACTTCCGCAGACGCCGAACGCATGGAAGGGGCAAACTCAAAACTCTCTCGAATTTGTAATGATTCCACAAGGCTATCAATGACTCGGATTCCCGACTGAGTTAGGCGAACAATGAGGTTGTCCTTTTTTTCGGGAAGGACTAGGTTTTTACGAGTATATTCTTTTAAAAATTCGGGAAGGGGGAGAGGGGCCTTTGTAAGTGTAATGTCTGCCTTGGCCAAATCCCAGGACTCAGCAAAGGGATGGTTTGCCACCGTTTCCTGGCGTAGGCTTGCAAAGAAGGCTTCTTCACAAAACCAAAATGCATCTTGTAAATCAGGATGGTTTTGCAACTCATCCTCACTAGGAAATTCACCCCGGACAAAAAGTCCCCTGGCTAGTTCCAGCACTTCTACGTTAAAACCCTGATTTTCCATGTCAAATTCCACCCTGTAAAGTAAGACGAAGGAATTTATTCCTCTCCAGCCATTGAATGCATTTTTTTTTGCATTTTTTCCAAAACCCGGAGCAAGGTGACGCTGACCCCACCTTCGGAAATCCCTAAGATTCTGGCAATTTCCCGGTAAGGAGTGCGGACAAGGAAATGCCCTTTTTGTTTTTTCTCGATGAGTTTCTTTCTTTGTTCGTACTTCTTGGCGAGAGCATGATCCAAACGTTCTTTATAATATAGTGCTTCTACTGAATCGCCTTGGGCTTTGGATTTTTTTTGTTCCTTCAAATCCAGAATATTCAAATACAAGGAAGTGATTTTATCTTCCATCTTTAGGTTTTCTTCTTCGCGGCCCGAAAGTTCCTCCCGGAGTCTCAAAACTTCGATTCGAATTTCCTCTTCCGAACGATTCGTTTTTTCCGCTACAAAACGAATTTCCTCAGGATCTAAATGAAGGTAATAAACAAAGGACAATTTAAACACAACGCGGTTCTCAATTTTGATTGTGGATAAAACCGAATGAAACTGGTCAGAAACATCCACAGCCAAAGCAAGAGCTACCGAACGTTTGTCCGGTTCGTCTTCGATGGTGCTGTATTCTTTCCCATCTTTATTGACTTTGGAAATGGTTTGGGTTTTGACCTCTCTTTTGGTGCGTTGCCAATCGATGAGTAAATTTCTGAGAACGGAGAAAAACCAAGTTTTGAAACTGGATTTTCCGACAAAACTTTTGAAACGTTTCCCCGTTTTTAACCTTTCAAATGCATAGATATAATAATCAGAGGCATCATCTTCACTTAAGTGAAAGACACGGATGGGAAAATTGTAAATATCTTGTGAATAAATGTCAAAAAATGTCTGGAGGGATTTTTCATCACCCGCACCACATGCCTTGACAATTTCCAAAATTTCTTCGTTGGTATGAGAAGCCAGTTTCATTATCTACTTTCCTAAAAAGGAACCCGCCAGGAGACTTCTCTAAACATGAGAAGTATTGTTGTAGTATTGAGTCTCTTGGCAAGTTTTATTTTAGCAGAGGAACCGGTCTCCGATGCAAAACCAGAGTTTGTTTGGCCCATTCAGGGTTTAGAATTACCGGGCCTCATCACGAGTACCTTCGGTGAGTCAAGAAAGGACCATTTTCACAACGGACTCGACATTTCTTCTGTCATGCAACCTGTCAAAAGTATGAGTCAGGGATTCGTTCTATACTCCCGTTATGCGGAAGACGACCCGTTTGAAGAAGAACGTGGTTCGGGAAATATTGTCTGGATAGCACATAAAAACGGTTATGTGAGCGGTTATTACCACTTAGGTGGATCTAGAAATGAAACCGTTAAATTAGGCAAACAAGTCTCTGCCGGTGATACCATTGGAATCGCAGGGAACACAGGCCACTCCACCGGTGGCCACTTACATTTTGTTTTAGGAAAGGATTATGGAAAAACCCTCCTAGACCCGCTAGCCTATCTTCCCCCTGTGGAAGATACCATGCCTCCTCAGATTGCAAACCTCTTCATCCATGTAGGTGAAAATTTTACAAATTTAAATGATGGGGACAATATCAATGTTTCCAAAGCTTTTCCTCTCACTGTTAGTATCATCGATGGTGGTATCAAAAATAGCCAAAGACGGGGTGTGAAGGAAGTGAAGTTTCTTTTTAATGGAGAGGCTTACAAACAAGCCAACTTTGGATCCTTACGATTCGAAGAGGGAAAATGGAAAACGAAAGAAGGACATAGTTTTGATGATTTGTTTTTTAAAGACCGGTATTTGGTCGGAGTTCTCAACCTAAAAGCTGGGGAAAATATAATCAAAGTCCAAACGAAGGATTTTAGCGGAAAAGAATCAGAAAGAAGTTTCAGCATCAACATTACAAGGATTAGTGGAGGAAATTAATCCCTCCACCAACCAACTTATGATCACAACAAACGACAAATCCTTTCGATTAGTTATTGGAATACAAACTAGAAATTTCTGATTTGTATTTGTCCGTGATGACATGTCTCTTTAAAGATAATTTGGCTGTTAGTTCGTCCCCTACTTCAAATGGTTTTGGTAAAACCACAACACCAACCACTCTTTCAAAAGATTTAAACCCAGTTTGTGCATTCACTTTAGTTTTGATTTCTGTTTCGATTTTTTGAATCACTTCTTTTTGGTTCCAGAATTCTCCGGTAACTGGTTCTTCAAATCGAGACAGGTTCGGATAAACAAGAACACTCAAATACTTTTGGTCTTGTCCCACAACCATACATTGGTCAATCCATTCCGATTCTAAAATTTTGGATTCGATAGGAACAGGTTCCACATTTTCGCCACCTAACAAGACAATGGTTTCTTTAGATCGCCCTACAATTCGTAAGTGATGGTTCGCCGTAAAAATTCCGAGGTCTCCCGTATTCAACCAACCATCCACCAAAACCTTATTAGTGGCATCTGGATTTTTATAATACCCAGCCATCACTTGTTTTCCCTTCACATGAATCTCACCTTTTCGTCCAAATACAAATTTACCAACTTCTGTATCCAAAAACACTTCCCCCGTATGAAGGTCGACAAGACGTAAATTAGTTTTGGGGAAAATACGGCCGACAGAACCAGGAATGATTTCATCAAAGGTTCGCATAGCAAGCACAGGTGCCGTTTCTGTCATCCCATAACCTTCTAATACAGGAATTCCGATGGTATTAAAAAATTCATCTACGTGATAAGGTAATGCCCCTCCACCGGAACAAGAACCTCGCAGTTCTCCACCGGTTGCTTTTCGGATCTTGGATAGAACCAAAAAATCAAAAAACAAATGAGGTAGGCTCACCAAAAGAAACCTGTAGAGGTGGTATAAAAAACGAATGGATTGTTTCCAAAACACAACAGGATGGATGTCTAAAACATTCCCTGTAATGACTTGCCTGGAGATAAAAAATCTTTTGGCAAAAAACATTGCGATTTGAAACATTTTTTGTTTTACTGTAGAAGATTTGGCAAGGGTTCCCAAAATTCCTGAATAGATACTTTCCCAAAGTCTCGGTGCCGAAGCCATAAAGTTTGGTTTTATAAATTTCAAATCCTCTTTTAATGTACGAACACTGCTATAGTAAGTACTTGCACCGTAATACAAACTAAAGATTTCAAAAATTCGCTCAAAGATATGCCAGATGGGTAGAATCGAAAGTGTTTTATCTCCTTTCTGCAAACGAAGAGGTAAGTTTTGCAATTGGAAAAGAATATTGCCTTGTGTCAACATCACACCTTTGGGAGTTCCTGTGGTTCCGGAAGTGTAAATCATAGTAAAAAGATCTGATTCTTTAATGGTGTTATTTAAGAAAGTAGAATCACTTGTGTCGGCTTTACGAAGTTCTTTTCCTTTTCCAACTAACTCCTGCAAAGTAGAGATTTTAATTTTACGCGAACTCAATTCTTTATTTCCTTCTTTCGGAGGATAAATGATCACAATTTCTTTTAAAAATTCTAACTCTGGTTCCAAACGAATGACTTTTTTGAATACGGCTTCGTTTTCCACAAATAGGATTTTAGATTCCGAATGATTTAGAATATAAAGAATATCATGATCTGTTACGTCTGAAGCCCGGGGAACATCCACTGCACCTAACAATGTAACCGCGATACTGGTTTGAATCCACTCATAGGCATTGTCAGCAAAGATGGCTACTTTTTCTCTTTCAGACAAACTGGCCCGCAGTCCAAAAGCCAAATCCTTAGCATCGGATAGCAGGTTGTTGTAAGTTTTGAACTGGTATTCACCGGCACTGACTCTGGTAGCAAAAGCATTTTTCTGTCCAAACTTTGCCGGAAGATCTAAATAAAAATCAATCATGGTTCGCATTGCATTTCCTCATTACGAACCCATTCTAACGAAGAATTATCCCTTTGTCGTCTTGGGGAATTCTTTGAGACTTAGGGTAGATCAGATTTAGTTAGATTTTGATTGTTTACGAAATTCGGAAGGTGTGGTTCCCACCGTTTCTAAAAAAACTCGATTGAAGGTTGATTTCGAATTGAATCCAACAGCATCGGCTATGGAAAGGATAGACCTTTCTTCTGCTTCTAATAACAAACGTTTTGCCTCATCGATCCTATATTGATTGATGTATTGGTAAAATCCAAATCCATAACGTTTGTGAAAGTATTCCGATAGTTGGCCTGGTTTGACTTCTGCCATATCTGCTAATTTAGAAAGGCTAAGATCTTCATCACAGAACACCTTTTCACGCATCAGTTCGTATAACCTTTGATCGATGGTTTCTAGTTGAACTGATACTAGTTTGGATTTTTCATATTTATTTCTTTGGATGCTATCTCGAACATCGGCCACAAAAGGAGTCCAAAGTTCGCGAGTGAAATAGTAAAAATACATAAGAACCGGCAAAAGGTAAGCACTGAGTTTACGAAAAATAGGAATTTGGAAGGTGAATCCAATACTTCCAAGTAACAAATCGATCCAAATGAGTAGAATAAATATAAGGGAATAAATTGCCTTTTTGGAAAAAAAAACTGACATTCGAACATTGGGAATCCATTCCTTCAAAAGGAATAAACCCACTGAAACTAAAATAGAAACTTTAATTCCAAAGTTTAGTCCTACAACGACAGCACCGTACTGCGATTTTCCCATCAGTTCTAAAATGGTTAATCTTTCTAAATCGGATCCCGAGTAGAAGGGAACCAAAAAGAATATGGATACAAAACATGGGAAAAGATGATACAGTTTGATTTGGATGGGTTTTTCTAAAAATAAATATTCTAAATACAAATAGAGTAATGTAGAAGATAGAAAAACAAAAGGGATATGGATTAAAGCTATGGAAGGAAGGTAAGTATAAAAACCAGTGAACATAAAAGCACCGGTGAGTAACCAAAGCCCTGTGGAAAAAAGTATAAAAGACCAAACAAATCCAGGAAGGTTACGGTTGCGAATTAAATTGGATAGAGACCAAATCAAACAGAAAAAAGCTCCCGAACCCATCCAAAGAAACTCTAATAATAAAGTTAAGGAAAGAGATGAGGTCTCCACAAATTTTATCCGAAAATTCTCACTTCTTCGCCAACAGTATAACGAACAGAACCTTTTCCAAGTATGTCAGTTAACATTTTCATAAGGTCTTGTGTGATCTCAATAGAGAAATGATCGTGGGCACGAATGACTTTTTTTTCATCACCTTTACCAACCAAATGAAAGAACACAGAAGAAGCACCACGATGAACCGAAAGAATGTCTTGGAGTTTTAAAATTACGTCTCTATTTTTTTCTTCTAACATATTGATTGTTAAATGGAGAGTTTTTTCCATTTTCTTTTCAATAGTAACAGAGTTTAGTTCTTCTAGTTTATTAACTATGATTTGACCTTTTAACTCCGATTCGTCGGCATCTAGACGTTCCAAAATACCACGGATAAAAACGGTATTGTCTTCCGTGAATAGATGTTTGAATTCTGCATAAGTTTTTGGAAAGGCAACACATTCAATCTCACCGGTTTGGTCTTCGATCATAAAGTTGACGAACTCTTCTTTTTTCTTAGTGAGTTTGACCACTTTTTTAGAAAGAACCCCTGCAATCTCTACCTTTGATTTCGGACGAACCTCTTCCAAATTTTCGATGGTAGTTGGTTTTAAAGTTTTTAATTGTTCTGTAAATTTATCAAGTGGGTGGCCGGAGAGATATAATCCTGTTGTTTCTTTTTCCTTTCGAAGTAACTCATCCCCACTCCATTCAATTCCATCTTTAGGTAGATTGAGGTTTTCTTCTCCCCCACCGTTGGCCCCACCAAACAAAGAAAACTGACCTTCTTTTTCTTCTGCCTGTTTTTTGTTCGCATAATTAAGAATGATATCTGTTGATTCAGAAATTGTTTTTCTAGTATAACCAAAGGAATCGAAGGCTCCACCTTGCGCTAAAGATTCAATTACCTTTTTGTTTGCAAGTCTCGTATCTAACTTCTTTGTAAAGTCACCGAGCGTATTGTATCCACCAATTGAATTACGATTGGTGATGATATTTTCTGCCGCAAGCTCCCCCACTCCCTTAATAGAAGAGAGTCCAAATCTAACTGTTTTGTCATCGGTAATTTCAAAAGAGATTCCTGACTCTTTGACATCAGGGCCTAAGATACGTATTCCCATTTCTTTGGCATTGTTGATGTATTTCACCACATCGGTAATTTTGGAATGGTCTCCCGATAAAAGTGCGGTTAAGTATTCAATAGAATAATTGGCTTTTAGAAAAGCAGTTTGATAAGTAACAAATGCATAGGCAACTGAGTGGGATTTGTTAAATCCATACTCACCAAATTTTTCTAATTGTTCAAAAAGTTCAATAGCTAGTTTTTCATTGATTTTTTTTTCGATGGCACCTTTGACAAATTTTTCCTTTAAGGCAGGGAGTTTTGATTTATCTTTTTTGGCCATCGCCTTACGAAGAACATCCGAGTCTCCCACAGAGTATCCACCCATAATTCGAGAGATACCCATTACCTGTTCTTGGTAAACAACAACACCGTAAGTTTCACCCAAAACTTCCGCCAAACTATCGTGAGGGAAAATAACCTTCTTCTTCCCGTTTTTACGATCTAAATAGTCATCCAACATCCCCGATCCCATGGGACCCGGCCTGTATAACGCAAGCAAGGCTGCTATCTCTTCGAATTTTTGGACTTGGGCCTTAGCAAAAAGATCTCGAATTCCAGAAGAAGAATCTAACTGGAATATCCCAAGAACATTTGCCTTTCGTAACAAACTAAATGTGGCGGCATCATCTAAAGGAATTTTATCTAAATCAAGAAGGAGGCCATGGCGCTTTTCAATGAGTTTGGTGGCATGATGGATGGTAGTTAAGTTTTTTAAACCTAAGATATCCATCTTAATGAGTCCCACTTGTTCCGACATATTTTTGTCGTATTGAGTGACTATGGAACGGCCTTCACGACCAGCTTCACTGACTGTGGATAAAGGAACAATTTCTTCGAGTGCAGTGGGTGCAATGACAACACCAGCAGCATGACGCCCCACCTGACGGTAGTTACCTTCTAATTTCTGAGCAATAGAAAAAACTTTTTTGTTTAACTCTGATTTTTCCGCAATATCACGAAGGTCTTTTGAAGTCTCAACGGCCTCTTGGATGGTGATCCCCAATTTTTTGGGGAAAAGTTTACTCATCTCATTGACTTCGGAGAACGGAACATTAAAAACACGAGCCACGTCTTTGATCGCAGCTTTTGCAGCGAGAGATCCAAAGGTAATAATCTGACCGACTCGGTTCTCACCATATTTTTGTTTGATATAATTGATGACTTCTTCTCGTCTTTCTACACAAAAGTCGGTATCAATATCTGGCATATCCTTTCTGTCTGGATTGAGAAATCTTTCAAAAAGTAAATTGTATCGGATAGGATCGACATTGGTAATTCCAAGGGCATAAGCAATGATGGAACCGGCGGCAGAACCACGGCCCGGCCCCACAGGAATTCCGGCACGCCTTGCAAAGTTTATATAATCCTGAACAATCAGAAAGTATCCGGCAAAATGCATGTTACGGATGGTTTGCATTTCATATTCAGTTCTTTCTCGTACAACAGGCGTTATCTCTTTGTACTTTTCGATGATTCCTTCCCAAACTAGTTTTTCTAAATAACTATCGGTATCGAAACCAGGAGGTACGTCAAAGGGAGGTAATAATGGATTTCCAAATTGGAAATTAAGAGAACATTTATCACGAATGGCTAATGTATTATAAAATGCATCTTTATGGTCTGGGAAAATGTTAATCATTTCCGCAGGAGACTTTACATAAAAGTTTTCATTGAATCCGAAACGCATTTCATCATCGATGTTTTTACGCATTCCGATACGAAGTAAGATATCTTGGGCTTCTCTATCATCCTTAGTGAGAAAGTGGGAATCGTTTGTGAGAACAAGAGGGATGCCGGTTCGTTTTGAAAATCCCATAACGGCTTCTGCAACGATCCGTTGTTCTGGAATTCCATGATCTTGGATTTCTAAATAAAAATCTTCTTTGCGAAAAATTTCATGCAAACGACCAGCTAACGCATACGCCTTATCTTCTTTACCTTCTAAGATCTTTCGGTTAACTTCCCCGGCAAGACAAGCGGTTAAACATACAAGTCCTTCACTATGCCGCTCCAATAAATCATAATCGATCCTAGGTTTACGATAAAAACCTTCCGTAAAAGATCGACTCGCCAATTTGATGATATTTTGATAACCAACTTCATTTTTACAAAGTAAGATGATATGATAAGCACCACCGTCGGCGATTTCATCCAGTTCGGTTTCAGCACTGCGAGAAGGTGTTACATAGAATTCGCAACCGATGATGGGTTTGACATCGTGTTTGACAGCTTCTTTATAAAACTCAATGGCCCCATACATGTTTCCATGGTCAGTGATAGCAACGGAACTCATACCGAGTTCCTTCACACGTTTCATCAAATCGCTGATCCGTATGGCTCCATCCAACATAGAATAGGTAGTGTGCAAATGAAGGTGGGCGAAATCTTCCATGGCTTGGTGACATAGTAACTCCGATGGCTTCCTACGTAAAGCGCCCCAAGGGAAGAAATTCGGATTTTTTTCGGCCCAAATTACCAATTCCCAAACCTCCCTGTCCCGTCCAAGCCCAAAAACGATGGAAGCCGATACCGGTTCGTTTAGATTGGTTTTGTCTATGTCCCCATTTTCCCTACCCTCCATTTCTCCCGTAACCGATGTTTTGCGAAGTTCGATCCGCAGTAAAATAGACAATAAAACCAAACCTCTTGGTTCCCTTGGTGATTTGGAAACCATTGCCATGCAATTGGCAGAAATCCAAAATACCCTTTCTCCTGAGTTAAAGAACCCGAAACTCATTCTTTTTGCCGGGGATCACGGGATTACGGAAGAACCGGTTTCTCTATACCCCAAAGATGTCACTTGGCAGATGGTTTTAAATTTTTTATCGGGCGGGGCCTGTGCCAATGTCTTCGCCAAACACAGTCATATCGAAGTTGAAGTTGTAGATGCTGGTGTAGACCATGACTGGGAAAATAATACCCCAGGTCTCATCCAAAGAAAAAGCCGCAAAGGTACATCCAACTTTTTAAAATCGAAAGCCATGTCGTTAGACGAAGCGAAAGATTCCATTTTACACGGAATCGAACTACTGAATGAAACAAAATATGAATCAACCAATATATTTTTATTCGGTGAAATGGGTATTGGAAATACTTCTGCGGCATCCATCATATTATCCCATCTAACAGAAATTCCGCTAAGAAAACTTGTGGGAAGAGGTACAGGCCTAAATCATAACGCTAAAGAAAATAAAATCAAAATTCTATCGGAAGCATACCAAAGAACAGGAAAACTAAAAGATCCTATCGAAATACTTTCGGAATTTGGTGGATTTGAAATTGGAATGATGGCGGGTGCCATGATCGGGGCTGCGGCCCAAAGAAAAACTTTTGTCGTGGATGGATTTATAGCAACAGCAGCCTTTGCCATTGCTTTTGCACTGAACCCGGCAGTAAAATACTACGCCATCTTTTCTCATCTATCTGAGGAAGAAGGACATACTGTTATTTTAGAACATTGGAAAATAAAACCTCTCCTTAGGTTAAATCTCCGCTTAGGAGAAGGTAGCGGTGCTCTTGCCGCCTACCCTCTTATTGAACTGAGTGTAAAATTTCTAAATGAAATGGCATCTTTTGCAGATGCTGGTGTTAGTAATACAGATGCAAAATAAAGTTTAATATGCTATTTTTATTAACCGAAATTCGCCTATTCTTTGTTTGTTTGTCATTTCTTTCCAGAATTCCTGCACCCCATTGGATTGGTTTCCAAGAAGAATGGTTACATAAATCAATCAAATACTCACCCACTGTGGGGATTCTACTCGGAACCTTACAATGGATTGTTTTTATAAGTTTCCAGTTATTTTTTGGCCACACCATTGCCTTTGTAATCTCGCTTGGATTTTTACTGATCCTCACGGGAGCTTTTCATGAAGATGGATTCTCTGATTTTTGCGATGGAATTGGCGGAGGTTGGAAACGAGAAGACATTCTTCGAATCATGAAAGATAGTCGTGTGGGTAGTTTTGGAGCCGTTGGAATATCCCTCCTGATTCTATTAAAAGTCTTAGGAGCTTCTGAATCCTTTGCTCAGTATCAATTTAAGGGACTACAATTCACGATCAATTCAATGGAAAGCCATCACCTACTCAGTAGTTATCTTTATTTTATTTCTGCACATTCTTTGAGCAGGTTTTTATCTATATTTATGATGAAACTTCTGCCTTATGCAAAAGAAGAAGGTTATGCAAAACCGATGGCAAAAGAAATCACTTGGCCTCAAATTTTGTTTGCAAGTTTACTTGGCCTTCTTCCCTATTTTTATCTTGTCTA
>NZ_JAFFPS010000042.1 GCF_016919165.1 Leptospira chreensis
TTGCAAAGAAGAAATCACTGTTTTTGTAAAAGATTTGAAAGAGCCGTTTCTAAATTTTGAAACTGAAACTCATAACCGGTAGAAAGAAGTCTTTCAGGTATCACATACTGTCCCTTAGTGATCACAACGGCTCCTTCTCCATAGAGCGCTTGTATAACGAAAGCAGGTACTTTAAAAAAATTAGGACGACTTAGTGTTTTTGCTAAAACCCTTGAAAACTCTTCGTTACTCACAGGCAAAGAAGATACTAAATTATAAGCACCTGATGCTGATTCTAATTGCATCAAGTGTAACATGGCAGAAATAAAATCCAATATATGTATCCAACTCATTCCTTGTTTTCCAGAAGCTATGGATCCGCCCACTCCCAGTAAAAAAGGAGGGATCATTTTTTCCAAAGCTCCGCCTTTAGGAGATAGAATGATTCCAGTTCGCAATATTAAGGATCGGATGCCTGCTGCCCGCAAAGGGAGAACTTGGTTTTCCCATTCTACACAAAGTTTAGCAAGGAAGTCGTCCCCTGGTTTTGAGTTTTCAGTAAAGGGAGAATGATCGCCTTCCGTCATTCCGTAATAACCAACGGCGCTAGAGTTCACAAAAACTTTTGGTGGAGATTTTAAATCCAAAACACGAGCGACAAGTCCTCTTGTAAAATCGATACGTGAGATCTCAATGAGTGTCTTTCTTTCTTCTGTCCATCTAACGCCCGCTATTGGCTCACCAACCAAATTGATGATGGCATCCAATCCTTCTAAGTCTGCTGTTTGTGGGAGGATACAAGAAACAAATTCCAAGTCAGGATAGGAGGAAAGTTCGGGAGGGAGGGAGGTTTTTCGTGAAAACACTCGGAAACGGTGCCCTTTGCGAGAGGCTGTTTCGATGAATGACCTACCAATTAGGCCAGTACCACCTAAAATTCCGATTTTCATACGTTCTCCTTTCGTTTCAGGTCATAAAAAAAGAAGTAGCCCATTTTTTTAGTAAACATAAGTTTTTCTTTCATATGAGACCTGCCATTGTCCTTCCCATCACCTTCGCCATTTCTCTACTTCTCTTCGGGAATTATTATCTATTTTCGGGAACAAAAAAAAAGATAAACGAGTATAAAGAAAATCCACCGTTTCGAATTGAAGACACAACGGGATCCAATGGCATTCACTTTTTGTTAGACAAAGATAAAAATACGGTTTGGAGAAAGAAACAAAATGGGAAGGAGGATTTTGATTTTTTCTTAGAAATGAAATTGTCACATTTTTGGAATGGAAGTCTATTCCTACCGAGACAGTTCCAAAACTTACATGTTTTTGCTTGCCCTGGGGAAAGTTTACCTTCATTTCAAATGCGATTTCTATTACGTGAAAGTATCAACGTAGATAAAGAACTAAGAATGCCAAAAGACGAACTAACATTCGTTTATCGGTTTGAAGAAAAAAACAGGTCCAAGGTTTCCATTTCCTTGTCCCAACTTTCCAAATTCCAAAAAGAAACAAACTACCCAGAGAATATTTTTATCCTCACACCAGAATTCAAACTGAATGCAGCAGAAGGTTGTATTTCGGAAGTCGAACTCGAGGAGGTTCCATGACAAACCCTCCCAATAAAATTTCCGAATCTCCTACCATTCCTAAATCAAAAACTGGGGATCGAAAATTTGATATCAGCTCTCTATTGGAAGATGGACCCCTTCCTCTATCGGGTGAAAAAAACCATTCCATAGGGCTCGATGAAAAATTAAGAAAGGCCTATTTTTGGATTACCAATTTTGCCATCATCAATCCGTTCTATGATATCGAATACAACGACACTCCCCCATTAAAATTTACTATTGGAGATTCTAAATCCACTATCACTCTTCCCACAGCTCAAAGTTATTCTAGTTTTGTTTTACTCCCCCTTCTCACTCTCATTGTCAGAGGTAAATGTTTGTTAGTTGGTGGCCCGGGAAGAGGAAAAACAGCTTCGGCCATTCTTATGGGAGTGATTGCCGGTTACCCCATCCGAGAAATCAAACGTGCCATCCAACATGGCCAACCCCAAATGACAATCACTGATCTACTCGGGAATCCACTGCCTAGTGATATGATGCAAGCCAAGTCCATGGATGAAATCAAAATCGCTTGGAGGAAGTGGCTTGGAATGCAAGTAAAGATCATCGATGAATACAATCGCATTCCCACAAGGACACAGTCTGCCCTTCTCACCATTATGGGAGACAACTATGCAGAAATTTATGACCAAATTTTTGAATGTCCGGATGCTGCTTGGTATCTCACTGCCAATGATGATGCAGGAGGAGGAACCTACCAGGTCATTGAAGCCCTTCGGGATCGGATTGATATTGTAGTCAAAGCCCCACACTTTAACACACGTTTTATTAAGGATTTGATCCAACGTGTGGAAGAAGGATACAAACCGGAGGCGCTCGTTCCCAAAGAAATTGTTTTTTCGGAAGAAGAAATCAAAACGATCAATGAAGAAATTCGAAATGTGGTTTTTCCACCGAAACTTCGCCGTAGGATGGAGTTTTTTACCTCCCAGTTTGAATTTATGGAATATGCGGGAGAACAATTAGAATACAAAACAAAAGACACCGCCAAATTGAGTACAGTTGACTTTGCAGCACTCAGCTCTTCCGAAACAGGGAAAGACAAAACAAAGGATTTAGGTTCCCAAACCAAAAATGGCCTCAGTGTTCGGGCCATTTTTACTTGTATCAATTATGCAAAGGCATTGGCTTATTTTCGTGGACTTGCTGAGGTGAGTTTGGACGATCTAAGCCATGTTTTACCTTTTGTTCTGCATGATAAATTAGTTCAAAATTCAGATTCACCTTTTTTTGAAGATGCAGATCACAAAGTGTATCGGAGTGACCGAGTGAGTTGGATTCGAAAACTCTTTAGTTTGTCCCTCAGCGAATACGATAGACTGGGTCTCGACAAAAACGATACCGTAAGCAATCTCTCGACTAAATTTGAAGAAGGTTTGGAAGGACTTTCGGCCAAGGACACCAAACAAAGATTAGTAGAAATTGAAAGAGAAATTGAGACGATGGCAAAACAAAGAAAGTTGTATGGGCATATGTTTGACGACTTATTACAACTCAAGTACCTACACCAAAGGTATACCAACTACCTCAAGTGGGCGGAATCAAATGTATGAACCAAAAGTCTTGGAAGGAGATCCTATTCAAAAATCGAGATGTTTGTAATAACCTTGTATTTGGTGAAAAAAAAACAAACTCTCATTTTTCAGAGGAATCCCTTGCCGAAACTTTAGCTCCCTTTTATAACTCAATCCCTGATGGAATAGATAAAACGGTTTCGGAAGAACTTGTCCTTTCTCAATTCCAAACTTTAGTGACACTGGTCTCGAAAAATTTCTTTAAACAGAACCCTCCCATCCCCAGTCTTTTTTTTGAAACCATACAGCTGTTTGGCTCACATCTCCAAGAGAACCTAACAGAATCCATATCTTACTTAGCCAATGTCCTTGTTAAAATTGAAGAACCAAAAAAGGAAGTTTTCTTAAAACGAATCCAATCTTTATCCAAAATCACTACTTCACTTGCCGAATGGAAAATCCTTTTGGTTGTCTTTGCCTGGGCCAGTGGAAAACCAGAATACAGACTGGAGGCAAAAACACAATTTGACTCTCTTTCCGCAACACTCAAAAAAGAAATCCAAACACTAGTGGGAATCACGGAAGAAACCCTAACCCACCCTTTTCCCAAAAGAAACAATCCTCCGAAAGAAACAGACCCCGTCCATTTCCGAGTGATTCCCGGATACACTTTGTTTGGTGGTCTGTTCCAAGAAATCCCATCTGTTCACGCGGAGTCTGATTCTGTGATTGTGGCATCGGGAACGGATTGTTTTTCATTATATTTGGATCAGTTTGGAACCAATGTGATCCCCAAAGAGAAAATTCTCACTCCTCCCAAACCAAATGGAACGATCCGATCCCCTTTTTGGAAACTAATTGTTAGCAAAAAACTAGATCCCAAAGAAATTTTATCTGCTGTGGAATCGGAAGAGTCCATCCTACTCACAGTATCACATTCGTATAATCTCTATTTGTTTTATTTAGGTTCCGCGTAGATGGACTTTGTAAAGACTTGGGAAAATCGTTGGGACGAGGCGCTCAAACTTTGGAGTGATTATGTTAAATTAACACCAGCTAAATTTTTATTTTCTGCATCGGAAGAAAAAGTTGAAGGATTAACTGGATCTTTTGCCGCCATACGTTTGTTAGATCACAGAGTCCTACTCTCCGTAGAACAAATCAAAAAATATAAACTAGAAGATTACCCCTTAGAAATCATGGGCCACGAAATTGGACACCATGTCTATTGCCCAGGAGATTTGGCCGACCAAGCCAAACTCATTTACCTGGCAGGGCTCGCACTCCCCCGACTCGAACACCTAACGGCAACCATTGTCAACGTCTATGAAGATCTTTATATCAATGACCATCTGAAACGTTACAACCAGTTACGGATGGAGGAAGTGTACCAAAGGATCGGAAAAAACAAAGATCGGTTCTGGAATTTTTATATGAGAACCTACGAATTGTTATGGGCTTTACCTTCCGAAACTTTGACAGAAGGAAAGGTAGATGATCAAATCCAATCGGATGCAAGCCTTGTTTGTCGTATGATTCGTAATTTCCCTAATGATTGGTCAAAAGGGATGTTTGATTTTGCGAGTATTTGTTTTCCTTATTTTTTCGATACAAAGGATGGGAACTCTTCGAATACTGGAAAAATATCTACCATCTTAGATACGTTAGATTCCGGAAAAGGAATGGCTCCGCCTTCAGGGATCACAGACATAGAAGTAGAATCGGAATTATTCCCCACCGAAATTGGATCCATGGCAAAAAGATCTTTAAATCCAGCAGATTTTTCATCCATTTGTAAGGCCATGGGAATTGAAGCCGAAATTTCGGACATTGTGTACAGATACTACAAAGACAAAGCGCTACCCTATCTCATCCCCTTTCCGGAACTCCGAACCCCTGGAGCCAAAGATGAAATTTTGGAAGGGAATGAACTTTGGGATCCGGGTTCTCCTATAGAACAAATCAATTGGATTGAATCCACAATCCGTAGTCCTATCGTGATTCCGGGATACACAACAGTAGAAGATCTGTATGGAGAAACAGAGTCTTATGAAGTGAAAAAGAATCCCATCGACTTAGACTTGTTTGTCGACTGCTCTGGATCCATGCCGAACCCGCAAACCAGTTTGTCTTATCTAACACTCGCTGGTGCCATCATCTCTTTATCGGCGTTACGAACGGGAAGTCATGTCCGTGTGACTTTATGGTCTGGCGAAAAAGAATATGAAACGACAAACGGATTTGTTAGAAATGAAAAAGAAATTTTAAAAGTGCTTACTGGATACTTTGGAGGTGGGACCTGTTTTCCTTTGGATCTATTGGAAGAAGGTTACAAAGAAAAACCAAAGCGAAAGAGGCATATCCTTGTCATTTCTGATGATGGGATCGATACTATGTTTACTCAAAACTACCCGATAAATCCAAGATACATTGCCAAAAATGCCTTAGAAAAAGCAGAGGGTGGCGGTTCCATGGTTTTACAACTCTACAATGGCAAAGGGAATTCGATCATTAATGAAATGGGGAATTCAGGATGGGAATTGTACCCCATTCAAAGTTGGGAAGACCTCATCCAATTCAGTAAAGATTTTGTGCACAGAAATTATGTTAGAAATCAGATACTACGTTAAACAGATTCTTAATTTCCCCATCCTATCTGTGGATTTTGAAACCGTATCCCTAGATGCTATATGGTTTGATGCCCTCATCACAAAAAGAAAAGGAATTCTTTCTCCTGTGTTTGGCAGGTCGCTTACCAAAATTACAAACCTGGACACCAAAGCCACTCACGTCCTTCTTTCTTATGTACTCTTTGATCCAGATTCAAAAATTCCTGAATTTGATTTCCAAAAATTAACAAAATTTCTTTTTGAAACAGTTCCTGAATTGTGTAAACTCGTTCATCCTTATACAGAATGGACAAAGGATGCAGAGAGGGCCGAGGAACTCATCCGAAGTTTGTTCCATGCCTTGGATTTATTACCAGCTAACGAAACAAAGGTTTATTTTGAAGATAGATACCGTTCGATTGATTCTAGAGAAAGACTACGAATTTTAGATCAAACTAAAAAAGCACAAGAACGAGCCAAAGAAATTCTTAGGCAAATGAAACAAAAAGAAGAGGAAGAAGCGGCCTCAAAATACAACCGTGAATGATAGAACCAAAAATCGAAATTCCCCTCTCATGACAGAAGTTTGGGCAGAGGAACTAGGGAAACTCATTCACTCAACGCATGCACCCATTTGGAATGCGAGTATCGGAGATAGAATCGAAAAAGAAGATTTTGATTTTGTTCAAAGTTTCAAAAAATCACTTTACCATTCCAAAGAAAACCAAAATTATCTGGATAAGAATGGAGCCATCCAGTTCCTCCGAAAGAACCAATTCCACTCTTCTTTTTTTAGAACCCAACTGGAAGGTTTATCCCCAGACGATGATTACGCATCAATCCCTTTCACCACAAGAGAAGACCTCCAAACAAAAATTACAGAAATCATTCCCAGTGATATGGACCTAACCCGAATGGTCGTCAATCCCACATCAGGGACAACAGGCCTACCGATTCTGGCACCAAACCATCCAAGAGCCGTAGGTTGTTATGTTCCTTTGATTGAATGGACTGTCGAAAGGTATGGTGTGGTTCCCAAACACAACCCAAAGTCTACTTTTGCGATCCAACTTTGTTACCAAGAAAAAACCATTGTATATGCAACAAATCATAGTTTGGCGGGTGGAGCTAAGTTTGCAAAAATCAACTTACATCCACTAGCTTGGAAAAATCCAAATGATATAGAAAAGTTCATTAAAGAATGTTCTCCACAAATCCTAACAGGAGATCCTTATGCTTTGGAGATGGCAATGAAAATGGGTTTGGATTACAAACCAGAGGTGATCCATTCCACAGCTCTAGAGTTAACAACAAGTTTACGAGAAAGACTAAAGAAACACTTCCAATGCCCCGTCATCAACTTCTATTCCTTAAATGAAACAGGACCCATTGCTTATGCTTGCCAGGCAAACCCCGATTGGATGCATATCCTTCCTCACGATATTTATGTAGAGATTGTATCAAACGAAACGGGAGAAGTTGAATCCACAGGGAATGTGGGCGAGATCGTAGTGACTGGAGGAAGAAATCCTTATCTACCCTTACTTCGGTACAAAACGGGAGACAGAGGAGAACTCCATTATGGTGTTTGTACTTGTGGGGATCATTTCCCTCGTCTGCGGTTGTTATCTGGCAGAAAGCCAGTTTATTTTACAAAACCAAACGAAGAAACCGTCAACCCCATTGACGTGGCAAGAATCCTCCGACGAAATCCACATATCTACCAGTTCCAAGTGGAACAATTCACAAAAAGGAACTTTATTTGTCGGGTCTCCGCCTCGAGTGAATTTTCAGAGCTAACATACATAAGTGGGACCTCAGGATCTACCACCCAGGGTAATACTCTCCAAATTCAATTACAATTGGAACTTGAATCTCTTTTTGGTTTTGGTTCCGAGGTTCAAATTGACACCAAATTTCAGTTAGATGGGAAAAAACAAATCGCATTTATCAATTCTTATTTAGAAAGATCGGAAAAAACACAATGACCCATGGCTTAGTTCTTGGAAAATTCTATCCCCCGCACAAAGGGCATATCCACCTCATCACGGAAGCAAAAAAATCCTGCGAGGAACTGACGGTTCTTGTTTGTTCCTTAGAAGCAGAACTGATTCCTGGGGAACTAAGATTCGAATGGATGCAAACTCTCCTCCCAGATCCCAAGATCCATTTGGTCTGGGTCCAAGATGAAAATCCCCAATACCCAGACGAACATCCAAATTTCTGGAATCTCTGGCGAGAAACGATCGAAAGTCACACGAAAAGGAAAGTGGATTTCCTTTTTACATCCGAAGAATATGGAGATCCACTTTCGAAAGTGCTGGGATGTGAACACAAACTCATTGACCTGGAACGAAAGACATTCCCGGTGTCAGCCTCTAAAATCAGAGAATCTCCCCTAACCGATTGGGAATGGATTCCCGAACTCATCAGGCCTTACTTTGTCAAACGCATTGTCCTTACAGGGAGTGAGTCGGTAGGCAAAACGAGTTTAGCTGCGACTTTAGCAAAACATTTCCAAACCAATTGGATTCCCGAATTTGCCCGCGAGTATTTGGAATCCAAAGAAAGTCCTATGGACGAATCTGATTTTTTACCAATTGGCCAAGGGCATTTGCTCTCGGAAGTGGAAGCCGCAAAGACTGCAAATGGAATTTTATTTTTAGATACGGACCTACTCACAACCAAAGTGTATTTGGAAAGGTATTACGCGTCTGAAATTCCTTGGCTCACGGAACGAGCATTAGGTTTAAAATACGACGACTCTCTTTTTTTGGACATTGATATCCCTTGGATGGAAGACAAACTGCGAGATTTAGGGGAAGAACGCGAACCCATGCGAAAACGTTTTTTACAAGCGATGCAAGATGCGAATCGTAATTTCCATTGGATCCGGGGGAATTATGCAGAACGGGAGAGACAAGCGATAGAAATTGTAAACCAAATCAAAACCCTTCCCATGAACCCGGAATCGTTTACAACAAAGCAGAGGACTTTACGTAATTTTGAATGATGTCCTGAGAAAGGATCTCTCCCGTTTTTATATGCTTCATATCAAAGAGAGTGGTTCCTGTGGAATGATTGTCCGTATTTTTGGGGCCTCTATGATTTCGGATCGCCTCTCCCAAAACCAGACGAATCTCCAGACTAAAGCGTGAGAACCCTTGGTTGTTTTCTTCAGTTCCATGTAAGTGGTGAGAAGAAAATAAAAAGTAATCCCCAAAATCTCCCGAAACAGAAAATCGGTGGGGATCATTCGGGAAGGCATCTGGTTTAGGAAAAACCTTTTCCGCCAAACGGGAATGAGTTGATGCTTGGAATCCACCCGTTTCCATCCAATGCGAATAATCAAAGAGATGGGAATTGTTCGAAATGGGTGTGGAAAAATAAGATGGATAAATCGCAAACCCCGCCCCCGGTTTGACAAGAGTGATCGGGATCCAAAGGTTGATTTGGTTTTCAGGATTGGCATACCAAGGATCTCGATGGATGTATAAAACAGACTCGGAACCAGAGGCCATATGAAACCCCGCCGGTACACAACGAAGTCTAAATAAATCCACATACAGATCATCCGGATCCATATCAAAAGATTCGAACAACGGAAAAAGATAGAGTTTTAAAGACTGGTCTTCATAAATCCTGGTTCGGATTTGTTTCATTCGTCGCGTAAGTTCGAAGTACGAAATTTGGGAACTGACAACGACAGGATCCCCTTCCGAGAACTCTTCGTTTATGTATTGTTTGATGGTATTTAAAAAAGAGAAGGATGGATTTGGGAATCTACCAGAGAAGGTTTCTCCGGCAAACAACGATTCAAGTAACATTGTCCTTGGTTTGTTTCTCGATCTCTGCTTTGAGTTCAATGATACTCATATACAAATTTGCAAATGTTGTAAGTTGGTTCATGGCATCCTGGAGGCCTGCCTTAAATAAAAGTCCGTTGTCCATATGTTCCCGAAAGATGGTAAGCGGGTTTTCCGCCTCCATACTCTCGACTGTTTTTTGGTAAGATTCCATAAGTTCCCTTTTATCGATAAGAGACTCTGGAACCTTCCAACCATTGGACAACCGACTCATAAAAAACTATCTACCTTCGACTTCTAGAAGTTTGGTGGCCTTTACAAGAATACGAGTGACAACATAAAAAACGACACCAAATCCCAAAAACCAAGTATGGAAAGGTTTCCAAATTCCAGTGATGTCTGTCGCACGGAGTGCTGGTTCTTGGTAGTAAACTTGGATCAAATCAAAAATAGTAAATATGACTATAATTCCAAATAAACTTGGGTATTCTCGTTTCCAAATATTTCGGAAGGAAAAACCTAAATTAGGTTTTTTATATCCAGAAAGTCTAGGAATGAAAGCAGGAGTTTTGTCCGCCCACTCCAAATACCCTTTTGCAAATTTGCCACGAAGGAAGTATTCTTCAGCGAATATAATTCTTTCGTAATATAGATAAAAGAACATGATGTAAACGAGTGCAAAAGCAAAATCCCGAAGGATAAACACGGGCCCAAGATACATCAGAAAATTCCCTACATAAAGTGGGTGTCTCACCAAAGAGTAAATTCCTGATTGGTTTACCACATCAGCAACTTGTTGTTTTGTGTTTCTGCCGGAAGTGTTTTTGGGAGTATATCCAATCGTAAAACATCTAACAAAAAGTCCCGCAAAACTTACAAGAAATGCACCACCAAGCCAATATAAATTGGAGTTATAGTTACCTTGAAAATAAGGAACATACGGTAGATACAGTAAGGAAAGGAACAAAATAACTCCTGGAATGTAGGAGCGCCATCGGAAGAGAAAATTGCCTTGTTGGTTGAGTTCTTCTATAAGTGCCATGTGAATTCGTACTTGCTTCCTTTGATTAATCTGTCAGCTTTCGTCCTATGTCAATCAAATCCTTTATCCCTGCAAAGTTCAATCTCCCTGCTTTATGGTTCACGGATCTGACTCTACCCGTTCTCAATAAAATGCTCCACAACCTCGAATCCATCGAGATCTCAAGTTCCGACCAAAAGACATTAAAATCCTTTCAAAAAGAACGACTGCTCTATATCTCCAATCACCCGACAACCAAAGAACCAGGAGTGGCCTACCATTCGGCAAACATTATGGGTTCAAGGTTTCATTATATGGCCGCAAGAGAGGTATTCGAATGGGCCTATGGATTTGTGGGTGACTTCATCCAATCCATCGGGGCCTATTCAGTGTTAGCTGGAGCACCAGACCGCGAGTCTCTCAAAGCCTCAAGAGAAATACTTGCATCAAGTGGGGGAAAACTCGCCCTATTCCCAGAAGGGGAACCCACAAGTGGCATGAATGATACCCTTCTCCCTTTCCAACCTGGGGTGGCACAACTGGGATTTTGGGGGCTGGAAGATGCTCTCAAAAAAGACCCCGAAGCAAAGATATGGATTTTACCCACCTTCGTTAAGTACAGAATGACCGGGTCTATCGATTCCATGCAAAAAGACATCGACCAAACGATCTCCAAGATGGAACAGAAGTTAGGAATCGAAAAAACAGGAAAAGATATCGTTCATCGATTTTTATCTGTAGGAAAACGCATGATCGAAAGAGAAGAAAAAGAGTATGGAGTTCCTGTCGAAGAAGGTAGGGCCGACGACTTTGATTACCGTTTAGGACGAATGCGTCATGCCATGCTCGACAATATTGCAAGAAAAGCTACCATTCCTAAATGGGATGCAGACGCCAATGCCATCGAAAAATTAAGACGGATCTTAAGTGTTCTCGAAATGGTATCTGTTGGGATGCCCGATCCAAACGGCGAACTACCAAGCCTAGAGATGGCAACTTGGGCAAGAAAGGCTGCGACAAAAGCTTATGACTTTATTACTATTCAAACTGCTTATATCAAAGAACTCCCCAGTGCCGAACGTTTGTATGAGTTTTTATATCGTTACGAAAATGAACTTTTTGGGGAATTTAGCCCCAGACCTCACAGAGCGGTTGTTAGATTCGGAACGCCATTCACGATCAATGAGTATTTAAGTTCTTATAAAGAAGACAAAAAGAAAACGCTAGATTCCATTACAGATCGTCTAAGGAAAGAGTTACAAACAATGCTTGTGGAAGAAAAATCCAAATCCAATCCTTTGTTTCCGAGCCAATATATTTTTTAATGGAACCATTCAGTCTAGAACAAGTTAAGGATTGGGTCGACCATTCCAAACCCATAGAAATGACAACCTATGGGGCATCCAAAGTATTGGATGAGAACTTGGTCAAATTGTTAGACTCACTGACAGAAAAATACGGAATCCCAGACCTATCCGCCATTCTTTTCACGATCGTCAAAGACTTAATCCTCAACGGTTTTAAAGCCAATTTCAAAAGACTATTCTTTCAAGAGAACCAACTCGACATCCAGTCTCCCGCCGACTATGAATTAGGTGTTAGGATGTATAAAAGCCTGATCCTTTCTGGGCGTGGAAACACATTTGAACCCTTGGCTCGTGAAAAAAATCTCTATGTTCATCTCAAAATCGAACATAACGAAACCCAAATTAAATTTGATGTCAGAAACAATACAACCCTAGTGCGAGGAGAGATGCAAAAGATTCGAAATTCTCTATTACATGCACAGAACTACAACGACATCATGGAATACTATATCGAGAGAGGAGACAATTCCGAAGGAGAAGGGATTGGGATTGCCCTCTGTGTCATCTTACTCAAAGGGGAAGGCCTTCCCACAGACCAATTTCGGATCTACCATGAGGATGGAGAAACCATTGCCCAACTCACAATCCCACTGAAGAAAGGCTAGCCCAAAGAAACACATCCCACATTTTGGATTTATGGGTTCTGCTACTGTCCTTTCAAATGATTCCATTCCTAAAGTTCTCTCCGACATCGTTGCCAACGAAACAAACCATGCTCTTTGGTTGAATACACTTTCTCTTTTAGAACACCTGGGTTCGAGAAAAATCCTTCTCACCCAATCCAGTGAAGAAACATCGGAGATGATTTTAAAACATGCCACCGAAGAAGCAAGGCATGCCCTCTTCTTTAAAAAAGCAGCCCGAACCATAAAACCCAGTTTCCAATCGGGATACCAAAACTCCGCACTGGTTAGGGGAACGGCGGCAAGAATTTATTTCGCAAAACTAGACACCCTTGTCCGTCGTAGCCTACGCAAAGTTTTTACGGACGAAAAACAATTCACCTACCTTGCTTATTTGTACACCACAACAGTGATTGAAAAACGGGCCATGGTCGTCTATGCAGCGTACGACGAAATTTTGGACAAAACCGGTTCTCCCATCCGCCTAACCAACCTGATTTTAGAAGAGGAAGGCCACCTTTCCGAGATGAGTTCCGAAATGTTCCGCCTCGACCCGGAAGCCACGGAACGATTGGCGAATTTAGAGGCAGAAGAAGCGAAGATTTTTACCCGATTTTGGCTCCAAATCCGTGAATTCTCACTGAATTAAAAAAGGCTTGCGGAAAAAATCCGAGCCTGGTTTTCTTCAACCATCTTCATGCGACATAATACTATTATTGGATCTTTGAGAAAATGGGATTAGAAGTCTTTTTATTGCCTTTTTTGGCCAGTGTTGCCGTGACTATTGGGCTTCGTCGTTTGGACAAGTCCAACACCAAACTGTCCCAACTCAAACGTTATGCGTCCAAATTGACGGACGAAATCCAAGGTGTCGCCCTCCAAAAGATCCAACTCGTGAAAGATGCCGGCATTGACCTCGACATCCTTGTCAAACAATCCCGCAAAGTTGCTGAAGACATCCAGCATTTGAGTTCCGAGTCCCGCGACCTATTCGAAAAAATCCGTGCGAGTAAAGACTACCTTTCTTCTCTATCGGGAGAGATGGAACAAATCCAAGATTTGAGTAACCAAGTCCGTCGTGAAAAACAATACATGGAAGAAGGACTCTCTCAAATCAATACCCACAAACGAGAGTTACGTGAAGTTTCCGAAGATATGGAATCCCTTCACAACGAATCTATTTCTATGTTGGATTCTTTTCAAAATAAACTCAACCTTCGTAGTGATGAGATTTTACAATCTGTTGCACAGAAGATGGTGGAACTCGAAAGCCTACTCGAAACCAAATCCGATTACCTAGATAACTCACTTTCTAAGATTGCTGAGACGGCCCGCGAAAAACTTTTATCCCATGCAGATGTCATGGTGAACGAAACAGCAGGTCGCCTAGACCATGCCCGTAAAGAAATGGATCTACTCCTTGATTCCATGAAAAATGCCCAAGGGGATTTGGATGTTCGCCTAACAAAGTTCGAAGATACATCCTCCCTACTTTCTGATAAAGTCGATAAGTTTGATGAAAGGTTGGAAGAAAAATACCAACGTGCTTCAGGGAAACTAGAAGAGAAAGTAAACTTACTCGATAAAAAAATCCAAGAACGTTTTGATTCTATCTTTGACCAAGTCACTCATACCAAAGATTCCTTTATGAAGGGACTTTCTCAAGAGACTGATGCCATCAAAAGGGAAATTGAAGACCTATCTCTCGAAACACTTTCCAAACGAGATGACATCATCAATGAAACGAGAAGGCAAGCAGATGGAATCAACCAAACCATCATCCAATTCCAAGAAAAATATTTGGAAGCAGAAAACAAACTCCTTCGCCAAGCGGACATCCGCAAACAAGAACTCATTCGTGAAATCGAAGCTTTCTCTGAAGAATTCCACCGCATTTCGGAAGATCTAAAAGAAGAAGCAAGTTCTTTGAAAAAAAGTGCTCTCCAAGAATTAAAAGACTTCGATCGCGAGTTGGATACAGTTCGCTCTAATCAAGAAACAGTCATCAAAACCTCTCTCTTTGAACTTCGCAAAGAACTCGAAGAAAGAATGAATTCTGATTTCAAACTCCAAAAAACAGAGATGGAATCAGATCTAGAAACAGTGCAGTCGCAGGTTAAATACTTAAGTGAATCCATCACGGCTCAAACCAAAGACGTAGATGATTACGTAGAAGAGTTAAAATCGGCTCTACGTGAATCGGCACATGAAATCTTAGAAACAGCAGAAGAAAAAGCCAAAGAATCCGAAGAAATTGTTACCGAAAAGATTCGTATCGCCAATGCCAGCTTGGAACAGTTTGTCAGCAAATGGGAAGACGAACTGGAAAAGATGCGTGGGGACCAAAACTATAGCATCGAAAGACTCCAAGACCGACTCAAAGAAATTCATGTGGAAGGGGCTGACCTACTCGGAGAATTCCAAAACCAATTCCAAAAAGCAAAATCCAATTTGGAAATTGTAGCCGAGTCCAAAACCAAGGAAAGTATTTCTCGTTTGGAAGACGAAGCGAAACTGGCTCGTAGTGAAGTGGACCGAATTCTCAAACACTTAGAAGAATCGGGAGAGTCTTTCTTCAATTTACAAGAAGAGAAAATGGACAGACTCAATGAAACCATTGATTCCAAAATCTCTCACCAATTGACAAAACTTTTGGACAAAGGAAATATCCAACTCGGTCAACTCGAAGAAAAAATCACAAACCACCTAAGCAGCGTCAAACGCAATTTAGACGAAAGTATTAAACGTTCCAAAGACGAATCCAAAAAACAAATTGAAACTTACCAAAGGGATTACGAAAAGTCTTTCAAAGAAATTGCAAAAGAAAGCCAAGAATTCTTAAAAGAAAGTTTGGATCGTTTCCAAGATTTAAAACTCGAAATTAGAGACGGTTTAGAAGACCTGAACGATACCAAAGAAGAAACTCTCTCTAGTTTCCAATCCGAAATGGGAACACTGAAAGATGAGATTTTAACTCTTTCCAGTGAACTCGAAACAGTAAAAGAACATTCTGATTTATTTGCATCCGCCAAACAGATCGCAGACGAGTCAAACCGTGCCGTAGAAGAAATCTCGGAAGCCCTTAGAGCTCTAGAAAAAGGCCGACCGGACATTGACCTTTACCAATCTGCTATTTCTGAATTTTCGGAACTTAGAAAAGAAATCGCAAGTGAACTCGAGAATCTAAAAGAAGCACAGTTCCAATCAGAAGATATCGACAAACAAGTACAAATCCTTGCATCGAACCTGGTCCATGTTTCCGAAACGATGGAAGGTTTTGAACAAAGCCTAGCAGAGATTGGTTCTATCGAAACCCGAGTGACCAAACTCACCACCGAACAATCGAAAATTGAATCCTTCCTTTCTTCCTTACAAGAATCACAAGATTCGGTTTTCCATTTGGTAGAAAACTTAGAAGGCCAAAAACACAATGCACGGGAACTCCAAGCCCGCCTCGACATCCTCGACCGCGAAATCGAAGTGGTGGAAGCTCGGGAAAAAGAACTCACAGAAACCATTCGCCAAGCAGAAAACCGCACATCCTTCCTTGTGGAACGAGAAGCACAGATTGATTCTGTAGAACGCAAATTTGACAAAATTGAAGAGCTGCTAGGTGACCTCTCTGACCGCCACCGCCAAATCCTCACACTCCAAAAACGATTGGAAGACCTGAAGGAATCCTCAAGAGAAACCAAGGACGATTTAGAATCACTCTTAGGAGAGGCAGACGAAACCTTCGAAAAACTCTCCGAATTCCTGGATATTGTTCAGGGAGCCATGCAAAGCCCGGTCCCAGCAGGGAAATCTGACCGAAAAGTTTCGGGAAATCCCCTTGTCGAGAGAAAAAGAGCCACCATCCAGAGCCTCCACGACAACTACCAGTGGTCTTCTGAGGCAATCAGCGAAAAATTAAATATTGAAAAATCCCTCGTAGATAGCATCCTCGGAGTTAGAAAGAAATAAAACCGAGGTATCCATGTCCGAAGAACAAACAGAAACAACGTCGAAGGAATCCCTAATTGTCACTTCTAAAGTGAAAGCATATATCAAAAGTAAGGGATTTATGACTTCTGGAGACGCAATCGAGGGAATCAACGAAGAAATCTACCGTCTCCTCGACAAAGCTTTGGAAAGAACCTCTGCGAATAAAAGAACAACGGTTCGGTCTACAGATTTCTAATCCGTGATTTACATTAAAAACAAATCAGAAATTGAAAAGATGAGGAAGGCGGGAAAATTTGCCGCCGAACTCCTCGTTTACCTAGAGCCCTTTGTAAAAGCTGGGGTCACTACCCTAGAACTCAACGATCTAGCGGAAGCCCATACCAAAAAGAACGGCCATAGGTCGGCTCCTCTGGGATACAAAGGGTTTCCCAAGTCCATCTGTTCCTCCATCAACCACGTGGTTTGCCATGGAATTCCCAAAAAGGAAGATGTCCTCGCGAGCGGTGACATTGTGAATTTGGACGTATCCCCCATTGTGGACGGATACATTGGAGACACCTCCAAAACCTTTATCGTAGGTGGAAAATCCACTCCGGAAGCCGAAAAATTGGTCGCCGATACGGAAAAAGCGATGTGGGTCGGAATCGAACAAATCAAACCGGGGAACCGGATTGATGATATTGGAAACGCCATCGACGACTTTCTCACACCTCTCGGGTATGGAATTGTTCGAGATTTGATGGGTCACGGTGTAGGTCGCAATTTCCACGAAGAACCACAGGTCCCCCATTTTCGGTCACCACGCAAATTAGCAAAGATCGAACCTGGAATGATTTTTACAGTCGAACCCATGGTCAATTTAGGAACTTGGGAAGTAAACTTTGATAAATCTGACAAATGGACAGTCCGCACCAAAGATGGAAAACTCTCTGCCCAGTTTGAACATACCATTCTTGTCACAGACAAAGGGTATGAAATTCTCACAAAAGTTTGAACAAAAGGTTCTTGCTTTCACATTCAATTTGTCGTCTAATTCAAGAAGAGGATTATTATGAAAACTGCTATCACTCTATTTAGCCTATTTGTCATCACATCAGCAAGTTTTGCCATTTGCCCCGGAAAGGAAAAACGTTCCTGTCCAGGACATGACAAATTAGTTGAGTGCCCCCACGACGGAAAATAGTTTCCCATGAACAAAGCCATTCTCTTCGTCGATGACGAACAAATCATTCTGATGAGTCTGAAGTCTCAGCTCAAAAAACATTTTGGGAACGAGTATCGTTATGAAACGGCCCAAAATACAGAAGAGGCGTGGTCTATCATCGAAGAATTGGCGGAAGAAGGAATCAACATTCTCATCATCATTTCTGATTGGCTTATGCCGAACCAAAGAGGTGATGAATTCCTTCGCGATGTACACAAAACTTATCCACAAATTCAAAAAATAATTATTTCCGGTCACATTGATGAACTCTCACTCAATCAATTGAAAGGAGAAGTCGACTTACATAGTTTTTTAAACAAACCTTGGTCTGAATCGGATTTAATCAAAAAAGTAGAAGACGCCATTACGAAGATTGCCTAGGTTTTCCTAGGAAACCTCCGCATGTCAAAATCAATCATTGAAAATACTATCGAAGATTTAGAATCCTTACGTTCTAAATCCCCACTCGTTCATAATATCACAAACTACGTAGTCATGAATAACACTGCCAATGCTCTTCTTGCCATTGGTGCTTCTCCCATTATGGCTCATGCCATCGAAGAAGTCGAAGAGATGGTTACCATCTGTTCAGCAACAGTCATCAACATTGGAACTCTTTCCGAACCTTGGATCCAAAGTATGGAAAAGGCGGCAACCAAAGCAGTCTCTCTTGGGAAACCTTTGATCCTCGATCCTGTGGGTGCAGGAGCAAGTAACTTGCGTAATGTGGCAATTCGTAGGATCTTAGGAGCCGGTAGTCCGAGTATTGTTCGTGGGAATGCTTCTGAAATTCTTTCGACCCTCAACTCTTCTGGAAAAACCAAAGGAGTGGACGCGACGGATTCTTCTGATTCCGCAGTGGATTCTGGAAAGTCTCTTTCCAAAGTCACTGGTGGAGTGGTTGTGATCTCTGGGGCCACAGACTATATTTTAAGTGGAACAGAGAAAGCCCAAATCAGAAATGGAGACGTTCTTATGACAAAGGTCACAGGCCTTGGTTGTACTGCCTCTGCCATTTGTGGTGCCTTTGCTGCTATTCAATCCAATCAGTTTCGCGCAGCAACTTCTGCCATGGCGATCATGGGAATTGCGGGAGAAATGGCAAAAACCAAAACATCTTCTCCAGGAAGTTTCCAAGTGGCATTTTTAGATTCTCTTTATGAGATCAATGCAGATACCATAAAACAAAGGTTCAATGGCGAATAAAAAAATTCGTGGGGTTTATTTGGTAACAGATAGACCCCTTTGCCTCAACCATAGTTTGGCTGAGGTAGTGCGCCTAGCAGCCCTCGGGGGAGTCAATCTTGTCCAACTCCGAGAAAAAGAAACCAATAGCCGCGAATTTTTAGAACTCGCAAAACATTTAAAAGAAATCCTAACTCCTTTTCAGATTCCCCTTCTTATCAATGACCGCCTAGATATCTGTTTGGCGGCCGAAGCGGACGGTGTCCACTTGGGTCAATCAGACCTTCCTTGGGAAGACGCACGTCGAATCTTAGGAAATGATTCCATCATTGGGCTCTCTTTAGAAACAAAAGAAGACTATCAAACTCTCATCCAAACAGATCGCCATCCCAACTTAGATTATTTAGCAGTATCTCCTGTGTTTGATACTGATACCAAAACCAATACTAAACCTGCTTGGGGACTCGAAGGACTTGGCTGGTTACGAAACCAAACCACAATTCCCATTGTTGCCATTGGAGGGATTAAAGAATCCAACGCGAAAGCAGTTGTGGATGCAGGTGCCGATTCTTTAGCCGTTGTGAGTGCGATTTGTTCGGCAAAGGATCCGAAACTGGCGACAGAAATTTTATCATCTAACTTTACTTAGTATCATCAAGAGCGATTTTTATTTTCGACATCTTTCTCTTTTAAATTCCGATTCCAAATTTCAAATCCAATCCTTTCAATCGGTGAATCTTTAAAATAAAAATCAAACTCTTCTTTGGTAAGAGATTCTTTGGATGCAAAATCCGGGTCGGACCAAAAGGCTCGGGGCAAAAACTTAGGTTCTGTTGTTTCGACTTCGTTTCGTTTGGCCACATTTGCATTCCAGGGACAGACTTCTTGGCAAAGATCACATCCATACACCCAACCTTTCCTATCCCATTCTAAAAAAGATTCCGTCGCTTCGGTTTCTTCCCGGTCTTCTATGGTTAGGTAAGAGATACATTTTCTCGCATCCATTTTATATTCTTCGAGAGCACCCGTGGGACAAACATCCAAACATTTACGGCAACTCCCACAATGGTCTGTGACCATTTCCTCTGGATCCGGGCCACCTAACTCTAAATCCGTGAGAATGGTAGATAGAAAAAAATAAGACCCAAGTTTGGGATGGATGAGGTTTGTATTTTTTCCCTGCCAAACAATCCCCGACTCTCTTGTCAGAATTTTTTCTGCAATGGGCAAACTGTCCACGGACTGGCGGAATTTATGACTTGGGAACTCTTTGCGAAGGATTTTTAGAATCCGATTTCCTTTTCCCTTTAGAAGGAGATGGTAATCAGAACCTAACGCATAACGAGAAACTTTAGATTCCATTTGAGAAACCACTTCTTCTCCTTGGCTCGACCGGTATATAAACCCAAGACAAATCACGGATCGAGGAATGAGGCCTAAGTTTTCAAAACGATTTCTGATTCCCACGGCATGGTCTTTGGCAAACCAAGACATGGAACCAAACTGTTCTCCCGCAATCCATTCCTCCAAACGTTCTAAATCGGAACTCGGGATCTTTGCCTCTGTAAATCCCACTAAAGAAAATCCTTCCTTTTCACAAATGGTTTTAATTTGAGAACGAATCTGATAGATTGGATTTGTCATGGGTGAAAACAGGAATGAAGTCTATCTTACTGAGATCCAAGGCCAGTTGCCAAGCCATTTGTATGTCCATATCCCAAAACTAGTTTCTCTATTCCCACAAATAGAAGCACTGGTCACCCTTCCCAAAGGCATTCCAGAATTACTAAGAAAGGGAATTTACTTTGCCTTAATCCAGTCGGTAGTGCGTCTCCTCGAAAGAAACACAGACCCCCTCCTTCCCGAAATCCTTCCTGAGTATGGGGAACTGATTCGTTCTGTAACGGACACCTATTCCATTTTGCATCCAGAAGCTGAGTCCAACTGGCTTGCCGAATGCATCCAATACGGAGACAAATCGGCTTACCATTGGGAATGGAAACATTTTGATTCGAGAGAGTTGTTTTAAATTACCAATTTGCCTGTAATCAACTACAGACGTTCTTTTTCCAAAGATTTTAAAAAATCAGGAGGGATGGGTTTTTTGGTCTTAGCTCGGTAATCAAAGTAAACCTGCACAGTTTTTGCAGATACATAAAGAGTATTTGTTTTCCCGTCTCGGATTTCATACGAAAATTCCCAAGATGTTGTGCCAATGGAAGATACCCAAGTGGATACATAAATGGAAGCTCCCGGAAGAACCGATGCCTTCAAATCCATTTCCACGCGCGCGAGCACAAAGGGAATGTCTTCGAGTTCTGCCACAGATAGATACCGATTGCAAAAATCTAATCTGGCCAATTCTAAATAGGTCGAATAACTAGAGTTATTAACCCTTCGCATGGGATCCATATCATTAAATCGAATTTGAATTTCCGTTCGAATCATACTGCTAAATACAAAATTAAAAGTCCCGACTCCTACGTCATCTTTATGTTTCTAATCTGTATTGAATCTTTACAGATCGCAACAACCTTCGTAATACCGGACTGCCTCCAAAACTTGGGTCTAAAAAAGTTGTATTGATTTTATCTTTGGGGATCCCTAATGAAATCAAATATCTTTCTACAATGCGGACTCTTTCTTTTATCAATCGTCGGTTTTTTGATACATTCCCGGATGCATCCGCAGAACCAATCAATTGAATGTATCCAATTTGGGTCAAAATTGTCTGGTCCAATTGTTCTCGTATCAAATCCACGGATTGTTTTTCCAAACTTGAGGAGCCGGCGGAGAAGAGAATGGAAAATTCCTTCGTTTCCGATTCCATAACCAACATATTTTCTTCCCCATCGGATTTGTTTTTTTTGCGTACATTTGGTATAGGTTTGTTACTTTGTCCGCTCCCTCTCCAAATCCAATAGAGGATGGAACCAAGTCCGACTAACACTAGGGAAATCCAAATCACTCCCTTTAGACCCGCTCCCGATCTGGGAAATTTCTTTCAAACGAGTAGACAAAATAAATTACTTTAGTACAATATCGAGTATGATGGACATGCGAAAACTTTTCCTCGCCTATGCGTTGTCAATGGGGCTGGCTTTTGGCTGTAAACCCGCAGATCTTTCGAACGCTTGTGATGCGAAAACAGATGCATACTTTCAGGCTACGGTCATTCGATTTCTCACCGGAGATAGATCCCCCTCTTGTTACCCTTCCTTTGATTTTCAAGACCTATGGGGTGTTTTTATGCCGAGCTCAGGAATTACGACGACTGTTCATTCACTCGCTAGTTATAATGACCAAATCATCGTCGGTGGCAATTTCAAATATGTTGGCCCTTCCACGGGCAGTGTAGTTTACTTAGAAACAAAAAATGGGAAGGTATTACCCAATCGAAATTGCCCTTATTTAAAAGTAGTGGGGACAACAGGAATTGCCATCTCTGATGGAGGGGGAGGTTTTTATATAGGAGGTAGCTTCTTTGCTGTCCAAGGGGAAGAGAGATTCAGCGTAGCTCATATCCTTCCTGGTTGCGTATTAGATCGTAACTTTAATGTACCGAAGGATAATACCAGAGAGATTTATACCCTACTCCTCAAAAATGATTCCCTCTATGTGGGAGGAATTTTTTCTGACTGGGGTGGTGATACATCGCAGAAGTATCTGGTGCGTCTGAATCGTTATACTGGTGTCTTGGACACTGGATTCACTTCTGGGGCAGATAACCTGGTGTCCGATTTAGAAACTGATGGAGATTCTCTATATGTTTGTGGAGAATTTGCTAACATTGGGGGTTTTGCAAGACGTGCCTTAGCAAAATTTTCTCTCTCTTCAGGTCTAATTATATCTTCTTTCAATACAACCATTAACGGTGGGACTTGCCTCGATTTGCATTATGGAACCGATGCGAGTGGGAGTCCGAATATTTTTGCTGGTGGTGATATGACAACTCCAACATTTAGTCGAGCAATATCATTTTATCCCGATGGAACTTTGACCACTTGGAATCCAAATCCTAATGCGAAAGTAAATTCAATCCAACAATACAACAATACCATTTATTTAGGCGGTGATTTTACCACCATCAATGGTGCAACTTCCGCTTCCAAATTAGTCTCTGTAAATAATAGTACGGGAACTGCCATCACTACAAATTATGGTATCATCGCTAGTGTCACCGGCGATTCCATCGCAACCCTGCAAATCATAGAAAATACTTTGTACGTAACGGGCGATTTTTCGTCGATTAAATCGACTCCCAGAAACTACGCGGCGGCACTTTCTTTACCCGACGAATCAGTCACTGCCTTCGATCCGGCGTATGATGGAAATATCAGCAATCCTGGTTCTGGAATTGTGTCAGCAGGGAACGGAGTGGTCCTTGTCACTTCCAGTCGTTCCACAGTGAATGTAACTGCTCGAAACAATTTTGCCGTTATAGATGAAGTGACGGGTGCACCCATAGAGGGAACACCTTACTTTGATTTCCCGATCAAAGCCCTTCATGTTATTGGAAATAGATTGTTTGCAGGAGGTTCGTTTACCAATGTGGCCGGACAGTCACGAAATGCGTTTGTTATTTTGGATTTACCAAACTACCAGCTAAGCCCAACTAATATAGTGCTAACTGGTTCCCCAGAAATCCGCACGATTGTCAGTGATGAATCGCAAGTATACGTGGGCGGGACAAGTTTAGCTAATGTGAATGCGCTACCAAGGAATGGAGCCTTTGCTCTCAGTTTAAATGACCTTACTGTCACCAACTGGAATCCCAACCTCAATGGTAGCGGTGAAAGTTTTCTTGTAGTTCAAGATTTAGTTTTCTTAGGGGGATTGTATACGGGAATTAACGGGGATGGTGTTACCGCAAGTTACCAAGCAGTGGATAAGGTCTCTGGCCTTAAAAAAGGTATCCCTTCTGCGACCAGTTTTCCAAACAGTGGAGTCTACGCACAAACCTTAGTGGGTACAAAAATCTATCTCGGTGGGCAATTCATAACCATTGGTGGCGTGACTGGGTACAATAATATTGCAGTGTATAATGTAACTACACAATCTTACGAACAACCTAACCCAGTATATGCAGATAACATTGTGAATCATCTTGCATCCTACCCTGGTGGGAATGTCTTTATCGGAGGATCCTTTACTGGACTTAACGGAGCCACTGACAGATATTCCTTTGGAGTCTATAACAACAACACAAGTATTTTATCTCCATGGAATGCTGCAATCAATGATGTAGTTTATACATCCATGTATAAAAATGGAAAATACTATTTGGGTGGGGCCTTTTCCGTCGCTCTGAAAAAAAGTAATGGTGGGCTTGTTAGGACTAGTTTGAATGAATGATCACAGAACGTCCGTTCAATGATTATCTTCGTATCTGAAACATAACTTCAAATCGATTCCAATATAATTGAAAATTGAATCTTCTACAAATTTGTTTTGATTCATAACGCTCAAAAATCTCGACATGGAACTAGAGATCGAAACTCTGGGTTCATGTCCCGAATTCTTCCCTTTTTGTGGATTTGCATATTTTCTTTCACTGCCCTCTCCCACTGCAAACCTGCAGACCTGGAAAATACCTGCGATGCTCGTTCCCAATCCTATTTATTAGCTAGTATCATTCGGTTTGCCACTGGGGATCGGTCTTCCTCTTGTTTGCCCGCTTTTTCCTTTTTTGATGAGTGGGGAGTGTATCATCCTTCTGCCACCGCCAGAGTCACCGCCATTGAATCTTATCAAGGACAGATCATCGTAGGAGGAGAATTTACGATGACGGGAATTCCTACAGGAAATATCGCAATGGTGGATTCCAATACTGGTATGACAATTCCCAATCGATTTTGTCCTCATTTGAAAGTGAATGGATCCTATTCCACGGCCATATCTGACGGATCCGGTGGATTCTATATTGGAGGGGATTTTACCTATGTCCAAGGGATCAAACGAAGTCAAGTGGCCCATATTTTATCTGGATGCCAACTGGATCCCAACTTTGTTGTCGTTGAAGATGCTACTCGAGGCATCACCGCTTTAGCATTATTAGGTGAAAATTTATATGTAGGTGGAGTGTTTACTGGATGGGGTTCTGGTGCACAATCTAACATTGCGTCTTTAAATCGTTATACGGGAAAACTCAACGTAGAATTCACCACAAATACTTTTGATAATGGTGTATTTGATATCGTTACTGATGGTTTGACCTTATTTGTAGGAGGTCATTTTCAAAACATTGGAGCAAGTCCAAGATATGGTCTTGTTAAATTATCTCCAATCAATGGTGCCATTGACTCGTCTTTTACGGGACAAGCCCCTGTAGGTGGACAAGTCAATGACCTACATCTGGGTACCAATCATACGGGAACTCCTGTTCTCTACGTGGTTGGGCCATTTACTGGCAGAGCGATTTCCTTCTTTTTAAATGGAACACAAACTTCTTGGGCTCCAAACCCAGATTTGGAAGTCTTTAAAGTCAACCAATATGAAAATACAATATATTTAGGTGGTGATTTCACAACCATTGGAGGAACCGCCTCCAATTATCTAGTCGGTGTAGATAATCAGTTAGGTGCGATTAAAGAGAATTCATTTAATATAAATAACTTTGTAAAATACCTTACTGTCATTGGAAACAAACTATATGCTCTCGGTGATTTTACAGAAGCCAAAGGTCAAAAACGAAATTTTGCGGCCAGTTTTGATTTACCTAGTGGAAGTTTAAATGTCTGGGATCCAAACTTAAACTATAATATATCTTTTCCATCGGGAGAAATTGTATCTTCTGGTTCCTCCCTATGCATCGCCAGTAACCACTTAGCGATTAACATGAAAGAAAGAAAGAATTTTGTGGTTTTTGAGGAATTGACTGGTTCCCCAATCGAAGGAACACCTAACTTTGATTTCCCGATTGGTGTTCTACATGTTAAGGACAACCATCTTTTTGTTGGCGGGAGATTTGAAAACATAAACGGGATCCCAAGGACTGCCTTTGCTATTTTAGATTTACCTTCCTACCAACTCAATCCAACAAACCTAAGTGTTTCTGGAGCCGTTCCTGATATACGAGCGATCACGAGTAACAACAATCAAATCTTTTTTGGAGGTTATGATATGAATAATGTCAGTGGACAAACCCGAAACGGAGCCGCTGCCATAGATTCCAAAACTTTATCTCTCACAAATTGGAATCCCAATTTAGATACTGGGAGCGCGAGTACCATGATGGTTGTCGGTGATTCGGTTTATATCGGTGGTTTTTTTACTGCGATCAATGGCTTGGGTTCCATTAGCAATTACCATGCAGTTGACACAAGTTCCGGAACCATTCGCAATTTACCATCTAGCACCAATCATCCAACAAGCGGTGTGAATACACAATTTTTCTTTGATGGCAAAATCTATTTGGGAGGTTTTTTCACTTCGATTTCACTATTGGGGAGTTTTTCATATATGGCAATTTTTGATACCAACTCCAATAGCTATATCACAACTAACCCTATTTACGCGAACAGTCAGGTTTCATCTATCAATGCGTCGCCAGAAGGGAAGGTTCTTGTAACGGGTTCCTTTGCTGGACTCAATGGAACAACTGCCAGCCAATATATGAATGCCTTTGATGCCAAAACCAATACCATTTTGGATTGGAATCCCAATCCAGAGAATGTAGGAAACACGAGTCTCTATCGAAATGGAAAATGGTATATTGGTGGAGACTTTAAGAAAATTTTTAACAAACCTTACGGCGCATTTTATGTCAGTGACCTTACAGAAAAATCCAATTAAATTCCTATTTTTGTTTTTTAGATTTCCGTTTAAGAATTTTTAACATAGCCTCTTCGCCTTTTTTGGCACCAAGCAATACGGTTTTGTAGAGTTTGGCGCGAATCGTTGTTGTGAGTTTGACTGGAAGTGGTTTGTCAGGAGCAACAGTGATGATCTTCACACCTTTCGGTGGTTTGACGGCAAGTTCTCTTGCTGCATTGAAGTGAAAATGGTGGAGTTTACGCATAAGCCTGCGAATGGTTCGCCTTGTTGGGAAGGCTAGTAAACTAGTCAACCTTGTGAGTGGGCCTGAGATATGGCGAATGGGTGAATTCATAATTACCACAATTTCTTTGTATCCTGCTTCGATGATGTCTTGAATGGGAAGTGGATTTAGAATCGCAGCATCGGAATACAAAGTTCCGTTTAACCAATGTTTACCGCGAGTGGCAATGGGTAAAGATGTAGCAGCTTTTAATAAATCAAAAACATTGGAAGATGTGGCTTTGACGTATTCAATAGAATGAGTATGTAAATTGCTAACAGCCACCACAAAATGGGGGACATTCTTTCGATCCAAAGTTTCCGATTCCAACCGAACCTTTTTACGAAAGATAAAATCAATAAGATACTCTTGGTTCAAAAGAGTTTTGCCCTGGAATGGATGTAGAAAGGAGATGAGTTTACTTCCCGACAAATCCTTATACCAAACTGCAAGGGCCTTTTCACTTTTGACTGGCTCTTCTTTTGGCATAGATACATAATACGCCGCAGCGCAGGCTCCCGAGGAAACACCCACCACCAAATCAAAGTAATTGGGTCTTAAAAAGCGGTTCCAAGCATACAAAACGCCACCAGAAAAGGCACCCTTCATTCCCCCACCTTCGACTAGGAGGGCTCGTTTGGAGCCTTTGGCTTTGGGAAGTTTGGGATGATTTGGAGATTTGTCGGAAGGATGAGACTGCACAATAATGTCAGAGTCTTCCAGCCCGGTTTCGGTTGCAAAAAACTATTCAGCAAAAGATTCGGATTTCTATCTTTAGGGGAATCGCCAAACAAAGATTTCTTATTATAATCAAATCGTAAATTTTTTAAAAAATTTCAGGATCAT
>NZ_JAFFPS010000066.1 GCF_016919165.1 Leptospira chreensis
TACAACCAACTCCCAGCAATTATTTATAACATTGAATTTTTGCCGGAACCTAGAACATCCTATATAAGCCCCAAGATGGAAGAAATTACCGGCTACGGGATCAATTACTTCTACGAAAATCCAAATTTTTTCAAAGATATTGTGATTCCCGAAGACCAACATAAAATTTCGGAACTGTATGCCGGTAGTTCACCAATTGTCTTACGTATGATCCATGCGAATGGATCTCTGATTTGGACAGAACACTATGTAAACGTTTCTTTTGATATACTAGATATCGAAAAACGAATTGATGTGGTTGCTCTTGACATCACAAAATCCAAAAAAACGGAAATTTCTTTACTCCAGGAAAAAAACCTAAACACGACTGTCTTCGACAATGCGGCCAATTTAATTTTGTTAACCGATGCAAAAGGAATGATCGAAAGCATCAATGTTGCTACCGAATCAATATTAGGTCTCAGAAAAAACGAAGCGATAGGAAATTACATTCAAGACGTAATTTTACTGCCCGAAGATCGTGATTATTTAAAAGCAGTTTTGGATGATGTAAATGAAATCCAGAAAATTGCAGAAAGTTTGATCCTACGTTGTGTGACATCTTCCAATCGTATTTTATACCTAGAATGGAGACTGGGAATCATTCGTGACAATAGAAACGAACCATCGAAAATTATTTGGATTGGGATTGATCAAACATCCAAACGAGCAGCAGAGATTGAGCTCAAAGAGTTAAACAAATCCTTGGAAGAAAAAGTCAAAGCAAGGACGAAAGAACTCCAAGCCAGTAACTTTGAACTCAACTCTGCGTTATATGCTTTAAGGGAGGCACAACAAAAGTTAATTCAGAACGAGAAAATGGTTTCCCTTGGACAACTTGTCTCGGGTCTTGCCCACGAAATTAACAACCCCATAGGAATGATCAAATCTTCTGTAGAAACATTGATCTCCGAATGGGAAGAAGAAAAAATCCATGAAACGAATATTCAGGTCAGCGAATTAATACAATTTATACTCGATACTGATTCAGATGGCCTTCGTATCTTAACTGGTCTATCCAATAGACAAGCAAGGAAATCTCTTACGGAAAGTTTCAAACTACATTCCGTTCCACAAGAAGAAGAACTCGCCGAACTTTTAGTCGATTCCGGTATTCGTAATCTTTCCGATCCAATCATATCTAAAATTAAAGCAGTGATTCGGAACAAAGAAGACTTCCTCACTTTACGAAGACTATTACTCGTAAAACAATCGTCTGAACATATTTTAAACTCAGTCAAAAGACTTTCAAAAATCACCTATACACTTAAAAACTTTGCCGGATTACAATCAAACCTAGAACTGAATGATTATTCATTATCAGATACAATCCATTCCGCAATTTCTCTTTATAAAGAGCATTTTTTAAGAGATATCAACTTAATTATCAATTTAGAATATAATGGAAATGTTAGATGTATCCAAGGAGATCTTGTTCAACTCTGGAGCCAAATCATTTGGAATTCCATCCAAGCAGTGGCAGTAAAAGGTACATTACAAATTCGAAGTTTTAAAAGATCAGAAACAGTTCATGTGGAAATAGAAGACTCTGGTATGGGTATCCCACAAGAAAATCATTCAAAAATCTTTATGCCGTTCTTCTCTACTAAAACCACTGGAGATGGGCTGGGACTTGGATTGTATCTTGTAAAAGAAATCGCAAATAGGCACAACGCAAACGTTGAATTTGAATCCGCTAAAGGACGGACAATTTTTAAGGTTAGTTTTCCGCTAACTACTTAATCGAAATCTTCCCAGTAGAATCCGTTTTTCCGATGAGATATGCAGACTCACCGAGAGTTTTTAATTCCGCGAGAACAGAATCTGTTAAAGAAGGATCGACCACCAAGATATAACCAATCCCCATATTAAAGGTTCCATACATATCATGACGATCCAAAGTATGGTCTTTTTCTAACTTGGAAAAAACATAAGAATCAGGAATCAAATTGATTTCTGCTCCAATACCTGCAGGTAATACTCGAGGAATGTTTTCGTAAAAACCTCCGCCGGTAATATGAACCATCCCTTTAATGGAAAACTTTTGAATTAAAGATAAAATAGTTTTTACATAAATTTTGGTTGGTTGGAATACATGGTCTTTCAAAAAATCCAAATCTGCTGAAGAAGAAGGTAATTTTCCATCTTTTAACAAAAGTTTACGAATGAGCGAGAAACCGTTGCTATGTGGGCCAGAAGACCCCAAACCAATAATAGAATCACCGGCTTTAATGGTACGACCATCAATCATCTTCTGTTTTTCAACAACACCTACCACGAATCCTGCCAAATCATATTCATCATCTGGCATCACACCTGGGTGTTCTGCAGTTTCACCACCCACTAGAGCACAATCAGCTAAATTACAACCTTTTACGATTCCTGAAACAATTGCTTCCATGCGAGGCAAAAAAAGTTTACCACAAGCAATGTAATCCTGAAAAAACAAAGGTTTTCCACCATTGACTAGAATATCATTCACACACATGGCAACCAAATCAATACCAACTGTGTCGTGAATGTCTAACAAACGAGCGATTTGTAATTTGGTTCCAACTCCGTCTGTTCCCGATAAAAGGATTGGTTCTTGATAAGATTTTAAAAAACTAACATCATAACATGCGGCAAAACCACCAAGACCACCCAATACATTTTTATTATGCGTTGAGGCCACATTTGTTTTGATTCTTTTTACAAACTCTTGTCCTTTTTCGGTATCAACACCGGCATCTTTATATGTAACTTTATTTGGATCAGACATGGAGTTTTCCTGTAGTGGTATTAATAAGGGAAAGGGTATGGTTCGGAGTGATCGTTTTTGCAATCCTTCCTGCTAGATGTACGTAATCAGAATCTGAGGTATTCAGGAGGATATCGAGTTGGTTTTTATTTTCTTGGAAATCGGGAAGATTTAGAATTCGTTTCATATGAAGTGTGGTTCCCAAATTTCCATCATATACTTTCACTTTTGGATAATTATAAAGAATTCTTTCTTTTAGAAAAATATAATGAGTGCAACCTAACACAAAAATGTCGGTGTCTTTTACCACAGTTTTGATTTTGGAATCAAATAAATTCCAAGCATCTTCCCAAAGATCTTTATCGATGAGTTTCGCAAGTCCTTCACAAGGAACAGGAATGACTTCTGTTCCCGCGGGAAATCCGGATACCAAAGTTTTAAACTTATCCTCTTTTAATGTGAGGTCTGTTGCAAATACGGCGATTTTGACTCCCGGATTTTGACTTACTGCTGGTTTCAACGCAGGTTCCATTCCAAAAATAGGAACTGAATGTTTCGCACGAAGGAAATCAGCCGCCGCAGATGTTGCCGTATTACATGCAAATAAAACAGCTTCACAATCTTTTTCGATCAGATACTCAAACGCATTTTTTGATAGTTCCAGAACTTCCGATTTGGATTTTTGACCGTAGGGAGAATTTACCAAATCACCGAAGTAGATATAATCAATATTAGATGTTTCCTTCCACAATGTCCTAAGAACTGAAAGTCCACCCAGACCCGAATCAAAAATTCCAATTTTATATCTTCCGCGAGAATTCATTTAAGATGCTAAATACTTCCTGATATTGTCTGCGAGAGTATTATAAATCCATTCGAACTTTGTCTCGTCTTCTTCCAGTAAGGTGACACGAAATCCATTTCTGTCACAACAAAAGGAACTGAGTGGAACTACACAAATTCCAGCAGAGGCTAATAGATGCAAAACGAACCGTCTATCAAGAGCCGCCTTGTCCATTAAGGGTGCAACGAAGTCTCGAACCTTTGTGTTGGAAATGGGAAGGGTCATATGTGGTTTTAATGCCCCTTCTTCAAATAAAACAGTTAAATAGAAGGCACCCTTTGGTTGGATGACTTTGACTCCAGGAATACCGGAAAGGAGTGCCGTTGCCTTCTCTGCCCGTTTTTTAAACTTTTGGTTTCTAAACTTTAGATGGTTTAAAAATTCAGGATGAGAGTAAACCAGTGGGATGGAAAGTTGTGGAAGAGTTGTAGAACAAACTTCCAACATCTTAGCATCTAACAAGGATTTAATGTATCTTTCGAAGGTTGGATCGTTTTTGCGATTAAATACCTCAAGCCAACCACAACGAGCACCAGGCCACGGGAATTCTTTTGAAATTGATCTAAGAGCAAAACCACAAACCTTGTCGCCAATGACTTCAGATAAGTGAATGCTACCCCATTCCGAATAATTGACATGAGCATAGGTTTCATCACAAATTAAGATGATGTCATATTTTTCACAAATTTTGACAATCTCTCGCATAACTTCTTTTGGATACACGGCACCGGTAGGATTGTCTGGATTGATGAGAAGGATTCCTGCAATGGAATCATTGTATTTTACTTTATTTTCAATGTCTTCTAAATCAGGCATCCAATCATTATCGGGATTTAATTCATAAGTTAGGTGTTCGTATCCGGAATGTGCCGCTTCAGCAGAAGATAACGTAGAATAGGCGGGAGATGGTCCCAGGATCCTTGCTTCTCGTCTCATAAATCCAAATATTTTGGCAACAGCATCACCGAGCCCGTTGAAGAAAAGAATGTCCTCAGAAGTGATTTGAGCCCCACCCCTTTCGTTCACCTTAGATGCTAAAAATTTGCGAGTGGTTTCATCCCCTTGTGTTGCCGTATAGGCCCAAGATTTGTTTTGGGCGACAAGTCCACTTACGATGTCCTTCATCCAATCGGGGATGGATTCTCCCTTTTGGATGGGGTCTCCAATATTTTCCCAGGTAATGCCGATCCCCATAGCCTCAATTTGTTTGGCAAGGGCGACAATCTGGCGGATTTCATAAATGAGTGCATCAGCACCCGAGTGGACTATATTTCTTCTCATAAAATTTACTGGCCTTTTTTATAGGCGGCTTCGACCAAAGGGATCGATAATTCCATCTCTTGGGTATCCCGTAATATCTTCAACCGTAAGACGCCCCCCAGACCAACAAGTCCCACTTGTTCTCGTAAATCATTGATATGGCGAATTTGGAGGCCGTTGGCCCCCTCAATAAAGTCGTAACGCCGTAGCCCCCCTTTTTCTGCGGAGGAATTGGGTTCAATATCGTAGACCAAAACACCGATGGTTTCTCCGGGAATTCCCAGAGATTTCCTGTGATCCGGGAGAGGAGCGGTCGCCATCACTCCGAGGGTTGCCGGTCGAATGTTTTGACCGACATTTTGTTCAATTTGGCGGAGCACTCGTTTGGCATAATTGATGGGAATGGCAAACCCAATCCCGGCACTCGCACCCGAGGAAGAGCGGATCATACGGTTGATTCCCACTACTTCCCCGTAAATATTGAGCAGGGGTCCACCGCTGGATCCGGGATTGATCGCAGTATCGGTTTGGATATGGGTTTGACCCGTTTCATCCAAATCCTCGCGAGACTTGGCAGAAACCACACCGACAGTGAATGTCTTCTCCAGACCATAAGGGGAACCCACGGCAATGGCCCAGTCCCCCACTTCAATTTCATCGGAGTTCCCGAGAAAAGCGGGAGTAAAACGGTCGTTACTTGGGATTTTTAAAAGTGCAATATCGGCCCTTTCATGACTTCCCACATAACGGGCGGGAAAAATTCGCCCATCGGACATGATGATCTCAATGATCTCGGCATTTTTAATGACATGGTAGTTTGTGACAACAAACCCTCTTTCATCAATGATAAAGCCACTGCCGATGGAAGAGATCCGATCCTCTCTACTTTCACCAAAAGCATAAGGATGGAAAATCATCTCTGTTTTTTTCGTACGGATTGAGACTACAAATTGTTGTGCTTCCCGATAAACATTGCGAAAACTTGTTTGGATTTGGATGGCTTGGCTTTGTTTGCTCGAAGAAATGGGTTTTGGGGAAGCAAATAGTTTTGTGACAGCCGATCGAATTTCAGGAAAGAAGATCGCAAACAAAAGTACAAAAACTAAAGCAAAGTTAATGTAGACGACTGGCGGAATCGAAGTTTTTCTTTCCATAGAATGCCAAAACCCCTTCCACTTTTGTCGATTGCTCTTCCTTGTCGAACCAAAAAGATTCCAAGAATATTTACGGTCCTACTATTCCCCGTTTTTATTTCTGGGTGTTTACCGTATTTATTTCACTTAGGTAAGGAACAATCGTCCATTATCTTGGGTCGTGAAAAAATCGAAGATATTCTTAACCTACCGAAATTGGATATAAAAACAAAACAAAAATTAAATTTAATCCAAGATGCCAGAAATTTTGCCATCGGGGAACTAGCATTAAATGAAAAAGGAGGTTTCGAATACTATACAAAGTTAGATCGAGAAGAAATTGGTTGGAATGTCAGTGCCTCAGAAGCATTAGAACTCAAGTCCTATACATGGTGGTTTCCCATTGCTGGTACGGTTCCCTACAAAGGTTTCTTTGACAAACAAATGGCAATCTCACTCGAAAAAGAATTACAGTCCGAAGGATATGATACACGCATTCGTGCGATCGGTGGATACTCGACACTTGGTTGGTTTTCTGATCCAGTTCTCTCCCCACAGCTAAGTTGGCCAGACCATAGACTGGTTGGTCTTGTCTTTCACGAAATGGCACATGCGACAGCTTATCTTCCGGGAGATTCTACCTTAAATGAATCTTATGCCAGTTATGTGGAAGAGAAAGGTGTAGAAATTTATTATACAAAAAAAGAAGGGGATTTGAGTCTCCATTTACAAAAATTTAAAAAAGAAAAGATTCGCAGAGAAATCACTTTAAATCTTTTAAAAAAGTATGCGGAGGAATTAAAAACCCTGTATACATCGGAAATAGATTCAGAAAAGAAATACATACAAAAACAAACGATCATCAAAAGATTTAAAGAAGAAGTGATCCAAAAGAAATTAGTGCCAGAAGAAAAATCCAAAGAATTTTTAACACGGGAATGGAACAACGAAGATTTTTTAGGTGCCCTTCGTTACCATTCCGGAGAAGTCAGTTTTGAATCTTTGTTTATCAGTTCCGGTAAAAACTTCCGGCAATTTCATAAAGAAGTGCAAAAACTCTTTGATTTACCGGAAGAAAGCCGCAAACAATTTTTAAACCAAGAACATTAATCTTCTATCATAGCGGATGTATACAGTTTATATCCAATCCAGAAGCGGTCATCTACAGTAGAGTTCCTGGCCGCTTCTTTACCTTCTACCAAACGAATATGTAACGGTATTGGTAAATCACTCGTTTGTAAAAACTGTTTCAAGAAGAACAAATTATGAACCCCCGTTTGGATTCCCGAATGGAGTACAAAGAGTCCAGCATTCTCCCGCGCAAGGTAATAAGCAACCCCACTAAAATCATTTGTATACTGAGCCGATGTTCCCATCCTTTGGTTAGCATATACGGTTGCTGTATTTGTGCCCTTACTTGTTACATCAAATAAAGGACGTTCACCCATACATAAAAAGTTATTCTCACACCATCCGATTTCCGCAAAATCAATGCTATATGGTGCCACGCCATCTTTTTTGCCATTGGTTTCCCAAAGGAGGAGATTGGCATTAATTTCGTTTTCTAAGGAGGATTTCCAACCCACAACAGATACATCTGGTTTTTTAGGAGCAATGGAACTAAACTTAATGACAGGATTAGAAAGAAAATCGGAAACAGAAGCCACACCATAGTACTCCGTATCCGGTAAAACCATAGGCACTACTGCATGGATTCCAGAACTATAAATATAGTGACGATTGGATTTATTGAACCTCAAACTAGTTCTATATTTATCAGCCAAAGACTCTCTGAGAATTACTTCTTGATTCCCTGACTCCGCAGAACGGAAATACCGCACGGATTCTCTATAGATGGACTTGTTATCTGCAAACAATTCACGCCCCAGTGACTTTCCAGAAGCAAAACTTAAAAAATATGTTTTTTTCCCAAGATCGAAAAGTCCGTGGAACTCTTGTTTCCCAACCATTTTCTTCTTTAGTCGTTCCGCATAGAAGTCAAAGTTCGGAATATGTTTTACATACAACTCATTATTGGAAAACCGATTAGAGGTAAAACGAAACGTCTCCCTTGCGACCGCTAAATCAAAAAAACTTTCGGAACTATTTTTTTCCAAACTTTGTTGTAAGAGAAAATGGAATAGAAACTCATACTCTTCTTTAAGCTCCGGGCTTAAGAATTCCCCGCGATGTTTTTTATTAAATTCGTTTAAAAGGGAAATATATTCCTCAGGTTTTTTGGTTTTGGCTGCCTGGAAAAGCTTTAGGAACGGACTTGGATGAGAAACATTAGATGGTTGGTTTTTAAAATAATCGCGTTTCCACTTAAAATCATTCCATCTTTCTTGCCAAAATCGATTTCCCTCCCCCAACTCTTTGTCCATAGTCTGAATTTTAGAAACTAAAGATTCGACCATTTCTGTTTCACCGCGAAGTAACAAAGCCTTGGCTAACTCCAAACGGAAAAACAATGTTCGATAACTACGACCTTCTTTTAATTCTTCAGAAACTAAAAGTTCAATTAAAGAATTTACCTCTCCATTCTTTTGGAAGGGAACCGAACTCAAGAGCAAATGAAATAACAATGTTTTATTCAAATGAGAAAGTTTGGTGATTACAGACTCGCCACTTGTTAAATACTCAGGTGTCAACGATAGAGGTTCGAAGTATCCTGTTTGGAGTTGTTCTTTCCATGCTGTATACAATCTTAACCGGTAAGAATCATAAATAGAATCTGCATAACCGAACTTTGTAAAATCTCGAGAAAGCACTTTTTCATCAAAATTTTTCCAGTCTTTTTTGAATCCATAATTGTATGCGGAAGTAGATGTAAGTGGAGTCAGATAAATTTCTTTATCTCCCAGCAAAAACCCTTTATGAAAGTATAACTCCAAAACACGATTTTTAACGACAGTTTTTTCTTTGGGAGTTCTTGCCAGTTGTGTGAGTTTATTCGTTTCCGACTCAGCTTCATTGAATAAATAATTTTGAATGTACAAAGTCCCCAAACGGTAAGCTTGTAAAAAAGGATCTTCCTTTGTTTCGACTTTAGATCTAAGTTCATTTTTACTGGCGATGTCTTTTACTTTGCCGCTACGAAGTTGAATGTAAAATTCTAGGGCCCCTAAATAGGAATCTTTCTCTTCTCCTATAAAATCAGAAGAATTGAATTTACAATCTTCCTTATCCTTTGAAGAAAGACAGGACACTAAATACTCATATCGAACTTGATTTTGAAAAGGAGAAGTTGCATATTTTGACCAAAGTGGTTTGAATATAGACCTTCTTGGAACATTTGGGAATATTTCTGTTTTTAGTTTTGCTAATTTTAATTCTAGAACTGGTAAAGATGCATCCCCGTCATCAAGTAGTGTTGAGGCTGTATAATAACTTTCATAAGCATCCACAAATTCTTTGGACTTTTCTTTAAGAAAACCGGCAGCTATAAATTCTTCCGCTTTTTTTCCGAGCCCTTCTTTTGAAATGGTAAACTCTTTCCAATTACCAAAAAGCAAACGATCCTTATCCTTTGCAAACTGGTCCAGTTTCATGGAAGTATAGTTTTCCTTCGTTTCTGAATGATAGGAGACAAGATTCTGAATTCGTTTCGAACGCAAAACCTCATAGACCTTACTCAAAAGATTCCATTGTTTGGGAGTATTAAAATTGGAATCATCCAGGCCTATCACCGAGATTTCAGAAGCACTCCCTTGGAAAATTTCGCGGAGTGGCAAAATATAAGATTTTTCATCCCCGAATAAACTTGTTTGTTTGTCGAGAGAACGGTTTGTTACTAAATAATCGGTATCAAAAAGATAAACGCCTAAATTTCCAGAAGGTAGATGGCGAACATTTGCCTCCTGTTTGTTCTTTTCTGAATCTCCATAAATGGTCACCCATTTCAATCTCCGTTCATTCCTTTCGGGAAATAACTCATTATGAGTTCTATCAAAAAAAAGAGTTGGATAAAAATTCGATTTTTTGTATTCATTAACAACAGACTTCACCAAACTTCCGTTTGTTTTTGATCCGATAATTTGAATACTTGGAAAAGAATCTGTTAACTTTGGTAAACAAGAATGGATTTCCTCTAGAGATTTACAAGTGTCTGCTTGAAGTTTTCCTTGTGACAAATACAAAGAATGAACCGATTCATTTGTTTGGTAAAGGCCAATCCATCCATTGAGAAACTCATCGGATCCTGGTCGTTTCGGTTCTAAAAATGCGGATCTTTCGGGTGAAACGTTCTTCAGCTTAGAGACAACCGTATCTAAATTTTGCACTTCCAACGTTTGTTGTTTGAGAGAATTGATCACCGATTCTCTTTTTAATGCTTTATCGGAAATAGAATGAGTGAGTTTACGATATCCCTTTACCCATTTTATCAAATCCTGATAGTATAAATTCAACTTAGAGTCTTCAAATTCAAATTGGGCAGAAACAAAATCGCGAAATAATTCTAAACTTCTAAAATTTTCCCAGTGATTTACCAATCCTTTGGTTTCCTTAGAAGCCAACTGAACTTCTGAATAAGATTCCAAAAAATCAACCAGTCGATGTTTGGGAGAAAATAGTCGGACACTTATGTTGGTCTGGTAAGTTTGGACAGCATCCTTTCCATAGTTTAAATAATTAGAATTTCTTTCCTTAGGATTACGAGACTTTTCCCATTTAAATCTTTGTACGTTTGCCCAAAACATCTCTTCATCTAAACGAAATTCATAGGCAAGCTCTGATGTCTCTTTCCATTTTTTTTCAGCCATAAATATATCGCCTAACTTCATATAAATGGAATATAAGTTGAGCTGAATGCGAACTCTTGTTTGCCTAGAGATAGGATCCAATGACAAACCGACAACTCTTGGATCAACAAGACCTGGATTTTCCAATATTTCAACAGCTCTTCCTAGAAGAAGAGAATAGTCCTTTCCTTCCTTTTCCAAAAGAAGAGAAGAATAATACAAGGCAGTTCCGTATACAATATCAAACTTTGAATTGTTTGTCCTAAATCCGTTTTCACAGATTTCATTTTTTTCAGAACAGGTAGACATTTCCCTATCTTTCCAACGGTCCAACTGCCCAAGGAACTGATCTAATAAAATACGTTTTTGCTCCAAACCAAACTCTGCTGATTCCTGCATGGAAAAAACGGAATGAGCATAATTTTGGAATAACTTTTCAAAACCTTTGTTAGAAGGATTTTCAAAAAGTAGTTCCGCCAACTCCCTGTAATGTTCTGCGGCTTCCGTTTGCAATTGACTTCTTTGATAAATCTGAGCTTCTACCTGCCTAGATTTTGCTAAAATGTTTTTTCCAATGATGGTATCATCTAAATCTTTTGATGTGATCATTTCATTTCTTGATTTGATTTCAGATAATGCAGCTGAATACTCTTCTTGTTCAATATGGTTTTCAATCCGTATTCCGAGTGTGAGAAGGTACTTAAAATCATTCGGGAACTCACCCGGGAAACGGCCATCCCCTTTCACTCGGAAATCATCCCCAAAAATCATATCGGACCAAGTCCATTTTCGAAATCGCTGTATAATGGATTCTTTACTTGAGTTGTATTCCAATTCAGCAATATTTAACATCTGATAGGAGTCACGGAAACGACCACTTTTTTGGAACGCAATCGCTAAGTAATTTGCTAGGTTTGCAGGGCTTATAAACTTCACATCTTTATTATATGCAATGGCAGTTTGGAAAGAAGCAATGGCATCTTCAAAATTCCCAAACTCCAACTCGGATAACCCTTTCAAAGAGAACAACAAAGCCAACTTGGATCGGATCCCATTCAGCTGCTCGAGAGTCATCGAATTTGGTTCCGAAGCATAGGAATTCACTGACTGATAGTATTCATTTTTAAAATAAATATCAATTGATTTGGAAAACTGTTCTGATGCCTTTTTATATTGTCCTTGGTAAATCAAGGACTTACCATAATTAAAACGATAAATGGCTTCTTGTTTATATCCTTCAAATTGATTTTTAACAGATAGATAAATCGAAACATCCTCTACTTTACGATAACTTTCATTTGCTTTTGGAAAGTTGCTAAGTAAGAAGTAATTATTACCTAAATTTAGATTTAAATCGGAAATTACTTTGCGGTCGCCGTAGTCATCTCCCAAAAAGACTAAGATTTGATTATAGAGTTCAATATTAGCTTCTAAATTTTTATCAGGGAAATATTTTTTATAAAGTGTTTCGTACACTTCAGAATCGATTTCTCCCGACTTAGGATTTTTTTGCATTTTAATCAAATCGACATATTGATACAACCAACCTAGTAGTTGGTATGCATCATAATGTGTAGGGTCAGCATAAATGATCCAACGAAGCTCCAATTCCGCTCTTTTGAAATTTTCCAAAATTTCACTTTTACGAACTTCCGTCATAGTCCCTGTAGCATAATAATAAGACTCGAAGGTTACATATTTATTGATTAGATAATAAGAATAACCATAGAGTGTGGCTAGATCCAAATAAGGTCTTGCACGAGGAACTGCTTGTTTATAATACAACTCGGTCCAACTAAGTGCTTTTTCGGATAAGACTTCAATTTTTTCGAAGTCTTTAATATCGACCACACCGCGCAGAAGTTCATTGTCCATAAAAATGGAAGTTGCATTCGACAAATTACCAACAACGTTTAGTTTATCTTTACTTAAGATATTTAGCTGGTTTAAGAGAGCCCGCTCTTCTTCTTCCCGAATTTTTTTCCCGTAACGAAAGATCGTATCCACCATCTTTCGTTGGTAATAAATTGCGTATTCTTTATAAAGAGAATCAAGATACAAATTCCTAGTTTTCACAAGAAACATGTTTTGGTTATTGAAAAAATAATGAAAAGACGATTGGAGCAAATCACCAATTCGCTCAAATTCAACAGCTTTGTTTTCAAAGTAAAAAAAGGCACTTTGGATGTCTTCTGCACCCAAATCAACACCCAATATAGGATCATAAAACTCTAAATAAATTTTTAAGTTACGGAGAGCATCCGAAGTATTTCCGGCAGATTTTTGATTATAGTACTTTAGTAAATTCGCACGCAATAATATAGGACTTTTATAAGCTGCAATAAATACGGGAGTTTCAAAAACTGAAGGTTTTCCTGGAGGTTCCAAGTCAATTTGGATTGGAATAGGAATCATCGAATCTAAAACCTCATTAGATTCATTAAACTTACGAATGTCCGAAAAAGCTTTTGCTTTTATGTATTTCAAAGTCATTACAAATTGCGGGATCTTGTTTACTTCTGCATCAGCCAAAAGACCATCAGCATGTAAAATTAATGACTCGCTATTGCGATTTTCAGAAATCTTTTGAATCACATCTTCTAAAAGGTAACGCAGGTCTCTCTTTTGATCATTCGAGAATGGAACGGATGGATTGGATAGATACCGACTCTTTTCTTTTTCCCAACCTTGAATCATTTCCTGATACAATAAGGATAATTTCAAAGAATTGGGTTTGAATTCATATCCACCTAAACGACGTTTTATTTCATCAATTTGATGGTAATCGGGAAATTTTTCATAAATAAACTTTAAAGCATCAACTGCTTGAACCAATTTTTTTTCTGTTTCTAATTCATCCGCATACAAATGATAAAGCATGGCTTCTCCATCTTTTGTCCACTTGGATGATGAATGAGATTTGACTTCAGTTACAAAATCAAATTTTTTACCTGTTTGTTTTGACTCTTCCCAACGAACAAGACTTAAAGCAAATTGGTTCTTAGATACTTCTGCCTTTTGGCGGTAGGAGTCCAAAAACAGGCGTGCCTCTTCTCGTTTTCCAATCCTTATGAGAGATATATATTTTAATATGGCAACCCGAGCAGAATAAACAGGGAACAGTGGGTCTTCCGAATAAAATAATTCTACTGAGTCCAACGCCAAAAAGTAAGATTCTAAACTTTGACCGCTAGAAAATGTTTTTGCATATTGGTATTGTTCGCGAATGTTCGTTTGTTTAGGAATGGCTCCGTTTTCGGGAATGAAATAAATATTAATGGCATTGAAATAAGAGGCAGAAAACAAAATAGATCCGCCGTTAAAATGTGAATAACGCACATCAAAATTGGAAGTTTCTCCAGAAGATAGGATTCTTTCTTCCCCGGTTTCCAAGTTCATCATGACAAGGATACTATGATCCCTTTCGTCCAGTTTTCCATTTTGGTTTGTATCCTTTCGGATAGAAGCATAGTATAAATTTTTTGATTTGGAATCTACGGTTGGTGAAAAATCCAAATAGGCATTGTTTGTAATTCTTTGTATCTCTGAATTTTGTAAGTTGATTTTATAAACTTCGCCTTTCGATTCTTCAAAATAAGATATAAAATAGATAGTATTTCCATCGGAAGAAACATAAGGCGAAGTCGCACCTTGGGAAGTAATCGAAGTTACTTGGTCTGGATTTTTTAATTTCAGAGCACAAAGATTGGGTAGGCCTGGAGTGAACCTGTCCGACACAAAGTAAATGGTTTCCCCATCCGGGGACCAAACCGGATCTGTATCAATGATCCCTTTTGTATACTCACCTTTTTTATTAGGTTTATTTGTTAAATTGATAAAATCGTCATCAATAAATCGATTACCTTTAAGTAACTCACGTATCCATTCATCCGTATCCATTGGAAGAAGGATCAAATCACCTTCAGAATCGAATTCTTCAGAAACGAATACCAAATACTTTCCGTTAGGTGAAATAGAAGGTTTGGTTTCAGAAAATGGATGGTTAGTTACAGGAACCACAACGGAACTTTGTAAGTCACGAAACCAAATATCAAAATTCCCTTTTTGGTCAGTAGCGTAAAATAAATACCTTCCATCTTTGGTTGTGGAATTATAAAGATTGTTCCCTCGTTGGACAGTGAGAGGGAAGGGTTTCGATTGTGTTGGGGAAAAATAGTTTTTAGAAATAGCAGAATAGTCAAAATCGACATTGGTCATTTTAACATTTTTTTGGAACAATGCACAATTAAAGAAAACGAACAGAAAAAGGGAAATGAAGAGAAGTGGAAACCGTAGCGAAGGTTTCATTGGAATTTCTCCCATCTTCCTGTAATGGTTTCAAAATATTCCCCGGCGGAAACTGACTTATAATACTCATCAACTAAGGATTGTTTGTATTTAACTAGTTCCTCTTCTTTTTTCCCTTTTTTCTTTTGATTGGATACTTCTTTTTCCCAAATAATCTTTCTTGATTCGTTCAAAAAAACAATCACATCTTCCACACGTTTTTTTTTGGCAGGAAGTTCATATTGGGTGTATGTGGGCAATCCCAAAGCGAGCGGGTTTAGTTTTACAAAACCTACGGGTGTCTCCCCCACCATTCCGTGCATTTTGTATTTTTTTAACTCTGGCATCAAATAATTCAAACGAATCCTATGAGCTCTAATTTCAGGATCTGAATCTTCGGATGCTAACCTTTCCCGATTGGATTGGCCGTTTGAGGAAGATTGGATGGAAGCAATCATCCATCCCTCTTTCTCTAGCTCCCTATCTTCTCCCACCATTTGTTTTTCTGCGGCAGTTTGTGCATTGGTGATGGTGATGGGAGGAACTTTTACGTTCCAAATGGCTTTACATCCCAATAATAAAAATACGAGGATAAGACGTTTCATAAATACCTCACTCTTGGTATGTTTGGATTTCGCTCTGAGTACGTTTCAAAAAATTGGCAAGTGGCATTCTCTGTTGAGAAATTTTACCGTCTTCTAAATTGATTAATAAAGATAATAGTGACCGATTGAAATATACATCAGCATAAACCAGTCCCTTAGACAAAGAAACATCGATTTTATTAATCGAATAACTATCAGTAATACGATCGATTAGAAAGTTTTGTGGAGAAATGACGTTCAATGCACTTTTCCCAAAGTCACGTCCAATTTGAAAAATAGAAAAAAACAAATCTAAATTGGCAACAGGTTCACTCAAATCTCTGACGGAAATATTAAGATCTGCTTTGAGTTTACCATCATCAATTTTATCCCGAACTTTGGGAGCCATGAGTTGTTTTAAATCAATATCTCTGATAAGAAAATTTCCACGAAACTCCATGGACTTAGGATCTAGATTCCCTAAATTGAATACCATGTTCTTTCCTAAAACCAATCCATCTAAGGAATAAGAACGTAAAGATTCAATATTTGCATAATTTTCTTTATATTCGATAAATGCAGTGAGGCCTGGAGCATCCTTTTGCCTTTTTACATATTCAAAAGGAAGATTGGGTATACTCGGATGAGTGCCGAGCACTTGACCTATAGTTAGGTTGGGAGGATGGTTACGACCATAGTTTTTTATGAATATAGATTTATCACCTACAATGAGACTATCTTCATGACTGCGGGCTAAATTGTGTTGGATTGGGATCTTAGCCACAACCTCTTCCAAAAGGTAGGCTTGGCATTGTTCCCCAGGGCATTTTTGGTTGTTATACGATATCGTAGGCACTTTCGAATGGAACTCACCATTGATATCGTAATCACGAATCGTTAGATCCAAACCCAAATCTCCTTGGAAACTCAGACCTTTTGCTAAATACTGTTTGGTGGGTGACGTAAGACCAAATTTCAAATCTAAATTTCCAAAATAAGGTCCAAGAGGCGGTTTTGGTTTTCCGTGATTGGTTAACTTCCCATTGGCAGATAAATGAAAAATTCCGCCAAAGGCATTCATCTTAAGAGTTCTAATTAAAATTTCATTTGTATTGGCACCAGACAAAGATAGGTCTGCTGCAAGTTTTAAATCCTTCATTTCCAAACCAGGTAACTCTGCACCTAAATCTGCTTTGATTTGTTTGGAAGAACCCGAAGCCGTATACTTAGCATTCAATTTTATCTTGGGTTGGTTCCCGAGAAGATTTTGAATGGGAGATATTTTTTCTTTTAAAACAAGAGGGAGGACTAGTAAAAGATTGGAAGTATATACATTCAAACCTAACGGTTGTACGCTTGCCGAAAGATTAGAACCGGGTCGCAAATTTCCCTTTAGATCCAATTCCAGAGCCTTATGACCTGTGATGGTTTTTTGGTCTAAGTTCAGATTTGAAATTTTGATTTCTGAAAGCCCAAAGGGTTTATCAAAGACTAAAGCCGCATCCAAGTTCAATCCAAGTAATGAAGAAGGAGAACGGGACCGGTCCAACTGGTAACGAAATCCATCAATTTTTGCATTGGTGTGAATGAGAAGGGAAGCAAATGACTCCGCAAGAATGCCAAGTTCCATTTGTAATTTCCCACCAAGTCCGGAAACATAATCACCTAACTGAAGTTTATCTATATTTAAATGAAAATTTAATCCTTTGGTTTCAAGATATTCTCCCTGAAAGGAAAGGGATGCGCCATTATAATCTAAATGGGAAGGTGTTATCTTTAAAGATTTCACATAAGGAAAAGGTTTTTCCGCTGTAAGAGGTTTTGTATCTGCTAAATTTAACTCAGACGAGATATCTAATAATGCGGAAGAAAGAGAATGGGCTTTTGATTTTCCCAACTTAAAATACAATTGCGATGCTTTTAATTTTACACTCGCGTTTGCCTCTTGCCAATTGCCTTGGATTCCCGTTCCTTCGAGAGATACATCTCCTGAAATTTTGATTTCAGGAACAATTCCCCGGAGTTGGTCGAGAGACCTTTGGAGTAAGGTCAGTTGCATATTGGACTTACCCACAACAATGTCTACTTTTGGTTTGTCGGTGGAAACTTCCTTGATCGAACCAGACAAACTAAGCCAAGATTGGCCAAGCACTCTCAGATCCAATTGATTGATACCAATTTTGTCGAGTAAATTGTCAAAATGGATATCAGATAACAGGCGTAAGCCCAATTGAACCGGTTTTCCTTTTATTTCAAGGAGGATATCATCCTTTCCTATGTCCGTAGTGAACAAAAACATCTCGGGAGAAACAGTTCGATCCCATTCAAATCGTAAAGACAAAGGAATGGTTTGTTTCCAACGTAATGCCTCTGAATCCACATCTAAAGGAATGGGTTTAGAGGAATTGAGAGAAAGAAGGACATGATCTATCTGGTCTACAGCGGAAAGACTCAGTGGAATGGATGTAAATCGGTTGGTTTCCAACTCCGTTTCCAAAGAAAGATCCTTTACAGAAAAAGAATGGAGAGAACCTGTATCACGTTTTAGGTGAAACTCGATCCCTTGTAAATTGATGTAAGCACTGGCCTGTAACGGCAGATAGGTTTTGATTTCCGTAAGCGGTGGTTTTGTTTCGAGAACTGGTTCCGGCTCTTGCGATTTGGACGCCTTTACGAGAGAAGCAAAGTTCCACTGCCCCAACCGCTCTTCGATTTGAATTTTTGCGTTCTCGAGTCCAATTTCAGAAATTCGAATCTTTCCCAATAACAACAGGGGAAGGTTGTAACGAAGCCGAATTTGTTTGGCTTCGACGATCGGGTCTTTCTCAAAAGGAAGTCCTGGGTAGAGTCGGAAATCGCTGATTTCCATTCCAAAAAAAAGAGAAAACGACCCAAAGTTTCCCTCCATCCTTCCCATTGTGAAATGAGATATTAGTTTGGGAACCAGTACGTCTGCTGTGAAAGCGTTGAAAATGGATTTATAAAGGAGAAAGAGGACTAAAAGTCCGCGAAAGATTTTTGTTTTGGCGATTCCTAAACTTACCTTCAGGATTGGATTCATCTGTAGAATCGCCTCGTGCGATTAGTATTCGAAGGAGTCTTCAGCCTCTTCCAGAGTTTTATAAATCTCGAAAACGCTAGAAAGCTTTGTGATTTCCATTAGGTTCTCGATATCGGAATTTAAGTTCGCAAATACAAGTCTACCATTGAGGCCATCAATATGTTTATATATATTGAGAAACGTTCCCAAACCAGCTGAGTTGATGAAGGGAACCTTTTTCAAATCAATAATAAATTTGGGGACTTGGCCTTTTTTGATGTACTGTTCAATCTTTTCAGATAGCTCGAACTCATTTCCGGCTTTGATGGCACCTTCAATTTTAATGATGTGCACGTCGTTTTTACTAGTAACTTTGATTTTCATAACCCTTCGGAAGGTGGTGTTGCCATAAACATCCTTCGAATTTGCTGAATGTAAAGCAAATTTTTATGCATAGTGCAATAAATCTTTGCCGACTCTACGCAGTTCATGTTTTCCCTGTGACAAATGGTTGCGAACTGCCTTTCTGGAAATGCCTAACACCTTTGCGATCTCTCGTTCGGAAAAGAAACTGCGATCTAAGGCTCTTGTCCTTCGTAAAATCCATAGTTTCTTTTGTTTGAGATACCATTTCCGCCGATTTAGATCCGTAGTTTCATAGAGCTTTCTTGTATACCTTGTGATCATACCCGAAAGCCGAGATAAAAGTTGGCGTTGGCGAAAACGTTTCTCTTCCCAGTCTCGAAAGAAATCATCTGCATCATGTCTTGTTTCGCGTAACTTCCAAAGTAAGAGTTGTTTTAGATTTTGTTTCATGGGCAAATCGAACTGTAAGGACAAAACTAATGCGGTTGTGGTGGACAATTTGTCTAATTCCGATTTTAGCGGGTTTTCTACCTCCCAAAGTTCTACGGGGATTTCCGCATTTGCTGGTTTTTCATAGTTCCATAATTGTAAGTATAATTCCCCAGACTCAGGGATTTCTGCACGACGGAACCGGTTTCTATACTGGTTAAAAGCATAGGTCACAAAAAATCCAAGAACATTGGTTATATGGTAGTTTAAACTAAGGGCCCACATCTTAGAAAAAACTTCCAAGATCGTTACCATCATCTCACAACTCTCATCATCAGTGATTTTTCTTTTTTTTGCCAAACGATCGGCCATCCAAATGGGTAACTGTTCTTTTAGCAGATTCAGATCGTTATTGGATCTGGCTTCTTGTATGAGAGTGAGAATCGTTTCATCTAGGATTTTTGGTAACATGGATGGAATGTATAAAGCATCCATATAGGAAAGAAACTGTATTATTGATTGTAGATAGAAGCAAGTCGTCTTTATACGAACGAGTATCGTTTAACTATGAACTTTTAGATTTATTTTTTGCAATGAGTATCAATGATACAGATAAGATTACATGGAATAAGTTAAAGAATACAAAGGGAAGGAAAGAAAAAACAGAAACACCCAGGGAAGTAGACATAAACGCCCCACAACTATTCCAAGGAATCAGGGGAGATGTGATGGTTCCGGAGTCTTCTAAGGAACGAGAGATATCTTTTTCAGGAATTCCTTTTTCTTCTGCAAGACTGCGAAAGGCACGAGCAGGGATTACTAAAGATAAATATTGGTCTGCTGTCACTAAATTCAATAGAAACGAAGTTCCCATCGTCGAAAGTAGAATGTCCCACCGGTCTTTGGCCCAAACTTTGATTTGGATTAATATTTCATTTAAATAACCGTATCCTTCCACAACAGCGCCAAACCAAACTGCAGCGAGGATGAGAACTTCTGTAGGTAGAATGGCAACCACCCCTCCCCCACTTAAAAACCGATCCAGGATTTCATTTCCTGAATGAGATTCAAATCCATAAATCAGTGTCTTCCCAATCTCATTCGGGAGACCCAATTCAAAACTACTAAATCCAATCGCAGAGACAATCCCGAGTAACAGAGAAATACGAATATGCATTTTAAAAATAGAAGATCCAAAGACGAGTGCCACTGGAATTAATTTCATCCAGGAAACCCCAAAAGAAGAAACTGATGCCAAAATCCCGGACTCTAAAGAAAGATTGGTTACTTGGTTGGGATCCCAAACATAGAGGTTTAAAAAATAGAATCCTAAAATTGCCAAACCAAAACTAATACAAGTTGTTTTCAACATATGGCGGATATGTTTCCAGATAGGGACATGGGTCAAACTAGATGCTAGGTTGGTTGTATCAGACAGAGGAGAGAGTTTGTCTCCAAAGTAACATCCACTTACAATCGCACCGGCTGCCATGGTTTCAGGAAAGGCAATCACTTCGGCCACACCCATAAGAGCGACACCGAGTGTACCCGCAGTGGTCCAAGAAGAACCGGAAACCATAGCCGCAATGGCTGCCACTATCGCAAGAGATGGTAAAAAATAATCTGGTTGGAGAAATAAAATCCCCACTTGGATCATCGTAAGAAGAACTCCGGAATAGGCCCAAGAGGCGATGAGCATTCCTACAAAAAAAAGAATCTCCATCGCAGGCAAAACAGAAACAAGGTTTTTACGAAATGAGGATTTGAGAAATAAAAACTTTCGATTCCTTCTTTGCAGAAACGAAAAAACTCCGGCTACCAATAAAGCGATTGGGTGAGGATAAGAAACCACCCAAACAAATCGAAAAAATAGAATCGAAAGGATTAAGTAGAGAAGTGGAGAAAGAGAGAAAAAAATAGAGTGCGTTTTTTCTCTCTCCATACTTTAAAGAAAGGTAATATTGATATAATAGATCGAAAAGCCAAAAAGGAATAAAATACCAAACCAAGAAAGTAAATTCATCCAAGGTTTTGGTCTTTGTTCTCGAGGAATTTCTTTTCCAAATAAAATCAAATGGTGAATGAGAGCAAGAACTGGTGCATTCAAAAATGAAACGGTGGTCGCAAAATCGACCAAACTCTTCATATTGGTTCTAAAAAATAATAAAATCAAAATGGATCCGACACCCACGAGGACAATCCAATACCAATAGAGTTTTTCTGTCGGGACCTTTTCCAATGGTTTGAACAAACGACGGCTGGCGTTAGATACCACTCTTGGATAGGCATCAAAACAAGTTAAAGTAGTAGAGAACATAGTAAAAAAGGCGGCAATGAGAATGATAGGATAAGACCAGGATCCAATAGCAGAAGTATACAAACGCACAAGCTCTGAAGCAAAACTAACGGCTTGCGAGGAGAATTCTGCTCCCGTGTTGTACATCATATTCGCACCAAGTGCTAAAAAACAAACCGCAAGTAACGTTGTTCCAATATAACCGATGTTAAAATCGATCATGGCATATTTCATTGGTGGGAGTTTTCCATCCGGAGTTTTTTTGGCGAGGGTCCAATCTGATTGCCAAACCGCCGCTTCGATCGGGATTGGCATCCAACCCATAAGAGCAATGAGAAAGGCAACATCCCCCAAGTTAGAAATTTCAAAAACTTTCCCTGTTGTTTCTAATTTCGGAATGGCAGCATAAAAAGAAAGAACCATTGCAACGACAGTAGAAACAGTCAATAAAACCACGATCCATTTCATAAGACCGTCAAGAGCTGCAAACTTACCAATCGCAAGTAATAGAAAACAAAACACCAAAATGATGGCGCAGAGTAACCAAGGCTCCATAGTGATCCCTAGGAGATTGGAAAATAGTCCCGAAGTGACGAGTGTTACCGTCGCAACGATGATACACATCGTTCCAATCGATATAAAGAAAAAGATCCAGACGGGCAACCGACCCAGGGCCTCGTAACCATCTAACAAAGATTTACCGGTAATAATGGTGTATTTGGTTCCTACGACAAAAAAAGGATATTTGATTAGGTTGGCAAATAACACAACAAAGAGGAGACCGTATCCATATACGGCTCCTGCCCTTGTCGATTGTACAAGATGGGAAACACCGACGGCAGCGCCGGCATACAAAAGGCCTGGACCAAGATAAGCTAAGAAAGGAAATCGTCTCATTTTGGACAAATTGGCCTGATTCGAAAGTTTTTGCTACTCTATTCGAAAGATTACTGGTTCAAATAATGAAATAGAATTTGATTGAGAGCTAAAATATCGATCGGTTTGGTCAAAAACTGATCCATTCCTACTTCAAAACATTTTTTGCGTTCTTCATACAATGCCCCAGCTGTCAGTGCAACGATGGGTACCGATGTGCCTGCCTGTTGTTTGCGAATTTCAGTCGCCGCTTCTAGTCCATCCATATTGGGCATTTGGACATCCATAAAAACCAAATCAGGAGTGGATTCGTGGAAAAAACGAACCGCCTCTAATCCATCGACTGCTTCTTTGATTCGAGCGTTCGGAATGTATTTTTGAATCATTCGTTTTAAAAGATTCCGATTCATCTCATTATCTTCTACTACCAAAATATAAGGAGAAACTTCACTGAGGACAGACTGATCCAATTGTGCGAGCAGTTCATTTTGGTATTCATTCTCATCCTGAGAACTTTGATGTGTGGTTTGGTCCACAGAACTACATTCAATCACAAATCGAAACTCGGTCCCCACTCCATGTTCCGAATGGAATTCAATTTGGCCTCCCATCAAATCTAACAAAGACTTGGTGATCCTTAACCCGAGCCCAGTTCCCCCATACCGACGAGTGGAATTGGATTCCCCTTGCCAAAACGATTGGAATAGATGAGATTTATGTTCTTCCGGAATCCCAATACCTGTATCTGTGATTGTAAATTCTAGTTTTGTTTTTTGATTTTCGCCTGAGGATGCTGCTACTTTCAATACAACCCCACCCACTTCTGTAAATTTCACTGCATTTCCAAGCAAGTTAATGAGAATTTGGCGAAGTCTTGTGGCATCGACAAAGATAATTTCTGGAACATCTGGCCCTTCATCCAGGCGAAGTTCAATCCCCTTTTCATTCGCTTTCCATTTCAAAACACCTAACGAATCTTTTATGATCTGTTTTAGATTGGAGGTAACTTCGTTTAATACTAATTTCCCAGCTTCAATTTTGGAAATATCTAATACATCGTTGATGATACCAAGAAGACCGTGGGCACTACTGATGGCATTTTTTACATATTCTTTTTGATCGGAATCTAAGTTGGTCGTGAGTAATAATTCATTAAAGCCAATGACTCCATTGAGTGGAGTTCGGATTTCGTGGCTCATATTGGCAACAAATTCTGATTTTGCTTCGTTGGCTCTTTCTGCTTCTTTTTTTGCATTCAACAAATGGAACTCAGCATTTTTTCTACCGGTAATATCATTTAAGTGAACAACAAAATAAGATGGTTCCCCATTTCTATCTTTTACCAAAGTATTGGAGATTTCAACCCACAGAATATTTTTCTCTTTTGAATAAAATCTTTTTTCATATGTGATACTTTCCTTAGCACCGCCGATAGCGGATTCACGAAAGGACTCAAAAAGTTGTTTGTCTTCTTCGTAAGCGAACTCATTTGATCTTCTTCCAATAAGTTCTCTTTCGCTATAACCCAACATCGCTTCTAGTTTTTTGTTTACCTTAATGAATCGCCCATTTAAATCCAAAAAACATACACCGATACCGGCATTATCAAAACTCATACGGAACCGTTCTTCGCTATCCGCAAGTTCTTCTTGGATTTCATTTTCTTCGGTGATATCACGATTGATCGCAATGAGACCAATGGTTTTGCCAGATTTGTCTTTTAAAAAACTGGCAGCAGAACGAATTTTTAGTTTTCTAGATTCTTTATCGTATTGGAAAACTTCACCCTGCCAAATCCCTTTGGTTTGGAGCTCCGAAAGACGACTGGCCCTTGTGGTATTGGTTTGTTCTGTTTTTAAAAGTGTAACTGTGGACTGGCCGATGACTTCATCTGCAGTGAATCCGTAAATTCGTTCTGCAGCTAAATTCCAACTGGTGACTTTAAATTCCAAATCTGTAACAATGACCGCATCGTAGAGGTATTGCAATACGAGAGAGGAATAGACTTCACTAGGAATCAAGTTTTCCATCGACTTCCAATCTCAAAGCAGATTTGAAAAAACTGCAAGCGATAACTAGGTAAAAAAAGAAGGATACAACTCTCTCCTCCGCTGAATGCTTACGATTTTCTGACTTCGAATTAGTAAATCTACTGAGTTTTAAACCAAAAAACCAGCCCTGACTCCACTTAGGATACATATAACACCTACCTTCGTTAGGTGATTTTTACAAATCCTGGCAAGCCTTCTCGCTTCTTACAACAAACCTCACCTATTTCGCGAACGATCGGTTCTTGAAGCTCATTACTCTTGGAATTGGTAGTGGATTTAATTTTTATAAAATAGGAACTAATCGTAACCCCGCAATCATACCTCAGATTTCGAGCAAGACACCCCGCTCTAGGACTATTCGGGAAAATTGAATATTGGTAACAGAGGAAAAGATCCTAACCCGCAATCCTGCACAGCGACCCATAGGGAGCGAGCAGGCGACATTCGCGGAGCAAACTTTGTTTGCCTAGCGAATAGTCGCGGACATTCGCCGGACCACACAAATAAAAAAAGCGCCCACTTTCGTGAACGCTTTCGTATGGATTATAAGTGCTAACCCGGCAATGTCCTACTCTCCCATTGAGCGAACCCAATAGTACCATCGGCGATGAGAAGCTTGACTTCCGTGTTCGGAATGGGAACGGGTATGGCCTTCTCTCCATAATCACCAGGAGTAATTACCA
>NZ_JAFFPS010000069.1 GCF_016919165.1 Leptospira chreensis
TGGATGGTTTCGGGAGCAATTTTACCTTCCGAAAATAATCCATCAGGATCTGTATTGACACTGGTTTGTCCAAAAAAGGGAATCGAAAGTACGTAAGTGACAAAGAGTAAAGTAAGCGAAACCAAAATGATTTGGATATTTCTCACAACAGAGACCGGCCTAACTTTTGTTAGGAAGTCTGTCACTTGGGTCATGGAGGAATCTAAAATGGCTTTCATGGTTTTTTGGAGAATAAACTCTCGTTTTCTTCAAATCGTCTGACAATGGATTCGACGATCGGGTGGCGTGTAATATCCTCCCTTCCAAAGAAAATCGTTTCAATTCCATTCAGATTTCGAAGAGTATAAACAGTTTTTTCGAGTCCCGACCGACCATGAGCCAAATCGATTTGGGTGGCATCCCCTGAGATCGCCATTTTAGAATTTTTCCCAAACCGAGTGAGAAACATTTTTAATTGAGGCAAAGTACAGTTCTGCGCTTCATCTAAAATAATAAAGGAATGAGAGAGAGTCCTTCCTCTCATAAAAGCAATGGGAGCAATTTCAATTTTACCGACTTGTAAGTATTCGCTTGTTTTTTCAAAACCAATACATTCGTGTAACGCGTCATAGATGGGGCGTAGATATGGATTTACTTTTTGGGTCAAATCACCCGGTAAAAATCCCAAATTCTCTCCCGCTTCTACGGCAGGACGAGTGAGGATGAGCCGATCGACTTCCCCTGTTTGCATCATTCGGCAAGCGGAGGCTATGGATAAGAATGTTTTACCAGTTCCGGCAGGACCCATAGCAATGGTGATGTAGTTTTTATGAAGGCTATCGACAAAACTTTCCTGGTTTTTGGTGCGAGGAAAGATAGGTTTCCCTTTAAAGGTAACAAAGATTTTGTCTCTCGGAGTCCAAGTCTCTCCTTCTTTTTGAAAATCAGAAGAACCAGGCGTGGGCCAACCACCACTCGAATCTTTTACCTTATTCACTAAGTAATCAATATCAAAAAAGGAATAGTCGGACTTGTCTGGTCTACGTTTGAAATTTTCTTCCACTTTATGGAAGGTATCCAAGGCAACTTGGACTTGGTCCTCGCTTCCTTGGATGATGAGAGATTTTCCTCTGGGGATGAGTTTTACATTGAGGCGACTTTCCCATAACGGGAGTTTGCTGTCTCCAATCCCACATACAGTTTGGTAGAGGGATTCTTCCTGAAATGTAAAACTTTCATCCATATTAGATAGTGACTACCCTGAGTTTTAATTCTTCTAGTTGTTTGGCGTCCACTGACCCCGGTGCTTCACTCATCATACAAGTTCCTTTTTGTGTTTTTGGGAAAGCGATGACATCACGAATGGAAATTCCTCCCGTAAGTAACATCATAATCCGATCCACACCAAAAGCAATTCCCCCATGAGGTGGCGCACCAAAAGAAAGGGCATCGAGTAAAAATCCAAATTTGGATTTTGCCTCTTCTTCTCCGATTCCAATCGCTTCCAAAACTAGGCTTTGGATTTCTGGATTGTGAATCCGAATCGAACCCCCACCAATTTCTGTTCCATTCAAAACTAGATCATAAGCTTTAGCACCTATCGTAGAAAGGTCAACTGATTTCCCAGCTTTCCAATCGCGAAGTTTGTCGAAGTCTTCTTCTTTTGGTGAAGTGAATGGATGGTGGAGGAAGGTCCAGGTTTTAGTCGCTTCATCCAATTCAAACATAGGAAAATCCACTACCCAATGGAAACTATAAGGAACCTTAGGTGGATCGTATTTATCAGATAATTTCAAACGAAGAGCGCCGAGTGAGGCATTCACAATCTTAGAAGAATCGGCTCCAAAGAAAACCATATCCCCTTCTTTCGAACCGACGGCTTTTGCAATCGCTTCCAGGGCTTCAGGAGTGAAACGTTTGGTGATGGTGGACTCGAGTCCATTTGCTCCGTGTTTCATATAAGCAAGGCCTTTGGCTCGGAAATCCCGTGACAACCAACCCGTTAGGTCTTCGATCTCTTTACGAGAAATCACAGAACCACCAGGAACACAAATGGCCTTCACCACTCCGCCACCAGAAACAGCAGCACTGAATACTTGGAAGTCCGCATCTTTCACAATCTCGGATACATTCACAAGTTTCATTCCAAAACGGATGTCTGGTTTGTCTGATCCGTATTCTTCCATCGCCACATGATAGGGCATGGTCATAAAAGGAGCATTCAGTTCTAAATTAAAAACTTTCTTTAAGGAATGTGTCCACATCGCCTCAATCTCAGTACGGATGTCCTCTTCGGTGACAAAAGAAAACTCCATATCGAGTTGTGTGAACTCAGGCTGGCGGTCCGCACGTAAGTCTTCATCTCGAAAACATTTTACAATTTGGAAGTAACGTTCCATTCCCCCAATCATAAGAATTTGTTTGAAGAGTTGAGGAGATTGTGGGAGAGCATAAAACTCACCCGCATTCAAACGAGAAGGAACAAGGAAATCACGAGCTCCTTCGGGAGTGGATTTATTTAAAATGGGAGTTTCGATTTCTAAAAAGGATTTGCTGTCTAAATATTCACGAAGAGCAAATGTTAGTTTGTGGCGCAAAACCAAACGATCGCGAAGTTCTTCACGACGCATATCAAGATATCGATACTTCAAACGAATTTCTTCCCCAGAAGGATCAAACTCATCCAAAGTAAAAGGAGGAGTTTTGGAGGTATTTAAAATTTCTACAGCTTCGGCAATTAACTCGTATTTGCCGGTTTCCATTTTAGGATTGATAGACTCAGCATCGCGAAGCGAAAGTTTTCCTTTCACAGCAATCACAAACTCGGAACGAATTTTTTCTACTTTAGAGAAGTCATCGCCTAAGATTTCTTTACGAGCTACAATTTGTAAAATTCCAGAACGATCCCGAAGATCAATAAAGATCACTCCCCCTTGATCGCGGTAACGGAAAGCCCATCCAGAAAGGAATAAAGTTTTACCGACAGATGCATCCGATACACTCGTTGCACGAATTCTATTTTTATATTCGGAACTAACCCACTGATTCAATTGAAAACCTCTTTATAATGGAACGTTGTCGAAACGGCTGATCTTCGGATTGAACATCAATGGAAAATCTGCCGTAGCACCCGCTCTGTTTTTGGCGATGATGATCTCAGCCATTCCCCTTTTGTTTGGGTCAAGCTCTTCGGGAGGTTTCACCATTTCCTCCCGATATATAAAACATACAATGTCCGCATCCTGCTCAATGGCACCTGACTCCCGTAAGTCGGAAAGTTGTGGCCTTTGGTCTTTGGAGCGGTTCTCAATGGAACGATTCATCTGCGATAAAGCGATGACGGGGCATCCCACTTCCCTTGCCATTTGTTTCAGTCCCCGGGAAATATTGGCAACCTCTTGTTGCCTTCCCCCCATCGCAGCTTTCGGATCACTCATGAGCTGCAAGTAGTCCACAATCACAAGCCCTACTTCTTCCGTTGTGCGAAGTTGGCGGAGCCTTGCCGAAAATTCTTGGATAGTCAAATATCCAGAATCATCAATGTACAAACTTGCAGATGTGATGTTTCCAATACTGTCTTTGAGTTGGGTCATCTGTGCGGAAGTGAGTGTTCCTGCTTTTAAGGCGTAGGAATCAATCCTTGCATCCGCACTGATCAGTTTCAAAAGTAATTCGATCCGACTCATCTCTAGAGAAAAGATAACAACCGTTTTACGCTCTTTGAGAGCTGCGTTTGCCGCAATATTCAAAGCAAATGTTGTTTTCCCGTTACCAGGACGGGCCGCAAGGATCATAAGTTCATGTGACTTAAGACCTGTGGTTGCCAGATCCAGGCCGGTAAAATGGGTTTTTAATCCATTGATTCCACCCGTTCCACTTTGGCTTGCCGCCACCACATTTTTGATATAATCAATGAGTGCGTTGGCATCATCTTTTACTTTTCGTAAACCTTTGGATCTCTCTTGGCGAGAGATGTCCATTAGCGACTGTTCTACGAGACTGAATACAGAATCGTTTTCTCCAGGTTCTATTTTGACTTTATCAATGGCTTGGTTTAATGCTTCAACATACTTACGACGGTCAGAGATACGTTTGACACGACGGACATAGTATTCTAGGGGTTGGAAAGGAACGGTATCTTTGTAGAGAGAAGTAATGTATTCCAAGTCACGGGATTCATCTTTAAAAAGACGTTTTTCCCGCATTTGGTTTGTGACCGTAACTAGGTCAATGTTTGTCCCTTCACCGATAAGGTCTGTAACGGCTTCAAAGACACGCCGGTGGCTATCCATATAGAAGTCATCCGGGCTTAGACCTAAGTCTTCCTGCCCGGCTACCCCTCTCATAAGTAGGTAACCGATTAAGTTCTTCTCAGACTCTATCTCCTGAAGGGGGTTAGAATTCATCGAAAAAGCGTTAGCGTAAAACTATGTTTGGCCGACGACTTTAACTATGATTTGAGGAACAACACCTTCAGCCAAACGAACTTTAATTTTAAATTCGCCTACTGACTTAATTGGCTCACCTAAATCTAACTTGCGTTTGTCGAGTTCTACTCCAGTGTTTTTGATTGCGAGTGCAATATCATTTGCTGTTACAGAACCGAAAAGTTTGTCGTTCTCACCCACTTTCACTTTTATCTCGTAAGTTTTACCTTCGATAGAAGAAGAAAGTTCTTTCATCACTTTCACGCGTTTGTCGCGTTTTAGTTCTGCAAGTTTCTTTTGGTGAACTGCGGCTTTTGTGTTTCCATCATTTGCACGGACTGCAAATCTTCTAGGAATGAGGAAGTTACGCGCATAACCGTCAGCAACTTCTTTCACATCACCAGCATCACCAAGATTCAATACATCTTTTTGCAATACAACTTTCATCCGTTACTCCTACAGAACTTTAAACGGCAATAAGCCGATAGATCTGGATTTTCTGATTTCACGAGCTAGAGCTCTTTGGTGTTTGCCACAAGTTCCAGTGATTCTTCTTGGAATGATTTTACCACGGTTGGTAACAAATCTTTCTAAGATGTCTACTCGTTTGTAATCAAGCCCTGCAAGTAAGGCTTTATCAGCGCAGAACTTACATACTTTCTTTTTATATTTTGCGTTTTTACGACCGAATTTGCCTTCTCCGTCTTTACCACGGAAACCGCCTTTTTCGTCGTCTTCCAACCCGTCCATACTCTCGCGGGAATCTGTTCTTGTATCATCAATATTTGCTGTTTCGCTCATTGTCATAACCTATCAAAAAGGAATGTCGTCATCACCGGCTGGATAATCATCATAACCACTACTTACGCCGGAATCATAAGAATTGGAACTTTCAGAACGGTCTGCACCCGATCCACCGCCGCCTTGTCCTTGTCCGCCCAGTAATTGTGCGGATTCGACATAGACTCGGATTTTAGAGGCTTTTTTGCCTTCAGGAGTTTCCCAGGACTGTTGTTGAAGTCTACCTTCGATCGCTACTTGTTTTCCCTTGCCAGCATATTGTTTTAATATGTCAGCGAGTCGGCCCCATGCAACACAGTCAAAATAATGAGTTTCCTCTTTCTTTTCACCGTTAGTCACATAAACTCTGTTATTCGCAATTGAAAAATTGACAACAGAACTTCCGTTCACCGATTTAAATTCCGGATCACGGGTCATTCGACCGATTATAAGTATTTTGTTGAGATCGTTAGCCATTTGCCCTGATTACTAGGGTTTTTAAGATGTTTACATTGAGTTTAAACTCATGTTCGATCTTAGAGACTTCTGTAGGGGATCCGGAACACTTGATGAGTGTGAAGTGACCTTGTTCGTCTTGTCCAACGGGATGCCAGAGTCTTTTAGAACCCCAATCCTCTTCGCCTTGGATCGTGAAGTTGTATTTGGAGAGTAAGTCTTTTACTGCAGACTTCGTCTCTTCTACATTACCTTCACGAAGAATATTCGTGATTTCGTAGTTTCTCATATTTCTCCTATGGGTATACCTACATAGAAACACTTGTAGGTAGAAGAATTTGTTAGTTTCCACTAGGGTTTTGCCAATGGGGGCATGGGTCAATGGAATTTCTTCTTGGAGTTCCCAAACCCTTCCATTTCCATGTAATTTCTAACATTTTTATGGGTGAAAAATCAAATTTTCCAGAAGTTTGGGGCCTGGGACTTGGCCTATTTTTAGCACTATATGCTGGTTTTTTAAACCACATCACCCCGAAAGAACCGGCTCTCGACAACCACTCCGGATTTGAATCCACCCTACTCGGCCTCGAGATGGCAGAAACCCCCAAACAAGTCCAAGACCTAATTGGAATCCCAGACACCATTGATTTTTTCCACCTCTCCTCCGAATACCGAAGGGTACATTATTTTGACTTTGGGTTTATCTTCTGTTATTTGGCCTTTCTCACTTATACAGGCCATTATGCCGGAAGGAAGGTGCGACCGATCTTTTTAAAGATCTTTATGGGAATGGTTTTACTTCTAGTGATCGCAGGATTTGCGGACTTAATCGAAAACATTTTAATCCTAAATGTTCTGGATGCAAAAACAGCCGAAGAGATGGCACCCTCACTGGAATATCTAAAACCCACATCACAATTAAAATGGTTTTGTTTGTTTGGATACCTGGCGATCGTCTCCGTTTACTTCTGGTTATATGAAAAAGGTTGGATTTTACGGACCGCATCCATTCTATTTTTTACCGGTTTTTTCTTGCAGTTGTTTTCGATTTATAAAACCAATTTACTCGAACTTAGTTTTCCTTTTTTTGCGGTGGGACTTGTTTGCAGTTGGTTCCACTACGGCTTTAGTTTGGCCTTTAGTTCCTTATCTAAAAAAACATAACCCCTTCCCCCGGAGATCACAAGTTCTGTTCCGAGTTGTTTACAAAGGATAGAATATTCTTTTAAAAAACTTTCTGCCTCTTTAGGGCCTAAAGGAAAAAAATAATGATCCCCGGGAAGAGATTGGTGTTTTCCAAAAATTGGAATCACCTCTACAAATTGTAATGTTTCCCCATCAAAATGTAAAACTACAGAGATATTGTGTTTTAAATATTGGTTTTTGGATCCAAAGAAAAAGTTTCCTAGAGAATAAATCACAACACCTTTCGGGAATACTTCGATTCCTTGTGGCACATGCGGGTGGTGACCAATGATGACTTTGTATCCAGCACCTACCAAGTATTTGGCGGCATTTCTTTCCGTATCCATGGGTAGAGGATTGTATTCCACTCCCCAATGAACAGACAATAGGTTCACCTGACCTGGTTTTGTTTTTTTGATCAAACGTTCTGCGGTTCCCACACGAAAGTAGGCCGCACCAGGAGATTTGGTTCCAGAAAAAAGCCTTGTCTCTCCCGTATCAGAAAAAGAAAAAATGCGATACTCTGTATTTTGTTTGGTAACTGTAATCGGAACCAAGGCATCGTCTGTATTTTTGCCAGCACCCGTACGACGGATTCCAAACTCATCGAGTAGATCCAAGGTATCGAAAAGTCCGTTTTCTCCGAAGTCCATGGTATGATTATTCCCAAGAAAAACCCCATCAATCCCAAGCATTCGTAAAACCATCAAATCCCTTCTTTCCCCAAAGAATACATAGGACTTTCTTTGGTCCGCGGTTGGAGTTTTGTGAAGGATGGGTGTTTCTAAATTTAGAAATCGGAAGTCGAAATTCTTAAGAAAACTTGAAAAACTGCGAAAAGAAAAGTATGGATCTTCCGATCGCATCGAATCCCGCACTCCCCAGTTAAACATCACATCTCCACCAAACCATAATTTGGTGGATTTAGGATATTGAATCGTTTCCCCCGTTTCGGTCCGAAAATGATAAAGGTCCTTTATGGGGAGTTCTAACTTAGGCTCTTCTGATTCCGGAATGTCCGCAGAAAAAACAAGTAACGGACAAACGAGAACCAGAAGGAAAAAAAATCGAAATGAAGACATTTAGAAGCGGAAGGTATTTGCCGGCGGTTCCGTCATTTGGGATTTTTTCAACTTAATGAGGATGAGGACGTTTTCCTTTTCTGTATCTAGACTAATAACCTTGGTTGTGATTTCTCTCGGAGGATGGATTTGTTCTGGTTTGGTTTTTACAAGAGCTATGGCTTTTAACCCACGTTTGGTGCTTGCTAGTTCCAAACGATCCAGATGCCCTTCTTTAAAGAAATACTCATATTCCCCATCCGGTTTTGTGAGAGCAATGCGCGAATCTTTTGTATTGAATTTTGCATTAGGTTTTTGGATTTCACTCAAATAGGTTCCTGTGAGGTATTCATAAATCACGGGAAAAGGAATGGCAAATTTTTTATTGGTCGTTGGGTCTTGGATGAGAATGTCTCCCATCGGAAGGGTTTGGATCTCTTTCGTGTTTGTGGGTTTGATTTGGATTTGGTTTGGATCGGCAATGAGTTCAGTAAACACCATCCCAAAAAAACTATCCATGAGTTGGATTTTTACCTGTTTGGTTTCTTTGGAAAAGAATAGTTTCCCATCCAAATAGACATTATCTTTTTTAGGAACAAATGTTTGGATCTGCATGGAAAACTCAGATTTAAAACTTTGGAATTCGGTTTGTTTGTCCAAAATTTCTTTCAGTAAGGTTTTGGATTCTCCCTCTTTAGCCGAATGGTATTTTTCTTTATCCCGACCAATGAAATTGGGGTCTTCTACTTCTGCCGACTGACAGGAAACAAAAAACAATAAAACAGTAAGAAGGATGATGCATCTTTTCATTCCGAAATTTCCTTTTGGACTTTTTTGATTTTAGCTACGAGATCTTTACTCGTTTCGGATTTTAATTTGGATTCGGAAAGTTTAAAGAACTGCAAAGCATTCACAGGATCTTTTTTTGCTAAATACACATCTCCGAGATGTTCATAGATCACTGGATCTTCAAATCCTCTTTCCAAAGCGAGAGAGGCCGCAAAATTCAAATGGAGTAAGGCACGATTGTAATCTTTTTTCCTATACAATACCCAACCCAAACTATCTTGGTAAGCAGGGTTGTCCGGTTCCAAAGAAACGGCTTGGTTTAAAAGTTTAGACGCATCCTCTGGATTGATATCTTTTTCCGCATAAAGATATCCCAAATAGTTCATAGCATTCGAAGCATTTGGATTCAGTGTGATGGTTGTTTTTAGATCTGCTTCTGTATCACCAAACTGTTTCAGTTTATCATAGGCCGTGGCCCGATAGAAATAGTAATTTGGATTTTTAGGATCGAGTGTGATGGCTTCTGTAAAGTCACTAGCACTTTCTTTATATTTTTCCAATTGGAAATAAGCAAGGCCTCTTAAGTAATAATGAGTGGGGCTCGGATTTTCCTGAATTGTTTCCGACAAAATAGAAACGGATAAAGATTCTTTTTTTAAGTTTCCTTGGAGGTAGAGGTAAGCCAAACGAAATCGCAATCTAAAAGATTTTTCCGTTTCGTTAGTAAGCGTAATGGCTTCTTTTGTTGCCATCACAGAATGGTTCCACTGTCCTAACATCTCTTGGCAAGAAGATATCTTCTCCCAAAACAAAGACCTTTCTTCTTCCGCATTTTCTTTTGTTTTAATGCGAGAGAGACCACGGCGTAGGATTTTTTCTGCCGTTAAGTATTGTCTATATTCATAAGCATACTGTGCCGTTTCGGAATTGAGTGCATCATAATCGGAAAGTTTTTCTTTATCCGCAAGTTCCAAAAGAGCAATGCGTGGAGAAAGTCTTCCGGGATTGTCTTGGATATAGGTTTTTAGTTTAACCTCTAGGCCTGTAGTTGAACCGTTAAGAAAACGATCGAGCAGGTAGATGATTCCTTCTTTGGGAATTTTTTTCTCTTTTTTCAGCGTGGCAAAGTAAGTCGGAGCACTCTCACGAGCGTCCATAAAATAAATTTCTCCCAGCATATGAGAGGCATCAATATCTCTTGGATTTTTTTCTCGAATTTGTTCTAAATACAAACGACAATGTTTAAAATCAACTAACACAAAATAGATTTGTGCCAAACGAAACAGAACTTCCATATCGTTTTTATAAAAGGCGGTGTATTCCTGATACCGTTTGATGGCAATCTTGGGATGATCCAATTTGTAATTGAGCTCTCCTAATGCCTTAGCCGTGAGAAATTTGTATTTAGAATGGGTGTCCCGTCTTTCGATCACAAAAGAAAGTGCTGTATAATACAAAATGGATTGGTTCCAAAGTTTACGCTCAAAGTTGATATTCCCAAGCAGGTATAAAAAATCGGGATCGTTCGGAAACTTATGTAGAGAAGATTCTAAAACATCAGAAGCTTTGGCTAGTTCCCCTTGGCGGATGCGAATCCTTGTCTGTAAAAGGATTTGGTCTTTGGAAACTTCCGGAGATTTGCTTCTGGCAACTTCAGACCATTCCCAAGCCTTGTCCAAACTTCCCAGCTCCAAATAGTTCAAACTTTGTGTTTCCGCACTGAGAGCACTCGGCTCTTTTCCCACTTCTTTTAGGCAAAGGTGGTAAGAATCCAAAAAGGAAACAGAACGCTCAAAGGAAAGTTTGGAATCCTCCGGTTTACGACGCTGGGCTGCCTGAAATCCATCCACTTGTTCCCGCAGGGCACGCGAAAAGAAAAAATCAGCCGGAACTCCAGGATCTAACAAGGAACATTCTTTGATTCTTGTCCCAGGCTCGGTGGCAAACAGAGAAAGAGAGAGAAAACAAAAGAAAACAAAGAGGAAGGGACGGTTTGGAGTTTTAATTGCTTGAAACATCAGTAGATTCCGGCAAAGATCGGGAACAGGGACAATCCTTGAACCAAATCTTCCGAGAAAATTTAAAATACATCCTGGCTGTTCTCATCGTGTGGGCAATCACTTTCCCATGGATTCTGAGAAACAAGGACACGATCCTTGCCAAATTCACCCTCGCCTACAATTCGTTTTTTGGTTATCCCAATCCTCGAATCGCACACCAACTCATCGCCAAAGGGGATGCTGTGCTCGAAGGACGAAAGGAAGGGGGAACAGACATACTCCAAACCATAAATCAATTCTTTAGTGCCGATGAAAACTCTCGTGGCACCATCCTACCTTTGGATTTGGCGCTGATGGAAAAGGCCTGTTTGTACTTCCGTAGTAAAGAACATGTGGAAGATCATTTTTTAGAACTGACTTGGCGGGAAAAAGCAAGAGAATGGGGCTCTCCCCTCTTCTTAAAAATGGCTCCGCAAGGGGAACTGACTCTCGGGCCCAATCCCAAAGATTATTGGAACTCTCATATTGAAGCCGTACTCACCGCTCTTGACTACTACAAACGCGCGTTACGTTTTTCTGGTCCCGAACTCATTGCTCCTAAAAAAATTGAATCCGTGGCCTGGGCGAGTTGTCGGCCGAGTGAAATCCTTTTGGGTTACAAAACCCATATGTTAGAAACGGAAAGCTATGTATTAAAAAAACTGACCGATCTAGAAAAGGTTCCGAGTGGTCTTAGTGCAGTTCAAAAACGAAGTGTAGTTTTATCTTCTATCAAACGCAGTGATTTTTCCGAAGTCTCAGCCAACGATTATTTAGAATCTTTACTCCGCCAAATCCTACTCACAGGAATGAAAAACTTTTCCCCAAGAGAGATGGATGATATCTATGAAAGGATTCTTTACTTTGTTGGTTCTGATGAAAGAGAATATTTAAAATTCAAATTTCGTCGTGGGGAACTTTTTTTCCAACTCGGTTCGGAAGAGGAAATCTATTACAAACGAGCAGCCACAGAATTCAAAGAAGCGGCAAACATCCAACTGGCTTCTGAAATTGAAGACATCAATGTGCCAGCACTTCTCGTCCATGAATTTGAATCTAAATCGAAAGAAGCAGAGTCTTATCATAAACTAAAAGAAAATGCAAAAAGCCTCGCCATTCTCGACGCTTTAAAAGCAAAACTTAGAAATGTCGATGAACGAAGTATAGGTGGCAAAAAAGACGATATCTTAAAACCTTATCACAATTTAACAAGATCCGTCCTGCGCAAACTGGGTCGCTATGAAGAAGCCGATGAAATCCCATTTAACGAATGATCTAAAGTATTTTGATTACAATGCCACTCATCCCCCTTTTCCCGAAATTCTGGAAACTTGTTTGGCAGATTACCTGGAAGGATTTTACAATCCTTCGGGGATCACTCGGTATTCCTTAAAAAACCAAGGGAAAATCGAACAAACTAGGAAGTATTTTGCCTCCCTTACCAAGGGTCAGGAAAAACAATTTGTATTTTCTTCCACAGGAACAGAAGCAAACTACCTTCTCATTCAAAGTTTACGTGTCCTCTATCCGCAGTTAGATTCTGTGATCGTCTCTCCTTTTGAACATTCGAGTATGTATGCGGCATTAGAATCCTATGGATTCATTCCCGATCTCATCGCGACAGACAAATCAGGGATCATCCATTTAAATGATTTAGAAAAAAAACTAAAAGAAAATCCAAGGCCTGTGGTTTGTCTTTATGCAGGAAACGAAACTGGTGTCATCCAACCGGCAAAAGAGATTCAAAACCTAACAAAGGCATACGGACAACTTTTTTATAGTGATCTCATGCAAGGATTTGGGAAAGTTCCTCTTTCCTATGCATTCTTTGATGGATTCACTTTTTCTGGACATAAAATTGGGGCGGGTATGGGAACTGCTGTGACCTACCTTCCCCAAGCCAATACCCACTTTCATGTGTTTGGTGGTGGAAACCAAGAAAACGAACATAGAGCCGGAACAGAAAATACTTTTGCGATTGAATGTTTCCGACAAGTCTCCGAACTCCAACTAAGCCAGTTGGAAGATAAAAACAAAAGACTCTACGAGTTTCGATCTCTCATCGAAGAAAAAGCAGAGTCCCTCGGTTGTCAGATCATTGCTAAATCTTCCGAGCGACTACCGAATACTACCTTCCTCCTCCTTCCCATCCAAGCAGTGGATTTTTTCTTACTCGGGATGGAAGAAAAAGGGATTCTCGTTTCCACGGGAAGTTCTTGTAAGTCGCGCGCGCGCGAAGCATCCAAATCACTTCTTTATATGGGTTATACAGAAGAGGAAGCGTTACGTTGCATTCGCATCTCCACAGGATACTTTACCACAAAAGAAGAAGTCGATGCCTTACTTGCTGCCACAGAAGATTTGATCCATAAGTTTAGTTAAAGTGATAACCAGTGAAACTTAGAATCATCGCAAAATATTCCAGAGAGGAATTCACTGACGGGGAATGCATTTGGGAAGAAAAACAAGAGCAGTTTGGAACCGTAGAAAGAACTACTAGGTTTTCAGGAAAATTGCTCGGTGAATTCCAAAAGGACTGGGCTTTGTTTGCCGAGAGAGTTCTCTCGCAAAACCCAAACAAAGAAGAATTCCTAGATAAATTAGCAAAAAAATCAGATAGTTTAGAACAAATTGTTTTCGGTAAGTCCCTTCCCTTTTGGCGGAATCCAGGATTCCAAGGTTCGATCCAACTTCTGATCGACCCAGAATTTTCCCCCATTCCTTGGGAAATTTTGCGCACAGACAAAGGTTTTTTATTTCAAAACAAGGACTTCAGGAGAGGGATTCGGATTGATACCATTCAAAAAGAAAACTCACAAAAGGCAGATTCAATCTTACTTGTCTGCAACCCAGTAAAACCCAATTTAATCGCAACCGTGAATGAAGAATGTTCGATTCTTTTTCCCCTCTTTGAAAAAAAAATGAGTCTACGGATTCTAAAAGAAACTCAACTAACCAGAGTTCGCCTGACAGAAGAAATTAGTTCAGTAAAGTATCTCCACTATGCAGGGCATACGGAAAAAAAAGGAATTCCCCTCGGAGCCAACGATTACTTATATTCCAAAGAAATTTCAGGACATTCCTTTTCCAACTTACATCTCGTTTTTTTGAATAGTTGCCATTCCTCTTTTGATTCCATCGAACAATCAGGACTCACCACGAGTTTTCTAAAAGCCGGTGCCAAAGAAGTGATCGGGTTTTTGTTTCCCGTAGAGACAAATATGGCAAAAGCCATTGGAATCAATTTTTGGGATTCTTATTTGAAAACAAAAAACTCGCACCAATCCTTAGCAAAAATTCGAAAAAACTTATACAAAGGTTCATCCAAAGAAATCATAACGGCGATTAGTTTAGTTCATTTTTCTACACAAAAACAACTCAATTTATCCAAACGAACGATCGGAATCACCTTTGTTTTGTTATCTTTACTTATTTGTATTGTCTTTTTAGATAACAGGAAAGAACCTATCCAGCTAGAGAATTTTGATATTTCAGAACCAAAACCCATTCTAAACAAAAAAACAAAAGAACCAGTTGTTTTGCCTAAGGATGCACTGATGGATCGAATTTCCCAATTGAAAAATTCCGAATTTCGCAAAATGGCAGCGAGTTTTTTAAAAACAAAACATGAGTTTCTCGACGACACACAAAAAAGAGAATTACTCGAATCCATTTTTTCGAATGAAAACTCCGAAGAAAAAATGTATTACGAGTTCAAAACTAGGAGTGGATTTTGAAACCACTCATTAAAACCTCATTTCTCCTTTTTTGTATATCATTACCTTTGGTTGCCGAATGGTTTCCCAAATCAAAATCCTTTGATGAGATTTGGAATTCCTACGACTCGCACCAAAGCGTAATCAGCCAAGCCTACGGAATCCAAACTCGCGACATGATCCAAAGAGAAACTCTCGAAGAGGAAGAAGATTTTTTATACTATTGGAAAACCTGCAACCATCCAGAAATCAAAGACCTAACAGAAATCCTTCGATACATTTCCTTTTATGATGCCATCCTAACCGTAAAACAATGTTCGGAAGGTTCCAAAGAGGAACTCACCCAATTAGAAAAACAAACCAAGAAAAAAATCTTTGATTTGATTGTGTTGCCTAAATTAGAAATTTTAGAAACAGAAATTACAAACGAAGAACTTGCCCCACTCGTAAGCGAACTTAAAAAAGAATGGGAAAAAACCATTTATATATTTTCTAATTTATACAAATCCCATGAAGTTTTATTTTTAGGGAAAGAGAGAGAATATACACTCGCGATCAATAGGGTTTTGTATTCTGAAATGCCAGAAACCAGAAGAAAAACATTAATTCTTCGCCTATTACAGGATATGAAACAACAAAACAAAAACACTTACCAATTGTTTTATTATTCGAAACAAAATCCTTGGTCTGCCGCAAACCTAAACGAAGAAAATTCAGAATCAAAAAAATTTTACTTTAGTTTACTTGCTGAATGGAGTGTAGACCCCGATTTTAATCCAGAAAGGTCTCCCTCTTTAAAAGAATTCCAAACTTGTTTAGAAGAAATTCCAAATACAAATCAGAAAATTCGAATATTAGGATTTTTTGGATTTTTCAGTGACTATGGTCGTTTCCGAACCAAAGACCAATCCTCTTTTTCACAAGCGAACCAAAGTCGCATTCGGTTCATCAAACAAACACTATTCCGCTCTCATCATTTTCAAAAAAGATTAGAAAATGTTTTGATATCTTGTAAAAATTCCGTCCAATCGATAGAAGAACTATGAGTGATGAGATTCGGAAGTTAATCGACAACTGCCTTTTAGGCAAAGGTGCTGCCTGGCAAGAGTTCATCCGAAAGTTTCATAGACTCATCATGGGAACCTGCGCCCACTACGTTCCTAGAGAAGAAGTGACAGACACTTCCCAACAAGTTTATCTCAAACTCACCGAAAACGACTACCAACTCCTTCGAAAGTTCAAAGGAGACAGCCTCCCTGCATTTATTGTCTACATTAGCGAAATTTCTAAAAATATAAGTATGTCTCAGACAAGATCCATTCGTCGGTATGATTATAGAGAAGGAATTTCTTTGGATCTTAGTATCGATATTTTGGATGATAGACAAAGCCAAGAGGAAGTCTACTTTGCTTGGGAAGAAAAACAGGAGTTTTACGATCTCATTGACAGCCTGGATGATGCCCATAAAGAAATCCTCATCCTGCGCCTGAAAGGATACAAATTCAAAGAAATTGCGGAAATCCTCGAAGTTCCCCTAGGAACGGTGCTTGCACGCGCCAATCGAGCGAAAGAAAAGATAAAAAAAATCCTGACAAAGGAAATAAAGCCTTAGCGGGGGGAAATAAATACTATGGAACCAAAAGATCCGAATGAATTTATGAACCGACTCAAATTAAAAGAAGCCCTATACCTCATGTCCCAAGGGGAAGATGCGGACTCTCCTACGGTGGATCGGATCTTAGAAACCGTTCTCCCCACAGGAACCACCGCCATTCAGATCTACCTACAGTTTATCAAAGACCAACTCAAACTCCTCACAAGCGATTTGGGGGAGACGAACCTTCTCTCGCAGGATCTTGCCTTCCGCGGTTCCAGTGCGGCTTTCCGAGTCCATAGGCAAGTGGGTGGCAGGGATTTTGATTTTGTTTTCCAACCAAATGCGGAAAAGAACCAGGTCTTTTTATCCGTTGAGGCTTCCAACTGTGAACGTCTCTCGGCCAAACTTTTTTTGGATGGAGCTCCCGTGGAAACCCTTCCAAAGCTTGGAACCCAGTCCATGTTTGATTCTCCCATCACTTTGGATTCCAGTCCAGAACTAGCCATTTTTGAGTCCGGCAAAGAAATCGGCCGGTATCATTTTATGTTACAGTCTTAATTTTTTTTCTGGTGGATGCAATAAACTCACCAGAAGCGTGCATTGATTAGGTAAGAAACGTTCCTACTTTCAGGAACATACTTTCTTTTCCAAACTAGTTCACACTTAAGAGTCCCGGCGAAAGTCGGGACTTTTTTTATGCGTTCACTCGGAAGTAAATGACATCCCCGTCTTGGACAATGTATTCTTTCCCTTCCACTCGGAGTTTCCCTTCATCTTTGACTTTGGCCCCATCTCCCGTGCGATCGATGTCTTCGTAACGCATCACCTCAGCACGAATGTACCCCTTTTCAAAATCAGAATGGATGACACTCGCGGCCACTGGACCTGTGCTTCCTTGGTGAGTAGTCCAAGCTCTCACCTCTTCCACACCTGCAGTAAAAAAAGTTAAAAGTCCGAGAAGTTTGTAAGAAGCGCGGATCATCCGAGATAGACCCGATTCTTTTTCTCCGATTTCTTCTAAAAAGGCAATTTGGTCGTCTTTTTCGAGTCCTGAGATTTCTTCTTCGAACCTTCCACATAACACAACAACAGGTGCTCCTTCTTTAGAAGCAAAATCAATGATAGTTTTTACTAGTGGATTTTCCGTGGTTTTTACATCTGTATCTAAAATATTAGCAACATATAACACGGGTTTAATGGTGATGAGGTTGAATTTTTTAGCAATTTTCCCTTCTTCTTCACCAAGTTCCACAGTGGAGGCACGATTTCCCTTTTTCAAAGCATCCAGGATTTTATCCATCACAGCAGAAATTTCAACGGCTTCTTTGTTTCCTGTTTTTGCAGTTTTTGCCACACGTTGTTGTTGTTTTTCTAAACTGTCTAAATCGGCAAGGATGAGTTCATAATTGATGACAGTGATGTCTTCGATGGGATCTACCTTACCATGAACATGCGTTATGTTTTCGTCTTGGAAGGCACGAACCACATGACAAATGGCATCCACTTCACGGATATGAGATAAAAACTGGTTTCCAAGGCCTTCCCCTTGGCTTGCCCCTTTGACAAGGCCGGCAATGTCCACAAATTCAATCATTGTGGGAATGGTCCGTTTTGGTTTGTACACATCGGCCAAACGATTCAGCCTTTCATCGGGAACTTCCACCACACCGGTGTTGGGTTCTATTGTACAGAACGGATAGTTGGCAGCTTGTGCTCCTGCCTTAGTGAGTGCATTAAAAATAGTCGACTTACCGACGTTCGGGAGACCTACAATTCCACAATTCAAAGCCATACGGATAGGTTTTTACCAAGAGACCGTAAGACAAGGAAAATTGCTTTCTTAGTTTTGAAATCCGTTCTCGAGATAGACAGAAGTGAGATAAAAAATAGAAGTTAGGATGACGACCAAATATCCCACAGAGTAAATTTTTGCAATGCGTTGCCAAGGGTAACGGTCATACAAATGCAGACTAGCAACAATGAACTGGGTGCTGGGATCCGGGGGCAAAATGTCCTCACGACCTGCTTTTCTCCAAACAAATTGGCGCTCTTCGATTCCCAATTGAAAAAACGCAGCGGACTCCCCCTTGGTAAAAACATCCAAAATAAGGGTGGGAATCTCAAAACATTTAAAGGTAATGATTCCCGAAAAACTGGTAAGGATTGCCAGATAGTTAATCACCACAATCAGAGGACTTGCCGTATAACTTGAGCTAAACAACAAATACAAATAGATGATGAGAAAACAAATCGAAACATATTTTGCAATCCGAGAGAGGATTTTGTATAATTTTTGTTCTTTTAGAAAAAGATGGAAAACTTCGTTTTTCATTTTGTTTGGTTTGTGACAGATAGGACTTGTCCCACTCTGGCAGAAAATTCGCTGGGGATTTCTGTCTCCACCCACTGTTTTTCACCCTGAAAGTCGGTAAAGCACAATCGAAAGGAATGCAAATACATTCGAATTTCTTTGGTCGTTGGTTCGGATGCAACATACACCGGATCACCAAGAACCGGATGCCCGAGCTCACGGAGCATAACACGAATTTGGTGCCTTCTTCCTGTGAGGATTTTTGCCATTCCAAAAGATAGGTTTTCTTTAGGATGAAGAGAAAGAATCCGAAACTCGGTGATGGCTTTTTTTCCCCCACTCCTTACAATCTCTACTTCTTTGTTCCCATCCCGGAGAAAACATTCAAAACGTTTTTCTTTCCAATCAGGAATCCCAGAACATAAAAAAATATACTCTTTGTCAGCCTCCCCTAGTAAGGAATCGATTTCCTTATTTTTATCTGAGGATTTACCGAGTAAGACAATCCCACTCGTTCCCAAATCCAATCGGTTGGCCGTCCGTAGTTCCGGAAGATTTAGATAACCTGCGAGGAGTCTTGTGAAGTCTTTTCGGTTTGGGTCTTTGGTTTCATGTATTGGGAGGCCTTCCGGTTTTTCGGCGAGTAAAAACTCATCACATTCATAGAGGATGTTGGTTGTGAATCCGCCTTTCAGACGAATCTGTCTACGTGGAGACTTCAATCCAGAGACCCGAGAGACTTCGGATATTGATCACTCCAGATGCAAACAAAAGATACTGTCCTTTGATTCCCACAAGGGTATCTGTGATCGGAGTCTCTTTTGTCAGTTTGAGTGATTTGATTTTTCCAGGATAGGAATCGATAGGATACTTAATTTCTGTGACCTGGTCTAGAGGAAGTCTTTTCCAAACCAGTTTGGACTTACTGTCAGGAGGAGAAAGGAATTCATTTTTTTCTAAATGGTTTAAAAACTTACCTGCTTCACGCACCAAATCCATGTCAGGTGGATCGCCCGCCACCATCTTTTGCCAAGAGGTTTTGTCTGGTAAAAATTGACTCAAATAATGTTCTAAAATTCCCGCATCCCTACGAGATTCCACTTCCAAAATAGGAAGCCCAAACTTTGCCCCTTGGTCGACCCAACGATTTGATACAGGATTTTCTTTTGTGATTCCCACTTTGAGTCCACTGGAATTGGCAAAGTAAACGGTATGTTTTTTAAAACAATTCCTTTGCCCCCAGTCTGGTTCCCGGCAAGTTCCTTTGTGGTGGTGGCAGGTTTCGGGCCTTAGGATACAAAGATCGTTTTCCGCTAAGTTCGTAAAACAAGTGAAACAATAACCTTGACTAAAAGATTTCTTTGTTTTTTTACCACAATGCAAACAACGAATTTCATCGTTTGTGGAAAGGGTAATTTTTTTTCCAATCAAAGACTCCACGGGAGTAACCGATGTGGATTCTTTGGCTGTAAGATCTTTTTTGTCAGCTTCATTATAGGTCGCTGTTTCCCAAAAATAGGAAACAGGCGAGATCCCTTTATGCGACATTTTCCTTACATAACCTTGGAGTATGGGCATAGTTTTTTAGAACGAGTATTCCTTAACCACTTCCGGAAAGTAGTCCCGATTCACATTCACAAAAAGGAGTCCAATTAGGCTCGGTTCCGAACCAGAAAGATTCCATTTAAAAATAACAAGGGTTTGGCGATATAGGTAATGCGAAATTTGACCTTTGGGCCCGTAGAAAAGTTTCAATTGATCTTCTCCTTCTCCAAGCAATACAACCTTCCCATTTAAGTTAGGAGATTTTTGTTTCACTTGTTTGAGGACAACCTTTCCCCCCGGATAAACATCTTCCGGGTCGGTGTTGTCAGTAGATTCCCCTTCACTCACACCGGATGCGGGAGCCACCTCGAGTGTGGTTCCTTCCCAGTCCAAATAGTTACAAGGAAAGTCTCCCGGCATCGTGGGAAAGTTTTCCGAACAAGGTGTGTAAGTGGATTCCTTTTCAACTCCTTCGCCATAAGGCACAAGGAGAGTGGAACGAATGGTGGCATAAGCCACTGATTTCAAAACCTTGGCTGCTTTATTTTTAGGAATGTTTTTTAATTCCTTCTCAGAAGCAAACACCGATAGAGCAAAAAGAAATATAAAAAATGGAATTAGAGTTCGTTTCATCATAACCTCAGTACAACAAATAAGGAGCGACTTTTTTAGCTTCGTTTTCTTCATCTGATAAATACGTTTGATGGAATTCGGAAAAACTTTTTCCTTCATTGATGGAAGTGCGGAAATGGTCATTCCCCCAAAGTTGATCCACCCAGTGGTTTGTAGCTCCCTTACTCCATTTGAAATCATTCGGATAGGTTTCTTTCATAAGGCGTATTAGATCATACGCGAGTTGGATGGGATCATAATCCGGACGAACCAAATTCATTCGTAGACCCGAACAGATTTTACCTTTATGAGGACCAAAAGTAGGTTTAAAATACACAGGAGAAAAATAATAAGATTTGTTTCCGAGACTTGCAAGTTTATTCGCAAGTTCCTCAGGGTTTGTCATCCAAGGAGCTCCAAAGTAAACAAAAGGAGCTTGGGTTCCTCGACCCACGGATACATTCACTCCTTCCAAAAGAACAAGGGAAAGATAGTTTCTTGCAGAGTCCACCATAGGTAAGTTTGGTGATGGTGTGGTCCAAGGAATTCCCGTGTCTTCGAAGTACATTCCGCGACGATATCCTTCTACCGGAACGATGAGAACATCCACACTGTCTTTTAAATATTCTTTATTATAAAACCGAGTCGCCTCGCCCACAGTCATCCCTGTGATGAGAAGTGAAGGAAACTCACCAGCAAAATTCAAATTCCGAGGATTCATTTTTTCACCCATAGGAGGAAGATGCATAGCCACATGGATATGATCGAGGACAATGAGTTTGGTTTTGGTATTCTTCATTGCATCCATAAGGCGCTTGAGAACACTCAAATAAGTATAACAGCGCATCCCCACATCTTGTACATCAAAGACCACATAGTCCACTTCTTTGATGAGTTCTCGTAATTCCGCATCTTTGATTCGATAGATATGATACAAAGGACGATTGAATGTTGCGTCCATAGTAACAGGAGTTTGGCTAAATTCTTCTTCCAATCCCAAAAAGCCGTGTTCGAGACCAATTAAATGTTCGAGAGTGATTTTATATTTTTCTAAGGATGTGATGATTTTTTTTGGACTGGTTCCAATTCCAGAAGGATTGGTCGCAAGCATCAATTTTTTTCCCGCCATGGTCGGGAGAATTTTTTCATAAAAAATGTCCGAAGACACCCGTAACTCGGAATCGGCTGGGTGGACGCGAAATTGCGGAACTGTGTTCCCATGGCAAGCAAGGACTAGAAAGCAGAGAGAAAACCTAAAAAAGTAATTGGTCATGTAAGTATATGTTTCTATAATATAGCAAATCTTCAAGGAGAAATGTCCTTCATGTTCAACCGACTTCGATTGGCTCCCTTAACCGGAGTTCTCATCCTTACTATTTTGGCATGTGCCGGATCCAATTCAGCCCAGAAACAACCCACGCTGCCAGACAACGTGGTTACAGCAATGGGAGAGGCACCTATCTACCAAGGAGACTTGGCTCTTGCAAGGAATAAGGCTTTGAAGGACGCAAAACTCAACGCCATCCGCAAACTCGTGGGGGAACAAATTACGGAGAAATCGGGAGTGTCTGATGGCCAATCCCTAGGCTCCAAACTCTACGGGAAAACCGACAGTTTCGTAAAAAAATACGATATCATCAGCGAAGAACCATGGAAATTGGACACCCAAGACATGATCCGTTTGAACGTACGCTGCGAAGTGGAAGCAACCAAACTTTCCACGGCGGTAGATGCACTTCTGGACGATGTAGGAAATCCTAGGATCGCCGTCCTTGTGCAAACAGTGATTAATGGAAAGTCCTATCCGATTGGATCGGCAACCAATATTGCGGAAGCAGAACTCATCGAAAAACTCCGAGCCAAAGGAAACAAAGTTGTGGATAGTTCGCAGCTCACAGCCTTACTCAAAAAAAATCCGACCCTTGCCAAACTGGATCTCACTTCTGTAGAAGAAGGAAGTCCCCTTCTCACTCTGGCACAAGATTCGGGAGCGGAAGTTTTGATTATCGCAAAGGTAACCACCACAGACCAAAAACCAGTGGTCTTACCTGGTGGGAAAAAAACAGATTTTTTAAGTTCCGCAGCCACAGGTCCTTACCGTATCATTCAACTTTGGGGTGATGGTAAAATTTTTGGATCAGGAAGTTTGGAAGGACGTGGTGCTGATATCACACAAGAAGTTTCGAGAGAACAAGCAGTCAAAGACTGGTCCAACTTAGTCTCTGGAAAAGTCGGCAAACAAATCAAAGACGAATGGTTCAAACTCACGGAACAAAATACCGTTATTCTAAAATTTAAAGGTCTCGGACTCGAAGATGCCATTAACTTCAAAAACGATTTGATGGAATACACTTCAGTAAAACAAATCAATGACCGCAAAACGGAAGTTGGGGGATCAGAATGGGAACTGACTTATCCTGGAAAAGAATCCATGTTTGCAGAAGAGTTGATGTATAAAAAAGATTCGAGTTTCCGTTTCTTAAGTAGCAAAACTTTAAGTATCAATAGCTCCAAACGAGGAGTTGTGGAAGCCGAGTTTAGAGGAAAATAAACCTTTAGTCAAAACTCAAACTCAATCCCCTTTTCCTGCAGAGAGAAACAAACCAATCTCTGTAGGATCAAAGGGTTTCGAAAAATAACGAGCCACTCTGTTTTCTGTAATCGCTTTTTGGATTTCTGGAGTGAGGTCATAACCCGTTAGAATACAATAAACAATATTGGGGCGAATTTCTTTGGCTTTAGAGATAAATTCTAAACCATTCATCTCAGGCATTCGCATATCACTAATCACAAACTGCACATCCGTATTCTCAGCTAGTTCTTCGATGGCTTCTACACCAGATTGGGCCAGAATCACGTCGTATTCGTTTCGAAAGTAATCACGAAACAAATACAAATTCAAAATTTCGTCATCCACATAGAGTAACTTACGTTTTGCGGACTTTTGATTCATACTTTTATGGGGAGTTTGATTCGAAATAAAGTTCCCTTGCCCCAAACCGTTTCC
>NZ_JAFFPS010000032.1 GCF_016919165.1 Leptospira chreensis
GTTTCCGCAAACTGAAAATAAGGATGGAAGTTGGCAATTTGAATGAAACCTTCCAGATCCAATTGACTTAAGAGAAGATCGGCATCATCTAAAAAATCATTTTGGTCAAAAAAATCATCCAAAACATAGGGGTGGATGAGAAGGGTAGTTTCAGTAATGGCAGGAACTGCCTCCTTTATAATGATTAATTCGGTTTCTAAATCTTTTAGTAATTCTTTCTGCGTTTTAGAACTACTGACAACATAACGAATTGTATTTGATTGGAAAGTCGGTTTGGCAAAAGGACAGAGGTTGAGCCCAATCACAGATTTCAAAATCCATTCTTTTGTTTTTGCTAGAATTTCTTCTTCGTTTGGTATAGGCAGTTCTCTGGACATTCCAAAAGTTTCCTTTTTGTTTTGTGGAGATAGAATTACCAAGTTCTATTTTATGGAAATGCATGTAATCTAAGTTATGAAACGAAGCGACCATTTCCCAAAAAATCATCACCAAAAAATAAGCCAATTGTTTGAGAAAGAGAGTGAGGAAGGCAATATTTGATTTACGAAGCGACCTATGGCAGGGAAGATTTCAATTATTAGTTTCTTATGGCAAAGGTCTCAACAAAATTAACTCAATTCCTTTGGGAACAAACCACAAAGAAAGAACGTGAATGGTTAGAAGACAAGGCGAAGTCGAATGATTTGGATTTGATGACAGCGTTTGTGGCAGCACCCCGGTTTTTATCTAAAAAAAATCTTTCTTATGATTCTAAGTCTAGGGAAAATTTGATTTCTGATTTACCAGGATTCCAAGTTGACGGTTGGAATTTTGTTCGTTTAGCCCGCGTTTGGTTGCTATTACATTTGCCTATACAACCAAAAGAATCATTCATTAAAAATATAGAAACACTATTCGATACCGCTGAGTTAAATGAGTTAGTTGCTTTGTATTCTGCATTACCTCTCCTCCCTTATCCTACTGAATGGTTGGCTCGGGCAACAGATGCCGTGCGTTCCAATATGGGATTTGTTTTTGATGCGATTGCATTACAAAATCCTTATCCAGAACTTCATTTTCCAGAAGCTTCCTGGAACCAACTTGTATTAAAAACAATTTTTAACGGAAAACCCATCCACTGGATTTATGGATTGGATCGGCGTAAAAATAAAGAACTCGCTCTTGGCATTTCTGATTTTATCAGCGAACGAATGGCGGCAGGAAGGACTGTCCCTCCTCAAATATGGAGACTGATTGGTTCTTTTGCGGATGATACGGTTTATCCCAAACTCATTTCTTTATTTGCATCCGAAATCAAAGCGGAAAAAGAAGCAGCAGCCCTTGTTTGTTTTGAATCTAAGGATCCGAAAATTCGTTCCTTACTCACAAAGTTTCCAGACTTAGAATTATCGATACAAAAAGGGGAGTTGGATTGGTCTAAGTTAGAGTCCATTCCTGAATAAATATCTATGTGTCAGAACCCGAGCCACCAACCGCAAAATCCTTCTCATTTTGAATCCACCCACCCAAAGGAAGAGGTCCCAACTCATAGAGATTTGTTGTGGGAGGACTACCAAAACCTAATCGCTGGTATGCGGTTTTTTGATCCCCATATCCATATGGTTTCAAGAACAACTGATGATTACCAAATGATGGCAAAGGCAGGAATTGTTGCCATCATAGAACCTGCTTTTTGGGTAGGGCAACCAAGGACAGGGCTTGCTAGTTTTAAGGATTATTATAGTAGCCTTGTGGGTTGGGAAAGGTTCCGATCTTCCCAGTTTGGAATTAAACACTACTGCACGATGGGTTTAAATTCTAGAGAAGCAAATAACGAACGTCTGGCGGAAGAGGTGATGGAAATATTACCTCTGTTCGCTTATAAAGAAGGTGTCGTTGGGATTGGAGAGATTGGTTTTGATGACCAAACTGCGTTAGAGGAAAAATACTACCGTTTGCAATTGGAACTGGCAAAAAAAACAAAATTACCTGTTCAAATCCATACACCCCATCGGGACAAAAAAAGAGGAACCGAAAGGAGTATGTCCATTGCTTTAGAGCATGGACTGGATCCATCCTTTGTAGTTGTGGATCACAATAACGAAGAGACCGTAAAGTCAGTGTTAGACCAAGGATTTTGGGCCGCGTTTACAATTTATCCTTTTACCAAAATGGGAAATGAAAGAATGGTAGCTGTTGTGGAAAAATATGGTTCGGAAAGGATCATGATCAACTCCAGCGCAGACTGGGGAATCTCTGACCCACTGGCCATTCCGAAAACGGCTGCCCTAATGAAACAACGAGGAATTCCTTTAGAAGTGATTCGAATGGTCACCTACCAAAACGCGATTGATGCTTTTGCAAAAAGTGGACAAATTGATGTCAGTGATTTTGAAACCGAATTCCAACCAGATCCGAATGCCAAGTTTCATGGGAACTCCATCTTACGCGGTGGCCAACAACCTGTGATCAATAAAAACTCACTCCTCATCCAATAGATGTTACTCAAAGCTTATCTTACCCTTCTCAGGCCTGCCAATGTAATCACAGCCCTTGCCGATATCCTTGCGGGTATGGCCATTGTTGGTTTTGTTTGGAAGGACCTAACTCCTGTCTTTCTTCTTGTCTCCACCATTGGTTTGTATGGCGGGGGCGTAGTTCTCAATGATTATTTTGATCTAGCCATTGATTCCAAAGAAAGACCGGAGCGTCCCATCCCCAGTGGGAAAGTATCGAAAGGATCTGCTTTGGTTTTGGGAAGTTTGTTTTTGGGACTCGGAGTTTTTTTTGCCTTTCTTTACCAAATCCAAAGCGGGTGGATTGCCTCCATTGTTGTTGTTTTAATTCTTACTTACAATCGTTTTGCGAAACACCATTCCCTTCTCGGTCCTATTTTTATGGGGATGTGCCGTGGTGGTAATTTAATTCTTGGAATGAGTCTTATTTCTGAAATCAATTTATCCGATGTTTCACTTTCTTTCTTCCCGATTTTATACATCGCTGCCATAACAATGATCAGTCGAGATGAAGTCCATGGTGGCAAAAAGAAATCCTTAGTGGTTGCAGGTATTTTTTATCTGATTGTTTTTGTTTCTATGTCATTGATATCTTTTCGATTGGGAAATTTACCCTTCAGTATACCTTTTGTTTTTTTACATTTAGGAATGGTATTTCCTCCTCTTTTTCGTGCTTACCAAAATCCAATAGGACCTATGATTGGTAAGGCGGTAAAGATGGGTGTCATCTCCCTCATTCTTCTCAATGCCTCCTTTGCTGCGAGTTTTGGATTTGTATTGGTTGCTTTGATCATTCTTTGTTTATTGCCCCTTTCTTTGGGTTTGGCAAAATATTTTTCTGTTACCTAGAGTTGTATTATGATTGAAGATTCTTTTCCTCCTCTTTTGTCTGAGTTCCAAGTTCCTTACCGTTATACGGTCCAGTTCACAAAAGGAATTTTCCAAATTCAAAATCCTTGTTTGCGCCAGTTTTTAATTTCTGAACGAAAGGAAGGGACGGTAAAGAAAGCACTCGTCGTTTTAGATGAGGGCCTGGTCGCTCACCATCCGAATTTAATTGCAGAAATCAAAACTTACTTTCAGAGTTTAGATTTGATTGTCCAGCTAACAAGTGATATCGTGGTTGTCCCTGGTGGTGAGGATTGTAAAAATGATCCCAAGCTCTGGGAATCATTAGTCGATGCTGTTGATACTTATGGAATTGATCGGCATTCGTATATCATTGCGATTGGAGGAGGGGCTGTCCTTGATTTAGTGGGCTATGTCGCTGCGGTTTCGCATAGAGGAATTCGGTTGGTTCGCATTCCGACAACGGTTCTTTCTCAAAATGATTCTGGTGTGGGAGTGAAAAACGGAATCAACTATAAAGGTAAAAAGAATTTTTTAGGAAGTTTTGCCCCACCTGTTGCCGTGTTTAATGATCTTTTATTTTTAGAAAGTTTGGATGATCGGGATTGGCGTTCTGGGATGGCAGAAGCAATCAAAGTATCTCTCATCAAGGATAAGGATTTTTTTCTTTGGATCGAATCGAATGCGGAAGCTTTGCGAAACCGTAATCTAGAGAAGATGTCTTATCTTGTTCATCGTTGCGCCAAACTCCACATGGATCATATTGCCAAAGGCGATCCTTTTGAGTTTGGATCCTCAAGGCCTTTAGACTTTGGACATTGGGCCGCTCATAAATTAGAATACCTAACCGAGTTTTCGCTCAGGCATGGGGAAGCCGTCGCCATTGGGATGGCACTCGATACTGTTTATTCATACCAAAAGAATTTACTTACAGAAGGAGATCGGGATCGGATTCTCTCCGTTCTAAAAAAACTGGGGTTTGCCATCTACCATCCGCAGTTGTCCGAGAAAGAAAAAACAAATTTGTATTTGGGTTTACAAGAATTTAGAGAACATTTGGGGGGAAGGCTCACCATTATGTTGTTAGCTGGTATTGGGGTAGCAAAAGAAGTCCATGAAATCGATCTAAATACACTCGCAAGTTCCGTAGATTTTTTGGCTGATTTGTGATGAAAACAAAATACGGCCATCTAACCTATTGTTCGAATATCCACCCAGGGGAATCTTGGTCGGATCATTTCTCTCATCTAAAAGAAAACCTTCCCCTCATTCGAAAAACAATCTCACCGAAGGCAGCTATGGGCCTTGGCCTTCGACTCGCAAATGAAGCATCGTTAGAACTGATCCAGCCTGAGACCATGGCCGAATTCCAAACTTGGCTTGCGAAGGAAGGTTTCTATGTTTTTTTAATCAATGGGTTTCCGTATGGAGGATTCCATGAAACCGTTGTGAAAGAAAATGTCTATCATCCGGATTGGACCACAAGGGAGAGAAGGGAGTATACCCTCCGATTATTTTCGATTCTATCTCAATTGTTACCGAAAGGAATGGAAGGTGGGGTCTCTACTCCTCCATTATCCTATCAATTTTTTGATACGAACGAACGAGATCGCAAACAAAGAATCGAATCTTCCACCAAACAGATTGTAGACGTTCTCCTCCATTTAATTGAAATTCAAAATAAAACAGACCAAATTTTGCATTTGGATATCGAACCGGAACCAGATGGGATTTTGGGAAATGTAAATCTTTGGGTGCAGTGGTTTTTGAACCTACTTTTACCAAATGCTGTATCTCAAGTCCAAACAAAATGGGGAGTTTCCCGGGAGATGGCGGAAGGTTTAACCAAAACACATATCCGAATTTGTTTGGATGTTTGTCATTCTGCGGTTAGTTTCGAAGACAACCAAGTAATCATTCAATTACTCAAAGAGAATTCCATCCAAGTGGGTCGTATCCAAATCAGTTCCGCTCTAAAAATCAATTTTCCCAAAGAAACGAAAGAAACCATGGATTTACTTGCCAGTTTTGATGAACCAACTTACCTCCATCAGGTGGTGGTTAAATCTGCAAATCAAAAAATACTATCCTATTCGGACCTACCAGAAGCTTTGCAAGTAGGTGGGGAATCATTAGAGGAATGGCGGATTCATTTCCATGTGCCTGTATTTTTAGATTCCTATGGGCTTGTATCTTCTACCCAAAAAGAGCTCATTGAACTTTTGCACCTACATAAAGAATTTCAGATCACGGATGCCTTAGAAGTAGAAACTTATACCTGGGGCGTATTGCCAAAAGAATTACAAATCCCCATCGCTGACTCCATCATTCGAGAACTGCAATGGGTAGAATCGATTTTAGAAATAGAAAGAGAATCCAAGGATTGAAATATGAAACAAACAAAATCAAATCCATTTAAAAAAACAGTCGTAATTGATGTTGTGGGACTTAGCACTCATTTGGTGGGAGAGTTTACCCCGTTTCTAAAAAAATATTTGGAAAAGAAAGAAACTAGACTCATTGAACCCATGCTTCCTGCTTTGACAACGAGTTCCCAGTCCACCTATTTGACAGGGGAGTGGCCCAACAAACATGGAATTGTTGGGAATGGTTGGTATGATGCGGACGATTCAGAAATTAAATTTTGGAAACAATCCAATCATTTGGTGGGAGGAGAAAAAATATGGGAGCGAGCTAAAAAAATAGATCCGAACTTCACGTGTTCCAAAATGTTTTGGTGGTACAATATGTACGCAAGTGCGGATTATTCAGTGACACCAAGACCACAATACCATGCCGATGGAGTCAAAGCTCCCGACTGTTATTCCAATCCACCAGAACTTCGGGATGAATTACAAAAGGCCTTAGGTCAGTTCCCTCTATTTCATTTTTGGGGACCAAATGCCAATATCAAATCCACGAAGTGGATTGCCGATGCCACGATCCTTGTAGACCAAAAACACAATCCCACCCTCACATTAGTGTATCTTCCTCATCTCGATTATTGCCTTCAGAAGTTTGGACCAAACCTGAATGTGATCCAAAAGGAACTTCGCGAGATTGATTCCGTCCTAAAACAATTGATTACCTATTATGAAAGTAAAAACACTCAGATCATTCTTTTGTCTGAATATGGGATCACAGAAGTCAATAATCCGATCCATATCAATCGAATTTTGCGGGAGAAAGGACTTGTTTCGGTTCGCAAAGAAAGATGGTATGAACTCCTTGATCCAGGTGCCTCTAAGGCTTTTGCTGTCTCTGACCACCAAATTGCCCATATCTATTGTAAAGATTCCAGCATTCAAAAACAAGTGGTAGATCTTCTAAAAGATGTTCCTGGCATTTCTCTGATTTTAGATAAAAAAGCACAAAAAAAATATCATATCGATCACAAACGTTCCGGAGACATTGTTGTGGTTGCTGATTCAGAATCTTGGTTTACTTACTATTACTGGTTAGATGACAAATTGGCTCCAGATTATGCACGTTTGGTGGATATTCATAGAAAACCAGGATATGATCCTTGTGAAATGTTTATGGATCCGAAAAAACCAGGGATTCGTTTGCGGGCAGGGCTAAAACTACTTCGTAAAAAATTGGGTTTTCGTTATCTTATGGATGTCATCCCCTTGGATTCCCATTTGGTGAAGGGTTCCCACGGTGCCCTTCATGGAAAAAGGGAATTTTACCCTATTTTTTCTTCGGACAAACCATATCCGAAAAAAGAAATTTCTGCTAATAAAGTGTACGATTTGATTTGGGATCAAATGACTTCTTAGATTTAAGTGTTTGACTCGTTACCTTCAAAAACATTATTTTTGATTCAGTGTCTGTAGAAGAAATCAAAGTTGTAAATTATTCCAAGGGTGCTGCCATCGTAGTGCAGAACTCCATCAATACAGGAAACTTTTTCATTGTTAGGTCTGGCCGAGTTTCGGTGGATTCCGAACACATTGTGGTAGATCATGAACTTGCTTATTATGAAGCAGGGGATAGTTTTGGACTTGTATCTGCCCTCACCGAACATCGATTTTTGGTGACTTTGTTTGCCGATACGGATGTGGAACTGGTTCAAATTCCCATCCGACTTCTAGGGTCATATCTTAAAGAAAGAAAAGAACTCGCGATGAAGATTTTGGGTCTTTATTCTAGAGAACTCAGAACCCTGCAAAAACACCTTTCCAAAGCCAACAAACCTGCAGACAGAGATTACCATCCCGAACGATTGGTTCAAAATGCGAGGACGTATTTGTCTTGGCAAAAACCAAATTTAGCGGCTTATTCCTTACAAACTTTTTTAAATTGGTCAAAAGAAAATAACTCTACAGATAACCTAACAGAAGCTACAGACCTTCTCCGGGCCATTGGTTCTAATTACAAACCTTATGTTTGGGATGGAATGCAAGGCAATGTAGAAGCCGGTGAAATTCTTTTTGTCGAAAGTGAAAAAAACAACGAAATCTATGTTGTGTTAGAAGGGAACGTCAAACTATTCGGAATTGTTCGTGGTTATGAATATGTCATCGATGTTCTCGGGCCTGGAGAAATTTTCGGAGAGATGTCACTTATTGATAATGCACCGAGGATGGCTTCTGCCATTACCGAAACCAAAAGTAAAATCCTGCGAGTGACAGCAGAAAATTTATTTGAATCCGTTGGGCCTTCTTTATTACAAAAAATCTTCGAAAGTATTGCGAGAAGAATTTGGTTTTCGCACCAACGTCTCGTGATTCTGCGATTGAAAACTCCCGTGATCCGACTTTATGCATATTTGTACAATTCCATTCGTGATCAAGACATTCGATTGGGTCGAAATTTGGATGAGAGTCTTGCCAATGCTCATACCATTTACATCCAGATAGAAGAACTTTGTAATATGTGCGGAATCATCAAGGTCAAACAAGATACCATCCAAGAGTTTCTAAGTGATACCAACCTAGTCATCGAACCCAACCGCATTACGATAAAAAGTCGCAAACGTTTGGAGGAAAAATTGGGGCATTATAAATCAAAAGAAGGGCAGATTGTTGCCTAAATCATCAAAAGGTTTTGTAGCCACCGGGGGAACAAAGTTCGGTCGCAACCAAAATTTGCCTAATTTGGCATTTAGATAGTAACCGGGACAGGGTTTGGGTTCGGCCCAGATGTTGTCATTTTTCTGTCCCAGTAAAAATTGTAATGATTTTTTCTATCATTGTGTTCTAGTTCGGTGATGAAAAAATTTCTCGTGTACGCTCTCGGGGCATTCTATATCATTGCGGGAACTAATCATTTCCTCTCTCCTGATTTCTATTTAGAAATCATGCCTGATTACCTGCCGTTCCAGGAATTTTTAAACGTAACGAGTGGGCTTGCGGAAATTACATTGGGTGCTCTTGTTCTTTATGAGCCCATGCGAAAGATGATTTGTTTTGCGATCATCCTCCTTCTGCTTGCAATCTATCCAGCTAACATCAATATGTTGCTTACGGCCTTAGACGGAAAGGATTATGGTTACCCGATTTGGGCATTATATGCACGATTGCCAGTGCAGTTTTTGTTTATCTATTGGGCTTGGTATGTTCGGAATTATAAAGAGTCGGAAGAGCCTGATTATCAGAAATAGAATCGGAATTAAGGCGTTGATCCTATAATTCCTAGTTCTAGTTTAGATTTTTGATACAAAGAATGATAAAAGAGCAAAAAAGCAAACCCTTAGAAAATTCCAAGAAAGGTGGGCAGTGGACCTTTCTTTCCAATCATGCACATGTTTTGATTTGTCTGAGTAAAGATCCAGAGATGCGATTGAAAGATGTAGCCTTACTTGTTGGCATTACGGAAAGAGCGGTTCAGGCCATTGTTAAAGATTTGGTCGACGCGCAGATTTTAGAAAAGAGTAAAGATGGGCGTAGGAACCAATACCTCATCCAAACGGAACAAAAGTTACGGCATCCTTTGGAAGCGAGTCACTCCATTTCAGAATTACTGCGACTCGGGAAGTAACCAAAAATTAAAGTTTGGGTACCAAAGCCCCTTCCGATTCTTTCACTTTAGTTACAATCCATTCATTTTTAGGCACTGGGATCTGGAGTGCTTTTGCCATTTTCACAACTTCTCCATTGATAAAATCAATTTCAGTTTTTCGTCCATGATCTAAATCTTGAACCATAGAAGTGCGGATTCGGAAGTATTTCAAACCAAGAACGATAAGGATCAAATGACGAATCCAACCGGGTAAAGCTCCCAACCCATCACCTAATTTTTGAATGGGAAAAGATCCAGGAACCACTAGTTCTTTAATGTGTAATCCATTGATTAATCGTTTAATTTCTGTTAATGTTTCTAAGGCTTCTCGTCTAGAATTTCTATTTAGGAAAAGTCCCCCTAAACTCACTTGTTTGGAGGCAGCGAGCCCATTGATGATGGAGTTGATGGCTAGTTTATGCCAGCGGTATCCGATCAGTTGGTCTGTTAGAACCACTGGTAGGAAAGGTGGTAAGATTTTTTCCCAAATGGGATTTGGCTTTGTTCCGGAAGCATCACCTAGGATGAGACTTCCTACGTTCGACTGGTAATAGGTTCCATCGAGGAGTGTTTGGGTATTCCATCCCACAACCCCACCGAGAATTTGATTTTGATACGATTCAAAATGAGATTCGGGAATTCCGTTTTGAATTAAGATCCATTTTCCATTGGGTCCGAGTAAAGGTTTTGTTTCTTCTAAATATTCCCTTATATTTTGATTTTTACATCCAATCAAAATATAATCAAACTTTCTTTTGTTTTCTTGAATCCTTGTTAGATGGTCTTTTAAGTCTATACTTACTTTTTTTCCATTAGGCCCTTGGAACTGAATGGGAGATGCACTTAAAGATTGGAATCTGTTTTCATTACGACAAAGGATTTGAAAGGGAACTTCATTTTGGTGGAGTGCATGGATGATGGTAACTGTTACGGAACCAATCCCACTAATCGCAATGGAAGGATACGTTTCTGACATATGTCAAAAAACTGTAACCTTTTCTTTTTAAAAATCTTCTCTTTTTTCTTGACGTTTGTTTGTTTGCGGATAAAAAACTTTAGGTTGTAACCTAAAGGGGGCGTTATGAAAAAGTTTTTCATTCGAACTTTTGTATTCCTGTTAGTTGGAACTTTCTTTGGAAACTGTATTTATACAGAACTACGATCACCGGGTCTTGCCGCGAATATGACTCAGTATGTGATGACATCAGAGGATTACCAAATCCTTGGACCTGTCGAAACCCAAGGGGAATTTGTATCTTGGTTTTTACTGGTAGTCACAGGAGAAACGGGTTATAGCGAACTTTTAAAACAAGCTCGCGAAAAAGGTGGGGATGATATCATCAACTACCGATTTGAGGTTCGCCAAAAGAGTATTCTACTCATTGTTTGGAACCGAGTGATCTGGAACGCTTCTGCGATCGCCATCAAGTATAAAGATAAAATTAAAAAGTAAAGAGAGGATCTCTCTTTGTATCGTTAACACCATCTCACAGTATAGAGATGGAACTTGGAGGGAGTTTATTTCCCTCTAAGTGTAATGACTAGTTTGGCGTTATCTAGTTTTTTTCCTGTCTTCTTAAAGTAACTTTCTCTTAGTTCCTCTAGAACTTTTGTTTCTAGTTCTTCATTCATTTCCACATCAGTAATCTCGCCTGTCTCTTCATTCAGAGCGTGATGGTGGGGGCCAATGTTCGAATCAAAATGAGTCACACCATTTTTTAATTCCAAAGTCCCAAGCATTCCCTTTTCCGCAAAGAGTTTGAGGTTATTAAAAATGGTCGCCCTTGATGCATGAGGGAAGTGCGAATTGACCAAGTGAAATACTTCTTCCGCAAAGAGGTGTTGGTGGCGTTCCAAAAGTAAGTGCGCCATTTCCAATCTTTGTGAAGTCGGTCGGATCCCGTGGGATTCGAGGAGTTCCTTGGTTTTTTGGTAACTTAAGTCCATCTCAGTTTCACGTTCTCCTTGTGCTTTTTTTTGTCAATAATTAGACTAAGTCTAAAAAATCATTTGCTTAGATTTAGTATATATTTAGATTAAGTCTAAATATATACTAAATCCCTAGGGGGAAAGCTGGGAGGCTACCGGAATGGATGAAGAAACAGAGAGTAGGGCAAACCAATCCACGGCCTGGACGGAATTCCAGTCCACGATCCAAGGACAGGCAGCCGAAAAGGTAACTGCCTTTCGTTTGGCACGGATGGGCGATTTAGCCTCACTTTCCAAGGAAACTCACTTTCCTGCGGCCTTAGAATGGAAGGATGAGAAGGGGAATTCTCTTTTGATGTTATCTGCTTACCACGGCTGGGAATCCCTCACGGCTTACCTTCTCGAAAAGGGAGCCAGTACTCGTGACAAAGATCGGTCAGGGAATTCGGTTTTGATGGGTGCTTCCTTTAAAGGTCACCTCGAGATTGTTAGGTTACTTGTGAATTGGGGCGCAGATCCTAAAGAAAGAAACCCGCAAGGCCTAAGTGCACTGGATTTTGCAACGATGTTTGGCCGGGAGAAGATCGTTTCTTACTTAGAAAGGGTAACCTCCCAACCTCAACAAAAGAATTGGAAACTTTGGATCCAATACCTTCGTAAGTCCGCAAAAAATATATTTTTAAAAAATAAGAAGGAGGCTCTAGTATGAGCAATAACCAACTAACGACAGCAGGTGGACAGCCTGTATCTAGTAACCAACACAGTGTCACTGCGGGAGAACGTGGTCCCGTCCTCATCCAGGACACCCATTTGATTGAAAAACTAGCTCATTTCAATCGGGAGAGAATTCCTGAGCGAGTGGTTCATGCCAAAGGAGCTGGTGCTTTCGGAGTATTTCGCCTAACAAAAGATTTATCGGATTACACCATTGCGAAAGTATTCCAAGGAAAGGGAAAAGAAACTCCACTTTTCTTAAGGTTTTCTACTGTTGCTGGTGAAAAAGGTTCCGCAGATACAGAAAGAGACCCTCGTGGATTTGCCGTGAAGTTCTATACAGAAGATGGGATTTGGGATGTGGTTGGAAACAACACCCCTGTGTTTTTCGAAAGAGATCCATTAAAATTCCCTGACTTCATTCATTCTCAAAAAAGAGATCCTGTGACTGGTTATAAAAATCCTGTTCGGATGTGGGACTATTGGGCAAAAGCTCCAGAAGCCATGCACCAAATCACTATTCTTTTCAGTGATCGTGGGATTCCGGATGGATACCGATTTATGAATGGATATGGTTCCCATACATTCAGTTTTTGGAATCAAAAATCAGAACGGTTCTGGGTGAAGTTTCATTTCAAAACAAAACAAGGAATCAAAAACTTATCTCCTGAAAAAGCGGGGGAACTCGCAGGATCAGACCCTGACTATGCAACCAGAGATTTGTTCGAAGCCATTCACAAAAAAGAATTTCCGAAATGGAAGGTCTGTATCCAAATCATGCCAGAAAAGGATGCAGAAAATTATAAGGTAAATCCTTTTGATTTAACGAAAGTTTGGTCTCACAAAGATTATCCACTCATCGAAGTGGGAGAACTTGAGTTGAACCAAAATCCAAAGAACTACTTTTTTGAAGTAGAACAAGCTGGTTTTAGTCCGAGTAATTTGGTTCCAGGAATTGGTGCCTCCCCAGACAAGATGTTGCAAGGTAGATTGTTTGCCTATCCGGACGCTCAAAGATATCGGTTGGGTGGAAACTACCAACTAATTCCTGTCAATCGATCAAAAGCTCAGACAAAGACATATCAAATGGATGGTTATCGGTCAGAAGAAAATCCTTCTTATGATAACTATGAACCGAACGGATTTTCTGGGCCCATTGAGGATGTGCGAGTGAGTGAACCACCTCTTCGTATTTCTTCTGATGCCGATCGTTACAATAGCCATAAAGAGAATGATGATTTTTCTCAAGCAGGTGATTTGTATCGTATGTTAAAACCAGAAGAAAGAGAACGGTTGACTTCTGTCATCGCCGGAACCATGAAGGGAATTCCAAAAGATTTGGTGAAAAAGAATGTAGAACACTTTGTCAAATGTGATCCTGAATATGGAAAAAAGATCGGTGAAAAAGCCGGCTTATAGCTCGAACCACCCTGTTTATCCAAAGATAAACAGGGTTTTCTAAGACCACGACATCTAAAAAAATTCTTGCACTTCCTTGGATGTTCTATTCAATCCTTCCGGTGTTCTCCGGAGATTCTATGAAACATCTAGATTGGTTATTTTTTCTCCCATGGAATTGGAACTTTCTTTGGATAAATCCATGAAACTTTTTTTGGTTTTTCTTTTTCTTGCTGCTGGATCACTGAATGCAGAGGTTCTCTCTTTAGAATCAGGTTGGACATTCCAATTAGAAGGAGAAACGGAAGCCAAACCTGTACTAGTTGGTGTTCCCTTAGTTGACCAAGGATACCGAGTTCCTATCAAAGGAAAGTATCGATTGGGAATTTTTGTACCCACCCTTCCTGAATCCTCACAGGCTATTTATATGGATAGAATTCATTCCGCCGACCAAACTTTTTGGAATGGTAGGTCAATCGGTTCTACCGGAAGTTTTTCGCCCGATTACTATCCTTATTGGCATAAAGTTAGGTATTATGAGATTCCCATCTCTCTTCTAAGACAAGGTGAAAATGAATTGGTGGTGGAAGTGGAGTGTCGTGAAACACAGTTTAGGTGCGGTGTGTTTCGTTCGGTTCCTATTTTTGGTTCGCAGGATCAAATCAAAGACAAAATGGTTTTTGAAGATGTAAACCAAATCCTCATTGCTGCTTTATTTTTTGGGATTTTTCTCCAACAAGCCATTGGATATGCCCTCAATCGTTCTTCTAAATCTGGATTGTATTTAGCGGGAACGGCTGTGTTTTTTGTAGGATGGAGGTTACCTGTTCTCAATAAAATTCATTTTTTAATGATCCATCCGGAAATCCTCGTGAGGTTATTATTTTTTTGTCAGTTTATCTTTCCTGTCTTTATCATGTTATTCGTTCATACTCTTTTCGACAGACGGATTACAAAACTTGCGGCGATTACATTCTTTTTGGATACAGTGCTTGCATTCTTTCAATTGTTTTCTATGGATCCCGACAGTCGTTTTTATTTGGTATATATCTGGTATGTATTGCTGGCAATTAAAGTTCCTATTCTTGTTCAGTTGCTTGCGAGAAACTATAAAAAATCGGCTGAGGCAATTGTAGTTTCCCTTGGTGCTCTTGTTGCTACATTTTTCGGAATAGCCGATGTCATTTCCGACGTCATTACAGGAAAAAATGGGTATCTCACCCAGTATGGGATTTTGACTTTTTTATTTACGGGAGTCCTTGCCATTGCCTTACAAAGTGCACGAACGAGAAGAGAGCTTCGTAATTTAAATGAATCCTTAGAGATGTTAGTCACTCTTCGCACACAAGAACTACACAAACAATATAAACTTCTCCATGATGATTTAGTGATGGCTGCAGGTTTACAATCCAAATTGATCCCGCCTATGGAATTCAAACACCATTCTTTAAGTGTCGCCTCAGTGTTTATGCCTATGGAAAAAATTGGTGGGGATTATTTTGATTACTACATTCATGAAGATGGATCCATTAGTTTTTTGTTATGTGATGTTCTTGGTCACGGAATTGCTGCCGCTCTCATCGCTAGTATGTTAAAGGTAAATTTTTTAGAGATAGCTCCCAAAGAAAAAGATCCCGCAAACTTTCTGTTGGAACTCAATCTCAAAATGTTACCTGTTGTAGAAAAAAATTATATAACAGCTGTTGTGAGTCATTTTGATTTGGAAAAATCGGTAATGAAATACTCGGTTATGGGCCATCCTAGTCCTTACTCTATGAATGTTGTTTCTAATTCCTTGGTAGCCCTGGGAGGAAGGGGCCCCATCATGGGTTGGAAGAAGGACATTCTAGTAGAGACCTTTTCCAAGGAACTAAAATCAGGGGACCGGTTCTTTTTCTATACGGATGGGATTACGGAAAGCCAAAACAAGAATAGGGAATTGTACGGAGAATTACGACTAAAGGAGCAATTGGCCTTAGGTTTGCACCTCCCCTTAAAAGACCTGAACGAAAAAATCAAAAAGGATATTCGAAATTTCGCATTTCGTTTGTCAGATGATGTGACTTACTTTACGATCGATATCAAATGAAAGCACTGCTCGATCGATTGGGAATTCGCAGATTACTCAATTTAGGAGTCACGAAACATTTGGGTTTGGAATCCTCTGTTCGTGTCCAACTTTCTAATTTAATTGCAGTTCTCGGAATCTTCTCCAACATCCAATATTCTTTTCTCTTTACAATCGCTGGTGCCCCTTATTACCAGATTATGAATTTGGTTCATGTTTTTGTCATCACCACACTTTTGTTTGTATTATATTTAAATGTAAAAGAACGGTATGCTCTTGCTCGTATCATTTTAGTATTCATCGTTTCTGTTCCTTTGCTTTGTGTTTCCACCTTTAGTTTCGGTAGCTCCGGTGGATTCTATTATTATTTTCTCGTGTTTGCCATCGTACCTTTCGTACTCTTTTCCTATGAGGAAAAGTGGTGGATCCTCTTTGTGTTTTTGACGAATACCGCGTTTTATGTTTGGTTTGAGTTTTTTGGTAAGCCTGGACTATTTGAAGAAGGAACATTTTTGTATCACAAAGAAGTGCAAGAGTTGTTTCGTATCAATTCGGTGGTTTCTTGTTTGTCTTTTGTGGTTTTGTTTATGTTTTATTTTTTAAGGAATATCAATCGCATCCAAAAAGAAATGATTCGGACCAATGACCATAAGGATCGTATTTTTTCTATCCTTGCTCATGATCTAAAAGGGCCTATTGGCACTATGAGTACTTTTTTAGGTTATCTCACAACATCCGTGCCCGAAAGAGACGAATTGATTTTTGGTTTGAAAGAACTAAAAAAAACTACAAACCAAACTTATTTGGTTTTAGAAAACCTTTTGGATTGGGTTCAGAATGAAACTAAAAAAACGCAGTGTAATCCAAAGAATTTGGATCTATCCGCAATTTTAAAAAATGCATTCGATTTACTGAACATACAGGCTACTGACAAAGGAATCACATGGGAAATCAAAGTTCCTGAGAATGCTTCCGTTTATTGTGATGAACGAATGACCGCGACTGTCTTGCGTAATATATTGTCGAATGCAGTAAAATATTCTCATCCGAAGGGAAGAGTTGTGATAGAAGCTGAACCTGTTTCTCAATTCATGGAAATTCGATTTCAAGATAATGGTGTGGGAATGACAGATGAACTTTTAAACAAAATAATCGAAGGAAAACGATTTGCTTCTGGATTTGGAACGGTTGGTGAGAAAGGAACTGGTCTTGGTCTTCTTGTTTGTATGGAATTGTTAAAAGAACAAGATGGTTCGCTTCAAGTAGTCAGCAAAGCACAATTGGGAACAAAAATTATCATCCAACTTCCTCTTGCCCGTTAAATTCATTTCTTTTTTTTCAATCTTATAGTCCAATTTTAAATATGTGGCCCTCATCCTACTTTCGTTGGTTAACTAAATCGGTACCTACAGGTTCTGTAGAAATTTATCCGGAGATATCGGATTCTTATGAAACGAATCTCCCTAATGTATTTATCATAGGAGACCTAACGGGTGTTCCTCTTTTGAAATTTGCCGCGGAAAGTGGAGTCAGTGTTTGGAATCATATTCGAAATAATAAGTCAGATGCTTTGGATGTTGTGATTATTGGCTCGGGACCTGCTGGTTTATCTTGTGCCTATGAAGCGAGTCGACTGGGCAAAAAATATGTAGTACTCGAAGCAAACCTTCCTTTCCAAACCATCCAAAGTTATCCAAAACAAAAACCTATTTTTGCGGAACCAAAAGATTTGGGATCTCAATCGAAAATCAAAATCCAAGATTCAACCAAAGAAGATTTATTGGATTATTTAAATGGTCTCTTACAAAAAGAACCCATCGAGCTACATACAGGGAAACGGGTTTCTTCCATACAAACGAATGGTTCTTTGTATTCAGTGCAAACGGAAACGGGTGAGTCTTATCTTACCAGTTCTGTAGTCATTGCCATTGGTAAATCGGGCGATCCAAAACGTTTGGGTGTGAAGGGTGAGTCGAAAGCTAATGTGTTTTACCGTTTATTCGATCCTTATGATTCTAAAGATAAGTCTGTTGTGATTGTGGGAGGAGGGGATAGTGCGCTCGAAGCTGCCATCGCCTGTTCCTCTTATGCGAAAGAAGTGAATTTAATCCATAGAGGAAAGGAATTCCAAAGACCAAAACAAGAAAATAAAGAACGTCTGGATGAGTTGGTTCGCGAAGGGAAGATTAAACTCCAATTAGAAGCAGAAGTGACTGAAATTTCCGATCAAAATGTTTTTGTAAAAATGGCAAGTTCTTCTATCAAACTCAAGTCCGATTTGGTTTATGTTTTGATTGGGAATGCAGCTCCCATTCCTTTTTTGAAAAAAATAGGAATCAAAATCCAAAATGAAAAATCCCTTTCTGATTGGGTGGGTTTTGTTTCTTTATTTTCCTTTGCTTGCCTTGCTTATTTCGGGAAGGCTTCGTTTTACGGACCAGGTTGGTTTTCTCCATTGGCTACGGTTTTTGGTGCGGTATCGATTCTTTCTTTACTGGTTTTTGTTTCTTTAAAATGGAATCAGAGGGTAGGTTCTTTCCAACCTTGGGTATGGATTCGAAATACTTATCTTTTAGGTTTATTTTTCTATTTTCTTTTTGTTTATTTATCCGCTACTTATTTTGGTTATACCTTGTTTGGAAAGTATCCATCTTTTCATTATACAATGTTGTATTCTTTGACCATCCTAGTGTTTGGAATTCGAAGGATACTAATTCGTAAAACTCAGTATATACTTTACCAAACCCTTAGTTTGATTTTTGTTCAAGTTTTCTTTTTGTTTCTTTTGCCTGAGTTGATCCTGCCTGCACTCGGTGACTTAGGATACCTAGGAAATCCAGAGGGGTACATCCGCAGGGAAATTTTCCCGAATGATGCTTATTGGAAAGCTTATGGATTTATTTTGGCTTGGCCACTAAGTATGGGTGTATTGTATGATGTAGGGATCACCAATTTTTGGTTAGGTTATGGGTTATTGTTTAGTTTTGGATTCATTCCTCTTTTGGTCTATAAGTATGGGAAAGGGGCTTATTGTGGTTGGATTTGTTCCTGTGGTGGTCTTGCTGAAACATTAGGTGATGAACATAGACAAAAGATGCCTCATGGAAAATGGGCATATCGGTTAGAACATTCCGGCCAATACATTTTACTTTTGGCTTTTATCCTTACGGTTTTAAAACTTGTGGGTGTTTACGGAAAAGTATATGATCCAAATTTAGAAATGGGTGAATTCCTTGCTGATTCCATAAAATGGATTTATGATCTCGTTGTGGATATTGGTCTTGCGGGGGTAGTGGGTGTTGGATTTTATTTCCTTTTTTCTGGAAGGATTTGGTGTCGTATGTTTTGTCCCCTTGCTTCTCTAATGCATATTTATGCTAAATTCAGCAAGTTCCGAATTTTTTCAGATAAAAAACGATGTATCTCTTGTAATATTTGCACCAAAAATTGCCACCAAGGAATTGATGTTATGGGATATGCCAGTCGAGGGATTCCTATGGATAGCGTACAATGTGTACGTTGTTCCGCTTGTGTTTCCCTTTGTCCAACCGATGTTTTAAAATTTGGACAAATTACATCCTCGGGCATTCAGTATGATTCCTTACAGGCAAAGTAGGAAATTTTTTCTTTGAATTCGTTACGAGAAGAAGTTGAATTACTTTTTAGAGAGGGAGTTCGTGCTGCCACTCCCCAATTTCTTTTTATAGAGTTTTGGAATCAAAATCCAGAACTTCTAAAACTTTTAAACCAACCAAACAAAAAGAGCTATGTTTTTGCTTTGGGAAAAGCTGCGTATTCCATGGCCTTATCCTTTCAGGAATTTTGTCCGGTGGATAAGGGATTTATTATTACCAAATACGGACACCTTCCCTTAGAGATCCAATCCAAAGGTCAAATGGGAGTTTGGAAATGTAGAGAGGCCTCCCATCCCATCCCCGATTCCAATTCCGAACTCCATTCACGCGAAGTATTATCGGAGCTCACAGATTTAGGGGAAGACCACCAATTGATTGTTTTGTTATCGGGAGGTGGATCTAGTTTATTCGAAATTCCTGAATTTGGTTATCATTTAGAGGATCTCAGTAAGTTAAACCAAGACCTATTAAAACAAGGGCTTTCGATCCATGAAATCAATGCCGAGAGAAAAAAATATTCTGCCGTAAAGGGTGGGAAGTTATTAAAAAAACTTAATTCAAATCTTAAAGTTTATACTTTTGTCATATCCGATGTGTTAGGTGATAATCCAGAAGTCATTGCCTCGGCCCCGAGTTATCCAGGAAGTGAATATTTTGTGATTGGAAATTTATCTTTGTCTTTATCTGCTATCGAAAAAAAGGCAAAATCTTTAGGGTATGAGGTGAAAACCATCTCGGATTCATGGGACAAGTCCAGCGAAGAAACCGCAGAATCTATGTTTGGTGAATTGATAACTGCCAAAAAGAACCATCAAAAACAAGCGATCTTACTTGGTGGTGAACTCGTTTGTCCAGTCTTAGGGAAAGGTCTTGGGGGAAGAAACCAGGAGACTGCTCTTCGGATGGCCATCCTTTCTGAATCTCTAGAAAGAGACCGGAGGTGGATTTTTATTTCTTGTGGCACGGATGGAACCGATGGTCCCACTGATGCTGCCGGCGGGATCATCGAATCGGAAAGTATCGATCGAATGAATGCCATAGGTTGGGATCCTCGAGCGGAACTTTTAAACTCTAATTCCTATCCCATACTCAAAGAATCAAACTCCCTTTTGTTTACTGGTGCTACGGGAACCAATGTAAACGATTTATTGATTCTTCTCGTTGCGGAAAGGGATTCCTAACTTTCTATTTTGTCCTGACCAATAGATTTGAAAGAGTGGGTTTTGCCATCGACTCATTCCTATTTTGGATTGGATCAGTTCTTCATCTACTTTCTTTAGTATGTTCACGTGGTCCTTCAAAAAACGCCACTGTGCTTCTTCTTTTTTTTGAGGAGAAAGAAAGTCTTTCGTTATATTGAAAACAGATTCTTGTAATCCAATCAAAGCTGGAACAAGGATGGAGCGTACCGCTTGGTAATCAAAATTGGATTTTCTTGCGATGGATTCGTGTAACCACCATAAGGTTTCCGAATAAGTTGCATAGGATAACAAACTGGATGAAGTCATGAAATTTTTAGTACCGAAAAAGAAAGGTTTGAACAAACTCAAACAAGGAGTGGATGTTCCTGTGTAAAATACTCTCAGAGGATCTTGGTTCGTTTCTGATGTATCCCATTCTACGATGAGGCTTCCGTTGGTTTGGTTGGGTGTCGTTGGCCCTGTTGCATGCAAACAAAGAGATTTCATCGAAGCAGACGATGGTTCAAATTCATCTGTTTCAATCGCATGTGTTTTTAAAGCAATCATTGCTTGTTTGGTGGTGTAACTTGCATTTTCTTTTTCTAAGTTTTGGGCTGTTTCTTGGTGTAATTTCCTTCTATCTTTACAGTGACTCATGTATGTATAAAAGTGGTCAGTGAAATGATCTTTAAAAGAAAATTCTTTATTTGGATTTTTGCGTAATTTGTTTATCAGATTGGGAGAAGAATAATCAAAATCGGATCCGATGGTCAGGCCATTAGAGATCGCATAAAACGAATCGATTTTTTTTGCCACCCAATATTTGTCTGCCGTTTCTAAAACATAACCATCTGTGCGATCGGCGATGATAAAACTATTGTGATAGAAAAAGGAACGATTTTCATAACCACCGCAAGCATCTTGTCCGTACGTTTCTAATAATTCTGTGATCAGAAATAATCCATCTTTTGCCGATTTACATCTTTCCAAAGCAAGTCGGATTAAATCCATTCCCGTTAAACCATTGTTTTGTTTTTTTATTTTTAAATTGGTAAAAACGGCTTCATTTCCAATACAAAGCCCAAATTCATTCACGCCCATTTCTGCTCCCCACATATGGAAGGGTTTACTTAAAAAAACTTCATAAGTAACGGGGGATTGCGGAATTTCTATATAAGTAGTACGTAATGTAGAACCCTTTGTGTATTCCATACGAGGAAGATGGAGAATGGATTGTGCTTCGTTTGGTTCCCGATCGGAGTTTTTGGCGAAGATTCTTTTTTGAGTATTGGTAAATTTTTCAGTGGCAAGAGATGTATCGCACATTCTAGAATGTTAAACAGATTTCTTTTAAAATACAAGACCAAATCAAATAAGAATATGCCTTCGATTCCAAAACAAATTTCAGAATACATCCGTATGGGGTTAACCCAAGAACAAGTTAGGAAAAACCGGGCCCAGTATGGGGCCAATGAAATCTCCTCCTCACAAAAAAAAGGAATCTTCCAAATGTTGTTTGGTGTGGTGACGGAGCCGATGATTTTGCTTCTCATTTCCATAAGCATCGTGTATTTACTTTTGGGAGATCGTGGAGAAGCAGTTTTGTTGTTATTCTCCGTTCTTGGAATCATTACAATTACTTTCATCCAAGAGAAAAAAACAGAAACAGCAATCTCGGCCCTTCGTTCATTAGCAAGCCCCAGGACCAACGTGATTCGGGACAAACAAATCATTCGCATCGAAGGAAAGGATGTGGTTTATGATGATTTACTCATTTTGAATGAAGGTGATCGAGTACCTGCCGATTCAGAACTCATTTCGGATCGGATGTTTTCTTGTGATGAATCTCTATTAACGGGAGAGTCGGTTCCTGTTTCCAAGTCACATACAAATCAAATTTATTGCGGTTCGTTAGTTGTTAGTGGAGAGGGGGTTTGTCGTGTGACAGCCGTCGGAAATCAAACAGAAATTGGAAAGATTGGTCGAAAAATTGCGGATGAAGCTGTGGGTAGAACCTTACTCGAAGTAGAGGTGGCAAGGCTTGTGCGTAATTTGTTTATTGTGGCCTCTTCTTTGTGTGTGGTGCTTGCTCTTTACTTTGGAATTGTGAAAAGCCAGTGGTTGCAGGGTTTACTCTCGGGTCTAACACTTGCCATTGGGCTTATGCCAGAGGAACTTCCTCTGGTGATGACAATCTTCTTTGCCTTAGGTGCTTTTCGATTGAGTACTAAAAATGTTTTAGTCAGACGATCCTCCATCATAGAAACATTAGGTGCTGCCACTGTATTATGTTCTGATAAAACAGGAACCATCACCCAAAATAAAATGAAAGTAGGGATTGTGGTCACTCCATCGGAAACAGTTTCACTGGTTCCCGATTTAATTCTATCGAAAGAAACAAAAGGTTTGCTTCAGATTGCTTACTGTGCTTCCAAACATCCTAGCTTTGATCCTATGGACATTGCCATCTCTGATTGTTTGGTTTTATACGATCAAGTCGAGGATGCAGCTCTGGTTTCTGTTCGAGATTTTCCTTTGACTCCTGACCATTTAACTATGGTTCGTGTTTTGAAAGAAGGGGATGTTTATGTAAGTTATGCAAAAGGATCTCCAGAAGCAGTTTTTGATTTGTGTGAATTTAAATCTTCTAAGTTGGATTTTTGGATATCAAAAACCAATGAATTGGCAAAACAAGGATACCGAGTTCTCGGTGTTGCCAAATCCCACTCACAGACAAATGAAATCCCAGAAGAAAGAAAAGATATCACTTATGATTTTTATGGGCTTTTGGCATTTTTAGATCCAATCAGAGAGATTGTTCCCTTGGCTGTACAAACAGCTTACGATTCTGGGATTCGCGTGATTATGATCACGGGTGATTATCCAGAGACAGCAAAAAACATTGCCGATCAAATTGGCTTAAAAGATTCCCATTTAGTTTATACAGGAAAAGAATTGGCAAGTCTCAGTGAAGAGGAAATACAATCAGTCATTCGTAAGTGTAATATTTTTTCCAGAGTCAGTCCGGAAGATAAATGGCGGATTGTTCGGATGTTAAAAGCCGATGGTGAAATTGTGGCGATGACGGGTGATGGGGTAAATGATGCTCCGGCCCTACGAACGGCAAACATTGGTGTGGCTATGGGAGAAAGAGGGACAGATGTTGCTCGGGAAGCAGCCGACATTGTTTTG
>NZ_JAFFPS010000079.1 GCF_016919165.1 Leptospira chreensis
CAAAGTCAAAACGCCTTGGCTTTGTATCCCAAACTCGATATCCAACAATTTTTAATCGCGCTTTGTTGTCTTTGACAGAAACGGGTTTTAGTCGGACACGGTATTTGATCGATTCCACTTTCAGAAAACGAGCAATCCAGAGCCAACTCATCCGGTAAACTCCTGTCATAATGACTTCACCCTTGGCAGAAGAGACTTCCAAACTCTCTAAATCGGGATCTTCTGCAATGATCTCAGTGGATATGACCTTTCGTAAGCTACCCAAGAGCAAGGTGACTTTATAATTACTCTTTGGGACCACTTTTGGTGGCAAAAAGAGATTCAGTGGATTGAAACGGAGAAGATCCGTTAAAAGCATATTTTAATTTTATTTTCTATTGCCTTTTTGGAAAGCAGATTTAGAATACAGAACTCATGAAGATTGGTATCATTGGCGCCGGAAGTTTTGGCACTGCACTAGGTAGTATTTTAGCGGACAAGGGTTATGACGTTACCCTTTGGACCAGGAGCGAGGATCAAGCAAGATCCATCAATGAAAACCATATGAATACCAAACATATGCCGGATTTGGTGCTTCCCGATAAACTAAAAGCAGATACCAACCTCATCCATGTTGTCAAAGACAAGGATATGATTGTTTCGGCCCCACCAAGCCATGCCCTTTCGGGAATTTTGAAAGAAATCAAAGACCATATCCCACCCAAAGTGCCCATTGTTTCCGCATCCAAAGGAATCGAAAACGAAAGCCTAAGACTTGTTTCCGAAATCTTTGAATCCGAACTTCCTGGACAATTCCATTCCCAACTTTCCTATCTTTCAGGTCCTAGTTTTGCCAAAGAAATGGTAAAACGAGTTCCTACCATTGTGTCCATCGCGTCAAAGAACGAAGCGACCGCCAAACGAGTGCAAGAGATTTTTAGTTTTACCTACTTTCGAACCTATTGGACTCCCGATGTGGTCGGTGTGGAAGTGGGAGGTGCTTTAAAAAATGTCATCGCCATTGCTGCCGGTGTTGCTGATGGACTTGGGTTTGGTCAAAATACGAGGGCTGCTCTCATCACACGCGGGTTAAACGAGATTTCGCGGATGGGAATCAAAATGGGTGCCGATCCCATGACTTTCCTTGGACCTTCCGGTATGGGAGATTTGGTTCTCACCTGTTGTGGGGAAGCATCACGAAATAGAACGGTTGGTTTTCGTTTGGGTAAGGGCGAAAAACTAAAAGATATTTTAGCTTCAATGAATGAAGTGGCGGAAGGTGTCAAAACCACTCTTTCTACAAAAAATCTTTCTGACAAACTGGGTGTGGAAATGGCCATCACCCAGGAAGTTTATCGAATGTTATACGAAGATAAAGACCCAAAAGAAGTTGTGAAAGCTCTTATGGGCCGTGATCTAAAACGCGAGGGTGTTTAGAATAAACGAACCAAAAGAACGATATACGTTACAATTTGTATCGTATAAAACGTAAATCGAATATTCACAGCCAAAACACTTGTGGAAATTAAATGAGTGAGGGATTGTAAGACCCTTGCTCCTAAAATCACAATTCCTGCTTGGTTCACAAAACTATCAATCATCCCTAAATTCGCAGTTAAAAAAACCACTGCTAAAAATAGAGGAAGGTTTTCCAAACTATTGAGATGGGCACGGTTGAGTCTCCAATTGAAATCGGTTCCATGTTGGATCCCTGCCGGAAATTCATTCGATTTTTTTTTGCCGAGTAACACGAGCACACTTCTAAATGAAGTCAAAGAAACACCAAGTCCCAGTGTCCAAAGCGTAAATCCAATCAATGTAAGATAAATCGTTTCCACAAATTCTCCTTAAGTATCCATTCCCATTTTTATGTTCTTCTTAGATACGGATGGAAATTCTACAGAACAAAAATCTTTTTGTAAATCAATTAACGAGTGTTTTGATTTGTTTCCAAACCGTAAGCCAAGAGGAGGAAAAAAAATGATCGGGAGCTTCTGGAATTTCGATGCAATTCAATTGATTCTCTTTGGCAAAGTTCTGAGTGTATTCTTTGGGAAACCACTTGTCTTCACCCGGCAGAAAGATTGTATATTTGGTTCGTTTTTGGATGAGAGAACCATCCACCACAAATCCCGGTAGGAATAGATTTTTTAGAAAAACAGATAAGTCTGACAACTGGATGCGACTGTTTTGGATGGCTACATTTAAGTGGTGAATCTTTCCATCTTCCAACCACTGAGGGTTTGCCAAAGTCTCTAATATTTGTTTGTTGGGAGTCGTCTCATCAGAAACACCAGGTAACAGAAGTAGTCGACTAAACTCTTCAATCGAACCGGATTCATACAAAAATCGAAGGCTAAGAACACTATCCAATATGGGAGAAAGTAAAAACAAATGTCGAAACCGAACTTGGTTGGCATACATCATAAGAGCAGCTCCACCCCCGCTATGCCCAATTCCATACAATTCTTTGTTCAGGTATCCCTTTTCCTTTAGGTAACCATCTAACAATGATATGGAGGATTTGGGATCATAGATTCCGGGCGAGTTTCCATGCGAAGGGGGATTGAACTTAATGAGACGTAGGCCTAAAACCTCGAGCTCTGAATCACGGATCCGAAACGATCTCGCATTCCCACCCGTACTTGGCCAAAGGACAAGCACCCCTCGCATCTCAGACGGAAGAGCACCTGATTCAATGATTTCCATTATAAATCTTACAATGTGGCGATGATTGGTTTTCCGTTTTGGACGATGACAGTATGTTCGCACTGCGCCACATAACTGAGTTCCCCGCGGCGGTTACTGGCCACAAGGGTCCAACCATCTTCTTCTTCGTAAGCAGTTTGGCTTCCAGTAGAGATAAAAGACTCAATCGCAAGAACAAGGCCGTTCCCCAATTTCCTTTGGTCACGTTTTTCTTCATAAACCAAAACTTGAGGTTCTTCATGGAGTTTTTTTCCCGTTCCATGGCCCGCTAAATTTTTGATCACAGTAAATCCATTTTCCACAGCAGCAGAATGAATTTCTCTTCCAATATGACGTAAATAATTGCCAGTGAACGCTTGTTCTGTGGCACGCATCGTTCCTTCGATTGCCGTTGCACAAAGTTTTTGGAGTGTTTCGTTAGAGCGGCCAACCACAAAGGAAATCCCTGTGTCGGCATAGTATCCATCCAGTTTTGCCGAAACATCGACATTCACCAAATCGCCCTCTTTTAAAATGGTTTCTTTTTTAGGAATTCCATGGGCAATTTCAAAGTTGGTACTGATACAAGTATAACCCGGAAATTTGTAATCAAATTTAGGAGCAGAGAAAGCCCCTACTTTTTCAAACTCGTGTTTGGCAGCATTGTCCAATTCCAAAGTAGAAACTCCAGGTTTTGCGAGAAGTTTCAAAAGTTCACGAACCTTTGCGACAAATTTCCCTGCTTTTAAAATACCTTGTAAGTCTTTTTCATTTTGAATCGACATCTAAACAATCTCCCCACCACAACTAGATCCTGCTCCCGCAGTACAGCCATAACAATGATTTGCTACAACGATATCGCGGCTTAGGAAAGATTGCAAATCGAAATCCTTTAGGTGTTTTACTTCTTTCGATTTTAATTCCAACATTTGATTGAAATCGCAATCATAAACAGAACCATCATACCCTACAGAGATTTGATCCAAACACATAAGACCTTCCACCGTTGCCGGATTGTATGCGTTGACAAGAGTTTCCATATACATTTCAAACTTACCGGCTCTGACGAGTGATCCCAAAAACCGATTGATGGGAAGGTTGTTGATACAAAACAGTTGGTTGAATATGATTCCAAACTTTTTAGAAAGAGATTCTTTATACTCTCTTTCCAACTGGGATTGACCCGAACTTAAAAAAAGTCCATTGGGGTTGTATACCAAATGAATGGGGAGGGTTTTCCCATAACCAAGATCATTTAACTTCTTTAAGGCGGTTATTGATTTTTGGAAGACACCTTTTCCTCTTTGGTTATCGGTTGTGTTTTCCAAAACAGAAGGAAGTGAGGAAACAATTTCTACTTGGTTTCCCGCTAAAAATTCATATAACCATTCGTAACCGGGTTCTTCCAAAATGGTAAGGTTACATCGATCGATGACACGTTTGCCTAATTTACGAACTCCTTCGACTAGATAACGAAAGTGAGGGTTCCCCTCCGGAGCACCACCAGTAATGTCTACTGTTTCAATCTGTGGAATTTTTGAAATTAAATCCAAACAAAGATCCACAGTTGCTTTGTCCATCATCTCCGTTCGGATCGGGGATGCATCCACATGGCAATGCCGGCAAGCTTGGTTACACCACCTGCCTACATTGATTTGAAACACCTTTAAAGATCTTGCAGAAATTGATTTTCCTACAGTTTCATAAAAAGGTTTTCCAGTATATGCGTGTAAGGTGGATATTTGCTCAGTCACTTCCATAAATTAGAAAGAGAGTTCATCAATTTTATTTTGCATTTGGACACTATGAACTAAATTGATTCCGGCAGCCATTGCAGCTGCAACGTGAACAGCTTCATTCATCTGGGCTTCGTCCGCCCCTTTTTGTAATGAGGTAGTTGTATAGGCATCAATGCAATAAGGACATTTTAAAGCATGGGAGACAGCGAGAGCAATGAGAGCCTTTTCTCTTTCCGTAAGAGCCCCTTCTGCCATGACTGCATTGTAGTATCCAAAAAACTTATCTGCAAGAGCTGGATTCGTGCGACCGATCTCTCCAAACTTTCCCAGATCTTTTGCGTTGTAATAATGATTTTCTGCCATAAACGACTCCTTAGTATTAGACTTTTTAAAGTGACTATGGAGTCAATGGCGGAGATTTAGGATAGACCATCCTAAATCAGAATTTTACTCAAAATGTAGAAAGAATCAGGCAAATTGGACCTAAATTCAAGTTACGAACTTAGGTCTTCGTTTCTCAATGAGGGAATGAAAACCTTCTTGGCCGTCCTCTGACAAAATGACTTTTGTAAAAAGATCAGCATCAATCTTGAATAAAGATTCCATTCGATTGCGATACGGTTCTCGCAAGGCTGTTTTCATTCCACGACTGGAGTTACTTGTCAACTTAGCAAGGGATTCAGCAAATTTCATGGATTCACCAAACAATGCCTCGGCGCCAAACAACTCATCCACAAGACCAATTTCTTTTGCTTCTGGACCTTTGATTTGTTTGCCTGTGTACAAGAGATCACGAGCCACTTTGACACCTACCAAATCTTGTAAGACAATGGTTGGAATCGAAGGGAAATTTAGACCTACGATGGCTTCGGAGAATCCAATCCTTCCTCCTTTGTCCACCATATAACGGTAGTCAGAAAAAAGAGCGAAGACAGCTCCTGCTGCCATACAATGTCCGTTGATCACGGCAATGGTAGGAACGGGAAAATGGAAATAGGTTTGTGCGGTTCTTAATAATTGTTCCACGGACCTTCGCACATCTGATTCTGTTTTTCCATACATAAGAGTGGGTTCGATCCCGTTGGAAAAAAACTGAGTTTGTGCGGAAGTAAAAAGCAAAACACGCAAAGATGGATTGTTTGCGTGTTTGTTTAAGATTTGTTCGAATAATACGAAAGCTTCGTAATCAAAAGTGTTCTTTTCATTTGACTGCATCTTGATTTCCAAGATGCGGTCTCCATGAAAAATCTCTGCAAATGGAGTCATATTAACTGTTTTTGTAGAGTTCCAAAATTCTGTCTTTGTATTTTTCCGTAATCACGTGCCGTTTCATCTTCATTAGGTTTGTTAGTTCATCACCCACTTCAAATGGTTTCGTGATGAGTGTTACATACTGAACCTGTTCGAAGTTTTTGAATCCGGTTTTAACACTGTTAAAATTACGAACTTCCTTTTTGTAAAAATCAACAATCTTAGGATTGGCGATGAGTTTATCATGACTCTTTTCAGTGATTCCGTTTTCCTCTGCCCAAGGAATCAAAGCATCGAAATCGGGAACAATGATAGCACCTAAAACTTTTTGATCTTGTCCCACAATCATCGACTGTTTGATGTAAGTTGATTCATCAATTTTGTTTTCGATTGGAACCGGTTCTACGTTTTCTCCACCTAGGAGAACAATGGTGTCCTTCGCACGACCTGTGAGAGTCAGTGTTTTTTTGAAGTTAATCATACCGATGTCACCGGTATTTAACCAATTGTCTACGATGGTTTTTTTGGTAGTTTCTGGATTTTTGTAATATCCTTTCATTACCTGAGGTCCTTTGATATGAACCACACCTTTAACACCTAACTTACCAAAAATGATATTTCGTTTGTCGTCAATATGGCAAAGTACGTTACCCGCATCATCGCGAAGTTGGACTTGGCTGAGGGGAACAATATCACCCACAGATCCCATCACCGGTCTGTCGAAAGTTCGAGCAGAAATCACGGGGCCAGTTTCTGTCATTCCATAACCTTCCAAAACCGTAATCCCGATATCCATAAAGAAAGCATCCACATGTTTTTGAAGAGCCCCACCACCGGAAAGAGTGGCACGTAAATGTCCCCCTGTCGCTTGGCGGATTTTGGAAAGTACAACACGGTCTAGGGTGAAGGCGTTAAAAATCGCTCCAAATCCAGCAATTACGTAGAGTGGAGTTTTGAAAGCGCTGTCCTCTGGTAGACCAAACAACGCCGTCAAAATAGCAATGATGGTAACTGTATATGGGCCAGTTAACAAAAGTTTCACGATGGAGACAACTGCCAATACTAAAGATTGTAGAATGTTTCTTCCTTCGTAATCCACTTCCCAACCTTTCAAAAAACGAATCGCTGCGTGGTAATGTTTGGAAAAGAAGTAAGCTACTTTGAACAAAAACCTTCTAACAGGAGGCGTTTGTTTTGGATCGTTAATTCGTGTGTAAATCCCGTTGTAAATACTTTCCCAAACACGAGGAGCGGAAGCCATAAACGTAGGTCTTGCTTTTTGGATGTCGTTACGAAGTTCTGTAACTTTTGTATAATAAGTAGAACCACCGTTGATGATAGCAAAGTATTCAACAACACGTTCAAAGATATGCCAAACAGGAAGGATGGACAACATACGATCGTCAGGTGTTACTTTGGCAACACGAGGAACTACATAATGCATTTGATGGATCATATTGGAATGCATGAGCATAACACCCTTTGGCATTCCCGTAGTTCCAGAAGTGTAAATGAGTGTGTACAAATCGTCCGGTTTGATTCCAGAGATTCGTTTCTCTGTTTCCCGTTTTCCTTTCGCACGCATCTCTCTCCCTTTTTCAAGGAGATCATAAAAATGTAGGATTCCGGCACCTGACTTGAGTTTGGTGTCTTTGTCCATGATGATGACGGTTTTTACCGACTTCACCTGAGATTTGTTGTTTTTGTATTTTTCGTAAACTTTGTCGTTTTCTAAGAAAACAACTTTCGCTTCAGAATGATTCAAAATATAAACAATTTCCGAATCTGTAATGTCAGAGCCTCGTGGAACATTGGCAGCACCTGCAGTTAACACCGCACAATCGGCGATGATCCATTCCATACGGTTATCAGCCAAAACACCTACGTGTTCTCTGGCCTTAACTCCTAAATCAATGAGGGCTTCCGCCAATGCGAGTCCGTCTTCGTAGAGTTCTTTGTAAGTGAGGGCTTGGTAATCCTTTTCGGCATTCTTATACCAGAATGCGGGTCTTGGACCGAATTTTTCTGCGGATTCCTTATAAACGTCTGCTAGGTTATTTGCCATATCTCTCCATCTAAAAGCGGTCTTTATAATAGACCCTACTTTCAGATGGTCAAGAGAAATTTAGGCATTTAGTCCCAGTGGAACCCTTCGCGCTGGTGTCCTTTTTTCAAATGGCGTTCGCGAATCTCGCGGAGTTTGGTCATTTGGGAGAGATTGAGTAGGTTACCTGCCGCAAGTCCCATTTGTGGGAGCAGGCTTTCGTCTTGTGTGTTGGCTAAAAACTGGTTGGTCTTCACAAAGGAGCTTTTAAACTCCAAATTCATATCGGGATAGAAATCCATACAAGCCTCCGTGCTTTCCGGTTTCCGGGGTATTTGTTTTTAAGGTTCCCAACCATCCGTGGTAAGTAGCCTTTCCCCAATATATGTATCGCCGGAAAATGAATATCCTGAAGCAAAAAATTTTGCTTGTACTATTTTTTTTTATCTGGTTATTGGTATTCGTTCATGACGATTCGATTGGAAAATTCAACTGGCAGACGAAACGGGCGTTTCGTTGCATATGAGTACGGGGAAGACCTATTTGGCACCCTGTATTTGAATAAATTTTCCGGTCGAGAAAGAGGCCGTCTGATCGACAAATGGAGATTAAATGACTTAGGAAGTCTCATTCGTGTACTCGACACAGAGATTTCTCGCAGGGAAGAAGAAAATTACGAACGACCCCTTTTCCACTAATCCAACTTATGTTTTCCTTAATTTTAGGAACAAACGTTACAAAGACAAAATACAATCCCTTTCACAAAAACTAAGAAAAGTTTCTATTTTCCGATTTGTTACTTTTGGTATTTTTACAACGGCCCTCTTCTTTTGTTATCTCAACCAAAGGTCTTGGAAAGAGTATTTATATTCCTTAATCATTTTAATTCCTTTTGTGTATTTGGTGCAGTTGTATTCCAAACGGAAAACGCAGATCCAATTTGCAAAAAAAACGCAGAGTTTTATCCAGGAAGAAATCTACAGACTCAGTGGTGAATTTAAAAAAATAAAAACAAGGGAACTTTGGGAATATCCAGAAATTGTACGAAACCACCCGCTTTCCATTGATTTAGATCTTTGCACCAAACAAGGGTTTATCGGAATCTATGATACCACTATCACGGAAATTGGTTTCCAAACTTATCTAAAACGTTTTTTACAAGAACCCATTGAAGATCCAAATTTCCATTCCCATCCCAATGAAATTGGAAAAATTCTAAAGAAACATTCTTATACTCGTGGTTACCATCTCTTGCGAAAGTTTTTAGTTCCCGATGCGGAAACCAATGAAAAGTTTCCTTTGCCCCCGGTGAACCCAGAAGATTTCTTTTGGAAAAAAAGAAAGTTCCTAAAGGTTTTGTTTCCGATCTGGGGGACCATCACTCCGATTTATCTCGTGGTTGGATTGTTATTTGATCTGCCACTCATTCCCTTACTCCTTCTCATCAATGGTATTTTGTTTTTTAGTTACAGAAGTGATTCTTTAAAACAATGGAAAGAAATTAAAGCTTTGTCTACTGGTGCCGGTAGATTTCAGAAAACCTTTCTTTATTTAACCAAAGATCGAAAATCCACCAAACAAATGCTTGGTCATATAACTTCATTGGGAGATTCTTCCGAGTTACTCATCTCTCCCCTACCTCATTTCATTCTCAATGTTTTATGTTTATGGGACCTTTGGAAAATCAAATCCCTCGGGAAATGGAAACAGAGGTTTGGAAATCTTTGGAATGAACTAGAAATTCAAATATTGAAAACAGATGCGGAACTCCCCTTTGTAAATTTTGGATTTTTGTTTCCGGAAGGTAACTTTGCCATCCCATCGACTTCGGGGACTTTGAGTGCGACAAGTTTGGTCCATCCTCTACTTCCCAAACAAAGCCGTGTGTTTAACCCACTCACCAAAATGTTACCTGGGGATTTAATGATTGTAACTGGGTCCAATATGAGTGGAAAAACAACTTATCTTAGATCCATCGCCATGTCATTGTTACTTGCCGGTGCCGGTGCCCCTGTTCTTGGTTCGGAGTTTGAGTTTCCTGAATTTCAAATCCATACACTGATTCGGTCACAAGATTCTATGGAAGATGGAGTTTCCTTTTTTTATTCTGAGGTGAGGCGATTGTCTTCCATCATTCGTACCGCAGACCATTCCAAACAAGTTCCCGTTTTGTTTTTGGATGAAATTCTCAAAGGAACGAATTCCAAAGAACGTTACATTGCCACTAGAGAGATTCTCTCTGTCCTACGGGAAAAACAAACCATTGTATTTTTAACAACTCATGATTTGAAACTAGCAGAGATTCCTTGGGCCAAACGATTCCACTTCACCGAACTGGAAGTAGATGGACAAATGGATTTTGATTACAAAATTCGAGAGGGGGTTTCTGGTTCCACAAATGCACTAAAGATTCTAAAAAAAGAAGGAATCCCAATTCGAAACGAAGCGGAGTGAGATGTTTTTAATATCCAAGTCATTCAAAATATAATGTAAGGGTTGGTTAATCTCATAAAACCCAACAAATCACTTGTTGATTTTATTTTTCCTTTCCTTCCTCTTCTCCACCAAACAATGATTTCAACCCATTCCACCCTTTTTGAACACCACCTGTTACATTATCCACAGCTTTATTTACATAGTCTGACATAGCGGATCCTGCGATCCCACCAACAGCAGCACCAGCGGGACTTGCAAGAAAGATGGTACCAGCGTAGACGGAACCAAGCCAAATGGGATCAATGAATGGGGCCGAAACTCCATACGTTCCTCTATAGATGATGGGGAGTTTTAAAGCCCTACCGGCTACACCAGGAAAACCAATGGTAAATCTCATATCGATATTTTTATTGAATCCGATTTTACCACCACCAGAGCCCGCAATCCCATCTGCTTTTAATGCTAAGTTTTTGACTTCAATGGTATCTTTTGCATAGAAAAAATCAAACTTTAGTTCGTTATACGGTGTGGCGCGACTGAAATCTATTTTTTTTAAATTGATGACACTACCAATCGAACTAATTGGTTTTAAAATATTTGTGTAACTTAACAATTCACCATTCTTAGCATTGATGTTCCCAGTAACCTGTAAATTGTTAATGAGTCCATCTTCTGTATCAGCGGGTGATGATAAAAGAAATTCAGAATCTAACTTACCTGTGATTGGTGAAATATTAAATAAATCGGCAAGGATGGGGGCCACTCCCAAATTTTTGATATTCCCTTTGATTTCAAGATTGGGATTTGTGCCAAAAAGATAATGTCCAGTTCCTGCTGCAATTCCTTCATAAGCTTTTAATTCATATTTAGTAATATTAATTTTTCGTTTTGCATAATGAATATTTAATTTAAGTGAGTCTGCATGAAAATCGCCTGCATTCAAATTTCTAAAATTAAAATTTAAATATACATTCATCCGATTTACATAACCGGTACTGGGGATATTTCTTGTAAGGATTGATTTTTCTAAATCAGGATCTACCCAAATTTTAATGACTTTGATGATACTCGGAACATCTAAATAATCCGAAGTTCCTTCAAAGGAAATTGTTGGAGATAAAGGTGGTTTTAAAAAGTTAACAAACCCGGAACCATTTAGTTTAGATTTTCCCTTCCAATCTACGATGATATCTGCAAATGATATTTTTGATTCGCGGATATCATAGTTCATTATAGTTGATGCATAACCGTCAGCGAATGTTTTGCCAACTTTGTAAACCAAATCGAAATCAAAAATATCACAATCCTTTTTGAAGATAAATTGTATTCTCGAAATATCAAATTGTATCTTTGGGAAACCACTTTCCAACTAGATCGTGATTTAAGAGATTTGGACATTTACATTTATGGAAAGTTAAACGACGAACCTATATCTCTTAGTACCAATCTTTTGTTTGTTACGGATCAGATGACCTATGAATCCACAAGGTTTGAAGGGGACTTTGCATTTCAAAATTTAAAAGGAACAGATCTTCACGATATACTCATCATCTTTACGTATGGTGATTTACGATTTGCAAGGACTACGGGAAATATACCCTTTTACAAACGAGACGAAGCTAAAATTTATGCGATTGCGGATCGAATTCACATTCGAGATTTAGCTCTAAAAGATGGCAAAACATTCGCTGACGGTTATGCATCAACTATAATGAACTATGATATCCGCGAATCAAAAATATCATTTGCAGATATCATCGTAGATTGGAAGGGAAAATCTAAACTAAATGGTTCCGGGTTTGTTAACTTTTTAAAACCACCTTTATCTCCAACAATTTCCTTTGAAGGAACTTCGGATTATTTAGATGTTCCGAGTATCATCAAAGTCATTAAAATTTGGGTAGATCCTGATTTAGAAAAATCAATCCTTACAAGAAATATCCCCAGTACCGGTTATGTAAATCGGATGAATGTATATTTAAATTTTAATTTTAGAAATTTGAATGCAGGCGATTTTCATGCAGACTCACTTAAATTAAATATTCATTATGCAAAACGAAAAATTAATATTACTAAATATGAATTAAAAGCTTATGAAGGAATTGCAGCAGGAACTGGACATTATCTTTTTGGCACAAATCCCAATCTTGAAATCAAAGGGAATATCAAAAATTTGGGAGTGGCCCCCATCCTTGCCGATTTATTTAATATTTCACCAATCACAGGTAAGTTAGATTCTGAATTTCTTTTATCATCACCCGCTGATACAGAAGATGGACTCATTAACAATTTACAGGTTACTGGGAACATCAATGCTAAGAATGGTGAATTGTTAAGTTACACAAATATTTTAAAACCAATTAGTTCGATTGGTAGTGTCATCAATTTAAAAAAAATAGATTTCAGTCGCGCCACACCGTATAACGAACTAAAGTTTGATTTTTTCTATGCAAAAGATACCATTGAAGTCAAAAACTTAGCATTAAAAGCAGATGGGATTGCGGGCTCTGGTGGTGGTAAAATCGGATTCAATAAAAATATCGATATGAGATTTACCATTGGTTTTCCTGGTGTAGCCGGTAGGGCTTTAAAACTCCCCATCATCTATAGAGGAACGTATGGAGTTTCGGCCCCCTTCATTGATCCCATTTGGCTTGGTTCCGTCTACGCTGGTACCATCTTTCTTGCAAGTCCCGCTGGTGCTGCTGTTGGTGGGATCGCAGGATCCGCTATGTCAGACTATGTAAATAAAGCTGTGGATAATGTAACAGGTGGTGTTCAAAAAGGGTGGAATGGGTTGAAATCATTGTTTGGTGGAGAAGAGGAAGGAAAGGAAAAATAAAATCAACAAGTGATTTGTTGGGTTTTATGAGATTAACCAACCCTTACATTATATTTTGAATGACTTGGATATTAAAAACATCTCACTCCGCTTCGTTTCGAATTGGGATTCCTTCTTTTTTTAGAATCTTTAGTGCATTTGTGGAACCAGAAACCCCCTCTCGAATTTTGTAATCAAAATCCATTTGTCCATCTACTTCCAGTTCGGTGAAGTGGAATCGTTTGGCCCAAGGAATCTCTGCTAGTTTCAAATCATGAGTTGTTAAAAATACAATGGTTTGTTTTTCCCGTAGGACAGAGAGAATCTCTCTAGTGGCAATGTAACGTTCTTTGGAATTCGTTCCTTTGAGAATTTCATCCAAAAACAAAACGGGAACTTGTTTGGAATGGTCTGCGGTACGAATGATGGAAGACAATCGCCTCACCTCAGAATAAAAAAAGGAAACTCCATCTTCCATAGAATCTTGTGACCGAATCAGTGTATGGATTTGAAATTCAGGAAACTCAAACTCCGAACCAAGAACAGGGGCACCGGCACCGGCAAGTAACAATGACATGGCGATGGATCTAAGATAAGTTGTTTTTCCACTCATATTGGACCCAGTTACAATCATTAAATCCCCAGGTAACATTTTGGTGAGTGGGTTAAACACACGGCTTTGTTTGGGAAGTAGAGGATGGACCAAACTTGTCGCACTCAAAGTCCCCGAAGTCGATGGGATGGCAAAGTTACCTTCCGGAAACAAAAATCCAAAATTTACAAAGGGGAGTTCCGCATCTGTTTTCAATATTTGAATTTCTAGTTCATTCCAAAGATTTCCAAACCTCTGTTTCCATTTCCCGAGGGATTTGATTTTCCAAAGGTCCCATAAACATAAAACATTGAGAATGAAATGAGGTAGGGGAGAGATGAGTAACTCGGAAGAATCTCCCAATGAAGTTATATGACCAAGCATTTGTTTGGTGGATTTTCGATCTTTGGTTAAATAAAGAAAGGTTTTCTGAAATCTACCGGCACCAGTAGACAAAGCTTTAATTTCTTTCCATTGTTTTAAAGAATCACTTCTGTAACTAAAAAACAAAATACCATTGATGAGAAGGAGTAAGGGAATGAGTGGCAGATCAAATAACAATCCAACCACGAGATAAATCGGAGTGATGGTCCCCCAGATCGGAAACAAAACCTTTAGGAACTTTCTTTTTTTCCAAAAGAAATCTTCTGGGTTCACCGGGGGCAAAGGAAACTTTTCATTGGTTTCCGCATCGGGAACTAAAAACTTTCGCAAGAGATGGTAACCACGAGTATAAGAATGTTTCTTTAGAATTTTTCCAATTTCATTGGGATGGGAATGGAAATTTGGATCTTCAATGGGTTCTTGTAAAAAACGTTTTACATAACTTTGGAAAAAAAATTCAGTGATAGACGTATAATAGATTCCGATAAACCCATATTTTCAGCAAAGATCAAAATAAATGGAAATCGGGTGGATTCGTACAATTTCTGGATATTCCCAAAGTTCCCTTGTTTTTATTTTTTTAAATTCACCACTGAGTCTGTAGATTTCTTCCTGGATAAAACTCTGCGTTTTTTTTGCAAATTGGATCTGCGTTTTCCGTTTGGAATACAACTGCACCAAATACACAAAAGGAATTAAAATGATTAAGGAATATAAATACTCTTTCCAAGACCTTTGGTTGAGATAACAAAAGAAGAGGGCCGTTGTAAAAATACCAAAAGTAACAAATCGGAAAATAGAAACTTTTCTTAGTTTTTGTGAAAGGGATTGTATTTTGTCTTTGTAACGTTTGTTCCTAAAATTAAGGAAAACATAAGTTGGATTAGTGGAAAAGGGGTCGTTCGTAATTTTCTTCTTCCCTGCGAGAAATCTCTGTGTCGAGTACACGAATGAGACTTCCTAAGTCATTTAATCTCCATTTGTCGATCAGACGGCCTCTTTCTCGACCGGAAAATTTATTCAAATACAGGGTGCCAAATAGGTCTTCCCCGTACTCATATGCAACGAAACGCCCGTTTCGTCTGCCAGTTGAATTTTCCAATCGAATCGTCATGAACGAATACCAATAACCAGATAAAAAAAAATAGTACAAGCAAAATTTTTTGCTTCAGGATATTCATTTTCCGGCGATACATATATTGGGGAAAGGCTACTTACCACGGATGGTTGGGAACCTTAAAAACAAATACCCCGGAAACCGGAAAGCACGGAGGCTTGTATGGATTTCTATCCCGATATGAATTTGGAGTTTAAAAGCTCCTTTGTGAAGACCAACCAGTTTTTAGCCAACACACAAGACGAAAGCCTGCTCCCACAAATGGGACTTGCGGCAGGTAACCTACTCAATCTCTCCCAAATGACCAAACTCCGCGAGATTCGCGAACGCCATTTGAAAAAAGGACACCAGCGCGAAGGGTTCCACTGGGACTAAATGCCTAAATTTCTCTTGACCATCTGAAAGTAGGGTCTATTATAAAGACCGCTTTTAGATGGAGAGATATGGCAAATAACCTAGCAGACGTTTATAAGGAATCCGCAGAAAAATTCGGTCCAAGACCCGCATTCTGGTATAAGAATGCCGAAAAGGATTACCAAGCCCTCACTTACAAAGAACTCTACGAAGACGGACTCGCATTGGCGGAAGCCCTCATTGATTTAGGAGTTAAGGCCAGAGAACACGTAGGTGTTTTGGCTGATAACCGTATGGAATGGATCATCGCCGATTGTGCGGTGTTAACTGCAGGTGCTGCCAATGTTCCACGAGGCTCTGACATTACAGATTCGGAAATTGTTTATATTTTGAATCATTCTGAAGCGAAAGTTGTTTTCTTAGAAAACGACAAAGTTTACGAAAAATACAAAAACAACAAATCTCAGGTGAAGTCGGTAAAAACCGTCATCATCATGGACAAAGACACCAAACTCAAGTCAGGTGCCGGAATCCTACATTTTTATGATCTCCTTGAAAAAGGGAGAGAGATGCGTGCGAAAGGAAAACGGGAAACAGAGAAACGAATCTCTGGAATCAAACCGGACGATTTGTACACACTCATTTACACTTCTGGAACTACGGGAATGCCAAAGGGTGTTATGCTCATGCATTCCAATATGATCCATCAAATGCATTATGTAGTTCCTCGTGTTGCCAAAGTAACACCTGACGATCGTATGTTGTCCATCCTTCCTGTTTGGCATATCTTTGAACGTGTTGTTGAATACTTTGCTATCATCAACGGTGGTTCTACTTATTATACAAAAGTTACAGAACTTCGTAACGACATCCAAAAAGCAAGACCTACGTTTATGGCTTCCGCTCCTCGTGTTTGGGAAAGTATTTACAACGGGATTTACACACGAATTAACGATCCAAAACAAACGCCTCCTGTTAGAAGGTTTTTGTTCAAAGTAGCTTACTTCTTTTCCAAACATTACCACGCAGCGATTCGTTTTTTGAAAGGTTGGGAAGTGGATTACGAAGGAAGAAACATTCTACAATCTTTAGTATTGGCAGTTGTCTCCATCGTGAAACTTTTGTTAACTGGCCCATATACAGTTACCATCATTGCTATTTTGACGGCGTTGTTTGGTCTACCAGAGGACAGCGCTTTCAAAACTCCACTCTACGTAATTGCTGGATTTGGAGCGATTTTTAACGCCTTCACCCTAGACCGTGTTGTACTTTCCAAAATCCGCCAAGCGACAGGGGGACATTTACGTGCCACTCTTTCCGGTGGTGGGGCTCTTCAAAAACATGTGGATGCTTTCTTTATGGATATCGGGATTACGGTTTTGGAAGGTTATGGAATGACAGAAACTGGCCCCGTGATTTCTGCTCGAACTTTCGACAGACCGGTGATGGGATCTGTGGGTGATATTGTTCCCCTCAGCCAAGTCCAACTTCGCGATGATGCGGGTAACGTACTTTGCCATATTGACGACAAACGAAATATCATTTTTGGTAAGTTAGGTGTTAAAGGTGTGGTTCATATCAAAGGACCTCAGGTAATGAAAGGATATTACAAAAATCCAGAAACTACCAAAAAAACCATCGTAGACAATTGGTTAAATACCGGTGACATCGGTATGATTAACTTCAAAAAAACACTGACTCTCACAGGTCGTGCGAAGGACACCATTGTTCTCCTAGGTGGAGAAAACGTAGAACCGGTTCCAATCGAAAACAAAATTGATGAATCAACTTACATCAAACAGTCGATGATTGTGGGACAAGATCAAAAAGTTTTAGGTGCTATCATTGTTCCCGATTTCGATGCTTTGATTCCTTGGGCAGAGGAAAACGGAATCACTGAAAAGAGTCATGATAAACTCATCGCCAATCCTAAGATTGTTGATTTTTACAAAAAGGAAGTTCGTAATTTTAACAGTGTTAAAACCGGATTCAAAAACTTCGAACAGGTTCAGTATGTAACACTCATCACGAAACCATTTGAAGTGGGTGATGAACTAACAAACCTAATGAAGATGAAACGGCACGTGATTACGGAAAAATACAAAGACAGAATTTTGGAACTCTACAAAAACAGTTAATATGACTCCATTTGCAGAGATTTTTCATGGAGACCGCATCTTGGAAATCAAGATGCAGTCAAATGAAAAGAACACTTTTGATTACGAAGCTTTCGTATTATTCGAACAAATCTTAAACAAACACGCAAACAATCCATCTTTGCGTGTTTTGCTTTTTACTTCCGCACAAACTCAGTTTTTTTCCAACGGGATCGAACCCACTCTTATGTATGGAAAAACAGAATCAGATGTGCGAAGGTCCGTGGAACAATTATTAAGAACCGCACAAACCTATTTCCATTTTCCCGTTCCTACCATTGCCGTGATCAACGGACATTGTATGGCAGCAGGAGCTGTCTTCGCTCTTTTTTCTGACTACCGTTATATGGTGGACAAAGGAGGAAGGATTGGATTCTCCGAAGCCATCGTAGGTCTAAATTTCCCTTCGATTCCAACCATTGTCTTACAAGATTTGGTAGGTGTCAAAGTGGCTCGTGATCTCTTGTACACAGGCAAACAAATCAAAGGTCCAGAAGCAAAAGAAATTGGTCTTGTGGATGAGTTGTTTGGCGCCGAGGCATTGTTTGGTGAATCCATGAAATTTGCTGAATCCCTTGCTAAGTTGACAAGTAACTCCAGTCGTGGAATGAAAACAGCCTTGCGAGAACCGTATCGCAATCGAATGGAATCTTTATTCAAGATTGATGCTGATCTTTTTACAAAAGTCATTTTGTCAGAGGACGGCCAAGAAGGTTTTCATTCCCTCATTGAGAAACGAAGACCTAAGTTCGTAACTTGAATTTAGGTCCAATTTGCCTGATTCTTTCTACATTTTGAGTAAAATTCTGATTTAGGATGGTCTATCCTAAATCTCCGCCATTGACTCCATAGTCACTTTAAAAAGTCTAATACTAAGGAGTCGTTTATGGCAGAAAATCATTATTACAACGCAAAAGATCTGGGAAAGTTTGGAGAGATCGGTCGCACGAATCCAGCTCTTGCAGATAAGTTTTTTGGATACTACAATGCAGTCATGGCAGAAGGGGCTCTTACGGAAAGAGAAAAGGCTCTCATTGCTCTCGCTGTCTCCCATGCTTTAAAATGTCCTTATTGCATTGATGCCTATACAACTACCTCATTACAAAAAGGGGCGGACGAAGCCCAGATGAATGAAGCTGTTCACGTTGCAGCTGCAATGGCTGCCGGAATCAATTTAGTTCATAGTGTCCAAATGCAAAATAAAATTGATGAACTCTCTTTCTAATTTATGGAAGTGACTGAGCAAATATCCACCTTACACGCATATACTGGAAAACCTTTTTATGAAACTGTAGGAAAATCAATTTCTGCAAGATCTTTAAAGGTGTTTCAAATCAATGTAGGCAGGTGGTGTAACCAAGCTTGCCGGCATTGCCATGTGGATGCATCCCCGATCCGAACGGAGATGATGGACAAAGCAACTGTGGATCTTTGTTTGGATTTAATTTCAAAAATTCCACAGATTGAAACAGTAGACATTACTGGTGGTGCTCCGGAGGGGAACCCTCACTTTCGTTATCTAGTCGAAGGAGTTCGTAAATTAGGCAAACGTGTCATCGATCGATGTAACCTTACCATTTTGGAAGAACCCGGTTACGAATGGTTATATGAATTTTTAGCGGGAAACCAAGTAGAAATTGTTTCCTCACTTCCTTCTGTTTTGGAAAACACAACCGATAACCAAAGAGGAAAAGGTGTCTTCCAAAAATCAATAACCGCCTTAAAGAAGTTAAATGATCTTGGTTATGGGAAAACCCTCCCCATTCATTTGGTATACAACCCCAATGGACTTTTTTTAAGTTCGGGTCAATCCCAGTTGGAAAGAGAGTATAAAGAATCTCTTTCTAAAAAGTTTGGAATCATATTCAACCAACTGTTTTGTATCAACAACCTTCCCATCAATCGGTTTTTGGGATCACTCGTCAGAGCCGGTAAGTTTGAAATGTATATGGAAACTCTTGTCAACGCATACAATCCGGCAACGGTGGAAGGTCTTATGTGTTTGGATCAAATCTCTGTAGGGTATGATGGTTCTGTTTATGATTGCGATTTCAATCAAATGTTGGAATTAAAATCGAAAGAAGTAAAACACCTAAAGGATTTCGATTTGCAATCTTTCCTAAGCCGCGATATCGTTGTAGCAAATCATTGTTATGGCTGTACTGCGGGAGCAGGATCTAGTTGTGGTGGGGAGATTGTTTAGATGTCGATTCAAAATGAAAAAGACTTACAAGGTATTTTAAAAGCAGGGAAATTTGTCGCAAAGGTTCGTGAACTTTTGAAACTTCTCGCAAAACCTGGAGTTTCTACTTTGGAATTGGACAATGCTGCCAAACACGAGTTTGAAAAAGTAGGGGCTTTCTCTGCTCCTAAATTTGATTACAAATTTCCGGGTTATACTTGTATCAGTACCAACTTTGAAATTGCCCATGGAATTCCTAAAAAAGAAACCATTTTAAAAGAGGGCGATTTGGTGAATGTCGATGTTTCGGCAAAACTGGATGGATACTATGCCGACACAGGGATTTCCTTTGTGGTTGGCCGCTCTAACGAAACACTCCAAAAACTTTGTGCAACGGCAATCGAAGGAACGATGCGTGCCACAGAACAAGCGTTCACTGGCAATTATTTACGTCATATTGGAAGAGAAATTCATTCTGCTGCTGTGGAAAATGGATTTACTGTGATCAAAAATTTAGCGGGCCATGGAACGGGAAAAAAACTCCATGAAGAACCTCAAGTTTTGGTTTATGAAGAAAAACGTGACCAAAGGAAATTGGGGAACGGCCTTGTTCTTGCGATTGAGTCTTTTATCTCTACTGGAAGCCAAACTGCTTACGAAGAAGAAGATGGTTGGACCCTTGTGGCCAGTAACCGCCGCGGGGAACTCAGTTATGTGGCGCAGTGCGAACATACTGTCATCGTCCAAAACGGAAAACCAATCATCGCCACATTGTAAGATTTATAATGGAAATCATTGAATCAGGTGCTCTTCCGTCTGAGATGCGAGGGGTGCTTGTCCTTTGGCCAAGTACGGGTGGGAATGCGAGATCGTTTCGGATCCGTGATTCAGAGCTCGAGGTTTTAGGCCTACGTCTCATTAAGTTCAATCCCCCTTCGCATGGAAACTCGCCCGGAATCTATGATCCCAAATCCTCCATATCATTGTTAGATGGTTACCTAAAGGAAAAGGGATACCTGAACAAAGAATTGTATGGAATTGGGCATAGCGGGGGTGGAGCTGCTCTTATGATGTATGCCAACCAAGTTCGGTTTCGACATTTGTTTTTACTTTCTCCCATATTGGATAGTGTTCTTAGCCTTCGATTTTTGTATGAATCCGGTTCGATTGAAGAGTTTAGTCGACTACTTCTGTTACCTGGTGTTTCTGATGAGACGACTCCCAACAAACAAATATTAGAGACTTTGGCAAACCCTCAGTGGTTGGAAGATGGAAAGATTCACCACTTAAATGTAGCCATCCAAAACAGTCGCATCCAGTTGTCAGACTTATCTGTTTTTCTAAAAAATCTATTCCTACCGGGATTTGTGGTGGATGGTTCTCTCATCCAAAAACGAACCAAATATACAATCTTTCTGCCGGGTGAAGACAAGTGGTTTCCCAAAGAATACACTCAGAACTTTGCCAAAGAGAATCAATTGAATTGCATCGAAATTCCAGAAGCTCCCGATCATTTTTTTTCCTCCTCTTGGCTTACGGTTTGGAAACAAATCAAAACACTCGTTAATTGATTTACAAAAAGATTTTTGTTCTGTAGAATTTCCATCCGTATCTAAGAAGAACATAAAAATGGGAATGGATACTTAAGGAGAATTTGTGGAAACGATTTATCTTACATTGATTGGATTTACGCTTTGGACACTGGGACTTGGTGTTTCTTTGACTTCATTTAGAAGTGTGCTCGTGTTACTCGGCAAAAAAAAATCGAATGAATTTCCGGCAGGGATCCAACATGGAACCGATTTCAATTGGAGACTCAACCGTGCCCATCTCAATAGTTTGGAAAACCTTCCTCTATTTTTAGCAGTGGTTTTTTTAACTGCGAATTTAGGGATGATTGATAGTTTTGTGAACCAAGCAGGAATTGTGATTTTAGGAGCAAGGGTCTTACAATCCCTCACTCATTTAATTTCCACAAGTGTTTTGGCTGTGAATATTCGATTTACGTTTTATACGATACAAATTGTAACGTATATCGTTCTTTTGGTTCGTTTATTCTAAACACCCTCGCGTTTTAGATCACGGCCCATAAGAGCTTTCACAACTTCTTTTGGGTCTTTATCTTCGTATAACATTCGATAAACTTCCTGGGTGATGGCCATTTCCACACCCAGTTTGTCAGAAAGATTTTTTGTAGAAAGAGTGGTTTTGACACCTTCCGCCACTTCATTCATTGAAGCTAAAATATCTTTTAGTTTTTCGCCCTTACCCAAACGAAAACCAACCGTTCTATTTCGTGATGCTTCCCCACAACAGGTGAGAACCAAATCTCCCATACCGGAAGGTCCAAGGAAAGTCATGGGATCGGCACCCATTTTGATTCCCATCCGCGAAATCTCGTTTAACCCGCGTGTGATGAGAGCAGCCCTCGTATTTTGACCAAACCCAAGTCCATCAGCAACACCGGCAGCAATGGCGATGACATTTTTTAAAGCACCTCCCACTTCCACACCGACCACATCGGGAGTCCAATAGGTTCGAAAGTAGGTAAAACTAAAAATCTCTTGCACTCGTTTGGCGGTCGCTTCGTTCTTTGACGCGATGGACACAATGGTATGACCTCGTTTTAGCATTTATTTGGCAAAACTAGGACCTGAAAGATAGGAAAGTTGGGAATGGAATTGTCCAGGAAGTTCGGATTCAAAGATTTCGGAAACAAGTCTTAGGCTTTCGTTTTCGATTCCTTTGGATGCGGAAACAATGGGCACTTTGGGTGGGATATGGTCTTTGATTTCTTTCAAAATTCCCGAAAGGGCATGGCTTGGTGGGGCCGAAACAATCATATCCTTGTCTTTGACAACATGGATGAGGTTGGTATCTGCTTTTAGTTTATCGGGAAGCACCAAATCCGGCATATGTTTGGTATTCATATGGTTTTCATTGATGGATCTTGCTTGATCCTCGCTCCTGGTCCAAAGGGTAACGTCATAACCCTTGTCCGCTAAAATACTACCTAGTGCAGTGCCAAAACTTCCGGCGCCAATGATACCAATCTTCATGAGTTCTGTATTCTAAATCTGCTTTCCAAAAAGGCAATAGAAAATAAAATTAAAATATGCTTTTAACGGATCTTCTCCGTTTCAATCCACTGAATCTCTTTTTGCCACCAAAAGTGGTCCCAAAGAGTAATTATAAAGTCACCTTGCTCTTGGGTAGCTTACGAAAGGTCATATCCACTGAGATCATTGCAGAAGATCCCGATTTAGAGAGTTTGGAAGTCTCTTCTGCCAAGGGTGAAGTCATTATGACAGGAGTTTACCGGATGAGTTGGCTCTGGATTGCTCGTTTTCTGAAAGTGGAATCGATCAAATACCGTGTCCGACTAAAACCCGTTTCTGTCAAAGACAACAAAGCGCGATTAAAAATTGTTGGATATCGAGTTTGGGATACAAAGCCAAGGCGTTTTGACTTTG
>NZ_JAFFPS010000013.1 GCF_016919165.1 Leptospira chreensis
TTTTTTTCCCAATGATCTAAAAATTTTAATCACATCTGTGAGGTAATATTCTTTTTGTACATTGTCGTTGCCGATTTGTTTTAAGGCAGAAAAAAGATCTTCTGTGGTGAAACAGTAGGTCCCTGTGTTGACTTCGTTTACAACTTTCTCTTCAGGACTTGCATCTTTTTCTTCTACGATGCGTAGAAGACTGCCATCATCCGCAGAACGAATGATACGGCCATAACCGGTAGGGTTTTCCATCTTGGCAGAGAGAACAGTCGCAGAATATCCGTTTTCTTTATGAAGTTCTATGAGTTCAGAAAATGATTTTGCAGAAATGAGTGGGGCATCACCACAAGCTACAATCGTGTAACCCGCATAAGGTGAAAGAGCTGGTTCTGCCGAAAGGACAGCATGTCCTGTTCCCAACTGTTCTGTTTGTTCGGCAAATTCTACACCGGAAAATGATTTTGCGATATCTGTAACGACATCTTTGCGGTAACCGACAACAACGACCTTTCGTTTGATGCCGGCGGATTCGATATTGCGAAGAACGTGAAGTAAAAGTGGAGATTCGTTCAGTACAACCGCAACCTTGGGAAGTTCACTCTTCATTCGAGTTCCTTTCCCCGCCGCCAAAATAACAGCAGTTACAGTATTATGTAGGTTCATCGTTCGTTCTATCGGATCTTTTAAAACTGGCTGGCCTGCTAGGATTCGAACCTAGGGAATGGCGATACCAAAAACCGCTGCCTTACCGCTTGGCTACAGGCCAGTTTCTAAAAAGAGAACGTTCGAAATTCCATATCGGGAAATCGATTGGAGACAATGCGAAGGGCTTCGTCTCTCTCCCTATCTGAAGGATAAATGCCATAAAAGCAAGAACCCGAACCCGATAAAGAAGCATAGACTGCTCCCGACTCAAAAAACCCTAATCTCAATTCCTTTAGTAAGGGTTGGGTCTGAAAAGCGATTTTTTCAAACTCGTTCTCAAGCCTGTTTTGCAGGTATGCCCAATCCCCGACCTGAAGACTTCGAATTAAATCCTCTGCCAGAGATTTCCATACTTGGGAACCATAGGGTTTTTGTAAACTTTTTTGAAGGCCTAAATACATAGATGCCGTAGAAAGTCCGAAGGGAGGGATGGCCAAAATTCCGGAGCCGGGGGCGACAGAAATGGGTTCGAGCACTTCACCGATCCCGGTCACGTAACATGCAGAGGATTGGAGGAAAAAGGGGACATCGGCTCCAATGGACTTGGCAAGAGGAATCTCTTCTTCTTTAGGAAGGTTGGTCCAAGGGTAGAGTTCTTTCAGGAATAGACCCGCATTGCTACTCCCCCCCCCAATTCCCCCTTCGGGAGGTAGGTGCTTTTGTAAGTGGACGGAGACAGAAACTGGCTCACGAAGGTGAGTGACTAACTTTTGAAAGGCTTTGTAGAGGATGTTCTTGTTAAGATCTCCTCTTTCGGAGACTTCTTCGAACTTTTCATACCGGTAACCATGGAGATGGTTTTCCGACACTAGTTGGAAACTTGGTTTTTGGTCTTTGGCTAGGCGAGTGATTTGGACTTCCATGGGATCCCCAAAACTAATGGGAACAAAAACACTGCGGATTTCATGTAACCCATCTTCCCTTTTGTAGGGAACAAACAAACCAATGTTAATCTTTCCTAACGAAAGAGTTTTTAAAGGCATCATTTATGACTGTGGATTCAGATTTGGTTTCGAAGGAGCGATCGATTGTAAGTGGAATTGGATGGAGTCTTTTAATTCCTTAGGTTCCGAAACAAGAACCGAAGTTCCATACCCTAAGACGGTTTGGACAAACCAATTCTCATCTCTGATGGGAGCCTGGAATTCGCGGTAAACGGTATCCCCTATTTTCTTTTGGATCCCTGTGGGTGAAAGGTTGAGTTTCATTCCTAAATGGTAGGAAGCTCCATCAGTGATCCATAGTTTTGCCAAATCTTTGTTTTCTGAATCGGCACCAAACAATTGTTTGAAACCTTCTAAAAATTCACCTGCCGTATCGGGTAGGTTAGGGTATTTTGTATCAGTGATGGTAATGTCTAAAATAAAATCCAATCGAAAGGACCGGAATCCTTCTTTGGTTAGGTCATAAGCCAAAAGGTAAGAATCATTTTCTTCCCAAAGTAACCAAGGTGCCAGTGTCCTTGTTTCTTTTTCTTTGGTATCTCTTTTCCAATAAACAATGGTTAGTATTTTTTTTTCATCAATTGCTTTTACAATGGTTTCTTTTGATTTTTGATAAGGAGACCAATCACCAGAAGGAATCACCGAATCAATTTTGTTTAGGATGGAAAGATTGAGTTTAGAATCTTCTTTTGTTTTTTGTGTGATTAATAGCGATCTAAGGAGAGACCATTCTTTGGGAGAAAGTGGGAGTGCTGAATCAACAGCAATGGGGAGTCGGATTTTTACCTTCTCCCCATCAAAATCTAAATCCACAGCATCGGTAGGGGAATAAGGATACATCTCAATCATATACAACTCGCCTAAATCTTTTTTAAGTGAGGATATGGATTTGTGGCCAGTTACGCTTTGAATTTCTTCTAATCCAAGACCTTCTGGATGAGAGGCCAGAAGGCGGATTAAATTTAATTTGGAAGCGGCCCGTGCAGTGGATGGATTCATTATGTTATGCTTCGAGAATTACTTTTAATTCCTTAGCATTTGAAGCACATAATGATTGTTTTTCGATGTTTTTTGCCTTTAGGTGTCCACCGGTAAGTCGTTGGCTCACAACACTTGGTCCAAAGTCAATGATTGTGTTAATGGCACTGTCATTAAAAATGGGTGCGATCGCCAAATCCCAGTAAAGTGGCTCAATCAAAACCATTTTAAAAAGGATGTCACGTAGGTTTCCATCTTTTTGAAGGTTGTGGCCATCAAAGATACTATATACAGGAACTTTTAAATCCGCACCAGTATAAGGAAAAGGAACCACTGCTGCATCTTCCGCATTGAATTTATCAAGAGATGTTTCCATAAATGGGCAATGGAAAGGTGCTGTTGTTTTTAAATAAACAAACTTGAATTTTTTCTCGTCCATTTCTGCTTTCCATTGTTTACGGAAGGCAAGTAGAGAAGAAGGGAGTGCTGAAAGAATCATTGAATCTGGAGTGTTATAAAGAGAAATGAAAACCGTGTCTTGGCCTTTGAGTCCAAGAGAGTCATTTGTTTTTTTCACTCTTTCTTCTAATTCATCTTTTGAGTAACCAATCACTGCCACCATAGGTGCTGGATTTTTATCACCGTTTGCTTCATTTTCTTTTACGACTTCTTCTGAAACAACAAAGTTAGGATAAACTTTTTGACCATTAAATCCAAGATAGAAAACAAACTTTAAGAAGTCGGAGTAAGCTTTTAGAAAATCTGCACCATCCAATCCAAGACCAACAAGAGCCGAAGCAATCACACCTTGGCTATGTCCGCTGAGAGCCCCTGTTGCTTTGATTAAATCCGCTGTTGGGTAACCACGTTTAGAAACTAAAACATAGTTTGCAATTTGAGTCATAAAGATTCCCGGTACAGAAATCGGTGCACGAGCTAAATAATCTTCAGAAGGAGCGCCGTCTGGATTTTCAATCCAAGATTTGAAATCGAATCCTTCATTGAGGAGTGGGCTTTTGCCATCACGAGCGGCAATTTCACCGATGGTTTTGAAACTAGCTTCGAAAAATTCTTTGAGTTCTGGTTCTGCGTACAATTTTACGAGTTCTTTTAGGTAAGGTGAACCCTGTCCCCCAAATTGAAGGAAAAATTTTTGAGAATTTTGGAGGGTAGCAGTAAGGAGTTTGGCCGATGTCATTTAATCTTCCTGAGATGTGATTTTTCTGTTACCGTACAGAGAGGACTTCCTAGAACAAGGAGAAAATTCAAGGCATGAACCTAGGAAAGGGGCTCGATTTCGAAAGTGGGTTACCTTGGTGACTGGGTTTCTAGGGAAAGTCGGTGGATTTGGAAAGTTAGTTTCGAAGGAATGCGGGTGTAAAAGGTAAGTGACTTACCTTTTATAGCGACTGGCAAAGGAAAGCCAGGTTCTTAGGAAAGTCGCTCACCAAAGAAAGCGACTTCCGAAATCACGCCAGCATCCAAATTAAGCGGCTTTACTTTGTTCGAGATTGGATTTGATGCGTTCGTGGTCCAAGGCGAGGAGGACTGTATTTTCAAAATAGGTAGAAAAATCGATTCTTCCGGAAGAATAGTCTTCGTGGAGAAGGGCTAAAAGTAGATAGAACATAGATCCTCCTGGTGGTTCCGAATCTATTAATGCGACATAATTCGGAAAGTCTTTTTCGGTCAAAGAGTTACAATGAGTGTCGGTCAGATTCCAAAATTTTGAAGGAAAATAATCACCGATAGGTGGGATTCGGGATTTCCTCTTTACAAAGTCTGCATTTCTTATCTCTTACGAGCGTATGTTCGTAACCCTTTCTCACATCGATTATCTCATCCTTTTTGTTTTTGTGGGGTTTATGGTTGTGATTGGGTTCTTACTCAAGAAATCCATGAATCAATCCAGCGATTTTCTTTTGGCGGGACGGAAGATCCCCAGTTGGATTACAGGGATCGCTTTTATCTCTGCGAATATTTCCGCCTTAGAATTGTTAGGGATGAGTGCGAGTGGTGCGGAATATGGTTTTTTGACATTCCATTTTTACTATTTAGGTGCGATTCCCGGTATGATTTTTCTTGGGATCTTTATGATGCCATTTTATTATTCTTCAAAAATCAGAAGTGTTCCGGAATACCTGCGATATCGTTTCAATAGGCCAGCCCATTTAGTCAATTCACTGATCACCTTACTATCGTTGGCGCTTGGATCAGGAATTTATCTGTATTCCTTGTCCTTAGTGTTCGAAACTATGTTTGGTTGGAATCCTCATCTTTCAATTCTCTTTAGTGCCTGTATTGTTCTTGTTTATACTTACTTTGGGGGACTCAGTTCTTCTATTTATACGGAGGTAATGCAGTTTTTTTTAACCGTCCTTGGTTTGTTCCCACTAGTCATCATCGGTTTGACGAGGTTAGGTGGTTGGGATGGGCTTATGCAAAAAATTCCCAATTCACACAAACATATGTGGCAGGGTCTCGCTAATGGACAAAACGAACTTGGGTGGGATTTGTTAAGTGTCACTGTGGGACTCGGTTTTGTTTTATCTTTTTCGTATTGGACTTGTGGGTTTACAGAAGTGCAAAGAGCAATGGCAGCAAAAGATTATAGATCCGCAAGAAGAACACCTCTCATCGGTGCTATGTTTAAATTGTTTTTACCATTTTTAACAGTAATCCCCGGGTTAATTGCTTTAACAGAATTTTCAAAAGAGATGAACGGGGAATACAATAAAAGTTTTTTAATACTTCTAAAGAATTTTTATCCTTCTGGAATGTTAGGTCTTGGGACAACGGCCCTTCTTGCAGCCTTTATGGCAGGTATGTCTAGTTCCATCACTGCAATGAATACAATCTTTACTTATGATATCTATCAAACCTATATCAACAAAAACAAAGAAGATAAGGATTATCTGAAGATTGGAAAACTATGTACTATGTTTGCTGTTGTGTTTGCGATTTTTGCATCCTATATCGCGATGCAGTTTGAAAACATTATGAACTACATCCAACTCCTCTTTTCTTTTTTTAATGCACCACTGATTTCTATATTTTTGCTCGGGATGTTTTGGAGGCGTGCTTCCGGGTGGAGTGCCTTCTATGGAATGTTACTGGGAACAGGAAGTGGACTCGTTCATTTTCTCCTATATTCCTTAGGTATTTTATACTACAAATCGGATATGGTGTCCAATTTTTATGGAGCGATTTACTCTGGTTTGGTTTGTTTTTTAACAATGGTTCTTGTTAGTTTTATAGAAAAAGAAGATCTAGATAAAGATCTACATGGACTCGTATATTCCGATCGGGATCATACCAATCCATTTTGGGATCCAAGAATTTTAGCCTGGGGAGTCGGACTCATTGTCCTTCTTGCAGGGTTTAATATCATTTTTGCATAAAGATTTATACGTACGTAATAAAATAGTAATTGAATGAGAGTTTAATGAAACTATGTTTGTTGCTATATACACTAAGACTATGAAACCAAATCATTATACAGAAATTCCATCCACTTTTGAAGTTCAATTGGAACAACTCAAAGATTATGATTCTAAAAAGCATATCAGCGCTAGAGGTATCATGTTTTACCATCCTTATGACATTGAAGTGCCTTCTATATTAAAAGTTTCCTTAAAAATGATTTCGATGACAGGTTCTGTTGACTTTCTTGTAAAGACTTTGAAGAGCGAAAAAATAGGGAGCGAACCTTTATTTGAGATTCATTGTAATTTTTATGACACAAATGCTGAAAAAGAAGACGAAGTGTTGGGTTTTATCAGCAGTTACTAAATAGAATATTACAAAACTAAATTAAAGGGTTCCGCCCTTTTCCATAAGATACTGAAAACTATCTTCAGAAAAGGATTTATCTTTTGGCCCATATTGCATAAGCCATCTTGTCGGTGGTAAAAAACCTTCGGTTTTTAATGCATACCCTCCACCTAACGATGCACCAATGATCGAACGAAGTTCGAAATGTAAATGTGCGGGATAATTCCCACCAGCATCTCCAATCGTTCCTATCCATTCTGTTTTTTTCACTAACTGTCCCGGTTCCACATCGATGGTGTGGAGATGGGCATATACTGATTCTAAAAACCAAAAATCACCATTTCCCACATTATGATGGTGTACGATGCGAACTACTTTCCCCCAGCCCCCTCCATAGTCAGCAATCTCGGAAACCACTCCGTTTCCAAAAGCATAAACAGGAGCGGCAAAGTCGGTGTCACCACCAGTGATTGAATTCCAATCTTCCCCAAGATGTTTTCGGCCACCAAACTTTCCATTTTCGGCTCCAAATTTTTGAGCCAGATAATATCCTTCGGCATACTTTCCTCCCACGGGAAATTCAAAATCGGTGGCTTGAAAAGAGGGATAACGAGTTAAGATTGGGTAGGGGTTTGTGGCACGAATTTCGCCGGAGGATTCCATCCATCCGAAAAGTGGGTTTCCTTGGTAGGAGTAACCTTTGGAGACACAACCTGTCCCGAGTATAGAAAGACAGGTTGTGAGTAGAAACCGGAGAATTTGGTTACTTGCGCACCAATTTCTTTTTTGAGGATTTTGAAGATTCATGACGGCCTTCCGAAAGGAATTCCGCTCGTGCTTCGATTGGCAAATGGTTTCCGAGTTTTGCCGCTCTTTTTTTACCAGCTACCATTTCCTCTTTCATATTGTAGATGAAGGTATCGTAATCCACTTGGATGGTATGGCGTGTGCTACTCACATACCTTTTTTTCATATCAGCTTGGTCCTTTTCAATGGCCTTCTCCATATCTTCTTTGGAAGGCATTTCATAATTTCCAGAGAGATACTGAGCAATCCATTTCCCTTGGCACTCGGCCAGTGGCATAATGGCACCTAACGGTTGCATAAGACCCACAAAAAACAAATCATTGATTCCTGGTTTGATCATTTTATAGAAAAGCGGAATGTAATTATTCGGCGCAGACAAAAAATCTTCATCAAAGAATGGAAACTTGATATTGTATCCTGTGCAATAAATGAGAACATCCGCATCTTCTTCTGTTCCATCTGCAAATGCTATTTTTTTTCCTTTGAGTTCGGTAATCACTGGTTTTGGTTTGATATCCCCTCGACCAAGCCTTACGAGTAAGTCTTGGGAAATGGTGGGGTGAGCTGATCCAAATTTATGATCTGGTTTTGGTAAACCAAAGTCTTCCATTTTTCCTACACCAAATCGAATGAGAAGGTGAGCGAGTGTTTGTTGGATAAAAAACGGAACCCAATGAGGTGTATATTCTGTGAGTTTGTCTAGAGGTTTTCCAAATAGATAGTTCGGAATGACATAGGCACCACGTCTTGCTGATAAAAACACTCTTTTCGCAACACCGGGTCTCGAGAGTTCTACAGAGATATCCATCGCGCTGTTTCCCATTCCGAGAACCACGACATTTTTGCCTTCACAGTTAACAGGTGTTTTTGGGTCAACATAGGAGTGAGAGTGCATAATTTGGCCAGAAAATTTTCCGGGGAAAGCAGGATCAGGCCAACGTTCATTCCAATGATGGCCATTGGCAACAACTAACGCATCATAGTATTTCACTGGTCCTTTTTCAGGTGTGATTTTCCAAATTCCATCTTCGGTTCGTTCGGCTTTCTTAATCCCATTTTTGAATTGGATGTGTTTGCGAAGACCAAAGTGGTCTACAAAAGATAGAAAGTAATTTTGAATGGGTTCGTGGTTTGGGTAATCCGGATAATTGGTTGGCATCGGATAATCGCGATATTCCATCCGATCTCGATGTGTATTGATATGTAGGGATTTGTAAATATTACTCAGACCATTGTCATTTTTATAACGCCAGTTACCACCCACATCACTTCCTTTTTCATAACAATCAAAGGGAATCCCATGTTCCTTCAATGATTTAATGATGGTTATACCGGAGGATCCTGCGCCAATTACACAAACTTTAGGAAGTGCCATATTCGTTTCTCTCGTAACTAAAAAATAGGTTCAGAGAGAAACTTTGCGAAAAGAGAACGGCGTTTTCAAGTAGATTTTACATTTCTAAGGAAAAAAAGCGATATTTTGACACATATTCGCCTTTTAGCGATTGGGTTTGGTTGGTTTCTCTTGCGTTTCGAGAAAGCTACGAATTTCCGCTTCCGTGTTGGCAATTTGGATCTTCGTAATTTTCCCTGCTTTCAGTTGGATGAGGGTGAGAGATCCTTTTGTTCTCGGAAAAGGATCGGCGATTTTTTCTTCTCTCACCAAACGAAGTGTATACGGATAAGATTTCATTTTGGGTAGAGCCACAAATTTAGAAATGAGTGATGGCATTCTATGGATATCAGAAACAAGCACTGCTTGTTTGGATTCCAAATATCCTTTTCCTTCTTTCTCTAAGATGGGGTGGATAATTTTACTCGCATCCATATCAGAAATAAATAAAACCTTTGTGGTCTCCACTGGAATGGGACTTGGTTCTTCCCATTGGTTTGTGTAATTGATTTCGGGAAGTGGATTGCCAACAACTAAAATCGGTGTGGCCTGGTCTTCCGCAGAAAGAGAAAAGGTCAAAAAGAAACTTAGGGATAATAGTATGTATCGGAAGGATCGGAAAGAGGTTATCAATTTGAATGAGGACATGTTATTTGTTAGTTGGTTATAATTTTGGTGCATAGATCTAAAGCGGTTCTTTTAAAAGAAACCTTCTCCTAAAGACGGTATAAATATTCTAAAACTTGTTCTTTTGTCATCTTACTGGCGTTAGAGAATTCCCCTCCTTTGGTGGAGGTGAGAATTTTTCCTGTGGGTTCGATAACAACTAAAGCTGGAATTCCATTTTGGATGGGATTCCCCAATGTATCATTTAGACTTAAATTTTTATCGAAGCGGCCCACATCGACTTTAAAGATGAGAAAATTTTGAGAGAGTAGGGCTTTTGGTTCTGGTTCCTGAAAAATCCCATCTAATGCTCTACAGTCGGGACACCAATCGGCCCCGAAAACTACGATGAGTTTGCGATTTAAGTTCCTCGCCTCAGCCAAACTCTCTTGGTATTGGGAAAGTATTATGTCGCTTTGTCTAGAACAATGAGAAAGGCTGGTGAGGGAAAATCCAAGGATTAGGAGAGAGAGAAGAATTCGAAACTTACGTTCCATAAAAAGAGCGGAAGGAAACTTCCGCCTGTCTTATTTCTTAGCGATTTCTTTAAGGATTTCTTGTCTTTTTTTATCTTTCTCAATATGAGAAAGAGACAACCAATCGCGTTTCAATTGTTTTTCTGAAACACCTTTGAAGGTTGCATATTTGCCGAGGATTTTTGCTGTTTTTGCGTTCATGCCAACCAGATTCTTTTGCCTCCCCTTTCTGTCAATGCGAACCTGATGGTAGCTGTTTCATCCTTGACCCCTAAACTGTTTCGGAAACATAGTAAAGTGCAAGAAATCCAAAGACCCTATGAAATCACAGCTACCTGACCGTTACGATCCCGAATCTGTAGAGCCCAAATGGATACAAACCTGGGAAGAAAAACAAACCTTTGCTCCTGACTCCTCTCGCAAAGAAACATTCTCGATCGTCATCCCTCCTCCAAACGTCACAGGGAATTTACATATTGGGCATGCACTCAATCATACAATCCAAGACATCATCATTCGCATTGAACGCAAAAAAGGTAAAAATGTAGTTTGGGTTCCAGGGATGGACCACGCGGGAATCGCAACACAAGTGGTTGTGGAACGTGAGTTAGGAAAGGAAGGAAAATCAAGAACTGATTTTACTCGTGAAGGATTTATCGAAAAAGTTTGGGAATGGAAAGCTCATTCTGGCGGAATGATCGCCAAACAACAACGGTTACTCGGTGAATCTGTCGACTGGTCTCGTGAAAGATTTACCTTTGATGAAGGTCTCTCGAAAGCTGTTATCAAAGTATTTCGCAGTTTGTATGATGAAGGTTTGATTTATCGCGGGGAACGAATCATCAATTGGTGTCCGGTTACTAAAACTGCCATCTCCGATATCGAAGTAGAGTACAAAGAAAAACAAGGCAAACTCTACCATGTGAAATATCCCAAAGCTGAGTTCAAAACAAAAGATCCCAAAACTCTAACGAAAGACGAATACATCGTAGTGGCGACCACAAGACCCGAAACTATGTTTGGGGACGTGGCCGTTTGTGCACATCCAGATGATGCACGTTATGCGGCACTAAAAGATAAGTTTGTATATTTGCCAATTGCGGGAAAAGAAATTCCTATTTTATTTGATTCTTTTGTGGATAAAGAATTTGGATCAGGCCTTGTAAAGATCACCCCGGCCCATGATATCAATGACTACGAAGCCGGACTTCGTTTGCAATTAACTCCTATCAATATTATGAATTTGGATGGGACTCTCAATGAACAAACTGGCAAATACAATGGACTCGACCGGTTTGAAGCTCGCAAACGTGTTGTAGAAGAGCTTGAGACAAATGGTTATATCGAAAAAATAGAAAACCATATACATAGTGTGGGCCACAACCAAAGAGGTGGAGCTGTCATTGAACCGTTGTTATCGACTCAGTGGTTTGTAAAAATTGAATCATTAGCAAAACCTGCCATTGAAGTAGTTAAATCGGGTAAGGTTCAGTTCCAACCAAAGATGTGGGAAAAAACATACTTTGAATGGATGGAAAACATTCGTGATTGGTGTATCTCTCGTCAACTTTGGTGGGGTCATCGTATCCCTGCCTATTATGCACCAAACGGAGAAATGGTGGTTGCCGAATCCGTTGAGGAAGCCGTATCTCTATTTTCCGAAAAAGGAATTTCTGTTACCAAAGAGACCATCAAACAAGACGAAGATGTTCTGGATACTTGGTTCTCTTCAGGGCTTTGGCCGTTCACTGTATTTGGTTGGCCTGAAAATTCGGAAGAACTTAAAAAATATTATCCTACGTCGGTTTTAGTTACTGGTTTTGATATCATTTTCTTCTGGGTAGCGCGGATGATTATGAATGGTCTGAAATTTATGGATGATGTTCCCTTTCAGAAAGTTCTCATCCATGGCCTCGTTCGTGATAAGGATGGAAAGAAGTTCAGTAAGTCCCTCGGAAACGTAGTTGATCCTTTAGATATGATGAGTAAATACGGAACGGATTCGTTTCGATTTTTTCTCGCAGCAGTGTTACCGGAAGGAAAAGACATCCTTTTCGATGAATCTAGGTTAGACGGCTATCGTTCTTTCTGTAATAAAATTTGGAATTCGAGTCGGTTTATTTTTATGAACCTACCGGAAGAGTTCACAGCCAAAGAACCAGAGATCAATACTTTGGAAGACACTGACCTTTGGATTTTGAATGAATTTGATCGGATGCTTAATAAGTATGAAAAAGCCTATTCCGGTTATCTTTTTTTCGAAATGGCCAATTCTATTTATGATTTTGTTTGGGGATCTTTTTGTGATTGGTATTTGGAATTAACCAAAGCTCGCGTGTATGGAAATGTAAGTCCAGAGTCACAAGAGAAAGCACGACTCGTACTAATCAGTGTATTAAAGAAGTCACTTGGACTCTTACATCCATTTATGCCTTTTATCACAGAAGAAATTCACTCTTTACTGGATCCAACAGAACTTGCAAAAACAGAATTTCCAAAAGCTTATGGAGTTTCTGATTCGGCACCGGCTGTGGTTCGAATGGAACTTGTTCGTGAGATCATCACAAAGATTAGAAACATGCGTGCGGAACTCGGAGTCAAACCTGAGAAAAAATGTAAGGTGATTCTTAAGTGTAATCATAAAGAATTAAAAGAGATGATGGAAAGAGAAATCAAATCCATCCTCCAACTTTCCAAAGCAGAGAGTATTGAATTTATCGATACTTATGAAGCAAAAAATACGGATTCTGTGGGAGCTTTTTCCATTGGAGAAATTTTTCTTCCTCTAGAAGGGATATTTGATTTTGAAAAAGAAAAACAACGATTGGAAAAAGAGAAAAAACAAATCCAATTGGAAATGGAAAAGTTGGAAAATAAAATCAACAATCCAGCCTTCTTAGAAAAAGCAAAACCGGATGTCGTAGAAAAAGAAAGAGAAAAGTATAATACTTGGAAAGAGAAACTAGATAGTACGGTAAGGGCTTTAGAAAAAATTGGAACATAAATTTAAAGTTTTACTCATTGGAAGTGGCGGAAGAGAACATGCGTTAGCTGATGCCATTTCAAAATCAAAATCTTTGGAATCTCTTCGAGTATTTCCAGGGAATGGTGGATTTTCGAAAGATGTGCTCTTGGATCCATCCGAGATTTCTATATTAGATAAATCTAAATTTTTCGCATATATCAAAACATCGGGAACAAACCTTGTGATCGTGGGTCCAGAAGATCCACTAGTGAATGGTCTTTCTGATTGGTGTGCCGAAATTGACATCCCTTGTTTTGGGCCTTCTGCCTATTGTGCTCAAGTCGAAGGAAGTAAACATTTCGCAAAAGAAATGATGAAACGTGCCAAAGTTCCTACGGCTTCCTTTGCAGTCTTTACGGATCATGAATCTGCTTGGAGTTATGCTCAAAAAGATATCTTACCTTTAGTCGTCAAAGCAGATGGCCTTGCTGCGGGAAAGGGTGTCACCGTTGCTTTCGAAATGAAGGAAGTAAAACAGGCATTAGATGAAATATTTTTGGAATCTAAGTTTGGGGAAAGTGGTAACAAAGTAGTTTTGGAATCCTTTTTAGAAGGAGAAGAAGCATCTTTATTTGTCATCGCGGACGGCGAAAGGTATATGTGTCTTCCGGCAGCCCAAGACCACAAACGTGCTTATGATGGAGATATTGGCCCCAACACCGGGGGAATGGGAGCCTACGCGCCGGCACCGATTGTCACCGATGCTGTTCTTTCTTTAGTGAAGGAACAGGTCATTGAACCCATGTTAGCTGATTTTCGCACATCAGGGCATCCTTACAAAGGACTTTTGTATGTCGGCCTTATGATTACCAAAGAAGGAATTCCGAGTGTAGTGGAATTCAATTGTCGTTTTGGAGATCCAGAAACACAATGTGTCCTTCGCCTGTTAGATGAAGATATTTTACCTATTTTTTATGCATCAGCAACCGGCAATCTTCCAGAAAGAAATCTAAAATTGAAAGAAGGATCTTCTGCTGTGGTCGTACTTGCGGCGAAAGGATATCCAGACTCTCCGCAAAAAGGAATGCCTTTGGAAATTCCATCTAACGATGGAAATGTGGTTGTTTACCATGCGGGAACCAAACGACAAGAAAATCAAGTTTTAGCGAATGGAGGAAGGATTCTTGGAATCACTTCTTTTGGTAATTCTTTAAAAGATGCCATAAAGGATTGTTATTCGTTTTTAACAAAAATCAAAGCACCAGATACATTTTATAGAAAAGATATAGGAAGGCGCGCTCTCTAATGCCATTCAGTATCTCTGGAAATTTTAAAAATTGTGAACGTTCCAACCTTCGCAATTTTGAAAAACATCTAGGGATTATTTTGTCTGAAAATCAAACCCAACTCCAACAACATCTGATGATTCGTAGGGCCCTTCAGAATTTAACCGGTTCTGTGAGTGTACTTTCGGGACTCAGTCGTCAGGAGTTGTTATCTTTTATTTTTATTCTCACTCAGTTTGGAGATATCATTCGTTCGGAAACTCCACCGGAATATCTTTTGTTAGAATCGATTCCTTATGTGGTGGAATGGACTAAGGGTCATTATATGATCCCTATGGAGATTTTGGAACATCTTGCCCATGAACGGATATTTAAAGACCAAGGGTATTTATTTGCACTCATCCCTGCCTTATCCATTAAAGAAAAAAAATCTTGGATTCGTTGGATTGGTGTGGATTTTGAAAAGGGTGGAGATCGGGATTTAAATTTCGAAATTTATTCGCAGTGCCGTGTGTTACAAAAACCATTCCTTGGAAAGTCACTAGTCCAAGAATCAGAAATTCGTTTGGAACAAATTTGGCCTCGCGGTAAAAACGAATGTATCGATTGGTTTTATAAGGGACTTTCTACTTTTTATTATTCCATGGAAGAGATGAGCCGAAAGGAAAAAGATCCTTTTCTTTTACATGTCATTGAACTCATTAAATCAGGTAAGTTTATACTCAAACGTTTGCCTGATAGTTATGGAAAAGAATCGAGTTATTCTCTTGTGGGAACAGTTGAAGGAAATACACCACAACTGAGAGAAACCACATTCCAATGGGAAGTGGAACGACTTCGTAAAGATTCTTTATTTTAAACTTCCGATTCGGATTTACGCATTATGGATAGATCACTCAAAGACTTAAAAAAACAAACATCCGAAATGATAGATTCATTTCAAACCTATTGGACAGCTCAAAACTTCCAAGAAGACTATGATCGGTTATCATCACTCATTGAAAAAGCAAACGATCCAAAGTTATGGGATTCCCCTGACCAAGCAAAAAATGTAACACAAAAACGAAACGAGTTACAACTAAAGTTAGATCCTTGGTTAGATTTAAAAAAGGAACTCATTGATTTTCCCGATTTGATTGAACTCACTTCGGAGGAAATGGGTGAGTCAGGTTTAAAATCTTTAAATGATGATTTTGATCGAATGTTTGAAGCATTTGAAAACTTGCAAATGTTAGATGCACTTGCCGGTAAAGATGATGGAAAGGCCGCCTTTATCAATATCCATCCCGGTGCCGGAGGAACAGAATCCCAAGACTGGGCGGATATGTTGCTACGAATGTACACAAGGTTTTGTGAACAAAAAGGATATCGTGCGGAACTTGTAGACTACCAACCGGGCGAAACTGCGGGAATCAAAAATGCCACGCTTTATATCCAAGGGGATCATCCTTTCGGATATTTAAAATGTGAGTCTGGGGTACATAGACTTGTGCGAATCTCACCATTTGATTCCAATAAAAGAAGACATACATCCTTTGCCTCAGTGTATGTAACACCAGAAGTTGATGATGATATCCAAGTGAATATCGAAGAAAAAGACCTGCGTGTGGATGTGTACCGTTCCTCTGGGGCTGGGGGACAACACGTAAACACAACGGACTCTGCTGTGCGAATCACACATATTCCTTCAGGTGTTGTCGTTTCTTGCCAAATGGAAAGATCTCAAATCAAAAACCGTGATACTGCGATGAAGATGCTTCGTGCTCGTTTGTATGAAATGGAAAAACAAAAAGCAGAAGAAGAGAACGCAAAAAAAGCCGGTGAAAAACGAGATATCTCTTGGGGATCACAAATTCGAAGTTATGTGTTTCATCCTTACAATTTGGTAAAAGACCATAGAACTGACTTTGAAACTGGAAACGTTCATGCAGTGATGGACGGGGATCTGGAAGATTTTATCATTGCCTACTTAAAATACCTGACAAACCAAAAGGCAAACGCAAAAGTATAAACAAATGTCTGTAAAACAGGATATTTCCGGTACTTTAAGGAAAATCCAAAAAGAAATTCAACAACTTCCGAATATTACGGATCGTTTGAATTTCATTTTGGACATGACTCTGACTTTGTTCGGAGCTTCTACCGGTAGTATTTCCATTATGGACCAGGAAGAAAAAGTCCTTACCATTGTTGCGGCTAAAGGTATGGATTGGGAAAAGAAAATTGCCGCCAAACTTCCGTTTAACTTGGGTGTTACGGGGCGGGCCGCCTCGACCAGAGAAATTATCTATGTTCCCGATGTCACTTTAGACAAAGACTATGTAAAACTAATTGAAACCGTTCGTTCGGAACTTGCAATCCCTCTTGTTACCAGAGATTCCACTATTGGTGTACTCAACCTAGAGTCGGATAAGGTAAATTTTTTCTCATCCGATATTATCAACCAAGCTACATTATTTGCATCTCAATTAACAATTGTTATTCTTGAAGAGCGAATTGCCAAAGAAGCCTTTGAAAAATCCAAAAGAGAAGAAGATCCTGTAGAGGAAATTCTTGGTTATGATCCTAGCATTCTTTTTTTAAAACATAGGATTAGACAAGTGGGTCCCTCGGATACATCGGTGATGATCATTGGGGAAGAAGGTTCGGGAAAAAAATTAATCGCAAAAGCCTTACATTATATCTCCCAAAGAAAAAACGGTCCCTTTCTCACCGTGGATTGTTCGGGGCTTAGTTATGAACTTTTGGAAGCCGAACTATTTGGTGTCCAAGGTGGAAAGATTTTTAATCCAGGAAAATTAGAACAGGCCAATGGTGGCTCTTTATACATTGAATCCATTGGGGATTTACCATCCAACTTACAGACTCGATTTTTCCAAACCTTACGAGATAAAACGATGCCGAATCCTTCTGCGAAAAAAAAGGACGAGGTTCTTAACATTCGAATTTTTACCGGAAGCAAACGGGATTTGTTGGAAGATATCCAGAAAGAAACTTTTTCTATGGATTTGTATTATCGCCTAGCGGAAGTTCCATTGCGTATGCCGCCACTGCGTGAAAGAAGAGGGGACGTTCCTCTTCTTGCTCATCATTTTTTATATCAATACAACAAACAATATGGAAGGAACAAAACGTTTTCGACAGATGCATTAAAGGCACTGACCGGAATGCCTTGGAGTGGAAATGTAAGGCAGCTCCAAAGTGTCATTCAGTACGCAGTCCTTGTTCCTCCAGAAAATGTTTTGGAACCACACTCCTTTTTACAAGATGGGAAACGAGAAACCGAATCGAATGCCAAGGTCCAAAGTTTTGGCGTGGGGACAGAGATTCTATCTCCTTCGGAAAATCTTTCTCTCAATATTGCCATTGAAAGGTTGGAAGCCATTTGGATCAAAGAAGCCTTCCAAAGGGTCTCCACACAGGAAGAAGCCGCCAAACTTCTGGGGATTAGCCGTGGTTCTTTGCAGTATAAGATCAAAAATAACCAATTTCTGGACGGATTCAATACTTAAGTCCAAGAAAAGGATGCAGAGATCGCCCCTCTCGGTCGATAGTATTACAAAGGAGCTTTCACGTGGCAGATAGTTATTACCGTACCATAAGTGGTAAACAATATGATAATGAATTGTTAGAAATTGCTGAGAAAGCCACCAAACGTAGCAAAGCTCCTATTGGCAAAAATATTGCGAAGACCCTGTTTGATGCCATTAAAGATGGTGGGGACTATACAGATGTGGAAAAACGCACTGTAAAATACATTCGAGATCAATTCAAATTTAGCCCTGAGGCAGATGAATACCTTCGTACGGAAATTCGTAAGTGGGCAGCAAAGATTTCTGTCCCGGCAGCAAAGAAAAAAACAACCAAGGGAACGACAAAAAAGGAATCCACTCCTAAACGCAGTTCCGCTCGTTCTGCCAAATCTTCCTTTGAAGGTTTTACTCCTTCTTATTTGGAATCTTATGATGGTGGTGACTCACATGACGACATCGCTCCCACACCGGAATACAATGAATTAGTTGCCCTGAATAAATTTCAAATCACTCCGAAACAAAATCGAGTGGGGCGTATCATTCTACTTACGCTGATTCTAATATTCTTTATTGTTTTAATTGTTTTTGGAATTCGTAGTTGCAATCGAAGTTCCAAATCACAAGAAAACACAAATCAAAGTTCCAATGTTTCTTCGGAAGTGGGAACCAGGTCTTTGGAGCGAGTGGCCCTATCGGAAGGAAAAGCTTCTGATAAATTTGAATCGCAAAGCAGAGCCATTCGTTATATCAACGACCTTCAAATTCGTTTTATCAAACAGAGTATGCAAACAGAAGATCTGGCAGCAGACAAAATTGCCACACTCGCAGAAGCTTTAAAATCTTATCCTGCCATTCGTATCCGCGTCAAAGGACATACTTGTTTTATTGGTGAGATGGATGAAAACAAAATCCTTTCAGATGAACGTGCTAAGTTTGTTTTTGATGAATTAGTGAAAAATGGTGTGAGTGCATCGCAGCTCGACTATCGCGGATTTGGTGAAACGGCAGAAATTGAATCTAATTCTACAGAAGCCGGAAGAATTAAAAACAGACGTGTTGACTTCACTGTTTTATCCGTAACTGAATAGATTATTGTAATCGGTATAAAGATTTTGTGAGCATTCGTTTGGTAGAACGAACGGATGCGTAAAGTCCTTCATATAAAAGTAACGACTTCTTTGCCACACCAAGCTGGATGTTTTCTTTTTCTTCCAAACTCAAGTTGTCATCATATCCTTCGGTGATGGTTAAAATCACTCTTTGGATTCCTAAACTCAAAATTTCATTCAAACCTTTTTTCCCAGAAACTTGTTCATCAATCGAATCCATTTGTTTGATATCTTCCGAAAAGGTATTGGGATTGATTTGGTTTCTTTGGATTTGGTTATAAATCCTTTGGGAAACAGAGAGACCACGTTTGACCGTGGTAACAAATTCTGACAAGGCTTCGGTTGTGGATTTAATTTCGGAAACCAATTGTTTTTCATCGAAATAAGGAGAGTCCATTTTTAGTTGGGAATGGATTTTGTTACGAACTGATTCTACTAAATTGGTTTGGTTTTTTACTTCACTTAATTCACTCGCAAATTCTTTTTCAAACTCCGAATGAGGGATTCCTTCTAGTTTGGCACCAAACTGAGTCAAGTTGGTCCAAGGATTTTCTTTGGCATGATCTTCAAACCATTTTTTAAAGATCAACATTTTCTCATTGGTGATATAGGTTTCATCCAAATTGCCTGTGACTTTTTTTTGGGGTAAGGCAAAGAGTTGTTTGTAATTGTGTTTTTCGCGGCGAAACTTTCTGGATTCTAAATAGTTCAATCTTTCTTCGAGGACTGCCCCTTTGGAATGGGCAAGACCTTTGGTAAAACTCAGATCTTGTCCGACTAAAAATACAGACATAGCCCCCATAAGGGTAGCAAGGCTTGCTGTATTGGTAGAAACAGAACCACCGAAAGGAACAGAACCAATCTCCGATTCACCCGTTCTTTCCAATAACCGAATGAGTGGGAAAGGGGAGGAGGTCACAAAACCTTTGTTTGGTCCTTTGTCTAAACGAAGGCTCAAGTAAGTCGAAGTCGGATCAAAAACCAAAATGGCTTCTCCCGAATAATCTTCCAGATATTGGCTATTGAGTGCTTGCGGGTCGACAGAAAAAATCAAATCAGGTTCTACACCAAAGGAAGTGAGGATGGGAAGGGCCGTATCCACTGCTAGAAGTAAAAATTGGTTTCTATACTTTATGAGATTGGGTATGGATTCGGAAAGGCTTGGTCCAGCGCCCGCAACAACAATGGAGATCCCATTTGCGATTCCAAAAAGATCCGAGACCGGACGAAACTTGGACAACTCGGGAAGATTATAACAAATGTTTTTTGCCCAAATTTTTTCGAAACGGGTTAATGTGGCAAGGTTCACATCTTTTTTGTGAAACATCTGTTCGGCGGTATATTTCAATCTTTGGTATTCTGTTTCTTTCCATTGCCAAGACCCACGGTGGGGAACAAAACTAATGGGATAGGTTCCTTTTCCCTTCACCGCTTCCGAGAGTTGGTCTTCCATTCCCTCACCAGTAATGAGGATTAGTTTTCCATCTAACAAAGGTTTTGAAAAATCAAAGATTTTGAATGCTTCCTGAATGAAAAAAGGAAAGGGTTCCATCCAAATGACAGTGACTTTCTCTTTATCAATCAAAAAGGGGAGAATATACCCCAAACCGGCACCAAACAAAAGATAAATCCTTTCACTGCCATCATGGGGAAGTTCGGTGGCAAACCTTTCGGCTTCTTTTTTGGGATCAAACCGGCTGTGGATCCATACTCCATCTAATTCTAAAGTGGGATCCCCTGTTTTGGATTTTGTGAGTTCGTAAGAAATTTTGGATTCTGTGTTTTGCGAATTCAAATCCATGGCACCAAATGAATTCACTGGATTCTGAACCGCTTCGGCCAATCGAGAAGGAAGGGCCGCTAGATTTTTTTCTAAGAGAGAGTCTTTCACTTAAGGTTCCAAAACAATTTTGATTGTGGCATTGGGGGAAAGAGAAGATCCGGCTTTCGGGTCTTGTGATTTGACAAACCCAGAGCCCTCTAATTTGTATTCTGCTTTGAGTTGTTTTAAAATTTGGATGGTTTCGGATGCAGTGAACCCAGTAAGGTCAGGCATCACCTTAGGATCCAGTTTGTAGATTTTATCTCTTTCCCCTTTCAATCGGTAAACCAGTGCCTTCTCACTTTTTTCGACAATAGGAATGATACTTTCTACCACCTCACGAAAGACAGGTGCTGCAATCCCACCTCCTGTATGCGCCTCTCCGCCCGGTTCATCAAATACAATGAGGCCCACATACTTAGGTTTTTCTGCGGGAAAAAATCCAAGAAAACTAGCGGTAAACAATCCAGCTTGGTATCCCGCTCCCGCTTTTGCTTTTTGTGAGGTTCCGGTTTTCCCTGCGATAAAGTAGTTTTCTAAATAAGCCTTTTTTCCTGTTCCTTGGGATACGGCCTTACTCATAGCGTTTAAGGTTTTTTTTGCCGCACCTTCTTTGATACCGAGTAACTCATGTTTTATGGAAAATTCATGAACCAGTTCCCCATAAGAATTGGTAATTTGGGAAACCACAGATGGTTCAAATAAAATCCCACCGTTCACAACGGCTGCTGCTGCTGTGATGAGTTGGATCGGTGTCACAGAAACACCTTGTCCAATGGATAAAAAGTAAGGTGTACTTTTGTTCCATTTGTTTAGGGGAGGAAGATAACCTTTTGCTTCATGGATGGAAAAATTGGTTCGTTTTCCAAATTTAAATTTATCCATATAACTATAATAAGTTGCTTCATCAATTTTTTGTGCTGCTTTAATGATTCCTACGTTACAAGAGTATTGTAAAATTTCATCCAAGTTGACATGGCCATGACTATCTGTGCAACGAATGGTGGTTTTTCCAATTTCAATGTATCCGGGACAATGGAACTTTTCCCCGGGAAGGATTTTTCCTTCATTCAGTAACATAAGAGCAATGAAAATCTTCATTGTGGATCCCGGTTCATAAACATGGCGGATGGACCAATTGGAATGAGATTCCAAAGGGAAATCTTGAAAATGATTGGGATCAAAATTGGGATAAGAGGCCATCGCCAAAATTTTTCCCGTTTCTGTATCCATAATCATACCGATTCCGCGTTTGGAAGCAGTTTGGATAAAGGCTTTCTGTAATGATTTTTCCAATCGGTATTGAATGATACTATCGATTGTTAGATGGACATTATTTCCTTTGCTAGACTCAGCATCGGGAGTAGATAACAATTCCAAATTGAACAACATCTCGAGGCCAGAAAGGGCTTTGTCATCATCGTAACCGGTAAACCCAAGTAAACTTGCGCTCAAACTTCCTTGCGGATAAATTCGTTTGTATTCTTTTTCCACACGAACACCGGGAAGTGCCAATGCTTTGATTTTTTCTGCTTTGGTAAGTTCGATTTCTCTTTTTAACAAAAAATAATTTTGTTTTTCCCTTATGGTTTCAATGAGTTTGTTTGGTGTGATTCCAAGAATGGGACCGAGCTCTTGTGCTGTGAGTTCTGGATCATAAATATTTGTGGGATCAATCCCCACTGTTGCCGACTCACGAGAGATCGCAAGTTCAATCCCTCGTCTATCATAGATGGTTCCGCGTTGTACATACTTACTCGATTTTAGATTAATGATATTATCATTAAAATAAGTAAGATAAACAACACGAAAGAGTAGGATGACAAATAGCGAGAGTATAAATAGGATGATATACTTAAAACGTTGTTTGTATTCGGTCATTGTTAAAAATAGAAGATCACTTTGCCTTTGATTTTTTCTACAGGTACAAGTCCAAACGAACGTGAGTCCGTTGAATACTGCCTGTTGTCACCAAGAAGAAGATAATAACCAGGAGGAATTCTCCCTTGTTTGTCCATAGCAAGGAAAGGGGAGTTATGACGGTTTAGAAAAATGGATGTGCTTGGTTCGCTTGTGTAAGTTCCTTTGGGAAGGTAGTTTTCTAACAACTCGGTGGAATCAATAAGAACACGTCCCGATTCAATGGAATAAAATTCACCAGGCAAACCTATCACTCGTTTGACGACAAGTTCATCCTCCTTACTCACAAAAAGGACTAAATCGAGTTTATTGATTTTTGGGTCTGTGTATAGAAGTTCGGTTCCGAAGAATTTGGCAGAGATGGCAAATCCCCCCTTCCAAACAAAAACAACCGATCCATGTTCCAAGGTCGGATACATGGAATTTCCCTGAATGGAATAGATTTGGAATAGAAAAATGCGGACAAATAGGAGGAAACAGAGAAAGAAAAAAATCAAAAGGCTGCGACGGGTGTATCGTTTGAATTTTGCCCATAGGCGGGAGACTTTAGTTTCTGTTTCCATATCCATCAAAAAACGATAAAAATCATTCGTGCATTTTTCCCCTTTCTCCAGAATGGAAAAGGAAGT
>NZ_JAFFPS010000056.1 GCF_016919165.1 Leptospira chreensis
CATCTCTTCACAAATCTATAACAAAGGTAAAACGGCGTTTTATGGATTTTTAAAATGGATTCCACTCATTGGGCCCGCATTACAAGCGCTTGCTCATAATATGGAAACTTCTTTTAAACATTTTATGATGCGTCCCGGTGGACTTTTTGAGGATCTGGGATTTACTTACTTCGGGCCCATTGATGGACACGATGTGAACCGCGTGGTTCATATGTTACAAAATCTTTCTAAAATCCAAGGCCCCATCCTTCTACATGTATTAACACAAAAAGGAAAAGGTTACAAACCAGCAGAAGCCGATCCCATCAAATACCATGGTGTGACACCGTTTAACAAAGAATCGGGGAAAATGGCTTCTTCAGATTCCAATAAAATCAGCCTTTCTAAAATTGTGGGAAAAACTCTCACAGATCTTACAGACAAAGACAAACGAATTGCTGTCATCACTCCTGCGATGATTGAAGGTTCGGGACTCCGCGAATACCAAGAAGCATACCCGGCTCATACTTTTGATGTAGGAATTGCCGAACAACATTCCGTCGCTTTTGCCGGTGCCATGACCAGTGGAGGAGCCATTCCTTATATGTGCATCTACTCTACATTTCTCACAAGGGCCATGGACCAACTGGTAGAAGATGTATCTCTTATGAATTTACCAGTTCGGTTTGTGATCGATCGAGCAGGGATTGTGGGTCCTGACGGGGAAACCCACCAAGGTCTTTCGGATCTTGGGTATTTGGCGGGACTTCCCAATATGGATATCATTGTTCCCAGTTCCGCGCAAGACATCATTGATAGCCTTCACTTTATGAAGGATTATACGGATCATCCCATAGCAATTCGTTTCCCAAAAGATAACGGCGACTTACGTGAGTTAAAGTTTGATTCGCCACTTCCAGTCACCAAGGCAAAAGGGAAACTTGTGAGGGAAGGGGAAGATTTACTCATTTTATCAGTTGGGTTTATGTTACCGATTGCAAAAGCAGTGGCAGAGATTTTGAAACCAAAAGGGATCTCTGTTTCTGTTGTGGATCTATTTTGGTTACGCCCTTATGATACGGAACTTGTTCATGGACAGATTCAAAAGAACAAACGGTTTTTGATTTTGGATGAAAGTTATATCCATGCCGGAGCCTCCGGTTTTCTTTTGAATGAAATTCCTTCCGAACTTTTGGGTAAATTCTTAAAAACTTTTGCTTTACCTCCAGAGCCCATCCACCATGGGGAAAGGAATCAGATTTTGGATCATTACCGACTGACCGCTTCGCAAATCGCAGAAGAACTGATTTTGTCTTTGAAAAAATAAAAAGTTTTACGGAGATTTTTTAAGTCATCCGAAAATGAAAGAAAACAGGCGAGTATCTCATTGTCTTCTAGTTCTTTCCAACTTTCATTAGATTTAGCAAAAGACCATTTTAAGTTCGGTGATTTAGACCGAGCGGAATTTCAACTTCGTTCCAGTTTAGAATTGGAAGAATCCGAAGAAGCCTATTTTTATCTGGGTTTGGTTCAAAATGCCCTCGGCCAATGGACGGATGCCCTTGCTTCCTACTATAAAGCGGTGAGCCTAAACCACGAATATGGCAATCCATGTAATGAAATTGGTGTGTTGTTACTACGTATGGGTAACGATAAAGAAGCCGTGTATTGGCTTAAAAAATCCATTCGCTGCGAACGTAACGATGCCCCTCATATCTCTTATTTTAATTTAGCAACGCTTTACAAATTGTGGAATCGTCCAGAAAGGTCCTTACAATACCTTCACAAAGCTTTGACTTTAAAAAAAGATTTTTCTGAAGCCAATGACCTTTGGCGGGAATTAAAAGCAGACGAAGAAGCTCCTTCGAATTAAGTATAATCTTTGGGGAGAGGAACTAAAATCTCCCCAGTATACTTAGGAACTTCCATTTTCACTCCCTCCCATTCCAAATAGGTGATCCCACCTTCTTCTTCTAAATGATCAGAAAGTTCTTTGGCTGCATTCCAAGTGAATCTGTATTTGATTCTTTCCTCTACCGCTCGCAGGCCAAGTAATCCACCATCCTCTGTTTCATAAATTTCAAATTCACCAAATGGATAATTCCTTCCATCATCAGTAAAAAATACCATAGTGTTCTCTGATAGTTCTACGTGGAGGACATGGCAGGGACATCCATCAATACGAAGGTATCCGTGTTCAGAGAGTTCACCGAATTTATTTTCTATATAAACTCCCTTTTCATTACCGTGCAGATTGTTCCGAAAATACTGTAGAATTTCTTCTTTGTCGATTTTGTTTTCTCGAAAGATCCACTCATCGGCGGGAGATATATAAATTTCTGAGTCAAAGATTCGTGCCATACAATTTTATTTGTACCTATAAGCATAACCCTTCCAATAAGGAAGGTTTGATTTTTGTAAGTAAGAATTAGTAGAACGCCCTTTTTGGTCCATCGTTTCCACAGTCACCGAATCTACGGAAGTTTGGTTTTTTTCTGTCATCCAAACTCCATCAATTTTTCTACGGAACAAATCTTTTTTGACACGTGGTTCATAATCATCCCAAGTGAGATCTTCTGTATTTCGAATCACAACTTCGCCAACAATTTTAAATAGGCGTTTGGGGCGTTCACGGAGGACTTCTACTTCCTCCCAGGATTTCACCTTATAACGGGAATCATTTGGTCTGTAGTCAGGTTCGGGGATAAAATCTACTGTAGAACAACGAATTACAAGTAGGAGTAGGGGAAATATGTAAAAATTAAACCTCATTCTATTCCTTAGACAAAAATATGCTATACATTGGTAGAATTGCCATAGGATAAGCAATACAAAGATTTAGGCACCAAGCTTTCATGGAAGAAACAGACATCGGGAAACGCAAACGGGAAAATGTACTTAAGATTGGTTACTCAACCTTGGATGAAATCGAGGAAAAAGTAAAGGCCTTTCGAGTCATGAACCAAAATGCCGTGAAAAAACGGTATCTGATCACGCGAGACCCCATCTTAGACCCGCAAGGGAAGGTTCTCCTCGCCAAAGCCCAGGAAATCGACGTATCGGCTGCTAAACTCCTTAGACGCCATTTTAAAGGTGCGGATATGTTTAAGGTTTTCCAACCAGACGAGGGCCTTGTCATCATTTCTGATATGTCCACAATGGAAGGTGTTTCCTTTTCCATGGATATTGTGACCCAGATCATGAACTTGGGTGGGGGAGCTTACGAAGGATTCATCGACCGTGTGGATAGTTTCGAAGACTTCATCGTTCTCCTGAAAAAAAACCTATTCCCCCGAATGGTCATCGTGGGTTATTTGCCAAAAGAAAAAATCCAAAACGAAATCATCAATTTTGTAAAAGTAAAACGATTGGACAACTACCTTCGCACTTTGGAGTTAACCCATACTGTTTTCAAACCCACTGCTTATTTTCCCAAAATCAAACAGGTAAATATCTCCCAAGAAGACCCCAAATCCTGGGGTCGTTTTGTTGTGGAGATCGTTCGCGAATACACAAGACCTTACTTCGTCGAAGAAGTTTAATTTACGATAAAATCATGGCACGGTTGAGTTTCGCACCGGCCATATTTCCTGAATGAACGGCATGGGCCACAGATCGAAACATAGAAGCCATGTCACCCACAGCATAAACATTAGATACACTGGTTTCAAAAAATGGTGTCACATCGATGTGACCGCTCGGTAATATTTTACAGCCTAATTCTACCGGTAACTTAGAATGTTGAACGATCGGCATTTTGGAATATAATGTTTGGAGTGGAATTTCTTTTCCAGAATTCAATAGTAACTTTAAGATTTTACCTTCTTTGTGGAAGAGCTCTTTCACTTCCTCAGTTATCACTTCGATCCCTTCATTTTTAATTTTGATTTCTTCCTCGCGGGAAAATTGGATTGGGCCATTGGTGAATATAGTAATTTCTTTTGACCAATGTTTTAGAAATTTAGCATGTTCGAATACGCCTTCTTCATTCATCCAAAGACCAGTTTGATTTCCTACAAATTCATACCCATGACAATAGGGACAATGGATGACGGTTTTTCCCCAGGACTCGGTAAAACCGGGAATCTCAGGTAGGATGTCTTTGACACCCGTTGCAAAAATAATTTGATTCGATTGGATATCAGTAAATCCAGTCCCTTGGATCAGGTACCCGGATTCCTTCTTTTGTATCGATGTCGCTTCACCTAACTGAAGTTTAAAGGTCTTATACTCATTTAAATCGGCTAGTGCCTTTGCACGTATTTCACTAGGGGTTTTTCCGTCGTGTGTGATAAAGTTATGCGATGCGGGAGTGTTTGCGTTACAAGGTTTTTCAGAATCAATCACAATGACATTTCGCAGAGAACGAACGAGAGATAAGGCAGCAGAGAGTCCTGCATAACTTCCTCCAATGATAGTGACATCGGCTTTTTGAACGGGTTCCATAGATGCAATTATGTTGCATCTATGGAAATTGGCAAGAATTAAACTTCGTAAAAAGTTAAATTCTCATAGAGTTCTTTGGGAAGGTTTCCGCTGGCATCCATATACTTTTTGTATTTGTTTTCGAATTCTTTGTGTTGGCGGGTGCGAACGTTTTTGAATCGGTTGTGGAGTTCGGAATAAGCCGGTTGTGAACTCACCTTTTCGCGAATGTTTTTATGGAACGGAATGTGGCGATAGAATATGGAACGAACCACACGGTTGACCCTCTGTACACCTTCTGCTTCATACCGAATCCACATGGAATAATCGTAGGCAAACTTATCGCGGTCTGTACGGAATCGTTTGAATTCGGAGGAAATTTTTTCTTTGAGTTCTGGAGAAAGGTCCTTACTCTTTTTGAAGAATTGCACATAATCTGTGTAATCTGCCGTAATGGAAGGAATCCCTACGTTGTTCCAATCCGGACCAAGTGTATTTTTACAAAGTTCCCAACGGAATGCGGCAATAGCTTCCAACATAAAGGTTTTTAGATCCCCAGTGACAAAGTGAGGGATACAAATCCGACCTCTAGATTCCTTAGAGCCTGCTCCTCGGAATATCGAAAGGTCTTGCCACATCATGATTTTTGGACCGATGGATGGCACAAGGATGAAGTCTGGAATGATGGATCTTTGGACAAATTCACTTTTGATTCCGATCTCTTCATTGCGGTAGATGACTTCTCGGTTGAAGGCCGTATAGTCTACGCCTAGAATGTACTGCAGGGCTTTTTCCACATCATCTTTGGAAACAAAACATTTTTCTAGAGGGATGGTGATATGGTATTTGGTGAGGATGGGAAAATGGCTCGCAATGTTTCCTGACGTCAAACGCACGTTTGGCTCATACATAGAGGAAATTTCGGAACCAAGCCTTGCGTCTCCCGTATCATAATCTGGTGGGATGTCTTTTTCTGATTTAATTCCCGAATCTTTCAGATCCATTTTTAATTTTTCAAAAAATGTTTGTCCCAGTTCATCTACAGATGTAGGGGTTTCTCGCGAGTAAATCTTTTCAAGCCAATCGGTTCCATAATGGATGGGAGCACTTGGGTTTCCCCCACCTTGGTACAACCTGCTTACGAGTTCTACAATATGGCCCTCGTCGAGGAGACTTTCGTCAAAATATCCATAACGTAACATGAGTTCCACGGCCTTGGGTGCTTGTTTGCCCGACTGCAACCACTTAGTGAAGGATTTTTTGTATACTTCCCAATAGGTTTTTGCAATGGTCCTTCTGATTTTGCGATTGTCTGGTTCTGGATCCAAAGGGTTTTTAAAGGATTTGAGTTTTACCATCAGGGTGGAAAACTCTTTTACGGAATCAGGATCTGCTTGTGAGTAGTTTAGAATTTGACTTGCCGAATTCAAAAGTTCTACTTTCAGAGCTTTGGTATCGATTCCCGCACGGATGGTTTCACTTCCTTGTGCAGCCATTTCATCTTTATTTTTTTGAGCCGAAAGTTCGTGTCCGTATTTCGCTGTGAGTTCTGTTTGTTTGGTTTCTAGTTTGTCTAAACTATTCCCAACAGCAGAAAAAGAAGAACCAAAAATTTGTTTGTATTCATCTAGTAAGGATTTGGATTTTTTAAGAGCCCATTCGGTGATCGGCAACAAAACGGTAGAAGGAATGGTAGAATAACCTGTATTGAATAAATCCAAAGTTAGATTGAATTTTTCAACCAGTGCATTTTCGCCCACAAACATACTATTCATCATCTCTGATAGGTCATATGTTTCTTTACTTAGTAATTCGAATAATTCGCGATATGTTTTCACATAACTTTCTGCAGCACTTTGTAATAGAGTAGGGTCGGCTTCAAATAAGGCCTGTGAAATTTTTGGATTCACAGTTAGTATTTTTCTGATGAAATGAAATTCAGCATCATTCCATTCTACGGCTTCGCTATAATTACGTTCGAAAAATTCACCATGGTCTTCTTCTAAAAAATTTACAGTGGGTTTGTCAGGAAGCATCCCTCCATGTTCTTGGAACCCGGCCAAATTGTTTCGGATGAGTTTCATGACTGGATCAATGATATTTTCATCACGAGTGATAAGGCCTCCCGGACTTACATCAGAAAATATGGATGGGTTTAAGATATAATACACAGCACCCAGGTTGTCCATGGTCTGTTCGAATTTTGCGGCTAGACCTTTGATCGAAAGAACTCGTTTGTAGAGTTCGCCGATTTCTTTGAGTAGGGTTCGCACTGCCATCACTCCCACAGAGACTTTGGATGTGAGTGTTTTTTTGGCATTGGGTTGGTTCATCACATAAGTGGATACAACACAAGATGTTTTGGCACGAATGGTATAGGGGTAAGGTGTTCCTTCTAAGAGAGCAAAGATACCTGGAGTGAGGTTTGCCCCTTCTAAACTATAGAGAACTATGCTTGTATCTCCGAGAGTGGTTTCGACTCGTACTGATCCTTCATGTAGGATGTTCATAGAGGTCGAGGCTTTGCCTCCGATGAAAAGGACTTCACCTGGATTGACTGGGATCTTTTGGTTATTTTTACTGGTATCTAGAGGCATTTGGTTGTTCGTTTGTGAAACCCTGGTTTCCGTCAAAACCTACTAAAGAAGCACCAAATTGCAAAATACTTTTTAGAAAAATACAACATGTTGAAGCCCCAAATCAAATTAAGTGCTAAAAAAGAAATTTATGTCCCTGGAGATAAGTCCATCTCGCATAGGTCGGTACTCTTTAGTGCACTCTCCCAAGGAAAATCGGAAATTCATGGATTTTTAGAAGGAGAAGATCCCCTTCATACCTTAAATTGTTTTGAAAGCTTAGGGCTTTCGGTAGAACCCATTGGCAAAGGAAGTTATTCTGTCTTAAGTCCTGGGAAAAATAACTTAAAATCTCCTGCTCGGGTTTTGGATTTTGGAAATGCAGGCACAGGAATCCGACTCTCTGCCGGACTTCTCACCGGACTTCCCGGGATCACGGCCACTCTTACCGGGGATGCCTCCCTTTGCAAACGACCCATGGCAAGGATTATGAACCCACTTCGGGATATGGGAGCAGACATTGTTTCCGTGGAAGGAAATGACCGCGCCCCGCTTCGTGTCACCGGAAAACAACTAAAGAGTTATTCTTATACAAGTCCCATTGCTTCCGCCCAAATCAAAAGTGCTCTTGTACTCGCGGCATTGGCTTCGGAGATTTCCATCGAATACAAAGAATCAGAAGTCTCACGTGATCATACGGAAAATATGATTCGGTTTTTGGGTGGGAATATCGAGCACCATTCTTCGGTCCACTTTTCTGTAAAACCACCGTATCATTTTACGGGTGCCAAGTTTGTCATCCCAGGTGATATTTCGAGTGCAGCATTTTATATAGTCTTTGGTCTTTGTGCGGGGGGGAGTGAACCACTTCTTATCCGCAACATTGGTCTCAATCCTTCTCGGGTAGGAATATTAACCGTTTTAAAAAATATGGGTGGTCGGATTGAAGTGACCACCAAACGCCAGGAATGTGGGGAAGAAATAGGGGATTTACTCGTTTATCCTTCTAAATTAAAAAGATCGGTCATTACAGAAGATCTCATTCCGTCTATTATTGATGAAATTCCTATCTTAACCATTGCCGGTCTCTTTTCGGAAGGGGGATTTCAAATCTCTCACGCGGAAGAACTACGTGCCAAGGAATCGGATCGCATCCAGTCCATGGTTTCCAATTTGGAAAGACTCGGTGTCACTGTAAACGAATCGAAAGATGGATACGAGTTTGGAGAAGTGGGCGAGATTAAGTCCTGTGCCATTGAAACTTTTATGGACCATAGGATCGCCATGAGTTTTGCGATTCTTTCTAAACTTTCAAACGTAGAACTTTCGTTTGATGATACAAGTTGGGTGGACACAAGTTTTCCTGGATTTTTTGAAATCCTAAAATCGTTTTAAAAAAGAGAACCAAACGATTTTAGGATGGGAATCGAATGGGATCAATGGCGTTTCAAGGATTCCTCCGTTTATGTCCATTGGATCGGAAATAATATTGTCTTTCGTAAGGAGAATGAGTGGTAACTATGTTTTCTGCTTTCCAAAATTACAATGCGTTCTTCCAATTCTTTCTTTTGTTTTCGTCTTTACTTGGATTTCTTTATGCGATTGGAGAATTCTTTAGTTATCACAAAAATAGAAAACAAATCCTACTCGGAATTATATTTTTAGGAACTAGTTTTCTACTCTTTAACTTTTATCTCATTTCCTCAGGGGAAATTAAGAGTTTGTATTATTTGTATCTGACAGACTTACCCATCGTAGCTTGTCTGGGTGTTTTCTTAGATGAATACTTTCTTACGGTTTTAGAAGGAAAATTTCGTTCCTTTCGCCGGTTATCTTACCGCCTCGTTCCTTTATCTATCCTTTTTGTATCCATACTGGTTTGGAATTTTTGGAACAAAGATTACTATTTGGAAACCTCCGACCATTCCCATTCTTTTCAAGATAGGCCGCTCTTTCTTGTTTTGCCTACCATTTTGATTTATATTTGGTGTATGTTACGCATCTTCCGAAGGATCTCTAAACAGATCCGTTTCCGTACTTTGCGAAAAAATCCCACACTCAAGATTGGAATTTTGGTTGTGGGTTTTTGTTTGGCACTTTCTCTTCATGGACTCAAAACCTTAGTCTCTGGGGGACAAACTTCTCACCAACTCTCCGGTGTTGCCATTGGGCTTTTTTTATGTTTTTTATATGTGCTTAGGCAAACCTATCCCGATTTCTTTTTGGAAGTTCGTAAAATCGTAGAAGAGGAAAAAAAAGAAAGGGTCTCTCAAATTTCCAAACTGGATCATGACCTTCTACGCAAACAATTACAAGATTTGTTTGAAAATGAAAAAATATACCGAGAAGAGAAACTCAGCCTTCGTGAACTTTCGGAACGAATGAGTTTGAGTTCCCACCAACTTTCCGAATTTTTAAATTCCGAAATCAAACTGAGTTTCTACCAATATACAAATTTCTATCGCGTGAAGGAAGCTAAGGAAAAAATCGAAAAAGAACCGGAAAGATCCCTTCTTGCGATCGCCTATGATGTCGGTTTTGGATCCAAATCCACCTTCAACGAAGCCTTTAAAAAAGAAACGGGAACCACACCAAGAGAATATAGAGAAAAAATTCTCAAAAAACATCCGGTTCGATAAATCCGGTCGTAGTTTTCATTCCAATCCGATCGAATCAGACGATTCGGAATCTTTTTCGTAGTAGGATGGATTCAAGTTTGAGAGGGAATTCAAAAAAATCCCACTTAAAACAAATTTGATTCCAAGGACTATCCAATGAAAAAGAAAATCACAATCCTACTAGTATTGGCGTTTGCATCGCAAACTGTATTTGCAGCTCCCGCTTCTTCCATGACTGTAAGAGAAGCAGCAAGAGTTTTAGTAAAAAACGGTATGACAACAAAAGAAGCGAATGAGTATTTAAAAGCTCATATCACTCCAGCCGAATTTACAAGAATCAGTAGAGAAATCAAAAATGCAGAATTTGCAGGGACTCTTGACCAAGATATGGATAAAATTGTTTCTTCCATTCAGTTAAAACAATCCACAGGAAACTACCTACACGGAACCAACTTCCAAGTATTCGAAAACGTACTCGCTTCTGTGACTGTGGTTGCCGTTGTGGGAATTCTCATCCATACAGGTGGACTCGGTAATGTTGTTAGCGGTGGAATGTATGATTCTGTAGGGGTTGGATTCTAATCCTATCCACATCTCATAACAAATTTTACGGTCTTGTTTTTTCATTCACTAAGTTAGTGAAAAACAAGACCTCTTTTTTAAAAAATAAAATCAATAGAGTATCTAAATCAATGAAGAATCAACAAGGCAACAAAGGTAATTGCATACGAAAAATCTTAAGTATGGTTTTTGTTTTTACTTTGATTTCAGGTTTCGGCCTCACTGCCGAAGTAAAAAAAACAAATCAAGTTTTGGATTGGGATGAAACGGAGAAACGTTTCCTTCACAAGGACATCAGATTAGAAGAGATGGGCCTGAAGTCAGAAACCAATTATGTTTTAGAAAATTTTTTGATTTTTTCTGGATTGGAAGAATCACCCATCTCCCTCCAAAAAGTAGAAGGAAATCTAAGATACCTGACTTTAGGATACCACTTACGTAAAATCGAATCCAAATGGAAAGAGATCGCCATCGCTTCTGGGTCCAAAGAGAAGATAACAGAATTCCATCCTAAAGTCGTTGTTCGTTTGGACCAACCTTACGCCTATTCGCCGACAAATTATTTTGATTCCAAAGTTCCGCTTAAAAATACCGCTCTCACCATTCCTCCTTCAGAGGTGAAAGGAAGTTGGGATTCTGAGTTATGGTTTGCTCCCAAATGGGATTTTCCTATTTTTAGTAGATTTGCTTTTGAAAGGATCATTGATACTGCCTCATGTCCCGATGCCATTTATCATGAGTATACCCATTTGATTACGGGAAAGTATCTCGGAAATAATGCCATTGGTCGTTCCCTTGCAGAAGGAATTTCTGATTATTACGCAGCTTCTTTATTAAACCATCCAGAATTATACACTCATAAAACTTGCGAAGCAGTCAAACGCCAACTGATTGTTTCTTCCTTTCGTTTGGACAAAAAGATTGGTTCTTATGACGCGTCTATTGAATCCGATTTTAAAAAGGACTTTGTTTTCATTCCTTCCTTACTTTGGCAGTATAGACAAACTGTAGGAGCAGAACTTGCGGACGTGACCATCTTCCAAGCAATCACAAAGACAAACGCAGGGGATCGTTTTTTTCCAGAGTTTACGAATGCTCTTTCTACTTCTCTTTATGCGGAACTTAAAAAAAGAAATGGAGAGGGACGAGCTTTAGAGATGGTAAAAAAGATAGAAGATGAGGTTTGGATTCCGCATGGAGTTTATTCTAAGTTTAGCCAAAATCAAACAGTCTTTTCTATCTTGCCAAAAACACTGGTTAGTGTTCCCAATTCCGATGAAAAGTCTGGTGAATTCTGTGACCTTCAGAATGAATTGGAATTTTTTTGGAAGGAAGTGAGCGCAGAAGAACCTATCCTTCGATTTTATTGGAATTGTAACCAAGTCAAACTTCCTCTTTTGATCCAGATGGATGAGTCTAGTCCCAAAAATTATTTGTTACTGCCACAGCTTCGTTTCCTCAGCGGAAAACTAAAGTTTGCAAGCCTAAACGCAGAAAAACCAAATCCCAAACTATCCAAAGAGGAACAAATTTTATATCTAAAAATGTACAATCACATTAAGGAGAATTACTTTTACAGACGGACTATGGAAAAAGAAGTGCGTTTGTATTTAGATAGGGGAAGCGATGTGAATCAGATCCAAAACATTCGATTGGAATTTGCTTATCTTGGTAATTCTAAAAAAAGATTTAGATATGGTTTTCCCATTTCTAACGAGACCCATTTTTAATCGGAAAAACGATATGAAATTCGGCTCCGGCATCTCCATGAAACATGAGTTTGCCGGAAATTTGTTTTACGAGCATACTCACTAAGGTAAGTCCAAAACCCAGGGATTCTGGGGTTGTTATTTTGGAATCAAAACCGCTTCCATTGTCTTTGATGAGTAAGTGAACCTCTTCTCCCTCGTTCCAACCTTTTATTTGGATTTCCATTTCCCGGGATGGTACTTTTGCATATTTCAAACTATTGGTCAGTAGTTCATTAGTGATGATCCCAATCGCTTGAAGTTTTTCTGCGGAGAGGTAAGTGTTCGTAATTTCTGTATTTAGTTTTACTGGATAGGGAAAAAGAGAAATGATTTCCTGGATAAGAGGTAATAAGTATTCATCTAACCGTAGTTCATGGAAGGCCTTTCCCGAATACAATTTGTCGTAGAGAAGGGACATGGTTTTGATGCGACTAGTGGCATCATTTAAAGCATTGGTGAGTCTTTCATCTTCTTGTGATCTAGCTTGAAGGTCTAGGAGGTTAAATAAGATTGTCATATTGTTTTTGACCCGATGGTGCACCTCCCTCAAAATCATTTCCTTTTCGGAAAGCAGTGATTTCACTTTGTCTTCTGCAATTTTTCTTTCTGTTACGTCATGTACAATTACAAAGAGTAGGTGGCGATGATTCGCCTCTATGGGAGTGGAATAAACTTCTACTTGTTTGACGACCCCATTTGCCAATTTATGTGGGTACAAAAAATAGTTTTTTTCTTCTGCGATCGCTTGCATTCTCTCCTTTCTGATTTGTTCACTTGGCAAAGTATTGATTTCATCAATTTTCATTTTGGTTAGAATTTCATGAGGGTAACCATAATATACTACGGCTGCTTGGTTGGCGTTGATGATGTCTCCAAAATTTGGTTCAAGGATGAGCATCACTGATGAATTCTTTTCAAAAAATTCGCGGAACCTTCGTTCGCTTTCATTGAGTTTTGCAGTTACAATTGATTTTTCAATGGCAATGCTGACAAGATCTGCCGTCTCGGAAATGATAAAGATATCGAACTCGTTAGGACTTGTGATTTCTTTATGGTAAATTGCAAAAGTTCCGATGGTCTCGTTTGTATGGGACTGAATTGGTTCCGACCAACAAGATAAAAGTCCTGCTAGGAGAGCTTTCTCTTTATAGTTTTTCCAAAGAGGACTGGTTTTGATATCTTCTACAACAACTCGTTTGCCGGTATAAGCTGCCGTGCCACAAGAACCAACTTCGGGTCCAATGGTCACTCCCTCAATGGCATCATTATAAATTTTGGGAAGAGAGGGGGCAGCACCCATTTTGATTTTAGAATTTTCAATAAGCACCACGGTGCAAATCATAGTGGGGTTTAAAGTCTCGATCCCCTTTACAATTTCGTGTAAGATTTCGCTTAAGGTAGAATTTTTGACAATGCGTTCTAAAATCCCACTTCGGAAACATTCGAAGTCGGCAATTCGTTCTGGATCCAGATTGCGATTTCTAAGTTTCACCGATACCCCGCTTGAATTCTAGAATCGTATCCGGCAAAAAGTCGATGTCAAGGTAAAATCGTTTACCACCAGTTAGCCTCATTTTTGTATAAGAATTCCTCTGGACGAAATCAAAATAGGTTCTAGCTTTAGATCATAATCTTATGAGTACGCTGCATATAGAAAACGTCATCGCCATCGATGGGCCTGCTGGCTCTGGAAAAAGTACACTCGCACGAATGATTGCCCATAAAATCGGGTTTCTCTACTTAGATTCAGGAGCTTTTTACCGGGGACTAACTCTTGCTATATGGGAGAAATTTTTGGAAACCAAAGAAGATGATTCCAAATTCCCCTTTTATACCGAAAAATTAGCGGATGCCACTCTTTTGGAAAGAGACGTAGCAGAGTTTGGGTTTTCTGTCGCAAAAATTCCCGTACACTGTGAACTTTCGGCTACTGGGGAAAATTTAATTTTCCTAGGTGAAAGAGACATAAGTCATGAAATCCGAGATCCAGAGATCACAAAAAAAATTCGTTACATTGCGCCGCGTCGGGCCTTTCGAGAAATCCTCAACCACCACATCCGGGAGTTCGCCAAAACCCATAAACTGGTGATGGATGGTCGTGATATTGGGACAGAGGTCTTTCCCCGTTCAAAATTTAAATTTTTTTTGACCGCTTCTGTGGAAGTGAGGGCCAAACGCCGATACGATGAATTAGTTGCAAAAGGCTTTAAAGCCGACCTAAAACACATTCAGGAAGAGATTGAGGCCCGGGATGAAAGCGACACCAGCCGTACTGTGGCTCCCCTGAAGCAGGCTTCGGACGCAATCCTGATTGACACGAGCACCCTCGACACGGAAACTGTCCTAAATACTATCCTGTCCAAGGTTTCATCCTCTGGGCAAATCTAAGTTTTGTATCCCGGTAACCATTGAATTCAACCAACCCATCCTCCCCCAAAAATGAGACCACTTCTTCCTTCGGCGAATTATTAGAGAAGTGGGAATCGCAGTCACAAGCACAAGAACAAGAAAACTCCGCAGGAAAAGGTACCCTCATTGAAGGGACTGTAGTCGATGTCATCGGTGACACTGTTTTCCTCGGTATCGGAGAGAAATTGGAAGCTCGTGTTTCTCGTGAAGACTTCTCAGAAACGCCAAAACGCGGTGAGAAAGTCAGTGCGATCATTAAAAAGCGGGTCGACGGATACTGTGTCCTCTCCAAAAAAGAAGCGGACCAAAGAGTTGGTTGGGAAACCATTAAAGACGCAAGTCAAAACGGATACCCACTTTCCGGTAAAATTGTCGGAGAAGTAAAAAACAAAGGATACCTTGTAGAAAGCGAAGGCATCCAACTTTTCCTTCCTGCCTCACACGTAGGAGTACGATTCAAAGAATCCACAGAAGGTGGAAAAGAGTTTTCATTCAAAATCATTGAACTCAACGAAAAAACGAGAACCGGTGTGGTCTCTCGCAAAACCCTCCTCGACGAAATCAACGGCGAGAAGTGGGAAGAACTCCTCGGCAAAGTTAAAGTCGGTGACAAAGTCAACGGAAAAGTGGTGAAGATCGCAAACTTCGGTGTTTTCCTTTCTGTTTACGATGTAGTCGGTCTTCTTCGCCAAAACGATATTTCTTATAAAAAATTCGCTCCTTTCAAACAATATTTCAACATCGGGGCCGAAGTCGAAGTGATTGTTTTGGAAGTTGATAAAGAGAATAACAAACTTTCTCTTGGAATCAAACAACTCTATGAAGATCCATGGATTTGGGCTAAAAAAGAACTAGAGAAAGGAATGGTGGTACGAGGAATCGTAACTTCACTCACTAACTTTGGATCTTTCGTAGAACTCAAAGAAGGATTGGAAGGACTGATTCATACAACAGAACTTTCTTGGGCAAAAAAACCACCACATCCAAAAGATGTTTTGAAAAAAGGCCAAGAAGTAGATTCAGAAATTTTGGATATTGATTTCGAAGCAAGACGTTTGTCTCTCGGACTCAAACAATTACTCCCTAACCCATGGGAAGCTCTCTCTGCTAACGTTCGTGCCGGAAACGTGCTCGAAGGTAAAATTACTGGAATCACTAAATACGGTGCTTTCGTAGAAGTAGAAAGTGGAATCGAAGGACTCATTCACATCTCCGACATCACTTGGGATGAAAAAGAAAAGAACCCTTTAAACCTTTTGAAAAAAGGCCAATCGGTTCAGTACAAAATTCTCGATGTGAACTTAGATGCACAACGTATTAGTTGTGGACTCAAACAACTTTCAGAACACCCATACGAAGCTCTTCGCAAAAAATACCCACCGGGTACTCTTGTGGAAGGTCGTGTGAAATCCATCGTTAGTTTTGGTGTCTTCGTTGAAGTAGAACCAGGTTACGAAGGTTTGGTTCACATTTCTGAAATTCCAGATGGTCGCAACATTAAGTTAGAAGATCTTTACAAAGTGGGTGATTCGGTTCGCACAGTAGTTGTAAAAATTGAACCTAACAATAAGAAGATTTCTCTCTCTATCAAAGACTTTGATAAAGCAGTAGAACGTGAAGAGATGGCTAAATACATGAAAGAAGATAACCAACCTTCTCGTGAATCCATCGGTTCTTTTATGAATTTAAACCAAAACCGATAGGTCCATGGATAAGTTTCATAAAAAAAACCCAATCGAACAAAAGAAACAAGCAGAACTCATCCAAAAGGATGAGTTCGCTGATTTTGAAGGTTCCAAAGCAGAACTCGCTTTTTTAAAGTTCACACATTTTTTATCGCGGAATCGTAAGTCTGTATTTATCAGCCTTGCCTCCGCTATTGTTGTGTTAGCTGTGATTATAGGATTTTTTGAATACCGAGCGTACCTTTTTGAAAAAGAAACAGTAACACTTGAGGATTTAAAACTCACCCACCAAAAATCAAAAGTGGGACTTGAGGCACAAATCCAAAGTTTGGAAGCCTTCCTACAAAACCAAAGTACCGGTAAAATGGAACTTCGTGTTTGGAAAGATCTTTCGAAACTTTATGCAGAAAAAGGGGAATTCGGTAAAGCTGCCGGCTACTTAGAAGACGCTGCTAAAAAAATCGATACTCCTAAAGAAATCAAAGCTCTATATTTTTACCTTGCTGGCAATTACCGGGAACGGGAAAAAAATAACGCCAAGTCTTTGGAAAATTATAAAATTGCTGCTGCTGTCATTGAACCATCCAGAGAACTGAATGGATTCAAAGCTTGGTCTTACTACCAAGCAGGCCGATTGTCTTACCTTAGCGGGGATAAGGCGGGAGCAAAACAGTATTTGGAAAAAGCAGTGAAACTAGACGGTGCGGAATCACAAGAAGACGTGAAACTCCTTTCTAGTTATTTACTCCTCAAACTCGGGAAAAACTAACCTATGTTGACTTTGGCTCTTCCGAAAGGTAGGCTTGCCGAAGAAACTGCAATTCTTTTGCAATCCAAAGGATGGCTAAACTCTCTGCCATCCGAGGGTTCGAAAGAACTCACCTTTGTCTCTGAAGACAAACGCCTCCGCCTTTTATTTGTCAGATCCCAAGATGTTTGCACTTATGTGGAAGAAGCCGCGGCTGATGCTGGCATTGTGGGTTGGGACATCCTCAGAGAAGGGGGATTTGATCTCATCGCTCCTGTAGATTTGAAGCTGGGGGCTTGTCGGCTCTCTCTTGCCTCTTTTCCCGACTTTGATCTCTTTGCCAAACGTTCCAAAGTGCGAGTGGCCACCAAATATCCGAACCTAACCCGGGAGTATTTTTTCTCCAAAGGGATCTCTTGCGAAATCATAAAACTCTACGGCTCGATTGAACTTGCTCCCATTGTGGGCCTTTCTGACTGCATTGTGGACTTAGTTTCTACTGGTGGAACCTTAAAAGCCAACGGACTGAAGGAATTTGAGTCCATTTTATACAGTACAGCCCGTTTGGTATGCAATCGCTCTGCTTTTTATCATAAACATAGCGAATTACGGTCTCTTATCGAGAGCCTAGAAAATTAAAATATTGTTTTCACATTC
>NZ_JAFFPS010000024.1 GCF_016919165.1 Leptospira chreensis
CTTAATTTTGAGAGATTTTTTTCCTCAATGGGTAATCGATAACGGAATGTTAAAAGAAAACTCTCTTTTGGCAAAATTTTTCCGTTACTTTGAAAGATGGAATTATTTAGAGGCTGACTATATTGGAATTCAGTCTCCAGCTAACATAACATACTTTAAGAACATATCTCCCGATTTTGCCGATAAAGTAGTTTTACTTTACAACTGGAGTAATACAGAGAATCATCTTCCGAAGCTAAGCAGATATAGGGAAAAGTTTAACCTGAAGGATAAAACTATTTTTTTCTACGGCGGAAATATTGGGAAAGCTCAAGATATGAGTATTTTACTTACTCTTTCTAAAAAGATGGAGGTATTTCCTGAAGTTCACTTTTTGTTTGTTGGTGATGGCGATGAAGTTCCTATTGTAAAAGATTATATCAAAAATAATTCTTCAGCTAACGTCTCTTATTTTCCCCCGATTTCGCAAGATGAATTTTCTTCATTGTTACTTGAAATTGATGTTGGTTTGTTCTCCCTTCATAAAGATCATAAATCGCACAATTTTCCTGGAAAAATATTAGGATATTTGAATTCGGGAAAACCTGTTCTTGGCGCAGTAAATTTTGGAAATGATTTGGAAAACCTAATCAATCAATCGGGAAGTGGGTATGTCTGTGAATCCACGAGAGATGATTTAATATTTGAAAATGCGAAGAGATTATTAGATCTTGAAACTCGAAAATCCATTGGAATGAATGCTAAAAAACTCTCAAAGTCCGTTTTCTCTGTTGAAACAACAGTTGATACCATTCTTGGATGTATTAAGTGACTCTACTGGATTCCGAATATACAAGGCGACATTCTCGATGGTTTGAACTTATATTTTTAAGTTATAGTTTTCAGTTATTTTCTGGTTTATTTGTCATTATTCTTTGTTCGGCGATCCCACTTTGGGGACTGCAATTTTGGAATCATCCAGATCCGAATGTAGTGACATCTCTCGGAACTTGTGTAATATCATTTTTTGTAGCAACACTTGCTCTACGGAATTTATTTCGATTGCCCGGATCGGAAACCTCTGCTTATATTCTGCCAATTACTACTTTTTCTTTTTTGGTTCCGATATTATTTATTTTAATCACAAGAATGAGTTATTCGATACAAGTTTTTGCAGTCGGTTATTTTGTAACTTTGGCTTGGTGTTTCCTTGGCTTTTTTTTGGGACGTCGCTACCGACTGGTTAGATATGCACTTCTTCCGTTTGGCAATGCTCGGAACCTAAAAAATATGCATGGAGCTTTGTTTAAAATAATTGATTCTCCCGATTTGACGAACCAAAGATTTAATGCCATCGTTGCAGACTTTCAGAGTACTGAGATGACTCCTGATTGGGAGAAGTTTTTGGCAAAATGTACGTTATCAAGAATTCCCGTTTATAGCATAAAGAAAATACAGGAAGCATTAACGGGAAGGGTTAAGATTGATCACTTAACAGAAAATGAATTTGGTAGTTTGTTACCTTCATCAAGTTATGAAGTAATCAAAAGGCTAATTGATCTTTTTGCTTCCATTTTGTTCATTCCAATCTTATCTCCTTTTCTATTGATAGTCGCCATTTTGATTCGCATTGAATCAAAAGGATCTGCTTTTTTTATCCAACCTCGAATGGGATTTAGAGGAAGAATCTTTCGAATGATTAAATTTCGAACGATGTATACGGATACAAAAGGTGGTGGTTTTACCAATCCAGCAGATGATCCGCGCATTACAAAAGTTGGGAAATTTTTAAGGAAGTATCGTATTGATGAACTTCCTCAGATTTTTAACATCCTAATCGGACAAATGAGTTTTATTGGTCCTCGGCCTGAATCTTATGAATTGTCAAAATGGTATGAACAAGATGTACCATTTTTTGCATACAGGCATGTAGTGCGTCCAGGCATTAGCGGGTGGGCGCAGGTGGAACAGGGTTATGCGGCAGAAGTTGATGGTATGAAGGTGAAATTAGAATACGATTTCTATTATATAAAAAATTTCTCTTTCTGGTTAGATTTGCTGATCACGGTTAAAACTGTGAAAACAATTTTGACAGGTTTTGGCGCCCGCTAGCGCAATACAAATTAATTGGTTTAATATGCAAATAAAAAGTTTTAAATTTATTTTTTCAGTTATTGTTTCATTAGCAATTCTTCTTCTTCCTATCTATTTTCAGTTAAAATATTCACTCGATGCGGAAGTTCTAAATAATGATTACGCAGACCTCCACTTGGGGCATGCATTAAGTCTTGATTTTTGGATTAGAGGTTACAATGAAGATCGCAGTGGTTATTTTGCAATTACACACCCAGGTTTATTGTTTCAGATTTTTTCCTGGTTAATTTATTTTTTTGTTAATATAGCAACTTGGTTTCACACCAATGGAATTGATCTTGCGGCGTCTACGTTGACCAATTCTTTCATTTTTTTTCTAATGTCTTCTGTTACATCTAGTGTTTTACTTTGTTTTTGCCTATTTTGGACTGCGTTTAGACTTAAATTTTTTCACTTGATTCCTTTAATTGGAATTTTATACGGAATCACTGGAGAATATACACATACATTTATTCATTTTACGAATGATTATTTTGCTATTCCGCTAATTTTAATTTGGGCTTTAGTTTGGAAAAATGTTAAGAATCCTTTAAACTCAATTCAGTTTTATTTAAATTTGGGGTTATTGTCATCTCTTGTTTACTTAAACAAATTGCCCTATATAGTTTGGATACTTTCCTTTTTCGTTACGCTTGTTTGTTTTGGAATAGTGCAAAGAAAACTTATTATACTTGGAGGTGTTATCGTTTATACGTTAACTTTCCTTCTAGCTACATTTGTATTATCTACTATTTTTTTTGGTTCGGAAGGTTTTTTGCATATGGTATCTTCTCATAAGGCACTGTTTTCTAACAGTGGGCGAATGGGTGCAGGTTCACATACCTTTATTGACTTTTCTACATTGGTTTCGAATTTTAAGTATTTTCTCTCTACTAATAATATCTTTTCAACTATTACAATTTTTCTTCTTGTTCTTTTTATTTTATATACCGCTGTTTTCAAAAAGCTATTCGATGGATATTCATTTAAAGCTGTTTTGCTAAAGTTAGATCCGCTAGTTGTCTGGGCAATTATTGCATTTTTCGGTGGTTTTCTTGCTACATTGAAACATTATGGTTATAACTATCTTCTAGTTGCGCTTTCTCCCTTATTATTAGCCTCTTTCATAGTTTATACGAAACGGTATTATTCAATTTATCTATTTTTTATGGTGATTACATTGTTTTCCGTCATATTCAATGTAGCTTTCAATGAGAGGTTTTTTAAATTCAATAGTATCGAAAGTCAGAATCTAAAAGAAACTTACAAAGAGCTTTCAACAGATCCTAGTATTATCTTTATTACTGAATATAGAAATCCAACTAAACAATTTACAACATTCCATACTCTTTTTTGTTCTGATTTGCCGCAAAAAGAGATAATATATTCAAAGATCTTTCCAAATTCTTATGTATACTACTTTGAAGATCCAAAGTTTTTTTCTGGCCCACAAAAATTAATAAAAGAGGAGTTAAAGTGGGATTATTGGGTTTCTGTTTACAAGGCCGATGGATTAGATTGGTATTCGTTGGATCGATTTAATTATTTGAGCGAAAATACAGAATTTATAACAAAACCAAGCAGAAAGTCCATTTCAATTTTTAAGAGAACACGATGAAATACTACAAAGAGTTTGTTTTGTATCTTTTCCGGAAGGCATTTTTTGTTGAGAGGAGAGTAGCTGCCTTTTTTGATTTTTTTAACTTAGGTGAAAAGGCAAAATTTTGGAATCAGCATAGTTTCAATTTTACTATAATCCTTTTACTGGTAATGATTCCTTATTCACCTGTAGTTAGTGTTTTTTTATCATTTTTTATTCTTGTTTTGTATAGTGAAAGGTTACCTAAAACCTTTAGAGTTGGGTTAGGTTTAATATTAATCATCGGGCAATCGGTTGTTATTGCTTCAAGAGAAAGGCTAGTAAGCCCATCTGATGATTTAAATTATTATTATTGGTTTTATAATCATATTTCTGGAGATTTTTCGAACTGGGAAGGGATGGTTTATACAGATTTTCTATTTTACTTTGTATTAAAGCTTTTTAAGAGCTATTTACCTTACTTACTAAGTCCTGATTTTTTCCTCTTTCTTTTTTCCATCCTAAGTTCTGGCTTTTTCTTCCTTTGGTTAGAACTCTATGCCGTTTCGCAGTTTAAGATAAAATACCGCGCTGTCATCATTGGGATTTCCTTATTCTATTTTGGTTATTTTATGTCTACGCAGGCTGTTCGGCAGATGATTGCGCTTCCATTGACTTTGATTGCTTTTTCAGCATTTAGAAATTGGAAGGGAATTCTTATTTTGGTTATCGCCACATTAGTACATTCATCTTCAGTTCTAATGTTTTTTTTGCTTTGGCTTTCTAAATTAAGTTTAAAAAAATCTTTAAGCGTTTTATTTGTTGGTTTAATTTTCCTTAAGTTGTTGCAACCATTCCTGATTCAGCTTGTGCAGGCAGGTATTGTTCCGAATGCCTCTGTAATTGGAAGTTTGTATAGTTATTTAAATTTGGAATTGCGAGAGGATCATAAAGTTTTCTTTTTTGCGATTCTACGTATTACTTTTTTTAGTTTAGTTGGCTTTATTATCTTTCGTCCAAACAAACAGGAATTCTATAGGAATGTTTATTTCCTTTTTTTGGCTGCCTATATACTTTTTTTTCAATATCCTTTTTTACCTTTACGGTTAGGCATGCTCACCTTTTTTGTGTTAGTAGGTTTTTTGAAAATAGTATCAGTTTATCGTGTCATTAACGTGTATAGAATATTTGTAATTTTGGTTAGTATTAACTATTTACGCATTCATTTGTTTATGATTCCGAAAGAATCAACAGGCTTTAATTTATTTTTTTCAATACCGGCTTATTCTTTTGAACCATTTTACTATTTTTTTAAGATATTTAATTTTTAATGAAACTTTTTAAATCATTTCGATTTTTAAATCTTTATTGGTTGTTTTCCGATAAACTCATTCGGATTCCAATTACTCTTTTGATTTCATCTTTGATGGCACGATATTTAGGGCCAGCAGATCTTGGTCTTATTGTTTTTGCTGTTAGTTTTTTTGGAATTTTTGGTTTTTTAATTAATTCAGGTATTGAGGAAATCATTACACGCAATTTAGTGCAGGAACCTGAGAATACTGAGTCTATTCTGGCAATGGGACTTTTATTAAAGTTTTGCGGTGGTTTTATTGCGACTATGGTTGCTTTGCCCATAGGATATTATTTTTTCACATTTGAAGAATTTCTGCTTATTGTCATTGTGGCTTCCTCGGGTCTGTTTTATGGACCGTTCATTTTGGAATCATATTTTAATTCAAGATACGAATCTAAGTTTATTGTAAGGGTTGGATTGTTTATTTTTTTAATTTCTTCTTTTTTGAAGTTAATTGGTATTTTTTTTAAATTGAATTTGTATTACTTTGTTTTCCTTGTCCCACTCGAGATTTTACTGATTGCTTTGGCCTACTTATATTTAGGTTTCTCTAAAACTGTTCCATTGAAGAAATCAAAGTTAAATAGTGTGATTTTAATAGATATATTAAGAGATTCCTACCCTTTGATCATTTCAGGTTTTGCTGTGACGTTTTACATGAAAATGGATCAGATCATGATTAAATCTATGTTAGGAAATGTAGATTTGGGTATTTTTTCTGTCGGAATTCGTTTTGTTGAAAATTTATATTTTGTGCCTATGTTGATTACTTCTTCCTTTTTACCGATGCTTGTTGAAGAAAAATCGAAATCGATTCAGGATTTAGATCGGGCAACATATATGTTGACATCATCAACATTGTATATTTGTATTCTGATTTCAGTTTCATTTTATCTATTTTCTGATACCTTAATTGTTTTCTTTTTTGGAATGGAATACTTGAGGGCAATCCCAATTTTGAAAATTTATGCATTTACTCTTGTTTTTACTGCGCTAGGTGTATCATCTTCGAGACGTTTATTGGTCGAAAATCGCCAAAACCTTTCTCTATTTAGAACGGTTTCCGGGTTGTTTATAAATTTAATTTTAAATTTTCTTTGGATCCCAGAATATGGGTCTATTGGTGCTTCTTGGGCTTCCGTTATTTCAAATGCATTTGCCTCTTTTTTGTTTTATGGCTTCGTTCCGTCAACTTGGTCAATTTTCAAACTTCAATGTTCGAGTTTTAATCCAGTTCCTATGATTAGGTATTATAAGAATTTAAATTTTAAATAAAGTAAGTATAAAAATATGGAATTATCAAACAAAATAATTAATAAGAACGTCACCGTCGGCATAATTGGGTTAGGGTATGTTGGTCTGCCTTTGGCAATTGAATTTGCAAATAGAGAGATTACGGTAATCGGCTTTGATTTAGATAAAGAAAAAGTTGATTCGATCAATGTTAACAAATCTTATTTAAAACACATCCCTTCAGAGCGTTTGATTAACGTTAAGGGAAAATTTACTGGAACCTCTGACTTTTCAATTTTAAAAGACGTTGATTGTATCATTATTTGTGTTCCTACGCCATTAAACAATTATAAGGAACCAGATTTGTCTTATGTAACTCATACTGCAGAAATGATTTCTAAATATATAAGAAAAGATCAGCTGGTGGTGTTAGAATCTACTACTTATCCAGGTACAACAGAGGAAGTCGTAAAACCAATTTTGGAAACCTCTGGACTTAAAGCAGGTAATGATTTTTTTCTGGCCTTTTCTCCAGAAAGGGAAGATCCAGCGAATAAACATTTTTCTACTTCTTCAATACCTAAGGTTGTCGGGGGTTTCACTGAGGGTTGTTTAAAAGCAGCTCAATCGTTATATTCATTAATCATTAAGGACGTCGTGCCTGTAAGTTCCACACGCGTTGCGGAGTCATCCAAGTTACTGGAAAATATCTATCGTGCAGTTAATATTGCTTTGGTGAATGAATTAAAGTTATTATTCGATAAAATGAATATCGATATTTATGAAGTGATTGATGCTGCAAAAACCAAACCATTTGGTTTTCAGGCATTCTATCCTGGACCTGGACTCGGTGGGCATTGTATTCCAATCGATCCATTCTATTTAACTTGGAAAGCTAAGGAATACGACTTTTCAACACGCTTTATTGAATTGGCAGGTGAAATCAATACAAAAATGCCTTACTTCGTAGTACAAAAAGTACATAGTGCTTTGAATACTGTGAAAAAATGTGTAAACGGTTCAAAAATTCTGATCTTAGGTCTTGCCTATAAAAAGAATGTCGATGACATAAGGGAGTCACCATCCTTAAAACTAATCAAATTGTTGGAGGATGATGGTGCAATAGTTGATTATAATGATCCTTTTGTGACGCTACCAACAAGTGGGCATGGTTATGATCTGAAAAAAAAGAGTATTGAATTATCTCCTGGTAATATTTCTCAATACGACTGCATTTTGATTTCTGCTGATCATGACTTTTATAAAGAGAAAACTAATTATGAAAATTTAGTTAAGTGTTCAAATTTAATTGTGGATACACGGAATATTATTTCAATCGCCGATATTTCAACTAGTAAGTTATTTAGGGCCTAAATCGTGAAGACTTTTGCACCAGTCGTATTATTTACTTATAATAGACCGAAACATTTACTTGAAACTGTAAATGCATTGAAAGCAAATCATTTGGCTCTTGAAACGGAATTGTTTGTTTATAGCGACGGACCCAAAGATGATAGTTCGAAATTTAAAGTTAAAGAAGTTCGGAGTATACTTACTTCCTTAGATGGATTTAAAAAAATAAATTTAGTCTTTAGAGAAAAAAATGTTGGGCTTGCTGCAAATATAATCGATGGTGTGAGCGGGATTGTTGGTAAGTATGGGAATGTTATTGTATTAGAGGATGATTTAGTCACTGCCCCTTATTTTCTTAAATTTATGAATCAAGCTTTAGATATTTATGAAAATAATGAAAGAATTTCACAAGTAGTAGGTTATTCTTATTACGAAAAGAGAGCAAAAAAGTTTAAGTTAGACGATGGTGTCTTTATTCGTGGAGCTGATTGTTTAGGATGGGGAACTTGGAATCGAGCTTGGAAAAAATTTAATCCAGATAGTGGTCTGTTGATTGATCAACTTGAAAGTCGCAATTTAGTTTCTGATTTTAATTTCGATAATTCGTATAATTATTTTGAAATGTTAAAATTGCAAAATCGTGGTCTTGTGAATTCTTGGGCGATCCGATGGATGGCAAGTGCCTTTTTGGAAGATATGTATACCTATTATCCGACTAAGTCAATGGTTCTTCATATAGGTAATGATTCCGAAGCTTCAAATTATTCTTTGAAAACTAGCGATCCATTAAATGTTCCTGTATATAGAGAAGAAGTGATTCCAATAAAATTGGAATTGAGTCTGGAGTTAATAAACAAATCGAGATTGGCACACATGGAATATTTAAAAAGTTTTCAACCTTCTTTATTTGATAAAATTAAGTATTGGTTTACTTCAAAGATAAATCGGATAAAAGGATCGAGATGATTTCAAAAATAATCAGAAAGATACTAACTTTCCTTAACCACAAATCTATATACTGGTTCAGGGGGAATTTTGATACTTGGGATATGGCGTTAGCCAGTTCATCCGGTTATGATTCTGAGAAGATCTTGGATAAAGTTGTAGAAGCAACCAGGGAAGTAATAGCTGGGAAGGCAGTATTCGAAAGAGATTCTGTATTATTTTATAAAAATGAGTATTCTCCAGTTTTTTTATCTATGCTTTATTATGTAATTTCTCGCGAAGAAAACAATTTATTTGTAATCGATTTCGGGGGATCTTTAGGTAGCGTTTACTTTCAAAATAGGGGCTTATTAAGTCGGTTGAAGCGACTTGAGTGGTCTATCATCGAACAAGGCTTATTCGTTTCATCTGGAAAGAAATTTTTTGAGAATGAAACTTTAAAATTTTATTATGATATGAATGAATTTAGTAAAGAAAGGGAAGCTAATCTTGTTATTTTTTCCAGTTCTCTGCCATACATAAAAGATTGGCAGCAAATATTGAAATCTGTAGTCGATAAAAACGTGAAGTTTATTTTAATAGATCGGACACCTTTCTTTGTAAAAGAATCGGTTGAAACTAGAATCTGTGTAGAGTATGTTCCGAAGGAAATTTATGAAGGAAGTTATCCTGCATATATATTTAATCAAAATCATTTTGAATCTGTTCTAAATACAAATTATAATAAAGTTTTTGAATTTAATGGAGTTGATAGTCTTCAGTTGAAAGATGAGAAAATAGTATTTAAAGGATTGCTCTTTGAAAGAAAATAATATAAATCCAGCATTTCTTCCAAATGTTCGCTATGTTTTTAGAAATCCATTCTACATTACTAGAAGGGCACTATATCAAGCCATTTCAAACTTTTCGAAACAATTTTCTGGTGGTCAACTACTAGATATTGGATGTGGAACAAAACCATATCAGCCTTTGTTTGCTGTTGAGAATTATATTGGTATGGATTATGAGAAAGGTGGAACAAATAATAACCCCGATGCTGATTTTTTTTATGATGGTAAGAAATTCCCTTTTAAAAATAAATCTTTTGAATTTGCTCTTGCCACAGAAGTTCTCGAACATGTGTTTGAGCCAGATAGTTTTTTATCAGAAATCCATCGGGTCTTAAAGAAAGATGGGCTATTATTATTGACGGTTCCTTTTTCTTGGGATGAACACGAGCAGCCGTATGATTATGGAAGATATACTTCTTTTGGGTTAAAGTATTTATTGGAAAAGAATGGTTTTCAGGTCTTGGAGCAAATTAAAACAGGGGATTTTGTTTTAACCGTTTTTCAGCTTTTTGCAACTTACTGTTATTATAACCTAAGCAAAAATTGGTTTATATATAAGCTTTCACTTGTTTTCTTTTTTGGGCCATTTCAACTCTTGGGAATTCTTATTTCTTTTTTATTGCCTAAAAATACGAATTTGTATCTTGATAATGTGGTTCTTGCGCGTAAGATATGAACTCTATTGACTTAAAAGTAAATCATTCTGGCCTTGTGACTCTGGCAAAAATTCAAGATGAACGAGATGGGAATCTTATCATTGCCAATGCTTCGAAAGAAATTCCGTTTGAAATCAAAAGAGTGTATTACATTAACCAACTAGAGAATTCTGTCAGTATTCGGGGAAAACATGCGCACAAAAAATGTGAACAAGTAATCTTTTGTATTAGCGGTAGCTTTTTATTGGGATTAGACGATGGAAAAGTCCAACAAAAGATTCTAATGAACAAAGACAACATTGGTATTTATCTTGGACCTATGTTATGGCATACAATGGAAGAGTTTTCCGCAGGATGTGTTCTTTTGGTATTTGCTTCAGATTATTATGATGAATCGGATTATATTCGTAGTTACGAAGAGTTTACTGAACTTTCAAAGTAGTTTATAATCAATGATAGAATATGAAAATCTAAAAAAATTAAATCAAAAATTTGAAACAACTCTGCAAAGGGAATTTCAAATTTTTTTAGATTCAGGTTGGTATATACTAGGGCAATCTGTTCGAAAATTTGAAGAAAGTTTTGCAAATTATTTAGAAAGTCCTTATTGTGTTGGAGTTGGAAACGGCTTGGATGCTATGATATTGGCGATCGAATCCCTGAATCTTCCTCCAAAATCGGAAATCATAGTTCCTTCCAATACATACATAGCAACAATTCTTGCCGTGTTAAGGACTGGACATATACCTATTCTTGTCGAACCCGATATTGCAACGTATAATATAGATCCATCAAAAATTGAAGATAAGCTGACTGATAAAACGCATGCCATACTTGTCGTACATTTATATGGAAAATCCTGTAATATGGAACCGATTGTCAAATTGGCAACGGAAAGGAATTTACATCTTATCGAAGACTGTGCCCAATCACATGGTTCGCGATATAAGGGGAAAAAAACTGGTACTTTTGGAATTGGATGTTTCAGTTTTTATCCAACAAAGAATTTGGGTGCTCTTGGAGATGGTGGCGCAATAGTTACAAACGATCATAACTTAGCTTTGAAACTGAAAACTCTAAGGAATTACGGATCAGAAAAGAAATATGAGAATTTACTTATAGGTATTAATTCTCGATTAGATGAAATCCAAGCATATTTTCTTAACATAAAATTACCTTTTTTAGATGAGATAAACCAGCACAAAAGAAATTTAGCTGCTATTTACTTTGCTAACCTATCCAAGGAACTCATCGTTCCTGTTGTAGATTCAGAATACTATGATGTATACCATATTTTTAACGTAAGGACATCTCATAGGGATAAATTAAAAGACCATTTAGCAAAAAATGATATTAAAACGGAAATCCATTATCCGATTCCTCCTCACAAGCAAGTTGCTATGAAAAAAGTATTAACGGGAGAATATCCAATTTCAGAAGAAATTCATAATACCACCCTTAGCCTTCCGATATCATATTACCATACAGAATCGGATGTTATTGAAGTTTGTAACAAAATTAATCAGTTTTTCAGATGAACTATTACTGTACCTTATTTGACGTTAATTATTTACTCAGGGGTTATACTATGGCAAAATCCCTGCTTGAGAAAGACCCAAATGGTTTTTTGTATATTTTTGCATTTGATGATGAGTGTTATGATAATCTAAGAAAAATTTCAATTTCAAATACAAAAGTAATATCTCTAAAAGAATTCGAGAACGACAAACTACTTTCAGTTAAATCATCAAGGAGTGCTGGTGAGTATTGTTGGACCTGCACTCCTTGGACAATCAAATATTGTATTGAAAAGTTTGAAATTGATCATTGCACTTATGTCGATGCTGACTTATTTTTTTTCTCCAATCCTCAGCCAATTCTTGATGAGGTGAGTTCATCTTCTGTTTTGTTAACTGAACACAGATATTCTGAACGATATGATCAAACTAAAACTTCTGGTCGCTTTTGTGTACAGTTTTTGATGATAAGGAATAATTCCGAGGGAATGGTTGCCCTAAATTGGTGGGCGGATCGTTGTATTGAGTGGTGTTATGCTCGAACTGAGGATGGTAAGTTTGGCGACCAAATGTATCTTGACGACTGGGAAACTCGGTTCTCAGGAGTCCATGTGTTGAAGCATTTGGGAGGTGGCGTTGCTCCTTGGAATTTCGAAAAATATTTAGTAACATTCTCGGATGGCTCAAGTTTTGTTTTGAAGGAGATTGCTTCCGATCATAGTTTTATGTTGATTTTTTATCACTTCCATGAGGTGAAATTGAGAGAAGCTAAGATAAAGCTATTAACAAACTATTATTTTTCTAAAGAAAATTTTGCCGTTCATCGATTTTACTATAAAGAATTAGAATCTAACTTTCAGTTTTTCAGAGGATTGAATTTAAAATCGGAAGGTTATTCTGATTTAACATTAAATCTTCTAGAGAATATATATGAAGAACGCGATGAGTTGTCAAAGCTCTATCGAGCTGGGAAAAGTCGACTTCTGCGCTTCTGGTTTCTTTCATTAACGGGTGGGATCATTTTTACTGTTTTGCTCTTGTTTATTGAGTATCTCATCTTAGCTAAAATTTAGCTTTTCAAAATACTTCACATAGATCCAGAAATTCATAACAATGAAGAAAAAAATACCCAAGTTGTCAATCATTACAATCGTGTTGAATAACAGACACTTTTTAGAATACACGATTCAGAGTGTAATTGAACAAGATTTTAAAGATTTTGAATTTATCATTATTGATGGTGGCTCAACCGATGGAACATTGGAAGTTGTCGAAAAATACAAATCGAATATTGATGTCTTTGTTAGCGAAAAAGATAGTGGGATATACAACGCCATAAACAAAGGAATTGGATATGCTAAGGGTGAATGGTTAAACATTCTTAATTCAGGTGATCGGTTGTATTCATCTAAGACTTTATCTCAGGTATTTAAAGGTAAAATTCCAGAGAGTAAGTCGGTTTTGTTTGGTGATTGGTTTTTGTGTCCTCTTTTAAAAAATTCGAAAGAATTACGGCCAGGATATGCAAATTATGAAAGGGGAGAGCTACTCCATCAATCCATTCTTTATAAAAGAAGCTTACATAAACAGCACGGTTTATATATTGAAACTAAGAAATTAATTATTTCTGATTATATTTTCTTTCTAAGTTTGCCGAAAGAATATTTTTTTTACTTAAAGATGCCAATCTCTATCAACGATACAACGGGTGTATCTAATAGTTTTTGGTCTTATAGACAGAAATTAGCCTTTGATTATATTCTGGGTAGGATTGGTCTTCTGTATTTTTATTACGAAACTTTAAGGATATTGATTCCGCGTGTTGATTTGTTTCTGTACAGTCGAATGAAACGATCAATTGCAGTTCTATCAAAAAAAGGTTCTATTTGAGAACTCTCATATTTGCGTTCTAAGTGTAATTTTCAATATACGAGCAAAGTAACTATTTTGAAATGACTTTGGGGTTGGTATTACCTATTTCCGGCCCTCTTGTTCCGAATTTGGGTTGCTAAATTTGATTGGTTTGAAGCTCAGATACGATATACATGTATAAATTTTCAAATCAATCACCGAAATTCTTAGGAGAAATGGAGCCAAATTAAGGGGAAAGCTGAAGCTTGGTTTAAGGAGACGATCAAGTAAATTATGGAAAATATGGAATATTCAAAGCATTTATATAAAACCTTTATGGAATCACTTCTGGTTTCTCTTTCTTTGTTTGCAATTTTGCTAATAATTCAATTGAAGGGTATTGATATTGGGCTTTATGACATAGATATTTGGCGTTATGTGCATATTGGAGATGCGAATGAAAATATAAAAAATGCATTGTTTTTGGCAAAGGGAGGAAAGTTAAACGAATATGTAACGAGTAATCATATGCCAGGTGTGTATCTCTATTTGTCGTTGTTCTTTTCTATTTTACCGAATGATTTTTTCTCTAACTCAGCAAGTAACGCAATCGTGATACAAATGGTTTCTCAGTTTGTTTCTATATTTACCATTGTTGTTTTGAGCTTTTTTTCAATTAGGCTGGTTGTTAAAGAGATATATTCTACTTTTTTTCTAAAGTTTCTATTTTGCCTAATTTTTTTAAATCTGTTTGTTTTTTATGATTATACTAGAGTATTATCTGAAACTTACCTTCCATTTTTACAATTAACATATTTAAGTTTATTTTATTATTATCTAAGTGATCGTAAATTGCATTTTGCTTACTTGGTAGCGGCTATTTATTTTATAGCACTCTCAATTTTTTTCGGTCTTACCAATGTATTTACTGATTTAATTTTTTTAGTTTCATTTTTGTTTTTTTTACTACAAGACATTAAGAAAATTAAGTTTCTGCACTTTATTCCTGCGGTTATTATCCTAGTTTTTCTTTTCTTTAAATCTGGAAATCTGAATTTTCAATATTGGATTATAGAGACTAATAAAGCGCAGGGACTAGGAAGTGGTTTCCAGATGCTCAATACAATTTGGAGCAATATTTCCTTTTTTCCTTCAAATATTTTTAATATTCATTCATTCGGTCCAGTTTACGATCACCGGCTATTTGTTTGTGCTTTGGGATGTATTTGTATTTATCTCTGTCGACAAAATTTAGTTTTAGTCAGTTTCCTTGGTATTACAATTCTTATTTTGCCATTGGATTCGTGGAGGATTCCAGAAATGGGGAATATTTCTTCATCGCAAACTTATAAAACAGATGTTAATATGGGTGTTTGCTTTTTCTTTTTGCTAATCATTGGTCAAAAGTCCATCCATCGAATTGAATCCGTATTTCTTTTTGCGATTAAAAAGTTCAGTTTCAATTTTGGAAGTTACGGAAAACGTTGGTTGGTTTTGTTAATCGTTTTTATATCTCTTACACAAGTTTTGTCTTTTGTAACACAACTTATTGAGATAAAGAAAACGATATCACTTAATCATTCTACTTGGATTGCTCAAGAAAATCTCTGTAAACAGAAATTTGTTAAGCCGAATCATAATTGTTCTTGTTTATCAGTTATGCATTGGGATCAAGAATTTTTCCTGATCAATAATGTTCGACCGTGTGCAAATCAATTCTCTTCTTATTCCCCACATTTAAACTCGGATGATACCTACTTCAAAACCGTGGAAGCGAGTTTTGTAAATAAAGAAGGGGCTTTCTTGTTAAATCATACAGATCTTTATACGGATAAAAGCATACTAAGTGATCGACTAGTTCAACTTTTCCAATCCGGTGAATGTAAGTCTGTTTATACTAATTTATTGTATTTATGTAAGAGTAAAAAATAGTTTAAGAGTAAATGTAAAAGGATTATCAATGGTATCTCAAAAAAATATTATTATCATAGGGGCCGGACCTGCGGGACTCACTTCCGGTTATTTATTAGCAAAGAAGGGCTTTGGTGTAACCATTTTAGAAGCAGATGAAAGATATGTGGGAGGAATTTCGCGTACAGAATCGATCAATGGATTTTATTTTGATATTGGTGGACATCGTTTTTTTTCTAAGTCCAAAGAAGTAGAAGACTTATGGACCGAGTTGTTGCCCAACGATATGTTGGACCGTCCTCGTTCTTCACGAATTTATTATAACAACAAATTTTATGCATATCCTCTAAAAGCATTTGAGGCTTTGTTTAACTTAGGAATTATTGAATCAATTCTCTGTGTATTATCATATGTAAAATCCAGTATTTTCCCTGTGAAAAATCCAAAGAATTTTGAAGATTGGGTTACGAATCAGTTCGGAAAAAGATTATTCGCGATTTTTTTTAAGACATACACTGAAAAAGTTTGGGGAATGGATACAAAAGACATTTCTGCTGATTGGGCTGCACAAAGAATCAAAGGATTATCCTTATCTTCAGCGATATGGAACGCGATCAAACCAAAGTCGAAAGTTAGAGATAAATCAAAGCTGATTAAAACACTAATCGATTCATTTCGCTATCCAAGAAGAGGGCCAGGAATGGTTTGGGATGCTGCTGCCAGCAAAATCCAGGAGATGGGTGGTGAAATCAAGATGGGTGTGTTTGTAAATCAACTCGAACTGATTGATAACGTTTGGAAAGTTCATGGTGTCACAAAATCAGGTGGGAAAGAGATTTTTGAAAGTGATCACGTCATTTCTTCGGCGCCAATGAGAGAACTTTTTCAAGCCATTGCTCATCCAGAAGTTTCGGCAAATGCTCTAAATTCTGCAAATTCACTTCGATATCGAGATTTTTTAACTGTAGCCTTAGTTGTAACCGAACAGAATGTATTCGACGATAATTGGATTTATATCCATGATCCATCAGTAAAGGTGGGAAGAATTCAAAACTTTAAAAGTTGGTCTCCTGAAATGGTACCTGATGAATCTTACAATTGTTATGGGCTCGAATACTTCTGTTTTGAGGGGGACGGCCTTTGGACTTCTTCAGATGAA
>NZ_JAFFPS010000009.1 GCF_016919165.1 Leptospira chreensis
CGTTTGCATCCGCAAACTCCGTGCCAGTCCCTAACGTCCCGTTCGGGACTCAGGGTCGGGAAACGTCGTCTCCACTAATTCGTTATGCGAAATTTCCTTAAAAATATACACCAAAGGAGTATTGAAAATGCTAATCTTAAATATTAAACAAAAGAAGCTAATTGTTCTGTGTTTATTCTCTTATTTACACTGCTCAAACATTCCAAATACAGAAAATAGAAATTCTGACCAACCTAATCAAATTATTGATATAGAAAATACAATACAAAATCCAGAGCGTTTTACCAAACTCATTGAAATTCTTAAATCAAAAGATTGCAACTCATTCAAAGCTTTGCTTGGCAATAGCTTCTATTTTTCGCTTGGTGAAGCTTCAATAGTATTTTTCTTTTACAAAGACAAAGAATATAGAGAGCATTCTATAAACACCGATGTTTGTGACCTAATATTTGATGATCAAAAATTAGAAAAAGCAATTATAGACCTAACTGAGTTTAAATATAAAACATATTCACCTCACTATATAGTAAATAATTCCAAATATTTGGATTTTGGAAAAGACGTTGGCACAAACTCTGAATATATGGTTAACCTATACTTTCAAAACATAAAATTAGAAACCTTCGAATCACATGAGAATACTTGGTTCAGTTTTAAATGTAGGAATAGAGATTACTTAAACTGCTATTTAGAAAGTTTCAATACAAACCTTATTTATAGCACTAAATAAAATTCTAAGAAATATAAAACCAACCTAATGAAAAACAAAATCAAAACTTATACTAAAAGATACGTTTACACAGGAAACTTCGCATAACAGCGCGGAAACGCTTCGCTTCGGCACGAGGCCTCGCTTGGCCTGCGGCACATTTCCCTTCTGGCACTCGCTTGCATATGCAAGCTACGTGACCAGTCCCTAACGTCCCGTTCCGGGACTCAGGGTCGGGAAACGTCGTCTCCACTATTTCGTTAATTGCAATTTCCGAAAAATTAAGTGGAAGAATGAAGAAAAAAGAGTTTTCCGCTTAATTAATCTAAGTAGTGAATAAGAAATAAAGTAAGAGAAAGACAAAAAGAAATTAAGAAAGAAGATAATTACAAAGAAATTGTCGAAAGCTTTTTCCCTTAACATTGTCTTTCTAATCTTTTACGCTTTCTCAAATACGATTGTGCAATTGAATACATCTGCGCTTACCTTACTTGGGATTTTAAGCGGAAAACAAGATTTACGGTATTAAGAAAGGAAAGAATAAGAGACTTAAGAAAAAAGCAAGAAACGAAGAAAAAGAGAAATTCATCAGTTCAATTCTTTCCTTTCTGCTAAAATCTCTTCTTTAATTTCAGAAACTGCAATTAACAGCGGCTTCTCGCTTCGCTGCGGGACTTACGCCCTTGCTCGGCCTACGGCAAATTTCCCGCTACTCCTAACGCCTCTAAAGAGGCTCAGGGCGGGAAACTTCGGGAAGCCTACTTCGTTATGCGCAATAAATTAAAATTAAAGGTAAAAAATGAATAAAAAAGAAATAATCACAAAAAAAGATCTGTTTTATTGGCTGCTCATCTCAATTTCAATTTCAGTAATTATGGCATCAATAGAATTCCACAAGGATTACAATATCGTAAGCCACATTGGATTTGCTGGTACACTCATATCTATAATACTGGCTGTAGTTGCAATAATCTATTCCTTTTTCCAGAACTTTACCTATTCAAACATTAATAATCAGTTAATAAATACTAGTGAAAATATAGAAAAATTAATAAATTCACTCCAGTTTACCTCAATAGATTATGCAAAAAAAAATGAAGATCTCATAATCAATTATGATAACTATACAAAATCATTACATACAATGATAGAGGATAAATTTGACTTAACAAAAAGCGAAATTTCAGCAATTAGCAACAAATTAGAAAATTTTAAATCAAACCAAGTAACTGAAAAAGATCAAGTAACCAACATCCACACCCAATTTAAAAAAAATGAAATTGAATCGTTTTTAAATAATACATCAACTATTGGAGTCTATTTAATCTATTTAGTTAAACAATTTCACTTAAATAAAATTAAATTCGATCGAAGAGAGGTATTTAAAGAAGTATTCGAGAAAAGTTCTGAATATGCTCTCGGCTTTTTTGTAGGAATTAAAACCCTTGGATTATTAAGTTCAAATTATATCGACGAAAACTACGAAGAAATTAAATATATGAATGAACATGCGAAAGAGTTAGTCGGAGAAAAAATTGACGATATGGAAACTAAAAAAGATTATATTTACCGTCAGAAAATTAATGATTTAATAAAAAAAATCAAAGACGAGTCTAATATTTAAACATATTCGACTCCTTTGAGAAATTTATACTAATAAACAAAAAAAAACTAAATCTAAATAATTTAGTTAGCAGATAGAAAGACAAATACGATATATTAATCTCAAGAATACTAGAACAATACAAATTCCCGAAAGTTTAATTCTTAACAAAATTTACTGCGCATAACAACGGGGAAACGCTTCGCTTCGGGACAAGCCCTCGCTTGGGCTGCGCCACATTCCTCTCCGTCACGTCTCTTGCATTCGCAAGATTCGCGCCGACGCTAACGCCTCTGCGAGGCTCAGCTACGAGGAACGTCGTCTCCCCTAGTTCGTTATGCGAAATAATTTAAAAAAAATTGAAGAGGAAAAATTTGAAAAAGTTAAATAATGTAATATCTACAATATTAGTAATTATTGCCATAAATTTGTTTAATTCTAGATTGTATGCAGAAGCAATAGCTGATAGCCAATCCAATAGAGAGTTACTCAAAAGAAAAAATCTTCATATTTATTATACTCCGTTTGCTACAACACAATATACAGAATACCCATTTAGAATAAGAAATGAAAATAAAACTTTCTCTCTTCTATACGGATTTAATGAAAATTTTTATCTGGGTTTTACATATAGTAGAGGTGAAAGCCCAAAATCTAAAACACAAATAGATTTAAACTCCTCCCCAATGGGTTTTGGTCTACAAGATATCACTAAAACAAGAGAAAGTGAATTTTTTGTCTTAAGATCTCAGTATTTTTTCTATGGAAATTTCTATGGTAGTGCTAATTTAGGAATTGAAAAAGGTTTTAAACAAGAAGATAAAAATTTTCGTTCCATTCAAGGCTTTAATACGACAATAGAACCTTATTCGAAAACAACCACCTACTCTGACAGACCTTTTGCAACTATTGGTCTTGGATATAGAAAAGAAGTTTTTGGACGAGTATTAGTTGGAATTGAATGTGAATATGGAATAATGAATTCTGGAAGAAAAAATCAACATTATACATTCAATCCTCAATTCTACAATGGATTACCTGCTAAATACATAATTGAAAAATTCGTTATTACAAATGAAAGCAAACCCAATAGCGAGTTTTCATATATTTCAATTTATGCTGGAATCGCAATCTAATAAGTAAATTACTTCGCATAACAGCGCCTTAACGCTTCGCTTCGGCACAAGGCCTCGCTCGGTCTGCGACACATAGGCTTCTGGCACTCCCCTTGCTTACGCAAGTGTCGTTCCAGCCCCTAACGTCCCGTTGGGACTCAGGGTCAGCCTACGTCGTTAAGGCTAGTTCGTTATACGACATCATGGATAAAATCGAATTTAACAATTATAAAAATATCTTCAGAATTGCAGTAGAAAAGCTACCGTCAATGAAACTGGAAGAACTACGAGTTAGGAAACTAGTTATAGCGGGTAATGGATCAGTATATAATGGCTGGGATCCAATAAAAAATATTTTTAACAGAAAAGAATTAGTAACTGGATCTGGAAGAATTAATTTAAAACAATATGTTGCGGAAAATAAAACACTGGAGGCTCTAATTTTAATAACTCACTTAAAAAGAGTTTTCAGATCAAAATTAATCAATGATAAAATCAAAGGAAAAGATTATTCAAGTTCAATAGAAATAATAAAAAATTTAAACGAATATAATACTTTTTTTGCAGAAGAGTTTTCCAAACTTATAAATCTAAATATCATAAAATTTACGCCTGAAATAGATTTTATCTATTCATTAATCCAAAGTAAAATTGATTATTTAGACACACTCTTTTTAACATTAAACTGGGATAACTTGGCTTGGAATGATCAAACACTTGGCAATGTAGGATACCTACATGGTTCTATCTTACATCCGGAAACAATGTTTATGCCTTCTCAATATCTATCGGAAAATTTTGAATTTAACGCATTTAGTTCAATCGATGAAACTTTTTTTTCACCACAGGAAAAAGAATTATTATTAAAAGGAGATAAGGATATATATCTAGAATCTATAACTCAAGTCTTTAACAATTGCTTTGGCAGTTGCGAAGAATTATACCTTTGGGGAGTTGGATTAAATATCTACGACACAGATTTAATGTCTACATTATCAGTAGTACATCCAGAGAAATTAAGAAAAATTATAATAATAAACAAAGCAACTGAAAAAGAAAACCTCCTGAGTCGAATCAGAGTAATGATTCCAAATTTCAAAGCAACTATCGGATACATAAATACAGTATAACATGACGTCGTATAACAGCGGGGAAACGCTTCGCTTCGGCACGAGGCCTCGCTTGGGCTGCGCCACATTCCTCTCCGTCACGCTTTGTTGCTCTCGCAAAAAGCGCGCCGACGCTAACGCCTACTCCGTAGGCTCAGCTACGAGGAACGTCGTCTCCCCTAGTTCGTTATACGTAATCTGCAAAAAAAGGAAAACATGAAATATATCAGTTTTAAAATAAAAAATTTCAAGGGAATAAAATTAGTCAATATTGACCTTACTCGACACCCTCAGATTAATATTTTTACGTTAGTTGGCTTAAATGAAAGCGGGAAAACGACTATACTAGAAGCAATGCATTTTTTCTCTCAAAACGAAAGTCCAAATACACATGAATACATACCAAAATCAAAAAAGCATAATTTTAACGAATCGATAGAAATAACGGCAACTTTAGCGTTCACTGATGAGGATAAAATTGCTTTTTCAAATTATTTGGAAAAACAATTTAGATATACACTCAAAGATGATTTAAGTATATTTACTGTAACAAAAGAACATTCTTTTATAAACTCAATTCCTGGACAAAGCTCAATTCACTGGAATTTAAAATTTGATATAACAACAAAAACAGAAAAAACCAAAACAATTGACCTGTCGAATGGAAATGAAAGCGAAATTAAAAACTATCTAACTTCACAAATGCCAGTAATAATCTATTACCCAAACTTTCTATTTGATATTCCACAGAAAATATATTTAGATAATACACTTGAAATTGGAAAAGAAAATTTACAACAAAGTGTTAGACCACAAACAAAAGAAGAAAAAAGTCAGCCATTCTATCTTCAAGTTATACAAGATGTATTAGATTATATGGGTGGCGATCTAAAAATTGGCACACATATAGTTGAAAGATTCAAAATAAAAGAATCTTCAGTAGAAGCAAAAGAAGCTCTCGAATCACAAATTCTAAAAATGTCTTCGAAAATGAATCAGGTAATTTTTTCTGCCTGGAAACAAATTTTTCCAAATTCAAAATCGAAAGACATAGAATTGCAAATTGGTGAAGAAGAAGGAAGAAGCTACTTCGAAATAAAAATCAGAGAAGGTTCGAATAAATTTCAAATACGAGAACGTAGTTTGGGATTTCGCTGGTTTTTTACGTTTCTATTATTTACAGAATTCAGAAAAGTAAGAAACGAAGATCCAGGAGAGACAATTTTCCTACTAGATGAACCAGCATACAATCTACACTCTACTGCACAAAAAATTCTTTTAAAAGTTTTTAGTGCACTTGCTGACAACTGTAAACTTATCTACACAACACATAGCCATTATTTAATTGATCCTACATGGTTATCAGGGGCATACATTATCAAAAACCAAGCATTGGATTATGAAAATGAAATTGATTTTGATGAAAGTAGTACCGATGTATCAGTAATCCCATATCGCCAATTCGTCGCAAACTATCCTAATCAATCTACTTACTTCCAACCAATTCTTGATGCATTAGATTATCAACCAAGTAAACTAGAAATAGTTCCAAAACTTACAATTTTCGAAGGAAAGTATGATTATTACTGCATGAGATATATTAATGAAATAATTCTGAAGAACAAATATACTCTCAATCCCTATCCTGGAAATGGAGACGACTTACTCAGAGTAATAAAACTATATTTAGCTTGGGGAACAAAATTCATTGTCATTCTTGATGGAGACCGCGCTGGAGAAAATGCAAAAAAAAGATATGAAACTGAGCTTGGACTAATAACTGCTGATACAGTCTTTAATCTGAGAGATATTAGCAGCAAATGGACTGGTTTCGCTACTGAAAATCTATTTACAGAATCCGAAAAAATGAAAATAATAAACAGTCTATATCCAGAAGCAAAAGAATTTACAAAAAGAAATTTTTTTACTTCTATTGAGGATTTACTAATCTCAAAAAAAAATATAAAGCTATCCAAAACTACTACAAATAATTTTGAAAAAATATTTCAATTTATACAGAGACATCTAAACTAATAAATCGTAGAATTTTGCAGACTTCGTATAACAGCGTGGAAACGCTTCGCTTCGGCACGAGGCCTCGCTTGGGCTGCGCCACATTTCTCTCCGTCACGCTTCTCGCTCCGCAAGAAGTGCGCCGACGCTAACGCCTACTCCGTAGGCTCAGCTACGAGAAACGTCGTCTCCACTAGTTCGTTATGCGAAATTTTGGGAAATTATGAAAAAAATCTCACTTCTATTATATTTATTTTTACACTCATCCTACTGCACAAATTACAATAGTAATTTAAAAGGATTTTCAATTCTTCAAAAATTTAAATCCAGCCGAATAATCGAAATCAAAATAAATGCACCTTTTGATCAGGAAATAGTTAATATTTTTAATAAATTAAAAAAAGAAGATCAACAAATAACAATTTACTTTAATAGACATACTTTTTTGGGATTAGAAAACAAAAACAAAGTATTTTTAGAATCAAGTAAACCAATAACAGGAGAAAAGACTACTTACTATACAGTCGAAATTTATAAAATTGTAGGTCTTGAAATTTTTCTATATCCAATGAACTACTCTAAATTAGCTCAATTTATCTCTTTTTATACATTTGGATTAATACCTACTACTGAAGAATTTGATATTACTATGAAACTTTCTGTAACTAATTCAATCTATGAAACTAATACAAAAGTTGCGTCCGCAGATGCTAATATTCTTTTACACCATGGAATATATTACAACTTAACAGATAAATATAAGGATAATAAAGAAGGAATATTAAATTCTTATGAAGTTTTGGCTCGTTACATTCTAAATTAAATACCAAACCTTCGTATAACAGCGGGGAAACGCTTCGCTTCGGCACAAGGCCTCGCTTGGGCTGCGCCACATTCCTCTCCGTCACGCTTCTCGCTCCGCAAGAAGACGCGCCGACGCTAACGCCTTCTACGAAGGCTCAGCTACGAGGAACGTCGTCTCCCCTAGTTCGTTATGCGAAATAGCGCCAATTTAAAAATGAATAATAACCATAGTTTAAATAAATTTTCGGAAAACTCATTATATTTAGAGAAATTTTATTCTACATTAAATTTATTTAAACAAAAAATTTCTGAAAAACATTACAAAGCATTAACTAACGATAAAATACGATTAGCAAAAGGTGAAAAAGACATCAACCAAACAATCCAAGCTCTTTGTGAACTAAGTGTTTGCGCATACTTCAGTGAACAAAATGGAAAATTTGAATATGAACCAAAACGTCGAGGAAAAAAAAATCCGGAGTTATCTTTCTGTTATGAAAATTATTCTTATAATATTGAAGTAAAATGTCCAGATTATTCAATCCAAGAAAAAAAAGCAAAAGAAAGTTACTTACAATTAAAAACTACAGCACGCTTTCCTTGGTACCCAACGGAAGGAAGAGAAATTCTAAAATCATTGCAAGATTTGTTTAAAAATTTAGGTAAAGTTGTAGAAGAGTCAAAAACAGACGATAAATTATTTGATTATTTAAAATCTGCTAGCGAAAAATTCCAAAATTTTAATCTGGATAATGATATAAATATTCTTATTATTTGTTGCGAGGATGAAGATGATTTGAACGAATTTTACAACAATTTATTCTGTTCGACCGGCTTTTTTACTCCCTTTTCTTATAGAGAACCTAAGTATTTTGAAAATGTTGATCTCGTATTCCTAACTAACCTAAGAGGATTACATAATATAAATTATTTACATTTAACTGACTTAGGTTGGAATTTTGGAAAAGTATTTAAAGTCTTCTTCAAAAATCCTAGTTGCAAAAAATACAATGGTATTGGATTAGAAAATTTAATGAAATTAATGCCTAACTATAATCATCAGTTTATACCTTTTCGTTCGAAAAGAGACAACACTGAAGTTACAAATGAAATTTTCAAATTAAAAGCATTTATTTTAGAAGAAATTGTAGAAAAGGGAAATAGAATTATTCCGAACTATGGGCTAAGGCGCTACATCGCTTAACAGCGGCTTACTGCTTCGCTTCGGGACGAGCCCTCGCTTGGGCTGCGCCAAATTGTCCTCCTGTCACTCGTTTGCATCAGCAAACTACGTGCCAGTCCCTAACGTCCCGTTTCCGGGACTCAGGGTCGGACAACTTCAGTAAGCCTTGTTCGTTATGCGAAATCTGCTAAAAAGGATATAAAAATGGAAAAATCAAAATATGATGAATTGCATGATAAATATTACAACATTCTAAGTAATAAATCAGGAACTAGATATGAAATTCTCGCAGCTGTTGTATTTAAATCTATAGATGAAGCAAAGATTATTATTCACGATCTTAAGTTAATTTCAGACGAATCAGATGTGCCACATCAAATTGATGTATTAATAGAAAATAAAGGAAAAAAGGAAAGGATACTAATCGAATGCAAAGATTTAGATTCAAATGTAGATCTTCCTATAGCTAGAAATTTCTTTGCTGTTATGGATGATCTTAAAGTTAAAAAAGGAATAATTTTAACAACGAAAGGTTTTTCCGAAAATGCTAAGAAGTATGCAAAATCTAAAGGTATTTCATTAGCATTACTACAAACACCAAATAAAGAGGATTTTCAGAACCGAACAAATACAGTTGAATTGAATTTCATAATAACTTCCATTGAACAACTAGCTCTTACTATAGCAACCAGAGAAGGAGAAGAAGAATCTAAATTACTAAAAAAATTAGAACAATCAAGAATTAACATCAATTATCTTTCAAAAAAAGATAAAATTTATATCAATCTTCCAGAAAAAAAACAACAACTTGTAGATTATGCTTACGAAAGAGCACAGAAAGAGGCTGATTTCAATAATCCAGGAAAAAAAAGAATAGTTGAAAATTTAGAAAATATACCTTTAACTATCACTACTGATGAACCAATATATATTCCAGGAATAATAATTGATTATAATGTTTCGGTAGAAACTATCAATATAAATCATTATATGGAAGCTATACCTGAATTAATTTTAAAATTTATAAACACGACCGATGATGAATTTATAATCTTCGACACCGAGCTAAGAAGATTTCATCTAGATCCCAAAACAAAAGAAATTAAGGAAAAATAGCAGACTTCGCATAACAGCGCCTTAACGCTTCGCTTCGGCACAAGGCCTCGCTCGGTCTGCGACACATAGGCTTCTGGCACTCCCCTTGCATTCGCAAGTGTCGTTCCAGTCCCTAACGTCCCGTTCGGGACTCAGGGTCAGCCTACGTCGTTAAGGCTAGTTCGTTATACGACATTCTTGAAACATAATTCCTAAAAATATACCAATCAAAATTAAAAATGAATAAATGTAAAATAATCATATCATTGTGCTGCTATTCAATTGTCTCAACAATCTCATGCAAAACGGAAAGAGAACCATTCGACTGCGAATCTTATTACAAGCCTATGCTTGCTCTAAGTTGCACAAACCAAGCAAACCCTGATTTCTGCTTGATTGATACTTGGAGTTATTACAAATGCAAAGAAGAAAACTCAAAAAAACTATATAATAAATTCGAATTTTAAAAAGAAAAAAGAATGTTTAAAGTAAAAATAGATATTGCTCTAATTAGCATTTTCACAATGTTCTCGTGTAATTTTATGCTACGAGGACCGGAGAAAAAAGCTAAACACGATGATTTCTACATTCATAAAACTTTTTATACTGGAGACACACTCACTGAATCAAATAATTTTTCATTTTCGATTCCAAAAAATAAACAAAAATAATTTACACAGAAATGGATATATCCTTACCAACTTCTATTGATCTCAAAATTAATAATCAATATTTTAAAAACATACCTTTTATGAAAAATAAACGAAATTTAATTAGAGATCTATATGTTTGCAAAATTGAACTAGAGAGTAATTTAATCAGTCATACCATTTTTCAAAAAATCGAAAATGTTGATTTTTATATCCAAAACAATAACATTCAGAAGACTATTTCCTTAAATAAAGAAGATTTAAATACCTTGAATCAAATTTTGCAAAACACTTCAGATTAATAAGGTAAATACATTAACCTCAAGAACGTCGTATAACAGCGGGGAAACGCTTCGCTTCGGCACTTACGGCCTCGCTCGGTCTGCGACACATTCCTCTCCGTCACGCTTCTCGCTCCGCAAGAAGGCGCGCCGACGCTAACGCCTACTACGTAGGCTCAGCTACGAGGAACGTCGTCTCCCCTAGTTCGTTATGCGAAATATTTGAAAAACTTTAAAAGTGGAAAATTAATTATGAAAAGAATATTATTACTCCTACTAATTCCAATTTCACTCTTTTCAGAAGAAAATCTGGAAATCTGTAACCAATTTTTGCATGATGAATTTGATCCAACTTATTTTGTAAAGAAAATGGAAGAAGGTGATACTTCATTTTCAAATCATTACATAACTGATATACATTTTGCTATTTTAAGCAGAGAGCAATTGAAAATATTAAGAAATTTCTATTTTGCAAAATATGGATATATCTTCAAGTCTGCAGATCTAGCTGACTTTTTTAATAAATTATATTGGTATAGCCCCAAAATCTCTGATCAAGATACGATTATTAAAAAGTTTAAAGAAATAGAATCGGATACAGTAAAACGAATAACTTTCTTTGAAAACAAATCAAATGAAAAACCTGTAAATAACTTAGCATATTTAATTGGGAAATGGCATCTTGATGAAAAAGTTGGAAGTGGCTATAATTCAAGGTTTATTTTTAAAAAAGAAAACCAATTCACCTATCTCCAATCAGAAATGAAAAATTTACCTCAATACGCTTATTTTTCAGGTAAATATGAAATTTCAAATGGCATTCTAAAACTTACTATAAATAAAATTAAAAAATATAAACACTCTGATAGTTTGAAATTAGCTGAAGGTGGGAACTATATATGCTTTTGGAAAAACCAAGAGTTAGATAAGGAAAGGTATTTGGGAAAACCGATTATTTTAAATTTACCAGTTTATCATTCACAGTTTAGTGGAGAATCTATGAAAGTTATAAGAATAGGTTCACTGTTATTCTATGAAAACGACTTTGACGAGTAAATTCAAATACTTCGCATAACATCGGGGAAACGCTTCGCTTCGGCACAAGGCCTCGCTTGGGCTGCGCCACATTTCCCTTCTGTCACTCGTTTGCATCCGCAAACTCCGTGCCAGTCCCTAACGTCCCGTTAACGGGACTCAGGGTCGGGAAACGTCGTCTCCCCTAGTTCGTTAATTGCAATTTCCGAAAAATTAAGTGGAAGAATGAAGAAAAAAGAGTTTTCCGCTTAATTAATCTAAGTAGTGAATAAGAAATAAAGTAAGAGAAAGACAAAAAGAAATTAAGAAAGAAGATAATTACAAAGAAATTGTCGAAAGCTTTTTCCCTTAACATTGTCTTTCTAATCTTTTACGCTTTTTCAAATACGATTGTGCAATTGAATACACTTGCGTTTGCCTTACTTGGGATTTTAAGCGGAAAACAAGATTTACGGTAATAAGAAAGGAAAGAATATGAGACTTAAGAAAAAAGCAAGAAACGAAGAAAAAGAGAATTTCATCAGTTCAATTCTTTCCTTTCTAGAAAAATCTCTTCTTCACTTTCAGAAACTGCAATTAACAGCGGCTTCACGCTTCGCTGCGGGACTTGCGCCCTTGCTCGGCCTACGGCAAATTTCCCGCTACTCCTAACGCCTCTACGAGGCTCAGGGCGGGAAACTTCGGGAAGCCTACTTCGTTATGCGACATTTTTTAAAATGGATTTTCAAAATATATAAGAGTGTAATTTTTGACTAAAATTTCGTTAATTTAAATCGGTTAATTCAAATATACTTCAAAATGGATTTAGATTTTATTTTCTTTTTTTCATAAAAATAACATTCTCTGATCCAAAAATATTGAATAAAAAAAGCATTGTAACTATATTGAACCCATTCCAAATTTCGAATAAACAAAAAAAACACTCTTCAATTTTTTTACGTAGAACAAGTCCAATTCAGGAAAACTCTACCAAAATATAGAACAGTATATAAATTAATACATTATTAAAAAAAAAATTCTCAAAAAGGCTTAAATGATACAATCAACTAAAGTTACTCTTTTACTTTGCTTTATAATTTCTATAAATTGTGGAGAATCAAATGATAAGAAAACCAGTAAAGCATGCACAGACTCACAATTACTATATTCTATTTGTTTACAAAATAAAGATACATGCGGAAATCTAGAATCTCTAAATGCTAATTATGTTAGATCATGTGGATTACTTTAATCAATATTCATTCTTTTATAATATTTTATTCAGCTTTTTATCTAAATATACAAAAAATACTCTAATTATTAAACACCAAATAGATTTTATAATTAAAAAACGTCGCATAACAGCGACTTACCGCTACGCTTCGGGACAAGCCCTCGCTCGGGCTGCGCCAAATTCCCCTTCTGGCATTCGCCTTGCTTACGCAAGCTACATGCCAGTCCCTAACGTCCCGGCGGGACTCAGGGTCGGGGAACTTCGGTAAGTCTAGTTCGTTATGCGCAAGCGGAAAGAGATTTTCATAAAGAAAATATAAATTGACATTTTTTGTATATACCCGAGTATATACAACATGGCACATGCTTCAAAAGTCTTCATAAGTGGAAATAGCCAGGCAGTTCGTATTCCAAAGGAATTTCAAATATCAGAGAAAGAGTTATATATACAGAAAGTCGGAAATACACTTTTTCTATTTCCGAAAAATGACCCTTGGAAAGCTTTTGAAGAAAGTCTGAGTGAGTTTACTGATGACTTCATGTCGGAAGGAAGATCTCAACCCGAAGATCAAATCAGAGAAGATTTTTAATGTATCTGATTGATACTAACATTTGCATTTACTCAATTAAAAATAATCCCGAAACCGTTGTTCAAAAAATAAAATCAATAGATCCATATCAAATTAAAATCTCCTCTATTACTGTAGCTGAATTAGAATTCGGTGCAGCTAAGAGTAAAGATTATGAGAAAAACAAAACTACACTAATTAAATTTCTTTCTGCCTTTGACATTATACCGTTTACAGATTCTGATGCAGAAATTTATGGATACATTAGAGCCACATTAGAAAAAACTGGAAAGATTATCGGACCATACGACCTTCAAATTGCTGCTCAAGCAATTTCTAGAAACTTAATCCTGGTTTCGAATAATACAAAAGAATTTATAAGAGTTCCAAACTTAAATTTAGAAAATTGGATTTGAGTTTATTATTTCCGCCAGCGCATAACAGCGACTTACCGCTACGCTTCGGCACGAGGCCTCGCTCGGCCTACGGCAAATTCCCCTTCTGGCATTCGCCT
>NZ_JAFFPS010000025.1 GCF_016919165.1 Leptospira chreensis
CAGCAAGTAGGTTTTGGGTTTTGGTATCATAGTTCTTAGAAAATTTTCCAAGGAGAGTGGAGATATCTTTTTCCAAAGCCACCATCGCTTTTCCGGAAGCGATATAAGCACGACGATAGTAATAACGTAAAACCACTTGGTAGTCTTTTTTGATTTTGTCGAGTGCTGTTTTCGAATCAGGAACTTCATCCCCAAAGTTTGCTGTCACAATCGTTAAGAGTTTGATGGCATTGATGACTCGGTCTTTGTTATTTTCGGAAATGTTCTTGTACTGTTTGCGTTCTAAGTTATTTCCTTGGTCCAGTTTGTCCAATTCTTCGAAGGACTCTTTCCCTTTTTCAGGAGCTCCCGACTCTTGCGCAGACAAAGACAAACCAAAGAAACAAAACGAAAGGATGATGAAACTATTTTTTAACACGAAACTTGCTCTCCTTAAACCAAGGAGCAGAATAGCCGAGATTACAAGGGTTTGACTACTATTTTTTATCCTTTTGGAAAAAGAGTAATCCATCGCCGACAGGATACAAAGTATAACTAGAAACTTGGGATTTTACCTCATCCCAAAGAGACATGACGGCCAAATCCGATGGTTTCTTTGGATCGGGATGAAGCACCCTACCATGCCACAACATATTATCGAATAAAAAACTAGACCCGGGTTTTGCTTCCGCCCAAAGGATACGAAAGATCTCCGGGTAGGTAATTTTATCACAATCTACAAAAAAGAGATCGGACTCCAGCCAAAGATCTCGCCTCTCACTTAAGAATTCCATCACAGAGGCGGTGATCCGTTTAACATGGATTTGTTCCCAAATCCCCATTTTCTTCGCATACTCATCCAAAAGAGAGGCTTGCTCCTCATGTCTGTCCACGGTGATAAACTGCGAGTTCGGGGAACCTACTGCCATCCAAAGTGTCGAATAACCAAGCCCTGTTCCCAATTCCAAAACTTGGTTTGGTGATAACAAGGATACCAAATGAGACATCACGGCTCCAGTGGCCGCCGTCACAATGGGAATATTCTTCTCTTTGGCGTACGCTTCCATTTCCGAAAAGATCGGACTTGGTTTGTACACCAAACTAGAATCAATAAATGATTCCAATTCTGGAATATAAATGCTGGGCCTTGGTTTCATGTTTTGGGAGGCAAAAAAAGAGAAACGCGGTCTTTGAGAATGGGTGGAACTTTTTTACGAAGGATATCGTTTAACTCACGATAGCTGTAACGTTTAGACGGATGGATGAGGACAATGGCTTCATTTTCAAAGGCGGAGGCATGTTCGATGATCTCATCAAAATGGGTATGGCCCCATTCCCGAGCCCGACTCACATCTCTTTTATCGCAGTAGTATGTACATTCCATAAAGAGAATTTTACTCTTCCGAACATCTTCGTTTTCTAATACATATTCAATTTTTGTATCCCCAGAAAAGGAAACAAAGGGAACCGAGATTTCTTCTGTAGGATCTTCTCCCAAATCTTTTTTATTTCGAATTTCTTCGGAACTAAGACTGGTCCATTCCTTCTTTAACTTCCGTTTGGTTTCATAAACCGTATAACCTTGCGAAGGAACACGGTGAAAACTTTCCCAAGGTTTAAAAAAATATCCGGGTTTCAAATCCACACGATCGCCAAAGTTAAGACCAATCAATTCACACTCATAATCAAATCCTTCGATTTCCGAATAGAGTTTTAGGATTTGCGACATTTTGGGTTCTAATGATTTGGGAAGATAGATTTTGGGAACAGAGAGTTTCCGTAGACTCCTTTGAGATACATAATAAGGAATCCCACAAGAATGGTCTAGATGAGCATGCGATAATAGAATTTTTCCGATATGGATTTTGTCAGGATTGATAAACCCAAAATCAAACATAAAGTCAAGGGAAGGACAAATGATGGATGTCCGAATCCCACCTTCGGACAAACCTTCAAACTTAGTTCCCTTATATTCGAAACTAGCAGTTAACATTAGTCTTCCGGATTCAAAACCTTGACTGAACCCTGAAAGGAGGATTCCAAAGCCTTAGGTCCCACAATGGTCACCAGTAATTTGTCCGATTGGAAATAAAGTTTACCCACTCGTTTTAAGTCAGCAAGAGTCAAACGATCAATTTCTTTTCTGAAGTTTTGTAAATACCCTTCTGGCATTTGATGATCACGCCTACGCACTTCGCTGGCGAGAGTTCGTTTATCATCTTCAAATTGAAATACAAACTGGTTAATGATGGCGTTTTTCGCACGAACCAGTTCTTCTTCGGTTAAGGAATCAATGAGTTTGGGTTGGATGAGCTCTCGCATCAGAGAAAGAACTTCCTTTGCTGATTCGGTTTTAGTCATCGCAAAAAACTGAATGGTTCCATAGTTTTCTTGGAACTCGGTATTACTTCCCGCCGAATAAGCAAGTCCCCTATTGTTTCGAATCTCTCTCATATAATAAGAGTTAAACCCACCAGCGCCAATGATATAATTCAAAACTTGGATGGCATAAAAATCAGGATGGTTGTGTTCGGGGAGAACACCTATCATAGAAATAAAAGTTTGGTTTACATCTTTGGTTACCAAACGAATTTGTTTTCCTTCTTTTTTTACATTTTCAGCGAGTAAAGAAGGAGTGATGGTTTCGGACTCTCTTTGTTTTGATTCTTCCACCAAATTGGGGAAAAAACTTTCCCAAGATTTCAAATCAAAATCACCGGTCACAAGGAATCTACGTTTGGGTTCATTTAAGATTTCTTTTTGGAACTGAACGAGGTCAGTGAGTTTCAGTGATTCTAATGAGAAAAGCTGCATCGAAGTTCCAGCGATGGTTCCGCGAAACAAGGCTTCCTTCGCTTTTCTGGATCCAAGGGCTGTCGGGTTATCGTTTCTACGTTTGATTTCTTCGCTTAGTTTTCCTTTGGTTGTCACCATCAAGGACTCATCCAAATTCGGTGCTACAAAAAAGGACTGAATTACTGGAAGGACTTCCTTCTCTGTGGATTTGAGATAAGCAATGCTAAAAACTGTTTTTTCATAATCGATGGAAACAGAAAAAGAAGCTCCATAGAACTCGAGTGTTTCTAAAAACTTCTCCTTAGGAAATTTTGCCGATCCGGACAATTCCCAACTATCTTCTAATAATCTGGTTATCTCAACGACGCGTTTCCCTAAATGTTTTTTTCCATGATAAACATAGATATCCGCATAAACGATAGGAAACTCAGCATTTTTGAGTGAAAAAACTTCCACACCTGACGGTTGTTTCGTGGAAGTAATCTTTGGAACTTCAAATTCCAAAGGTTTGAATTGAATCTCCCGAACAAATTCCCCCATCTCGCGTGCAGATAGCGTGGAAATCGCAAAAACAAATAAAATTAAATAAATACGTTTCATTCTGATTTTTTCCTTACATCTTCTAAAACACCCACCACCACTTTATCTTTGGATAGATAAGTAGGAATTAATGTCTGGATATCGTTGGATGAGGTTTTCATAATGGAGGAGTATTGGCGAAAAAGCCCCGTCCAATCTCCATATAACAACTGATAATAACTCAGTAAATCAGCAATACTTCCGTTTTCATCCAAGGTTTTGATAAAGTCAGAAACCATTTGGTTTTTTACCTTATCCAATTCCTCTTTAGGAACACCCGTTTCTTTAATTTTAGCAAGTTCTTCCCAAATGATTTTTTCAATCGCTTCTGGTTTGGCATCGGAATTGGGTTTGATAAAGAAAACAAAATAATTCTGGTATCGTTCTCCCGGATAACCGTTGGCCGCTCCCACACTCACTGCCAATTTTTCTTCCAAAACAAGACGTTTGTAAAGTCTAGATCCCGTTCCGGAGGTTAATACTGTTGATAATACATCGAAGGAAGAATTGTCTTTATGAGGATATGGGGGTTTTAGCCAACCCACCATCATCTGACTTCCCGAAGGATGGTAAACTTTGAATCGTTTTTCTCCCGGAAAGGATTTTTCTTCCACCTTATAACTAGGTCTTGGTTTACCCGGTTTTAGATCAGAAAAATATTTACGAATGATGGATTCAGTTTCTTCAAAATCAAATTGTCCCACAATCGAAATCACCATTCGATCGGGAGTGTAATGTTTTTGAAAGAATGCCTTGGTATCATCGATTTTTAAAAAAGGAAGGCCTGTGGAATAACCAATCACTGGTTTTCTGTAAGGATGGCTTTCAAAAGCCAAAGAGAAAAACTTTTCACGAAGAACACCTGCTCCACTGTCATCCGTGCGCATCCGGCGTTCTTCAATCACTACATCTCTTTCGGTATAGTATTCTCTTAAGATGGGATTTTTCAATCTGTCCGATTCAATCTTTGCCCAAATTTCAATTCTGTTGTTCGGAAGTTGGATTTGGTAGTTTGTGACATCTTGTGAAGTATAAGCATTAAATCCAACCTCACCATTTTGTTCATAAATGTAGGAGTCTTCGTTTTTAACGATAAAGGCATCTTGGAGTTGGATGAGATTTTTTAACCTTCGATTGAGAGTTTCTGCCTCTTCTTGTAAAGAATTGGGAATGGTTTCCCCACGTGTTGTGAGATCACGAATTTTTAATTTGAGATCATCTAGTTCGGTTCCCCAAACTTCGATTTGTTTTTGATATTTTTCTTCTTTTGCAAAGTCGGTGGTTCCGACATTCTTCGTCCCTTTGAAAAGCATATGTTCCAAAAGGTGAGCGGTTCCCGCCTCTTCTGGTGTTTCATCCACGGCTCCCACAAGAAATTTGATATATAAAGCGACTGTGGGCGAAGTTCCCCGTTTCATCAGCACAACGGTCAGTCCATTGTCCAAACGAACGGTCTTTATCTTTTCACGGAACTGGGATTCGGAAGTGCCAAAGAATTGGTCCTGAGAAAAAAGCGGTAAAAATTGTAGTGAGAAACAAAGGAAAAAGATTCGTAATTTCGACATCATCTCCTAGTCTTGAAGGTGGAAATGGTTCGTAAACTTCTAATTTTAAGCCTCTTTTGTTCCTGTCGCCTCTTCACGATTGCTGATCCCAATTACGTAGAACGAGCCCTTCTCAATGAAACTGATGAAGGTTTTATCTCTCGTGAATTCTTTCAAATCAAAGTCGAAATCCCCGTTACCTACAAAGAACTCTCAGGGGTCGCACGAAGGGAAGATTGTAAAAAGAGAGCCTTTGTCGAGAGGGAAAAATTAAGTTTGCCCTTCCTTTTAAAAATCCAAAGACAAAAACATAAGTTTGGGGAAGGTTTTCAGGAATATGCTCAGTCCTTAGAAGGAAAAGATAGAGAAACAAGACTCATAAGCAATGCCCCCCAAAACCCAGGAGCGGCAGGTACAGCAACCACCACAACACCGGCCACTACGACCACTTTACCGAGCCAGCTAACCCCCCAAGCGCAAACCACTACAAATACAACCCAAACCCAAACCATGGGTCAGAACCTAGGCGAAGTTAGGGGGAATCCCCAAGACAAAAAAGAGAACCATATTGACCTGACGCACAACTTTGCTTGGTTCTTTGATGGTCTCAATCTTTATAAAGAAGATTACAGTGACCGATCAAAATGTGCTTTCCTATTCCGAAACATCCAACCTAAATTAATGGAACGTGTGGAGAAAACTCCCATTGCAGAACCTAGGAAATTGTAAATGAACCAAACACTCAAAAGGATGATCCTTTCTTTCGCTATTGTAACTCTCGTTTGGAATTGTAAGTCCAAAGAAACCAAAGTAGTTGTGCCAGAGGCCAAAGATACTGAAAATGAAGTGATTCTAGAATTTACGAAAGCTAAGGAAGGATTTATTTCTGAGTCTTTATTCCAAGTAGCAGTCTCTAGTGTTTTAGAAACAGAGTCCGCTCGTGCAGATGAAGCCAAAACCATTGCCGAACAAAAGTCCCTGAACTTATTAAAAACATACACCATCCCTAATCTTTCTGACAAAGGACGAAAAGAACTACGAGATATTTCGAAAGAAGGAAAGATCGTTGATAAGAACGTTTCTGTTGGCGGAAGGTATTTTTTCTTATACCAAATTCAGAAAGCCAACTTGAAACGTCTTGTGACCAAAGACTTAGAATAAACTTCTAAGTCGGCGTTAGATGGAAAAAGATTTGTTCACCTTAGCGGGTATACAAATGTTTTTCACAAAGTTACAATAGAACAATTTTGCATCGAGTTGTAACTTACCCTTACCTTCTACTTGGAAGGTTAAGGGTTTTAAGTATTCAAAGTATTCTGGTTTTTTGGGGTGCACTGGCCCTTTCAATTTCAAATCAGCATTCGTGACTTTTAATCCGTCAGCACCCGACAAAAGAATCCGATGAGGTGCTTCCATTTGGAAACCAAAGTCTTTTGGCAAAAACAACTCCAATTCGTATTTACCCACTGCTTTCTGTTTGATGGAAATTTCAATCGGGTGCGATTCTAAGGGATCTGCACTCAGTTGACTGATAGAATCATTACAACCGGCAAATCCCAAAGAAACAAAAAAAGAAAGTAAGGCCAAAAAACGAATTTGTTTCATACAATGATTAGACTTACAAAACTTTTCGTAAGACCACACATCGGTTGGAATTTGTACCTTTTTCATTATTGGAAACTTGCCAACAATTGGAAAGTTTTGTGAAATTTTGGGTATGGACATAGGTTTTGTTCCAAACAAGTCCCGTTCCCTCAGCCATCCGCACCACATCTTCATCCAAATACAGAATGGAATTTCCTTTTTTGACTTCGCCCACTTCCATAACCATATAAGAACCTTTTTTAAGAACCCTTGCAGATTCTTTTAAGGTAGAGCGAATGAATTCATTCCAATCATTGATATTGCTAAAGATACTGAGTTTTCTGTCTTTTGACTTCTTAATGTCCAAAAACCAGTGGCGTAACCAGTTGTCTCCTTCATAGTCCACCTTATCGAGGAAAGGTGGGGAAGTCACAATCAAATCCACCGATTCCGAATCTAAATTTGGAACAGAATTCGCAGAATTCAGTGAATACAAATTGTTTTTAGAAAATTCATGATAAAATGGAGGAATGGGAAGTGCCAAATCTCGTTTCATCTTTTGGTAAATTCTTGGTTTGATGGGACGGTAATCTGGAGTTTGTCCCCGTTTGATATTGTTCTTGGCTTGCGCTTCCGAAGGAATAGAAACTTGCGGAAAAGTATAAACAGAAAAAAATCCAGTGCTATGGCCATGTAATCGAGACAAGGCGATCAGAGAAATGAATTTCATTTCCACAGATGGATCTTCTGCCATATGCTTCTTCAGGTTTTTGATTTCCTTTAGAGTACGCGGATGGAAAAAAGGAAGGAGATTCACATCAAAGGGATCATCCTCTACTTCCGCTTCCAAATCCAAAGAATTTAACTTTTTCTCTAATTCTTCCAGTCTTGGAACGTATTGTCTCGCGCTCGCAAGGAAAATCGATAGAGGGTGGATATCATTATGAACGGCCACATGACCTTCAATATTCGCTTGAATGGCCGTAGTCCCTCTTCCACCAAACGGATCGTAAACGACCCTATTTTTCTTTTTTAGAAATTCCTTCATAAAGAAAGAAGGGAGTTCCGGTTTGAATGATGCTCTATAACTTACGGTATGATGAATTGGATGTCCTTGGCGTTGTTTTGCAGTCCAAAACTCACCAAATACAATCTTATCGGAATCCTTTAATAGTCTGCCTGCTCCTGCCATCCTTTGCAAAAGCCTCCTCTCTCTTTATAGAAAGATCGGAGTAAAGACGAATTCTAAATTGGATTTTTATTAAAACCTATGGGACATAGTCTTTATAATTAGGGAAGAAGGATAGTATCTCTCTCAATGGATTGGATTTGACTGTCACTTGGCTCTGGGTTCTTTCATCCATATAACTTATGCTATGTGCATGTAAGAGTTGGCGATCAAATCCGAGTTCCGCAAGTAAAGTTGGACTCATACCTGACTGAACAAAATCCAAAAACATAGTTTCTCTTGGGCCATACAATTTATCACCTAGGATAGGAAAACCCAAATGGAGAAGACTGGCTCGAATTTGGTGGATCCTTCCCGTCACTGGTTTCACTAACACCAAACTTATGTTTTGTGATTCGTTATAATCCATTGGAAAGAAATGAGTAGATACCGTCTTGGAATCGGTAAATTCCATTGGCGAAAATTTCATTTTCTTGCGAACAGCGGAATCCAAATCCCGACCCATAAATCCCTCGAGAGACAATTCACTTTCGAACTTCCCCCGCACCACTGCCAGGTATTCCTTTTTTACTTCTCTGGATTCAAATTTCTTTTGGAGCCAGGTGCGACTCTCTTCCGTTTTGGCAAAGATCACAATCCCTGAGGTCTCCCTGTCCAATCTATGAACGGGAATAGCAATCGGATAAACCTTTTCCAAAAGATTGAGTAAGGTTTGGGTTCGGTATCTCCCTGCTGGATGCATGGGTAAGTTCCCCGGTTTATCGACAAAGAGAAACTCAATCGTTTCCCTTAAGATGGTATAGTTTGTATCCACATCTGGTTCTCTGATCCGACCGGGAATGGGTTCATAGGTCAAAGTATCTCCTTCTCGAAGGACTAGCTGTGCTGTGGCCACTTCGCCCTGGACTTTGACACGGCTCTCCCCAAGTAAAAAAGCCCACTCTTCCGGATCATGATAAGGAAATTTGCTGGTAAGGAATTCAAAGACCGTCCTTCCCCCATAAGGGTAACGGATCAATGATTGATAAGAAGTCATGGTTTAAGATTCAGGAGTGGATTCATCTGCAGGAAAATCGGCATCCATGGCCTGACCGAAAGGATCCCCAGGTTCATCCGCAGCACCGACTACAGTAGATTCTTCTTCTGATGTTTCTACATCGGATGCGGGTTCTCCATCTGGATTGGATTCCGTCGATGCTTCTGCGGCAGCTTCTTCTTCCTTTCCTACGTTGAGGAAACCTTCTAAAACCTCTACGTCTTTTTCTGTTAGGTTGTAGAACTGACAACCCACTCGAAAGTTCGTTTCTTGGTTTCGGATGTTTTTGATGATTCCACGAATGGTAACACGTTTGCCCTCTTCCAAGTTCAAATCAAAAAGGATGGTTCCGTTCAAAGTCACAGACCTAGAAAAAGAACGGGAAGGCGCATGAATAAAACTGATCCCTCCCATACTTAAGTCCATTACCTGACAGACATCGCGTGATTCCTGGAAAACACCGGTGCTAATGATATCGCGACTGACTGCATTCGAAAAGGTTTGGATTTGTTTATAAATTTCAAAATCGAGAGGTTTTTCGGATAAAACTTGGACGTAACCCAGGTGAACATAACCTTTATATTTAATCGGAACACAAATTTCAGAAGTATAGGTATCAGGAATTTTAGAATTATCGAAAATTCTTAAGTATTCATCAAATGGAAAAAAAGCAGGAGAAGCGGTAGATTTCTCCTTACGATCAATGATAAAAATATCCTTATCGTAGTGGTGCATCAGACGAAGGCGGTTGTCCATACGTCCAGCGAAGAAAATAGAAGATTGAGGAAATGCCTTTGCGAGTTTGGTTCTATAAGCAAGAAGGATGGTATCTACTTTTTTATCATCAAATCCAATAGCTTTCGATACATCGTTTACGTTGATGATATTGGAAACAACAAGTCCTGTTTGGATTTGACTGGCTTCCACCCGAGCCCCTTGTCTTGTGGCAGCACTGATTTGGATTTTGACGGGTGTTAATATTTCTACGCCGTTTCCATCTCCACCAGCCACAATGAAATGGGCAAAAAACTTGCTACCATTGTGGACAACTGTAAGAATCCGATCGCGGTTCGGAAACTTTAGATTGGTACTGATGATGAGTGCCTTATTTTTTAAAGCAATGATCTTTACTGGATATTCTTTTTCCGCATTGATAATGTATGCAGGAAGTTTACCAAAAAGTGCGGTAATGACTTTCAGAATACCTTCGGGGTCTTTGATTTCCTTTTCCATACTCAACCGTGAAGTTTATGAAGCAACATAGTTCGCTTGATGTCCACCAAAGTTTTCGCTCCGGTAACACTCATGGATTGTTTTAGTTCTTCCGAATATTTTTGTAAAAGAAAACGAATTCCTGCATCTTCACCACCAACAAGAGAAATAGCAACAGGACGTCCAAGAAGAACAGCATCGGCACCAAGAGCTAACATTTTAAAAACATCCATCCCGGAACGAATGCCACCATCGACAAGGATTGGGATTTTCCCCTTTACCACTTCGGCAATTTTAGGAAGAACACGAGCCGTTCCAGGCATTCCGTCCAAAACTCGGCCTCCATGGTTCGAAACAACGATTGCGGAAAACCCTCCCTCTAGAGCCAATTTTGCATCTTCTGGGTTCATAATTCCTTTGAGGATAAAGGGTAATTTGGTTTTTTCTTTTAGTTGGACAAGTCTGTCCAAAGGTCTTGTGATACTGGATAAATTCTTCTGGACCATGGTTTTGAAGTTCACGGCATCAATGTCCATTCCGAGAGCGAACACTCCGTCCGCTTCTGCCTCAACAAACCTGTCCACTAACATGGATTCGTCTGCCCTTGGTTTGCAGATCAGGATTCCTTTTCCTCCGGATTTTTTTAATGCCTCTAACATAATTTTATATTTTTCGGGAGAGGCACCGTCCCCAAGCCAAGCAAGGCTTCCATTTTGAACAAAGGAACGAACCACAAGATTTGCATAATCTGCATCGGTCATCACAAAGTTCATATTGGTTCCCACCCCTGTCATAGGAGCTGCCATGATGGGAGTTTTTAAATCATATCCTAAAAACTTGGTTTGGATTTCTGGTGCTACATGATCCCGGATATAACCGGGAAGAATGGAATATTCAGAGAGGGCCAGACTATTGTCATGGAAGGTTTCCATACGACCCACCCCTCCCATTCCGGGAATCCCTGAGGCGCAATTGCTACCATCACATTGTTTACAAACCCAACAAATATCCTTACCAAACCGTATGCGGGCTTGGTCCCCTATTTCTTTTTCTGTGATGGAAAACTGTTCATCTACTTCAAATCGAATGGTCTTTTTTACTTTTTCAAAAACAAGTTCTGCATCTTTTAATGTGTCAGCAACTATGATGACATGACCCGACTTATCGATGTTATTTGTCGGTTCCTTAATGATATCTCCGGGTTTGGATTGGATAAAAACTTCGGAAACTCCATCGATTTTTTTGATTTCTTCCACCCCACCGATGGAAACGAGTTTTCCCGAGGGAGAAAGTAACGAACGTTCTATGGAAATGCGACTCAGAACAGGATCTAAATTGTCGGGGGTTTCTCCGAGAGAAATCAAAAGAGCCGCACGGTTTAAATTCACACCCGTGGATAAGGGATAGGTAAAGGCGGACATAAAACCACCAGAAAGTCTTGCGGCAATTTCACCAATTTTCACTCCATCCTTTGTGACTTTGATATCGCCCTTACCAGCGCCTAAATGAATTCCTAGAGCTCGCATACCGCCTGCCATCACTCGCTCCACTTCATCCAAAACTTCCTTGGACATCGCAGAAGGCATGTTATGCCCTACTTCAATAAAATATGGTTCTCGTTCGATGATTCTGTCGGCGATTCCCGTCATTCGGATCTGACCTTGGAAAGCCAAAGCATCCACGGAAAGTTCAGGGCCTTCCATATATTCTTCTAAAATCAATTCTCCTGTCGGACAAAACCGTTTCGCATGACGAAAGGCAGTGGGAAGGTCATCTTTGTTTGTCACTTTGATGACACCACGAGCTCCCATATTGTCAGCAGGTTTCATCACCAGAGGAAATGTTAAAGAATCAAGTGCATCCTTTGCATCTTGTAAAGACCAAACAGGGGCAAAACGAGGAATGGGCATTCCAAATTCCTTTAACCTTTGACGCATCTTTACTTTGTTAGATGCCGCTTCCGCATCCACAAAACGAATGCCTGGAAGTTGTAAAGCAGAGGCCACGGCGGCAACGGTCATACTCGCATCTGTTCCCGCAGTGATGACCCCGTGTATCGGAGAATTTTGAACAAATTTTTTAGACTCTCTGACCATTCCTTCCACGTCTTTTGTGGACATGATGATAGATTCATCTGCAATTTGAAATCCAATGGAAGTGGGTGAAACTAAAGAAATGAAAGTTCAAATTCGTTACAGAAGTGCACCTGTTCATTGTTTGGTGAC
>NZ_JAFFPS010000030.1 GCF_016919165.1 Leptospira chreensis
AAACGAGTGACAGAAGGGAAATGTGGCGCAGCCCAAGCGAGGCCTCGTGCCGAAGCGCAGCGTTTCCACGCTGTTATGCGCTGAAGCTGATCTATTAGAACGATATTCCTGCTGAAAAGTCAATGTAGGCTTCGGTATTTTTTCTTGAAAAACCAAATAATTCTTTTTTCTTCGAATCAATTAGAGGATTAATGATTAAGTTAGCGGCAATATTTTGATAATCAGAATTAGAAACTAAGTAACTGTATGAATTTGATTTAATCTGATTATCATAAATGAACATAGGTCCACCGGCTATAGTAAAAAAGACGCCATTGTCGAGTATCAATTTTAAACCTAAGCCTGGTGAAAAATAAGCGGTTGATTTTCTCGTAACGTTAATATTGAATTCTGAAAAATTATTACTAAACGTAGGAATTATAAAAGCAGAATAAGTTTGAGAAACTTCTGGTAGAGAGCCTAATGTAGCATTTAAGAAAAAAGGAGAATTAAAAAAATAGTAATTATAGAAAACCTTTATTGAATTTTGATTAAATGAAAAATTCTCATTGAAGATGAATAAATAATTTGGCGATGGTAAGTATGTTTTTTTATCATCAGAAGAGTATTTAGAAAAAATAAAATTAGCACCAATTTCATTTTTACTATCAAATGCGTAAGAAGCTCCTAAAAACTGCATAGAATAATAGTAAGAGATACTATTCAAACCTGTATAAACGGAAATAGGTTTGTCATTTCTTAATTGAATTTGTTTCTCGAAGAATGATTGAGAATAAAGACTATTCGTAAACAATAGAATTGTAAAAAAGTAAAATTTCATTTTAACTTCCTGATTATTTTTTTATTAATTTGATTTCAGCTTTTGCGCATAACGAATGAGCCTTCCCGAAGTTTCCCGCCCTGAGCCTCGCAGAGGCGTTAGGAGAAGCGGGAAATTTGCCGTAGGCCGAGCGAGGGCAAGTCCCGAAGCGTAGCGGGAACGGCGATGTTACACGCAGTTTCCGAAAGTAGAGAAGAGATTCTTGTAGAAAGGAAAGAACTGGAATGAAAAATTCTTAATCATCTTATATTCTTTTTCTTCTCTTAAATGTCTTTGTTCTTTTCTTTCTTAATCCGTGAATACTGTTTTCCGCTTAAAATCCCAAGCAAAGCAGTCGCAAGAGTATTCAATTGCAAAAACGTATTTGAAAAAGCTGAAACGATCAGAAAGACAATATTAAGGGTAAAAGATTTCTACAATCTCTTTGAAATTTTCTTCTTTCTTAATTTCTTTTGTCTTTCTCTTCTTTATTTCTTATTCACTGATTAGATTGATTAAGCGGAAAAACTTTTTTTTTCATTCTTCTGCTAAGTTTTTCGGATATTGCGTGTAACGAACTAGACTTACCGAAGTTCCCCGACCCTGAGTCCCAACGGGACGTTAGGGACTGGCATGCAGCTTGCGTAAGCAAGGCGAATGCCAGAAGGGGAATTTGGCGTAGCCCGAGCGAGGGCTTGTCCCGAAGCGTAGCGGTAAGTCGCTGTTATGCGACGTTTCCGAGGTAATCAATAATATTAAGCCACGGATGGCGTTTATACTAAGCTTTTAAGAGAACAAATTCCTCTTTTTTCTTGTTTCTTCTTGGAACGGCTTTAATTTCAACATCAAAGCCACAAGCATGAACATAATCGATTAAAGTAGAAATTTTAATGTCAGATCTAGACTCAATTCTAGAAACGCTTACCTGGGAAAAACCATCAACATCGGTTTGTTTGATACCTTGGTTTTGTCTTAACTCAGCGAGTTTTAGTTTGAAAATTTCTTTCTGAGCCTCAGCCTTTGCTTGGTTAATTATATCTTGCGGAACAAATTTGGCTAAGTCAGTATCAAAGTTTTTTAATTCTTTTTTTTGTTTTTTCTTAAGCATCTTACAAATCTCCCAAGTATTCAGAATATAATTCTTCTGATTTTTTAATCATCACTGGATAAAACTTTTTCGAAGTCGCTTTGTTTCCGCCAATGAGTAAAATAGCATTTCGTTTAGGGTCGAAAACAAAAAAGATTCGAAAAGGTCTATTTTTGCTATTAACTCTAAGTTCCTTTAGGTTTTTAATCTTAGATCCAGTAATAGTATCTACGTGCGGACGTCCAAGCCTAGGACCGAATTCCTTAAGAATTTCAATAGAAACTAGAATATCCTTTTTTGCGTCATTATCTAGTTCCTTGATCCAGAGAATTAGTTCCTCTGTTCTCTTTATCTCATACACTAGACGTAATATAACATAGGAGTTATATCTGTCAATAGGCTTTTTTGTATCTTTTTATCCTTTATTATCTCTCTAACGGGCATGGACGCCCGTTTTTAATTGGGCTCTCGGAAATGTTCGCATAACGAACTAGGGGAGACGACGTTCCTCGTAGCTGAGCCTACGTAGTAGGCGTTAGCGTCGGCGCGCTTTTTGCGAACGCAAGAAAGCGTGACGGAGAGGAATGTGTCGCAGACCGAGCGAGGCCGGCAGTGCCGAAGCGAAGCGTTTCCCCGCTGTTACACGCAGTCGCTTATTCTCCAGTCATTTGTAGTGCTTTTTCTATTAAAGCTTTGGAAAGATGGATATCATGTTCCTCAAGAAGCATTAATGAACTTTTAATTTCAGAAACTAATCCCTTGTTTTTTGCAGAGATAAGAATTCCAATAGTTCCAATGACTTTTTGATTTTCCAATTTAGCAACTTTTCTAGCTTTTTTATCATCAAGTAACAGAATGCTATTTTTAAATTCCTTCGATAGAACAATAGCTTCTGATTCACCTTTTCCTAATGAAAGTCTATAAGCGTTAAAGGCGTCTATATTGTTGCATTTTTTTATAAAGGGTTTAGTCCATTCTTGTAATGTGGAACTGAATTTTTTGTCTGTCTGAGCAATTTCTTCGTAAACTGAGAAAGGAACGATGATATCCTGAAAAATTTCATCTAAAAGATGTAGTTTATTAATAATTGCTAGTGATATTAGGGGAGATGAGTCAGCAATTATTATCAATGTGAATCTATTTTAACAAAGAAGATTCGGAATCTAGGTCATCTGAATCGTAATCAATAACTGGTATTCCGTCTCGTGAAATTTTATGCATAAAAGTTTTTAGATCTAAAGATGAAAACTCAGCTGCTTGTGTTAAAGTAAATCTACCCTTAGTAAAAAGGTGTTTAGCAAATTCAAATTTTAAGTCATTCTTTAATGAATCTTCCGTTTCGTTTATTGCTAAAAGTAGATGGTCAGGAATTTCTATCTGCAAAAGGCTCATAGTTCGATTTTGATGTAGAATTTGGATTTGTCAAATTGATTTACTTGAGTATTCGTTCGGATATTGCCTTTTCTGATCAAATTTTAAGCGATTGCGTGTAACGAACTAGGGGAGACGACGTTCCTCGTAGCTGAGCCTCGCAGAGGCGTTAGCGTCGGCGCGAATCTTGCGAATGCAAGAGACGTGACGGAGAGGAATGTGGCGCAGCCCAAGCGAGGGCTTGTCCCGAAGCGAAGCGTTTCCCAGAAGTTATACGCCGTAACTAATTCGTAAAATATGTTTGGAATTTTCTTCCCTTGTATTTATTGATTAGTTCGTCTGTGATTTTGTTCTCGAGTGTAAAGTAGATATCTTTTGAAACTATTAGAGAATTACCAGGTCTGAATATTCCATTGGGATTATCATACTTTAGAATTTTCAAACTAAGACATTTTTGAATTCTTGGATTCTGAAAAATATATCCATGATTGTATTTGTAGCTTTGTTCTCTTTTTGGATTTATCATTATTTCTGTAGATAATGTTTCATTTGCCGGAAACCAGTAAAGGAAGTTAAGTTTTGGATCATTATCAATTTCGAGTAGAATATCAATATACTTTTGTTCATTAGTATTCTCATTGGTAGTATACCTTTCTTTAAATTTTTTTAATCCAATTCTATGAGATATATATTTTACTATTTTTAAGAAAATATATGGCAGAATTATTAATAATATAAATAAATAAATTTCGGTAGTTAGTATAGCATTATTAATCTGTTCAGGAAGTTGACCTAATAAAATTCGCCTATCTTTTTTATCAGTAAAATCAAATAAATCTATTCCATGCGAATAATATAATCTCAAATAAAGCATTATTATATAACTTGTGTAGTATAGTCCTAGTGCTAATCCTCGACTAAATAGAAATTTAAATAGATCATCCATTTTTATTACCTGTGTTGTAAATTATGATACTTAGTAAATGTATTTTTAGTTATGGCGTATAACGAACTAGACTTACCGAAGTTGTCCGACCCTGAGTCCCGGCGGGACGTTAGGGACTGGCACGTAGCTTGCGAACGCAAGGCGAGTGACAGGAGGACAATTTGGCGCAGCCCGAGCGAGGGCTAGTCCCGAAGCGTAGCGGTAAGTCGCTGTTAGCCGAAGTGATTTATTTTACTTAACTTCCTTTTTAGGTTTGAAAAAGTAGTTAAATACCTTTTTTCCTATTGAATCATTTATTACGTTGTCTAACAGTTCCTGATCTCTCATTGCATATTTATAATCGCGATCTATTTCCTTAGTCATATAATTTTTTAATAGATCCATTCTTAGGTAAATATTTGCTTCGAGTAACTGTTCGGGTGTTAAGTTTAATTCCGAAGCACTTAGGTTTACGTTATTATGTGCAATAATTGAAAGTTTTGAAAAAGTTAGTTTTTCCGCTTGGATATCAAAGATTTTTAGTATTAAAAGCTTTAGTATGTAGTAGCATGCTGTAATAATTCCAGATGAAATTAATACCGAAGGTAGTTTTAATATTATAACATCGGATACTTTGCTAAGGGTTAACAAAGCAATTATTTCTATAAAGGTTAATGTACTGTTGTAAAGATTGACTACTATTGTGATTAATACAGCTGAAGGAACTATTGAAAAGAAACCATATGCCCATAAATATTTATTTCCTTGCTTCGAAAATGATGCTAGTTCATTACTATATAAAGCCGATTCATTTTTAATTGTTCTCAGGTTCGATTGTTTTTCTAAAATTTCCGTATTTAGTTTCTTATTTTGAGCATCAAGCAGTCTTGATTTTGATTCAATTTCGTTGAGTTCTTTTTCCCTTTGCTGTAGGTTTATTTCTGTTTTAGATAGAGCTTCTGTCTTTGTTTGATTTAGCGATTCCTGAGCAATTAGGTCAGCTTTTAATTTATTTATGCTTTCTTCAATTGTATTTACTTCTTGAGTTTTGCTTGTAAAAGAGGTAGTTAGTTCGGTAACTTTTTGCGATAATTCAGTGACTTCTGTTTGGTGTTTTGATTTTTCGTCTTTAATTTTTTTTCTATCTATAGCTATTTGATTTTCAATTTCATTTTTATATTGTTTAATTTTACTTAAAGGTTCAATTAAACTTTCGATTTCAATTAATGGAACTCCATGAAAACGCATTGCATTTATTGTTATTTTATCAAAATTTAACCATCCTGAATCGTAAGAAAAGACTAGTTTTGATATAATAGTATTTATTGAAATTTTATAAAATTTACTATCATCGGATTTGATTTCTTCAATAGGAAAAATCCTATTGGAATTTGTGAATATATCTGATCCTGAAATTCGTATTTTCTCAATGTCAATAAAATTTGAATCTATTTCAATATAGTTCAAAAAGTATGCCTCTTGGAGGTTAATTTGAATACTTTCTGAGCTGATTTTGAGTTCAAATTTATCTACAGTATTGTATAATTTGTTTTCTTCTTGTTTTGAACTTACTAGAAAACTAGGTATTTCTTTTAATTCATAAGTTTCGGGATTGAGTTCTTCCATATGTATTTCCTTTTATAATTTCTGATTTAATCATTTCGGCTAACGAACGAGGCTAAACGACGTTCCTCGGAGCTGAGCCTACGGAGTAGGCGTTAGCGTCGGCACGTATTCTTGCAGAGCAAGAATCGTGACGGAGAGGAATGTGCCGAAGGCCAAGCGAGGGCTTGACCCGAAGCGAAGTGTTTAGCCGATGTTATGCGAAGTTTCTTTTATGTAATATTAATTCTTTCTTCGGAGAATTTTCGTTCCATTCTAATGAATGATTTTGTCATTTCTGCCAAAATGATTGCTTCTTCTTTGTTGATAGTAGGAAGAGCCGTTTGTCCATGACCTGCTAAAGGTTCGGTATTTCTCTTTTTATAGATTTTAATTATCAAATCTAATACTTCGTTAGGAAAGCCTGATTTCTGTCTATATGATTCAAAGAAACTTCCTAAAGTTTGATTTTCAATGTTAGGATTTTTGATCACATCTTTTGCTAATGTTTCGAAAATTGTTCCGCAGGTATGTAATACGCCAGAGAAATCATTGTTGGAAAGCAATAACTCCATTCTATTGACTAATAATCTTATGTTTGGATGTTCACTGGATAAGTTGTCATCTGGTATTGTTTGATCGTTATCTATTTCAATATAAATTTCTCCATCGTCATCATCAATGAATTCGAGCAGCATGTTGTGGTCAGCAAATATTTCATTGATTTTTTCTATTGGTAATATGTCCTCTGAAAGTAAGTCATGAATCATATCGATGAATTGAATAGTATCGGTGCGTATTGTAATTAATTCTAGTTCCGCAAAATGCCAGGCATGCTCAGGAGGTAAATAATATTCATCGTCTGTTTCCAAACGGTATAATGGTTTTCCTTCTATTTGTCTTCCAATATTAATAATACGATTTTTCTTGATTATCGAGACATTTGAATCGTCTGTTAAAGTGCATTTTCTAAAAAGTCTTGCGATATCGAGTCTAAGCTCGTGCGGTATTACTTCAAATTCTAATTGTTTTTTTTGTTTTTTACTTAATCCCATTTTTTTTCTCCTGATAAATATTTAAGAAATTTCGCATAACGAACTAGACTTACCGAAGTTCCCCGCCCCTGAGTCCCTGCGGGACGTTAGGGACTGGCATGTAGCTTGCGTAAGCAAGGCGAATGCCAGAAGGGGAATTTGCCGTAGGCCGAGCGAGGCCTCGTGCCGAAGCGTAGCGGTAAGTCGCTGTTATACGACGTTTTCAAAGTTATACCTATTTAATTTATCGAATTAGTTAAAACTAAATTTCTTCAATTTCAATTGAAATTGAGTTTTTAATAGTTTTATATCCTGAAATTGACATTGGAATTGGAGCAAGGTAACTTGTTGGTGTTTGTGCTACAAGAGACATTAAAGTTAGCCCATAAGTGAGAAAAGTTTTGTCTATGTCAATTTTTTGATTAATAATATGATTGAAAACAATTTTGGTCGAGTTTTTAGAAAAATCTAAATATTTACAATTTAAGTTTTCTGGGTAAAAATCAGACTTATAGTTCAGTTTTAAACAATCTTTTTTATCTGTTAAATTTAGATTAAGAAAGGCGATTTCATTTTTTTGAAATGGCCTAAAAGTATTATACTTTAAAAATATTTTAGCACATTGAGTTGTATTATCCAATATAGGAATTATGATTTCCTTTGGTTCTTTAATATGAATTTCTTGAATTTTATCAGAACATTCAAATTCACGTTCATTTTTCCAGCTTATTTTATAGAATGATATATCAAGAAGAAGAGGATAATTTTCAAAGTCTTTAAACTCTAAAACTAGTTGTTTCGACTTAGGGTCACTTTCACTTATTTTAGAATTGTAATCATCATATTTTTGATAGCTTACACAATTAATTAAGAGAGTTAAGATTATTAAGAAGGTTTTAGTATTTTTCATATTTAATTTTAGAATTTATTTTGAAAATGGCGTATAACGAACTAGTGGAGACGACGTTTCCCGACCCTGAGTCCCGACGGGACGTTAGGGACTGGCACGGAGTTTGCGGATGCAAACGAGTGACAGAAGGGAAATGTGGCGTAGCCCAAGCGAGGCCTCGTGCCGAAGCGCAGCGTTTCCACGCTGTTATACGCTGGCCAGAAATATTGTAATGTTTGTTCTTTCTTTACTAAAATTCTTAGATTTTAATAATTAAGGATTTTGAATTATATACGGATTAATTATAGAAATTTTTATTTTATTTGTGAGCAAATCTATCAGCATATAAATCTAAAACTTTTTTGATCATAGATTGATAAGGTACACCTGATTTTTTAGATTGAGCTTTGAAAAAACTAATGCTTTTCTTGCTTAATAAAATGGTAACTTTTGAGTTATCTTCTTTTGTAATCAACTTATCCGGAGGAGGTAAGAAATCGTTAATAACTAGAGACGAATTGAGAGCTTTCGCTACGTCACTAGGAGCTTTAGTGTAATTTGTTTTCTTTTTCATACAGTTTTTTTCCCTCTCTCCAGAATCCCGCACCGTAGATTCTAATGTTTTTTCCTCTTAAGGTAAACCGAACAGTAATAATTCCCTCAGGGACTAAGCCAAAACAGAAGAAACGTTCTTCAGATTCTGTAGAATGCAAAATATCTTTTGAAATAATTCTATTTTTATCAAGAAAAGCGAATTGGGCAGTATAAAAGTCAACACCGTGTTTCTCTAGGTTTTCCTGATTCTTTTTAGAATCCCATTCAAATTCCACATCTATATTTTGTATATTTTTGTATGTATGTCAATACATATATTTGACTGTATTTTGGAGTTTTGTTTCCTCTTTTTTGTCCTAAGAAAATATTTTTTCTGGCTTGCGTATAACGAACTAGACTTATCGAAGTTGTCCGACCCTGAGTCCCGAAGGGACGTTAGGGACTGGCACGAAGCTTGCGTAAGCAAGGCGAGTGACAGGAGGACAATTTGCCGGAGGCCGAGCGAGGCCTTGTGCCGAAGCGTAGCGGTAAGTCGCTGTTATGCGTCGTGATTACTTTTTAATAGCCTGCTTAATTTCTTTAACTAATTGATTTATATTTTCTTTACTTGGATGGTTTTTTATAAGCTTTCTTACCATATTTTCTCGGATTGAAGGTGGGAGTCTTCTTAGAATTCTGTGCTCAAATTCTTGTAGGAATTGTCTATCGATTATTAAACCGCTTTCTTTTCTAATTGAATCTTGAAAAAGTACGAAAAATTCCTTATCGTCTACCATAGATATTATATCGAAATAATATCCTAAGGGTTTTAGATTAACATGAGGTATGGTTTTATATATTTCATTTATTTTAATATTATAGTTTTTATCAATATCAGAAGAATCCTCAATTAAGAATATATAGCTCGATTGAGTTTTATTAAGATTATCTATAAGTTTTTGAGAAGTAAATGCGCTTCCAAGAGAAATTACATTCAATTTTTTATAATCAGTTTCAGCTAAAATATAGTCTGATAAGCATTCAATAAAGAATTCATCGTTTTTACCTTCAACGAAGATATTTAATTCTTTGGATTTTTTGGAATCTTTACTTTTGTGAGATTGCAAATTCTCAAATTGCTTAAAGTATGAATCTATACCATTTATTTTTCTAGTTCGTTTAAATAAAGGAATCCAAGAATTAAGAGAGCCCCAGATATGTGGTATAGTTGAATTTGGGGTATTATAATAGAAAACAGTAAGACCGCCAGTGTTTCCGTATCCTAAAGGAGCTTTTGGATTACAAATTCTTCCATAGTATTCAAGTCTTGATTTTAATCTTTTTCGACTTTCAAATTCTAATCCTTCGTAAAAAGGTGAATCAAATGAATTTATTGTATCAGTAATATCATATTCGAATGCTGAGAAAACATGGGCTCCTGTTTCTTCTTCTACTTTTTTAATTCCGCTTTTCATACCTAGGGCAGTTAAAAGAAAGAAATTGTTTATTCCTAATGGAATTAATGTTTCTCTTAGTTTGATTATTTCTTTTGTTGATTGATCGCCAGAAGAAATTATATCATCTACCAAGACTATATTTTCTACTCTGCCTTCTTCAATATGTATTAGTGATTCTTCATCTAGAAAGTTTTCTTCAGATAATTCATTTATAATTCGAAAATTATATGAAATCATAGAGCCACTTTTTCCAGCTTCACCAACTCCGGCAAAAAGAGTATTTTTTGAAGTAATTTTCGTATTTTTATCAATAGATTTTCTTTCAAGTTTACTGAAAGCTATAGATAATGCATTTTGTAATTCATCAAATCCGATTACATTCAAATTTTTAATAATTCTAAATGCAATATCTAGGTCTTCATTATCGTACTGCAATATCCATTTTATGACTTCAGCCTGATTAATTTGAACATTCCAAGTCTCGATTATTTTATTAATTTCTTCGATTTTATCATTTATAATTTTGGGATATTTCATGGTACTCGTTCCTTTTATTTAATCATGACGCATAACGAACTAGGGGAGACGACGTTCCTCGTAGCTGAGCCTCGCAGAGGCGTTAGCGTCGGCGCGACTTCTTGCGGAGCGAGAAGCGTGACGGAGAGGAATGTGGCGCAGCCCAAGCGAGGCCTTGCGCCGAAGCGAAGCGTTTCCCCGCTGTTATGCGACGGTCGTGTTATACACTGATAAGATTTTGGTGAAAAACTTCTTCCAATCTTATAATAGTTTTTAGAGTAGGGTTTGATTTGTGTGGGTCTTCAAACTTCTGATAAGTTTGATAAGCAATATTAAGTTTTTGAGCAATTTGCTTTTGACTCAAACCTTGTTTTTCTCTACTTTTCTT
>NZ_JAFFPS010000012.1 GCF_016919165.1 Leptospira chreensis
AAGGAAAAATATTTGTACTGGTAGCAATAACATGTAATTGAAATTGTCAAATTCAAAATTAGATCTAAACATGCATTACCAGCGCATAACAGCGGGGAAACGCTTCGCTTCGGCACTGCCGGCCTCGCTCGGTCTGCGACACATTCCTCTCCGTCACGCTTTGTTGCTTTCGCAAAAAGCGCGCCGACGCTAACGCCTCTACGAGGCTCAGCTACGAGGAACGTCGTCTCCCCTAGTTCGTTATGCGAAATCGTAGGAATGTATGCCACAGGACATGGGTAACACATTTAAAATAACAAACCAAAAAACGAAAGAAATTCATTGACAATAGGCACACATTGTCATCACATATTACTGAGTGAAGAATTATCGCTGGGATCTAGAAAAAGATGAAATTTTAAGAAAAGAACGTGGAATTTCTTTTGATTTCATTCTTTTTCAAATAGAAAACGGCTTTCTCTTGGATATCATTAAACATCCAAACGAAGCGAAATATCCCAACCAATCAATCTTCATTGTTGAGTTTGAAAGTTATGCTTACTTAGTTCCCTTTATAGAGAACAAGGATGAAATTTTCTTAAAAACTATTATACCTAGTAGAAAAGCTACACGTAATTATATTTCAAAGGAAGGAAGTGAAAATGAAAACTAAAATAGATAAACATTCTAAGGTACATCCTTCACTTTCCGAAGAAGAAAACGATATTCTCAATTCTTATGAAGCAGGTGAATGGAAATCTATTGGATTAAATAATAAATTAATCAGTAAATACCAAAAAGCAGCTTCTGCGACACTCGCAAAGAACAAAAGAATAAATATTCGGCTTAATCAATTAGATTTGCAATCGATACAAAAGAAAGCTTTTGAAGAAGGGCTGCCATATCAAACATTTATTTCTAGCTTACTTCATAAATTTGTAACGGGAAAATTAGTCGAAAAATAACTTAAAAACCTACGACTTCGCATAACAGCGACTTAACGCTACGCTTCGGGACGAGCCCTCGCTCGGGCTACGCCACATTCCTCTTCTGTCACTCGCATGCATACGCAAGCTACGTGCCAGTCCCTAACGTCCCGTTCGGGACTCAGGGTCGAGGAACGTCGTTAAGTCTAGTTCGTTATACGAAAGTTTTGAAATCTAATTATAAAACGAAAACTAAGAAAAATAAATTTTGCATAAATAACCTTAACGTAGTAATCGCAAATGAAAACACAATCCTAACTATAATTGGAATTTATTTAGCATATTTTTGCGCAACTCATTCAGATAAAATTTTATAAATTTCATATTATTCATTTTTTTCTTATCTTAAAATTATGCTTCTAGCAAATGGAAAAGTCACTATTTAGATTGCATTCTAAACTTCCTGTCAAAACTCGATTTTGAAAATTACGATAGCCCTGCTACATTCCAGATTCGCTTAATTTTAATTGTAGATCTCGATGAACATAAATTACTCAGTAAAACCAAATAAAAGGATCTCACGGATGCATATAAAAACTATTTCCTTTACAATCATGTTGTTATTTTTCTTAAGTTGCGATTTCAATACAGGAATTGACACTGCAGACGTAACCAGAGTCAATGATGCTTTTCCTCAAATTATAAATGCATTTAATAACAAGTATCAATCTTGTTTTAATGAAGGAAAATTGTATTATAGCCTCAATCAAAACTACATTGGAAATTTCAGAGGAATCAATGTCTGCAATAGTGATCTAAATGAAAAAAATGAAGGCTTTTTCCTTTGGACCAAGGCTCTTAATCAATGCCTAAACCTTATATTTTTCTATCCGTGTCCTCCAAGTTTCGAAAATTTAGAAACTTGGAGCAATTTCATATACAATTCTTGCAACCTAAAAAATGCTTATTTTATTAATAGTTACAAGCCCGGCCAAGGAAAACTTCTTCTCACTAAATCAAATTTTTATGATATTACTTTCAATTGTCTGTAAATGCAAAACCTTCGTATAACAGCGTGGAAACGCTGCGCTTCGGGACGAGCCCTCGCTTGGGCTGCGCCACATTTCCCTTCTGTCACTCGTTTGCATCCGCAAACTCCGTGCCAGTCCCTAACGTCCCATTCGGGACTCAGGGTCGGGAAACGTCGTCTCCACTAGTTCATTATGCGAAATGTGATAAAATTTAATTAAGAAACTTAAAAAAAAACAGAAATAATTCATTAAAATCTAAAAGCATAATAAATATCCCTTAATAATAAACATGCTAAAATTACTGAAAATATATGATCACCAATTATACTCCAGAAATAACTGAATTTAGCATCATAAACTTTAGCATAATTGGACGAGCACTGTGTATCGCCACTTACTTTGATAAAATTTGCAAGAGTTTCTTAACAGCTCTGGTTATCAAATCTCCAAGCTACTTTATAAAAACATTTAAAAACATTAATTTAAAACTAATTGATACTGAATTATATGATCAAATAATTGAAATATCCGAAAAATTAACGTTAAACCAGTGTATAAAAATATTATCAGAAATTAATCTCGAAATATTTACTACAACAGGAACATTGGAGAAATTTAATAAAGCGAAAGAATCTAGAAATTTTTTCGCTCATGAATTATGCTTAGGATACCCAGAGAATATAAATAACTCAAAATATCGAAAAGAATTAATTAACCAAACAAAGGAGAATATATTAATCATAGCCGATTGTTTAATACAAATGGAAACTTGGATTTCAATCTACAACAATGAAGAAATTGATCCAAGTATAAGTAAGGCTAATTTAATTGAAAGAATTGCCTCCTGGACAATAGACGACGAAATATTCTAACTAACATATCACACTTCGCATAACAGCGGGGAAACGCTTCGCTTCGGCACAAGGCCTCGCTTGGGCTGCGCCACATTCCTCTCCGTCACGCTTCTCGCTCCGCAAGAAGGCGCGCCGACGCTAACGCCTACTACGTAGGCTCAGCTACGAGGAACGTCGTCTCCCCTAGTTCGTTATCTGCAATTGGGTAAAATCTAAACTAAACTTTTGAAATAAAAAGATTGACTACTATATCTGCAGTAGAGATATAGTAGGTGTGATTCTTTCTTTCGGAGATAAAGAAACAGAAAAGATATTTAACCAATTCTTTTCTAAAAGGATTCCACCGGAAATTCAAAAGAAAGCTCTAACAAAGCTAATTTTATTAGATAACGCGGAGAAAGAAGATGATTTGAAATCTCCTCCTTCTCACAGATTAGAAAGCTTAAAAGGCGATTTGAATGGTTTCTATTCTATAAGAATCAATGATCAGTGGCGTATCATTTTTAAATTTGAACAAGGAAACTGTAATCAGGTGTCTATTATTGATTATCATTAAAGGATTATACTAAACTATGAAAAATAACAGGATCCCGACTCCAACTGTCGCTGAAATTTTGAAAGAAGAATTTCTTGAACCTATGCAAATAACTCCTTATAAATTATCTAAGGAACTTCATGTATCTACTTCAACCATTTTAGACTTATTACATGGGAAAAGAAAAATAACAGTAGATATGTCTTTAAGATTATCTAAGTTTTTTGGTATGTCTGAAAAATTTTGGATAAATTTACAAACTGATCTTGATATTAGAGAGAAAAAAGAAAAATTAAAAAGTAAATTAGACTCTATAAAAACTCTCAAACTATCCGCTTAGTCAACTAACCCAACTGCAGATAACAGCGGGGAAACGCTTCGCTTCGGCACTTCCGGCCTCGCTCGGTCTGCGACACATTCCTCTCCGTCACGTCTCTTGCATTCGCAAGATTCGCGCCGACGCTAACGCCTACTCCGTAGGCTCAGCTACGAGGAACGTCGTCTCCCCTAGTTCGTTATGCGAAAATTTCCGGGCACTTATTTTTTAATAAAATGCGAGCGTCCGTGCTCGCTAAAAAAAAGAAAAAGTAGTTGTTACCAATTCGGGAACATGCTTTCCTTGATTAGTGAGGGTTATTTCAAGAAAAATATTGAGAGATTTCTACTCTACTCCTAAATACTCTGACTCTAAAATTCCGATAGAGGTTTGGTTTAAAGAAACTTCGAAAGCTATATGGAAATCTCCTTCTGATATTAAAGAAAAATACAGAAATGCAAGTTTCCTTAAAGATAATAGAATCGTCTTCAATATACATGGTAACAAATACAGACTAATTGTGAAGATTCATTATAATCTACAAACTGTATTTATTAGGTTTATCGGAACTCACGAACAATATGACAAAATCAATGCTGAGGTGATTTAAATGAATATTAAACCTATTAAAAATCAAAAAGATCACTTAGATGCTCTTTCTGAAATTGAAAAACTTTGGGACGCTAAAAAAAATACACCTGAATACGATAAACTAGATATTTTAATTACCTTAGTTGATGCTTACGAAACTAAACACTACCCTATCGATGATCCTGATCCAATCGATGCTTTAAAATCTGTTATGGATGACATGAATATGAAAAGTGTTGATTTAGGAAATTTAATTGGTGGGCGAAGTCGTGCCACTGAAATTCTAAATCGGAAAAGAAAGCTTACTTTAGAAATGATTAGAAAGATTAATCAAAATCTAGGAATTCCTACTGATATTCTTGTAAAAGAGTATAAAATGAAAACATCAAAGACAGGAAGAAAGAAAACGCCGTCCGTGGCGTAATCAATTCTGTAAGCCCGAAAACTTCGCATAACAGCACCTTAACGCTTCGCTTCGGGTCTTCGCCCTCGCTCGGTCTGCGACACATAGGCTTCTGGCACTCCCCTTGCATCCGCAAGTGTCGTTCCAGTCCCTAACGTCCCGTTACCGGGACTCAGGGCCAGCCTACGTCGTTAAGGCTAGTTCGTTATGCGCAATGGGTTAAAATTTAATTTCTTGATAGAAAAAAAAGAAAAGAATTTTCACTTGACTAGGTGGCCATAATAGCTACAATGAAAAGATGAAATCTGTGGGTATTAAAGACCTAAAAAACAATCTCAGTAATTATTTGGATTTTGTACGAAATGGTGAAACAATCATCGTTATGGATAGAAATACTCCAATTGCTGAATTGAAAAAATTAAGCAAGTCACCAGATTTAACTCAGGCTTTTATAGATGAATCCGTTGCAAATAATTCAATTATCCCTGCCAAAGAAAGGACAATAATAACTTTCCCTAAATCTTTGCGTATAAAAGAAAAAGATAGAGAAGAACTATCAAAATCATGGAAGCAAGCATACCTAGAGGATCGAGAATAGTTTGGCTTTATATATTGATACAAGTTTCCTATTAAATATTGTTTATTCAGAATTTGGTTTCGAAAAAAATTTAGAAAAATTAAATAAATCTAATAATCTCTTTAGTTCTATATTAATAGAAATAGAAGCTTATCGAAGTTTAAATTATACTTTCAGCCGAAATAAGAAAAATCTTGATAATATTTGGTATCAAGATACTCACAATTTCATTGAAAAAATAATCTCAAGCATTAATCTTAAAAATTTAGATTCCGAAATCAAAAATGAATTCAAAAAACAAAAGAACATTTCTGAATTGAAATCGTTAGATGCTATCCATTTATCTACTGCTATATATGTTAAAAAATTAATTTCTGAAGATTTAATATTTTGTACCTTGGATGAAAAACTAAAAGAAGTAGCTTTAAAAAATAACTTTAAAGTAAACTAACCCACAGCGCATAACAGCGTGGAAACGCTGCGCTTCGGCACAAGGCCTCGCTTGGGCTACGCCACATTCCTCTCCGTCACGCTTCTTGCTCTGCAAGAAGACGCGCCGACGCTAACGCCTCTGCGAGGCTCAGCTACGAGGAACGTCGTCTCCACTAGTTCGTTATGCGAAAGTCGTAAAATTTAAAACAAAAGGAAAATATATGAACTTAAGTATAACTTTAACTTTAAATTCCCAAGAAATAGAATTATTAAAAAAAGTATTAGGAATTTCTAATAATTTAGAGCAGGAACTTGCAAAAATTGGCCAAGCAGGTATTGAAGAATATGTCAGAATGTTCTTAGGGCAAAAAATATTCACTAGAGGATCAGATATCAGAGAATATCGATTATTTCTCTTGATACAAACTTTCTTCAATAATAGAATACCCGAAGAACAACAAGTCAGTGATATTTTCCAAACAAAAATTACTGAATCAAGATCACTTATTCGATCGGTATTAGCGAAATATCAATATGAATTAAGGGAATCTTTTGATAATACCTTGAAAGAATTGATGGAAAGCCACATCGATCAAAGTAATGAAAAAATTACAGCCGTAATCAATTCAGATTATAAAATTGAGGAATTGAACCGAATTTTAAGTTCTATTGACGGTAGTCTTCCTAGCGTAAAAAAGAAAAGAGAAAGTGTCTCAACATACGAATTTGAACGTTCCTCTTTAAATGCACTGAATACACATTTTGGAATAGCAAATGAATGATCAATTATCTGCATTAAGTTTAATTCTTACATCCTTAAGCATACTTTTTAGCTTATGGCAGAGCCCTATAGATGAAGTGCTTAAAATTGAAGTAAAACCACATTCAATTGATAATGAAAATTCATACAAGGAAGCTTTAAATATCTTAAATTATAAAGCAATTCCTCTTGCCTTAGCTGCACTTGGCTCTTTTCTAATTTTTATACCTGATACATTTAGTATAATAAAACAATCAATAGATTCAATCTATTCAAAGTATTGCTGCAAATATGACTCAATACAAGCTGGATTTCTATTTGTCCAATTTCTTTCATTTCTTTTAACATTAATAATTATTGGTAAATTAGTTTTACTAATTAAAAAATGCTTTAAATTAAACCCTTCAAAATAAATACGACCTTCGCATAACAGCAACTAACCGCTTCGCTTCGGGACGAGCCCTCGCTTGGGCTGCGCCACATAGGCTTCTGGCACTCCCCTTGCAGTCGCAAGTGTCGTTCCAGTCCCTAACGTCCCGTTCGGGACTCAGGGCCAGCCTACGTCGGTTAGTCTAGTTCGTTATACGCAAGGTCGCAAAATTTCATTCGATAATCAGAAATAATAAAAAATACAACTTGACCGTAATACAAATACGTGATACATCATAAAATATGATCAGTTTACGTCTACCACCAGAACTAGAAAGAAAATTAGATTCATTTGCCAAATCTGAAGGAAAAAGTCGTACAGAAATTGTAAAAGATTCTATTCTAGAATACATTAAAAATCGAGGCACTAATAAATCTCCCTTTGAACTTGGCTTAGATTTATTTGGTAAACATAATTCCGATATTATCGATTTAGCTCAAAATAGAAAAGAATACCTACACAAAGCAATTGGAAAGAAAAATGAAAAACGTCGCTCTCATTGATTCTGGTCCGATCATTGCCCTATTCAATTCAAAAGATAAATTTCACAAACCAACTTTAAAATTTCTAAAATCATATTCAGGTGAATTAATCTCCTCATGGCCTGTAGTTACTGAAGTTGTCTACCTACTATCTTTCTCCGTTGAAGCTCAATCTGATTTTCTAGAATGGATTGAAAGAGGGAGTATACACATAATCGATTTAGGTATAGAAGATCTTAAATATATCAAAAATCGAATGAGAAAATATTCGGATCTACCAATGGATTTAGCAGATGCTTCTTTAATGTGCATTTCAGAAAAACAAGGAATCGAACGGATTATAAGCATTGATTCAGATTTTTCTATATATAAAAACTTAAAGGGAAAGTATTTACAAAACCTCTTTAAGGTCTAAATGCGACCCAGCGTATAACAGCGTGGAAACGCTGCGCTTCGGCACGAGGCCTCGCTTGGGCTGCGCCACATTTCCCTTCTGTCACTCGTTTGCATCCGCAAACTCTGTGCCAGTCCCTAACGTCCCGTCGGGACTCAGGGTCGGGAAACGTCGTCTCCCCTAGTTCGTTATACGCAAGTGCAAAACCTTTTTATATGAAAAATGAAGAAATTGAACTAAACAGAAAAGAAATAAAAAAATGGATACCCGATGCAATGGATTTCTATTGGGAAATTTGCGATAAACATCTATGCTTTGATTTAAATCTAAATAAAACATCAGTTCACGGTAGCAATTACACAGACTTAATTATAGAAACAGGCACACGTTCATTAATCGAAAACTATCAAAGTTTAATAAATACAATTATATATTCAGAAGCCTATGACAAGCTAGCTGTTAAACTTGAGCCAATCGATAAAAGAATGTCTTTGAAATTTAAATATCATTTTAGAAATTATTATGCGAGACGAATAATTCCTGCATATCTAGAATTTGCTGATCACATATCTTACCATTTAAATGAAATTTCAGAGAAAACAATATTTGAATACGATAAAGAACATTTAATTGATTATAGAAAAATACGGGACATATTAGATAAAAAAAATAATGTGAAACATATAAAAAAGGAAAATGTGAATAGAATATTCGAAATTCTATTTAATAATCTCACTAGTCGTTTACTAGATTTTTTCCAAGTTTATAGAAATACAGTCTACCACCGATACGAATTAGGGATTGACCGAATGTTAAAAAGTTTTCGTTCAAGAATAAAAAGCAAAACTTTAGGATTCGTAACAATCTCCACACCAGATGTTAGCATCGGTGAACTTGAAAATATACATTACGATCAATATGGCAATCCTGATGTTAAATATATTCAATTTAGAGAGCTGGCACCTACTCTATTAATAAATTCGAAGGAAACTTTACTTTACTTGAATAGTATAGGCTACATTGCCGAATCATAGCAAAGTTTGCACCAGCGTATAACAGCATGGAAACGCTGCGCTTCGGCACGAGGCCTCGCTTGGGCTGCGCCACATTTCCCTTCTGTCACTCG
>NZ_JAFFPS010000073.1 GCF_016919165.1 Leptospira chreensis
TCTCTGACCATTCCTTCCACGTCTTTTGTGGACATGATGATAGATTCATCTGCAATTTGAAATCCAATGGAAGTGGGATTCATATCCGCAACCACTGTATGCAGCCGCATCGTCTTTGCCGTCTGGATGATGGGAACTTGTAACAACCCTCCTCCAATGATGAGGATTGTTTTGCCTTCTACGGATTTCAAATGGTAACGCTCTCCGCCTCTAAAACCGTAATTTTTTTTACCTTTCTTGTGATGGATCCTTTTTGAATGATTCCACCTGCGAATAAATAATCACCATTTGCGGGATAAAACGTGGCCGATTGTCCAGGAGTGACACTTTTTACATCTTCTAAAAATTCTACTTTCCAAGTGTTCCCAAGAGAAGTCACCAAACAATGAACAGGTGCACTTCTGTAACGAATTTGAACTTTCATTTCTTTAGTTTCACCCACTTCCATTGGCGCGAGTGCTTGGTAGGTGATCTCTTCTAAAACGAAAGATTCGGATACTGTTTCTTCTTCTTCGCCGAGTATCACAGTTCCATCATCTTCAATGGAAAGAACATAGAGGGGATTTTTCCAAGCGATCCCAAGACCTTTTCTTTGTCCTATGGTAAATCCTTCTTTGCCTTGGTGTTTGCCAATGATTTGGCCGGAAGCTAATTTAAAAAATCCAGGAGTGAACTCCATCCCCTTTTTTTTCAGGAATGACCTGTAATCATTTTCAGGAATAAAACAAATTTCTTGGGATTCTGGTTTTTCAGCAACAGGTAGGCCCATACGTTTTGCAATTTCACGAACTTCTGCTTTGTCCATCTCTCCCAAAGGGAAAACGGTATTTTTAATATTTTCTTGGGACAATCCGTACAAATAGTACGTTTGATTTTTTTTCATGTCCACGGCATTACGAATGGCGAAACGACCATCCACTTCCGCAACACGAGCATAATGACCCGTTGCAATCTTTTCTATACCTAAAGTTTTGGCTTGTTCGAAAAGAGCACCAAACTTCACGAAGGTGTTACACTCCACACAAGGGTTTGGTGTCCTTCCATCTTTATAATCATTAATAAAACGATCGATCACTCGCTCTCCAAAAACCTTTTCCATTTTGATTACATAAAACGGAATGTTTAAGGAAAGACCAACATCCCTGGCATCCCGGATATCTTCCGGAGAACAACAGGATTTTTTAGTGGTATCACATGCGGGAGCTTCATATTCCCAAGTACGTAGGTTCACACCGATCACATCGTAGCCGGCTTCCATCAGAAGTCCTGCGGCCACTGCGCTATCTACCCCACCACTCATCGCCACTATGATTTTTTCTTTTTCTTTCACCTTAGTTTTTGGTGTGAACAATTCCCACACGCCCCCGAGAGAAGTCCCAGAACAAGGGACGAGTCCGGAGAATGTCTAAACCGATCACCCAAACCTCTTCCCTATCCTTGTCCCCCGGCAAATGGAAATTCTCAAGTGAAATTCCTGTGAGGAACTGGACTTGTCTATATTCTTCGCGAATTCCCGATTTGGCCACTAAATACAAAATGGAAGTGGATTCCTTATGGATTGCTGTTTGGATCTTGTTTCCTGCGAGGAATACCTTCTTTTCGCCCAAAAACCGGTCACTGGGGGCACTCGGTAGTAGGTTTAAGGAAGATCCTGTGTCGAGGAGGCCAAAAGAGGTATGACCTTCTGGATATTCGAATTGTACATAGTAATGATCCCCTTTCTTCTTTGTGTTCAGAAGTTTTAGATCTGTAGATAGATAGGCATCTGGGTGTTCGCAAAAAGGAGAATCTTCGGGAAAACGTTTTAACTCCTCACCATACCAGAAGATACAACTTCCAGAAAAAAAATCCAAACCGATGAGTCCGGGAATGGATTCCGGTAGGATTCCTTTTCTCTGATTGAGAGTAAACGGATAACCACCCAAACGGAAATCCGAACTTACTTCCGGACCCATCGATTCATAAAAACTCACATCCGATCCCGTATCCCATAAAAAGGAAAAAGTTCTTTCTTGGGACTCAATCCCGGTAATTAGGAGATGGCTTCCTTCGTCCAGAACGGAAATACGGGTATGGGGTGGAAGGATTTTGTTTGTGGGAAACTGGTATAAAACAGGAGTTTGGTGGGAACGTATCGGGCCTGGAATACAAGCCCCGAAAGAGAATAAAAAAAGGATTACACTAACTTTTTGATACAACGAGAGTTTTGGCATCTTGTATAATCTACAATACAATCCCGATATTCGATCCCCGTATTTTCGTCCTTAGTCTTGTATTCGATGAAACAAGAGTATGGTTGGAAATCATACGAAGAAAGACCCAAAGCACGATTGCGAATGGATTCGTATACATCGGAGGAAACCGATGGAGAGAGATCGTTGAGTAGGTATGCCGGCTCTGCCATACTCTACCCATCGGCAAATTTCCTAATCTTTATAACAAATTGTGCGATTTCTGCCAGAATGTTTTGCCTGGTAGAGTGCTTTATCAGCCCTTTCAATCAAATCTTTATTACTCCTGTCCGTGGTGCGGAAACTAGAAACACCCACAGACAAAGTGACCTTAAGGTCGGTTCCATCATTGGGGTTTTTGACCACCATGGATTCCACCGCTTTCCGAATCTCCTCTCCCTTGAGCATCGCCTCTTCTTCCGTAGCCCCAGGCATCACAAGACAGAACTCTTCCCCACCGTAACGTGCAGGGATATGGTGCCTTTGGCCAGCATTGATCACTTGTTTTGCGACCTCAATGAGAACCACGTCTCCCGCTTGGTGGCCATAGGTATCATTAAAATTTTTGAAATGATCCACGTCTGTAAAAAGCAAACAAAGTTTGGTTCCTTTTTTACGGCAACGATCCATTTCTTCTTTGAGTTTGGTTTGGAAGTAGTGATGGATTTTTAAACCCGTCATCATATCCACAGTTGCCAATTCATACAAACGCGCGTTATCTACAGCGATCCCGGCTAAGTTGGCAAGGGTGGTCATAAATTCTTTTTCATCTTCCGAAAATTCTTCGGAAGTCATCTTGTCCCCAAGAACGAGAAGTCCATTCACCTTCCCCTTGGCATTGAGAGGAACGAGGATCTCGGCTCCCATCTTACGAAGATACGTAATGTCTGGGATGGACTTCAAAGTATCCATTAGTAGGATTTGGTCCATAGTAATGGCTTTGGGTTTTTCTTCAAAATAATGAATGAGAGGACTATCGATTTTGACTTCGTAGTTCTGTTCTTCTGTGCTGAGTTCAAATCCTTTGATGGACTGGGGTTCTAACTTAAATAAGCCCAAGTCAATTTCTGGCTCCAAGTACATCGCGGCGTGCAGAGTCTGCAACTGCGCCAAACAGATGTTAAGGATTGCATCAATTAGATACTTATAGTCTAGCGTGGAATTCAGTGCACGAGAGATTTCCAGTAGTTGTTTTTGGTCGTAGATTTTTTTTTCGTAATGCTCAAAAACGATATCAGTGTTTTCTTTAAAAGACAAAACGCACCGCCAGAATTCTGTATAAGATAGGAATCATTCGTCCTTTTTGACTACTGTAAAGTAAGATTTTGGCGGAAACCGATAAATTTATGATCCAAGGAAAATAGAGAAGTTTTAATAATGTTTGCGTTGACAATTTACCAATCTTTAAAATAATGGTTTTATACCGCGCGGTGGAGCAGCTGGTAGCTCGTTGGGCTCATAACCCAAAGGCCACAGGTTCGAATCCTGTCCGCGCAACCGTTATTATCCTTTCCCCAATTCCTTACTTCTCTCCGTCGCTCGTTTGATTGCATCTCTTACGGCGGTTGAGAATCCTCCCCTTTCTAAAGCATCCAGTCCATGAATGGTCGTACCGCCAGGAGAAGTCACCCAATTGCGTACTTCCATAGGGTGGAGACTGGCATCTTCGTTACGCAAAGAGCGAAAATAAACCAGTGTGCCCTCGATGGTTTCCATTGCCAAAGACAAAGACTCTTCGTAACTGAGTCCTTCTTGCAAACCACCTTCTGCCATTGCCTGTAAAAAGGTTAATACATAAGCCGGTCCCGAACCAGAAAGCCCAGTCACAGCATCCATCAAAGATTCTTTTGCAATTCGAATGGTAGATCCCATTCCATAAAACAATCGTTCTACGCTCGGTGCCACTGGGTCTTCACAAAAGTACGCCATGGCTCCTCGTTCAGAAACAAGAGGTAAGTTTGGCATCACTCGCACCACTTCAGATCCTTTGGGAGCAGATTCTGAAAGGTTAGCAAAAGAAATACCGGCAGCAATGGAAACAAAGGTAGAAGGTTTCGAAAATTCTTTTAAGACAGGAAGCACAAGGTTTGGTTTTACTGCGATCACAATGACTTCCGACTCTTTACTGATGGCATCCAGTGTGCCAACAAGAGTCACACCCGGAACCGGAGATTCACTGATGTTCGGATCAAACCCATACACCTTAGTTCCCTTTTTCACAAGAGCAGTCGCAATCGCCGCTCCCATCTTTCCAAGACCCACGACCCCTACTCTTTCAAATGGATTCCTTTGCATAGTCCCTCTCTCCAAAAATCTTGGATCCAACTCGTAAATAGTCAGACCCTAACTCGGCAGCGATTTCATAATCGCCGCTCATTCCCATAGATAATTTTTTACCGGGAAAATAAGTATCACGTAGTTCTGCGAGAAGCGAAAACACTTCTCTTGTTTCCGACAAATTACCGCTAGACGGGCCCATACCCATAAACCCCTCCCAAATACAAAACTCATTTTGGTAACTCGCGAGAGTTTCTTTCATAGTACGAAGGGTTTCAAAACCCATTCCATGTTTGGTATTTTCTTCGGTGAGATTGGTTTGTAAAAAATAATGAATGAGTGTTTTTTCTTTTTCGGCTCGTTTGAGAAGTTCCTTCAAGGAAGAGATACTTCCTACACCGTGTGTATGAGAAAATATTCCAAATAACTTACGTAAGGTTCCCGACTGAACCGGACCAATATGATGTAACTTGACCGAGGTGGCGGATTCAGGAAACTCTTCTCGTAGTTTTGTGAATTTAGTAATGGCTTCTGGAATGTAATTTTCCCCAAACTCACGAATTCCCTGCAAATAAGCCTCTTTTACCACTTCATAAGGTTTGGTTTTGGAAACAGCAATCACCACCGGCGATCTGTTGGGATACAAATCCTTTAGTGAGTTTTGAATGGAGAGATAGGTCGAACCGTAATCGGACACGATTACTTAGCTAACGCTTTTTCTAAAGACTCAATGCGTCGTTCGATCTCCACAAAGCGTTTTTCATTTCGATCTGTTTGCGTAGAAAGTTTTTGTTCCACGTTTCGCATCCGAACCGCTAAGGAAGAGGATTCCGGTTCCTCATAATTGTTTTTTTGCGACTTTTGGGAATAGGATGATTTTTTGGATTTGGTTCCTTGTCTTTTTTCCGACATAGAACTATATTTTTTGGAACGAGTGGATACAGACTTAGAAGATTTAGAAGATTTAGAATCTGATTTTTTTGTCAGTTTAGTAGGCTCTTTAGTATCAACTTTCGGTTGTTTGGTGGTAGTTGTGGGTTCCACTGCTTCGGAAATCGTATCTTCTACTTTGGAAGTTTTCTTTGTTTTTTTAGTTTCTTCTTTGGGGGAAAAAGATTCTTCCACTTGGTCTAACTTTTCTTGCAAACGAGAGGACGGGTCTTGTTTTTCTTTTGATTTGGTTGAAGCGGCCACAGAAACAGAACGGGGACGCCCTGACTCTGGTTCCATATCCTCTAAACTAGGCAATTCGGGAAGTTTGGAACGATCCTCGCTTGCGGTATTGGAGTCCCTACCTGAAAAATCTTCCTTAGGTGCAGGGATGCCTGCCGGTTCTCTTTCAATTTCCCGGTCCACTACCTCCATATCTTTGTTTTTTCCGATGGTTTGTAGCTTTTGGTAAATTTCGTTTCTATAGATAAATGCAAAAATGAACGATGAAAGAAGTAGGACCACTAGAATGGCAGTTGTGAGTATTTTCAAATTGTCGCGGCGGCCCATGACGTGCGGATTCCTTTCCTTTGATAGAAATAGAGTACACGTTTTTGGTCTTTCGAAAAGTGAGAAATCATGAAAACTGCAAAAAAATTTACATTTGGTTTGGGTTTCCTACTCATGATTTCCGGTCTTTTGTCTCTTCCGAGGCCCCATGATCCCGACGAAGCCGGCCGAGTCCAAATTTTAAAATCGGCCCTCACGATCGATTCCAGTTACCTCCTCTTCCTTGTGGAAGATTTTGAAGGAGAAAGGCCTTGGGATTTTTACCGAGTGGATTCTTTTTTGGCAGTGACCCAGTTTGCTGCCTCCGTTCCGAAGTCCGAAGCATTCTTACAAGAAGCAACAATCCTAAAGGAATCGGGTTACCCAAACCTGCAAAACCAAACCAGTTTTCTTTTACAAAGTTATGTAGAAAACCCAAGACTCGACCACTGGGAAGTGCGACCGAAAGAACCCATTCTGATGCCCCTCGGAATGCCGATCCAAGGAATCCTTTGGGTGTATTCAGAAGGCCACCATATCAATTTGAGTATGGGCCTTACGCAAAAAAAATCCAAGGATTTGTATTTTGATTTGGGAACTTTGAATTTTGTGGGATGGAGAAGACTTGAGTTTCAGATCAACCTTCCTAAGGAAAACACAAGGCTCATCCAATCCATGTCGTTTCCGATTTCTTTTGCTTCCTTTCGATTGAAAAGCCTTGCCTCACAAAAGAAAGGAGAGTTTCATTTATACTTTGACAATTTGAGTTTTGTCATTGATAAAAGAACTTTCATCTACCCCGGTTCGGAAGTCAACGATACTTGGGGTAACAAACGCTAAATGGTATATTTTTTTTATAACACCCTCATCCTTTTTGTTTTTATTCTTTTAAAGATTCTTTCCTTATTCCTAAAACCTGTCCGTGAGGAATTAGAAAAAAGAAAACACTCTCTTAACCAAATCTTTTCAAAAGCGGCAGAAGGAAAATTTGTAGTCTGGCTCCATGCGGCAAGTGTGGGAGAACTAGACCAAGCACGAGCTCTTACAGAAACCATTCGTAAAAAACATAAAAATGTTTTTATCCTCCAATCGGTTTTTTCCTCTTCCGTCAAAGAAACATCCTTTCAGGATCCCTTAGCCGATTTGTATTTTTATCTTCCCCTAGATCTACCTCATGCCTACGACCGAATCTTCACTCATTTTAAACCCCAAGTTCTACTCGTAATGGCTTGGGATACTTGGCCGAATCTTTTAAAAAGGGCATCACATTTCAAAACCAAGTCTTATCTTGCCTGCGCGAGTTTGTCTTCCCAGTCTTCCAGGAAAAATCCTCTGGTCCAATCTTTGACAAAGGCCTCCTTCCAATACCTATCCGGAATTTATCCAAGCCATGAACTGATGGCCAAAGAGTTTACTGGCCTTGTTTCTAAAAACACAGACTTCAAAGTGTTAGGAGATACAAGGTTTGAATCGGTTCTTGGGAAATTGGAAACCAAATCCCCAAACCCCGTTTTCACTCATTTTGTTTCTGACCAAAAAGAATTCTTAAACCAAAACAAACCCATCATCCTTGGGTCCACTTACGGAATCTGTGAAGAACGGTTTACCAGTTATTTAAAGACCAATACAGACAATGTGTATTACTGGATTTTTCCCCATAAATGGGAAGCGGATCGTATGGAGGCTTGGATTCCCACTCTAAAAGAATTCGGAACTGTAGGTGTTTTTTCGAAACTGAAGAAAGGCGATGTTTTACCCAAGTTCCTTCTTTTTGATCTGATGGGAATCCTTGCTTTTGCCTATCAGTATGGAAGTTTTGCTTATGTAGGGGGGGCTTGGCGCCACCGTGTTCACAATACCATTGAACCCGCAGCCCTGGGACTCCCTGTGATCACTGGCCCCAAAATTTCCAACGCACCCGAAGCCATCGTTATGCAAGAATTAGGTGGTCTCTTCAAAACAGAAAACGAACCCGAATTTGTTCGTCAATTTGGACTTTTAGTCAAAGACAAAACCCAGAGAGAAAAGATGGGACGAGGGAATCGAAACTTTGTTGTAGAAAACAGAGGTGCGTCGGATAAGATTTATAACCGAGTTTTCTCCGATGCCCAAAATTAAAATTGCTGCCGTTACACTCAATACAACTCCCCTAGATTTTACGGGGAACTATGAATCCATATCCAAGGCAATCGGCAATCTCGAGTCCAAGGAAGCCGATTGTATTCTTTTTCCCGAACTTTGTATTTCAGGATATGGATGTGAAGATGGTTTCTACAAACCCTATGTTTGGACTCGTTCTGAAGAAATCATAGGTGAATTAAAAACTCTATCTCCCCATCAAA
>NZ_JAFFPS010000076.1 GCF_016919165.1 Leptospira chreensis
GCTAGGCAAACAAAGTTTGCTCCGCGAATGTCGCCTGCTCGCTCCCTACGGGTCGCTGCGCAGGATTGCGGGTTAAAAATTAATTCCTTTCTATATAAATAAATTCTTTGATCGCAAATTTATAAGTATAACTAGATTCATTCGTTTGCGAAATGGGTGAGGCTTCCGTAAGAAGCCGAAGCCTGCTAGGATTTTTCTGAAAGAAAAATAGGGTGGTGTATAGCAATGGATAGAGCAAGGCTCGGACACTCGCCCGCGGAGCGGAAAAGCGAGTGGGGGTGGAAGTAGGACATCGCCTATGTTTGTTCTAATTTTTAACGAAAGCGTGGACTTAGGTTCACGCTTTTTTTATTTCTGGACGCGTAGTTTTTGCCGGCTGCTGTCCGCGACTATTCGCTAGGCAAACAAAGTTTGCTCCGCGAATGTCGCCTGCTCGCTCCCTACGGGTCGCTGCGCAGGATTGCGGGTTAAAGTTGATCCTGTTTATATAAATTAAACCACCACCAATTCTTAGCGTCTACTCGGAACTAATTGTTCGCGAAATGGGTTGGGCTTGTTGTAAGGAGCTGAAGTTTCTTAATTACTATAGACTATTTTTTAGTTGATTGGGATATTGGCAAGTTTTATCATTTATCTATGGTATTAGATGGAATATTCGGAAACAAAACTGCCTCTAGAGTTTTATTGCACCTATACCACTATACAGAAATTCATTCTGCTGCAATTGCACAAGATTATGATACTGCAGTTACACCTATACGACTACAGTTAGAAAGGTTCGAAAAAGTAGGTATCATTGTTGCTAAAAATGTGGGAAGGACTAGACTTTTTTCATTTAATAACAAATCTCCTTTTGTTAAACCAATTAAGAATATTTTAGCTATTTTTTATGAATCGTTATCGATGGAAGAAAAAGAAAAAATATTCTCAACAAGAAGAAGGCCAAGACAGAAAGGAAAACCAATTTATGGAAGAGCCTGATTGGCCTGTTGTTAACGAAGAAGATTTATGGAAATTTGTTGGATGGCACCTTGCAAATAGAGGTGTTCAGTCTGTTCTAGATCGTTTGATTTAAACAAAGTTAAAGAATGGTGTTTGAATGAAGGTGAAAATGGAAAAGAAGCTTATCGAGAATTTCTCCATCTTTTTAATCTTAAATAATAGATAGGGATTTCACATAACAACATGAAAACAAAATCTATCCTACATCCCCCCACATCTCACCCCATATCCACCGAAGAACTCACTGTCACTTTAAATAATTGAAACACGTCCATTCCTTCCGGTAGTACTAAATGATTGTCGATGGCAAGAGAAGCAATGCCATGGACTGTCGCCCAAGCACCAAGAGCTTTGGCATGAGCTAATTCTTTACTTGTGCGTTCACTGGCAAAGGCAGCATAGAGCAAACGAAAAGGGCGCTGGGAACTCATCCATATTTCTTTGTCCGCTGGCTCCGATGTCGATTTTTTATCTAAATCAATTTGGTTTAACATGAGGCGGTAAAGGTTTGGGTTCCCCATAGCAAACCGAATGTATTCCACACCATAATGATAGGCCAGGGAGCGGCCACGGACTTTCGGATTTTCCTTCTGTGCGACAAGCATATTGTCAGCCAACTCATCATACCCAGAAGCGGCTACCGCCTGAAGTAATTCCTGTTTTCCTTTGAAATGTGCATAAGGTGCCATATGGGTTACACCAATCGCTGCGGCAATGGAACGCAGAGAGAGTGCTTCGAGTCCTTGGTTTTGCAATAGAGTGCGAGCGGCCTGTATGAGGGCGGGGCGAAGGTCACCGTGATGGTAGGGACTTAGTTGTTTGCTCTGACTTTGTTTCTTCTCGGCCATTACAACCTATAAGACCTGCTCAGCAGACCGGTAAAGTCTTTTCGGGAGGGATCCTAAAAGTTGAGGATCTTGGGTTTACCGTCCCTTGCGGAACCTATTTTTTTAAAGGAAAGGGCAGAAAAATGTTTGCAATCTTTACAGTGTAAAGATTGGCTTGGTGGAAAGGGATTCCCCTTTGGGAGAACAGAATGTCTCATTATGATACAGTTGTCATTGGTGCCGGTAACGCTGGTTTGATGGCAGCCACTCGGTTGCAACGCGAAGGTTCAAAAACTTTGTTATTGGAGAGGCACAATGTTCCTGGGGGATGTGCTACTTCTTTTGTGCGAGGAGACTTTGAATTTGAAGTAGCCTTACACCAACTGAGCGGTGTCGGAACAGAATCAAGTCCCTTCATCATGCGTCGCGTTTTCGAAGAACTTGGAGTTCTTGATAAGATCGAACTTGTACAAGAAGAAGAACTTTATCGTATTGTGATGCCCGGTCGGTTGGATGTTACCTTACCCGCCGATTGGAAGGAACTACAGAACCATCTGAAAAATCTTTTCCCTGAAGAAGAAGATTCGATTGAAAGGTTTTTTGCTCTGAGTGAAGCCGTGGTTAATGAATATTATTTTGTTCTACCTAGGGCTCGTTTAACAAACGATGAAGAAAAATTACGAATCAAATGTCCTAATTTTGCAGCCTATGGTCTACGTTCGACAACTGATGTTTTAAACGAGTTTTTTTCCAATGATGACTTAATGAATGTCATTACACCATATTGGAGTTATGTGGGAATTCCTACAACGGATCTGGTCTTTGCCGAATTTATCGGGATGCTTTATTTTTACTGTGTGTATAAACCTTGGCATATCAAAGGTGGATCTCAAATGCTTTCGAGTGCTCTTCTTTCTTCCTTTGAAGAAGCAGGAGGAGAGGTAAGGTTCCACTGCGCTGCAGAAAAAATTTTAACGGAGAATGGGGCCGTCACTGCGGTTCTTTTGGAAACAGGAGAAACTGTGACTTGTAATGCCGTTGTCTCTAACGCAAGTCCTCTCATTACTTATCATGAAATGCTTGATCTGGAAACTCCGCCTTCTTCTGTATTACAGGATTTTAAGTCTAGGAGGATGGGTGTTTCTGCCGTTTGTCTATATCTTGGTTTAGATTGTTCCCCTGAAGAACTTGGATTCACAACAGCCTCTACCTTTGTCATGACAACTTCCAATGCAGAAGTTACGGAAGAGCGAATGTATACTTTAGATGCTCCGGATTGGGGTATGGTCACTTGTTATAACTTTATTGATGAGGAACTAGCACCTAAAGGGAAAGCAGTTGTTACTCTTGTTGCCTTACAATACGGGGAGGCATGGAAAGATGTCCCTCCAGAAAGTTATATTCCCACAAAATATGAGTTTGGTGATAAACTCATCACACTAGTCGAACAAGCTTATCCGAAAATTAGAGAACATATCGAAAAAGCGGAAGTAGCAACTCCTATGACGATGATGCGTTACTTGAATACTCCTGGGGGTGCCATTTATGGATTCAAACAGACCTTACAAGATGGTTCCCTTATGCGCGAATCTTTAGATGCCATTGATGGCCTTTACTCTGCGAGCAGTTGGACGAGTATGGGCGGATTCCAACCCACCTATTTGAATGGATACAACACGGCACGAAAGATACTCAAACGATTCAAAGCACAGCGCAAATCAGTAAGTAACTCTCACTAAAATAAAATAACAAACAAAGTGTTTGTTAAGATGATGATCACCCATTGGGAAGGAAGATAGAAATATGTCAGGTAACAATCTTGAGTTAGAAGCAAACGTTTTCAATTCCGTCGTAGGATTTAGAGAAGCAGTGACAAAAAAAGAAGAGATGGAAAGTAATGGTTCCAACTTTAAGGAACAAAAAGGTCTCGTTCGTCGAACCATTAATAGCCTTCACCCGAAACGTCTCCGTTTACGTGTCAAAAACATTCGAATTGATACTCCATCCACAAAAACCCTTGTGATGGTTTCGGTTGACGGAAAAAATTTACCTCCGTTTCAAGCAGGTCAATACATCAATTTATTTGTTTCCCTTTCTGGAGTTTCGACGGCAAGACCGTATTCGATTTCTTCTTCACCAACGGATCTCAGTTCCTATGAATTGACCATCAAACGAGCCGAAGGTGGATTTGTGAGTCCTTATTTATTGGATGATGTAGAAATGGATCAGGTGTTTGAAAGTACAGGGCCTATGGGTTCGTTTCATCATAACCCTTTATTCCATGGTTTTGATTTAGTATTTATTGCAGGTGGATCCGGGATTGCTCCAGCAATGAGTATGTTAAAAGCAATGTTAGCATCATCCGAACCGTTTCGATACCATATCATTTATTCCAATAGTTATGAAAATGATGTCATCTTTATTGATGAACTAAGGGACTTGGCGGCCGCTCACGATCGTTTTCTTTTGACTGAGTTTTTATCGCGTGAAACAAGTACTGAATACAAAGGATATCGTGGACGATTGAGTCTCCCCGTATTACAAACATTACTTCCCAATGCACCATCTAAGATGTATTATGTCTGTGGCCCGACTCCTTTTAATGAACATTGTGCACAACTGCTTTCTGAACTTGGTGTCAAATCAGGCCGTATTCTGATCGAAAGTAATGGACCACCGAAAATGCCAGAGCGGATGCCGGCTTGGCCGAAGTCGGTTCTTCCTGAGGACGAGGTAACGATCAAAGTAGGAAACAATTCCTTCCAAGCAAAGGTGGGAGAGCCTCTTTTGAATAGTTTAGAACGAAATGGATGTTTTACAGAGAATGCTTGTCGTTCGGGAGAGTGTAGTCTTTGCCGGGTAAAACTTAAATCGGGAGAGGTCTTTAGTCCACCAGAAGCAAAGATTCGTAAGTCTGACAAAAAGTTTGGTTGGATCCATTCCTGTGTTGCTTTTCCTACAACAGATATAGAGATTCAGTTATAAGCATGGCAACTAAAGGCAAACCCAAGCAATCGAGTGAAAGATGATTGGGACATAGATTGCTCTAAAAAAGAACAAATAGTCTATAAATTTTCCTTGAGTCAACCCTCTGTCAGTTGTTATTGGTGGTAGAGGTAATTCAAATAATGAAACGTAATATCGTTTTTTTTCTGATGGTTATATCTTTATTTGCCGGGTCTTTGTCTGCACAAGGCAAAGTTGAAGGAAACACCGTACGATTCAAGGGTGCTTTATTTTTTGGGAGCCTTCGTTCCGATTTAGAAAAGAGAAATTTTTATAGTGACATCGTTGGTTTGGAATACAACCAAGATTGGAAAAACAACCGTGGAATGACTCTTATCAATGATTTGGGTTTTGATTATTTTCATTCCTTAAACGCAGGAATTCTGAGTAATGTTTTTGTCGGTTTGCATATCAACCGATTTGGTCGCGGTTATGAATGGAATTCTTATTATGCAAATGGACTAGGAATCAAAGAAGCAGACTACCGTTTGCTTTATTCAGATATCAATTTAGGTGTTACACTCTTTCCTGTTTCCAATTTCAGAATCCTACCTAAGTATGTGATCCGTAGTATGGGCCAAGCTTTGGAAGGAAGTTATTTGGGACTTGGCGCACCAAGTTACTTAGGCCAAGATACAAAAAATGCAACAGGAACTTCTGGCCTTCTTGGGGTAGGGTTCGAATTTGATTTGAATGATCGTGCAACACTATTTGCTGACTTTCTTTTGTTTGGTCCTTTCCTCTTAAATTCAGCTGGTACTTACAATTCAGAACAGTTTAGAATTTATAACAATGGTGTTGTCTTAAACTACGCTAGCGGTGGTTATACGTTCTATTCTGAAAAGATTAGTTTCGGTGGAAGTATTATCGTTGTACCTAAACTTCGATTGTTTGCTAGTTTTGAAAGCGAACGTATGACAGCAAAATCGCAAAGTCCCATTGCCTTTAGTGTGAGTGAAAATGGAATCAGCAGTATTGGAACCTTAATGGAATTTGTATCTGCGACGGCGGAACACAATATCCTCGTTTCCGGTGTAAAATTTGGTGTGACTTACGATTTAAATATGTAAATTTTCTTCTAAATGTACTTGCAAATCCGGTGCACTTGGAAGTAATGGTAATTACTCCTGGTGATTATGGAGAGAAGGCCATACCCGTTCCCATTCCGAACACGGAAGTCAAGCTTCTCATC
>NZ_JAFFPS010000062.1 GCF_016919165.1 Leptospira chreensis
CTACGGCAAATTTCCCGCTACTCCTAACGCCTCTACGAGGCTCAGGGCGGGAAACTTCGGGAAGCCTACTTCGTTATATGCAATTGCGTAAATCTTATGAAATTAAAACTAAACAACAAATTAGAAATTGCAATTCACTACTTATGGTTCTGTCAAATTGATATCTCCAATATTCGGATTTTAAATAATGTAAATCAATTGAAGAATGGCATAGCTTTTCCAGTTTTTGGAGAAAATATTGAAGGCGAGAATTTCACATTCGACATTATCGATCGAATCAACTTCCCTCTTATTGGAACAAAAGATCTTTTAATTTTTAGATTAATATTCGAAAGTTTTGAGAAATTATTAAAAGCCTCTATAATAATTGAAAACTTTCATCAAGAAAAGGAAGAAATAATTATTTCAGATGGACATTCATTACAAATTCTATGGAATAATCTACCCGAAAAAATAGTATTCACTAAATTATCAATGCAGGTAAAAATTAAACCTGAATTAATTAGAATTACCGACATCGAGAACTTTTTCAAACTTGATTATAATCTCTTAAGATATGGACTTGACAAAAATTTTCAAGTCAGCAACACATTTACTTTTGAAATAGAGAAATTTAATCTCGACCTATTAATTGACAAAATTGAAAGCTTAAGTAGAACTTTAGGTACTGCTATATATAGCTCAAAATATTTAATAGGTCAAGAACCAACAGGCGAAAAATTCCCAAGAGTAACCATAGAAGATTCAAATGGAAACCGTTTACTCAAAGCTTCAGAGAATTCAATTATAAAAGTTACTAATGAAAAACGCAACTGCATATAACTGACGCTAACCACTTCGCTTCAGGACTTGCGCCCTCGCTCGGTCTGCGACACATAGGCTTCTGGCACTCCCCTTGCCTACGCAAGTGTCGTTCCAGTCCCTAACGTCCCGTTCGGGACTCAGGGCCAGCCTACGTCGGTTAGCTTGTTCGTTATGCGCAAAAGCTGAAATCAAATTTAAAATAAAAATCAGGACGAAATGAAGAAATTCTACTTTTTTACAATACTGTTTATCGCTAATAGTCTTTATTCTCAATCATTCTTTGAGAAACAAATTCAATTAAGAACTCAAAAACCAATTTCAGTTTATACTGGATTAAATAGCATCTCTTACTATTATTATATGCAATTTCTTGGTATTTCTTACGCATTCAATAGTAAACATGAAATTGGAGCAAATTTAATATTTTCAAAATACTCCTCAGAGGATAAAAGAAATTACCTTCCTGCACCAAATTATATTTTCATCATCAATGAAAAATTCTCATTTAATCAAAATTCAGTAAAAATATTCTATAATTACTATATCTTTGATTCTCCTTTTTACTTTAATGCTACGTTAGGTTCTCTACCAGAAGTATCTCAAACTTATTCAGCATATATAATTCCTACTAATAGTAATAATTTCTCTGAAATAAATGTTAACATAAAAAGAAACTCAACCGCTTATTTTTCACCTGGTTTAGGGTTAAAAATGATACTCGACAATGGTGTATTTTTTTCTATCGTAGGTGGTCCTATGTTCATATTCGACAACCAGTTAAAAGCAGATTCCTACAACTACCTAGCCTCAAATTCAGATTATCAGAATATTGCCTCTAACTTAATCTTTAATTCAATATTTGATTCGAAGAAAAAAGAATTATTTGGATTTTCAAGAAAAAATACCGAAGCATACGTTGATATATCAGCAGGAATTTCATTCTAACAGAGCAGCTTCAGCGCATAACAGCGCCTTAACGCTTCGCTTCGGCACAAGGCCTCGCTCGGTCTGCGACACATAGGCTTCTGGCACTCCCCTTGCCTTCGCAAGTGTCGTTCCAGTCCCTAACGTCCCGTTGGGACTCAGGGTCAGCCTACGTCGTTAAGGCTAGTTCGTTATGCGCAAGATGAAAAAATATATTCAAAGAAAATAAAATATGAAAAAAACAATAATATGTCTACTTCTGATAAATCTTAGCCTAAATGCTCAAAGCTCAGATTCACCAACTAAATATCCTTTAGATGAATTTCCAAAATATTTTAAACAAGGTACGCTAAATTGGGGAGTTGATTGCGAACATTTTAAATTTAATGAAAACGGTACATTTACTTATAAATTTACTGGCGATTGTAAAGGATGGGGTAGATCAATCAAAGGCAAATGGACTAAAGGTAACGATCGAATCATCCTTTCTGCGAAAATGACTGAAGGACCAAGCGAAGAAAAAAATCACTGTGGCGGATCATATTATCACACTAATACAAAAAAAGAAAAAAATGAATGTATAAAGAAATACAAAACTGGAATTCTAAAAAGTTTCAAAGTTTATCCCGCAATATTTGATTTAAATGGATTCATTACTTTGGATGAAAATCAAAAAACAACGGTAACTATAAAAACTAAACTGATTAATAATGAAAAATTAAAAAATAAAGAAGGTTTTTTAAACATTGATGCGGATAAATTTGGTAGTTTCGACGAACACTCAATAGAATATTAAATCGATTTATACCTTTCATCCAGCGCATAACAGCGTGGAAACGCTTCGCTTCGGCACGAGGCCTCGCTTGGGCTGCGCCACATTTCCCTTCTGTCACTCGTTTGCATCCGCAAACTCCGTGCCAGTCCCTAACGTCCCGTTGGGACTCAGGGTCGGGAAACGTCGTCTCCACTAGTTCGTTATGCGAAATATTTGCAAAAAGGATAAAAAATGGACTTTAAAAAATTAGAAAAAGACTTATATGAATCAGAACAATATCTTAAAAACTTAAATTTCACTATTCAAAATAATTCTTCAATTGAAGCGATAATTCTCGCATCTACAAAATTATTCGAACAAGACAAAGGCTCAATTCCAGTAGAACAGAAATGGGACTTTCGCCAAACCTATCGAGATATTCTTGGATTTCACGATATCGTGGAAAAAATAAAAAAAATTTCCAACCATCCTTGTTATACAGAAATAATACCACACATAAATCTACTTGCAGAATCCAAATTTCAGCAGAATGATAAGTCTTCTGTTCTTGATTCTAATTCGAATAAAGTTTTTGAATTATATCTCTCATTAGCTTGTATGAGAATTTCTCAGAAAGTCAAACTAGACAATCCGAACATTTCAAAGGGAGATAATCCAGATATTATTTTTGATTATGAAGGTCAATCTATTGGAATAGCCTGTAAAGTTTTACATTCACCTAATCCGAAGGGAATATTTCAACATATTGAAAAATCAATTGATCAAATAGAAAAATCAGAAGCGACAAAAGGATTAATTGTAATATCATTAAAAAATATAATAGACCATGATGATTTTTGGAAAATTCAAAACCTAGAGAATGTGAAAAATGGGACCTCGGAACCCGAATTTAATACATTTGCAAATAGCGAGGATGCAAAAGAAAGACTAAATTCTTATGTAAAACCATTCTTTGATTATTATAGCGATCCGATAGAGTTAACTGCTTTAAACGAATTATTTTTAAACAAGAAGACCCCACCTGAATTTTATTTTTTCCTTAATAGTATAACGTCAGTCATGGAACATGGAAGACAAAGGGCTATTAATTTCAAAAGACTATTTCGAATCAACATTAAGGAAGGAATATTACAACCAATCACACACTCAATAGCTGACAAAATAAATCACTATATTCAATATGATACATAAACGCAAATACTTCGCATAACAGCTCCTTAACGCTTCGCTTCGGCACGAGGCCTCGCTCGGTCTGCGACACATAGGCTTCTGGCACTCCCCTTGCCTGCGCAAGTGTCGTTCCAGTCCCTAACGTCCCGTTTCCGGGACTCAGGGTCAGCCTACGTCGTTAAGGCTAGTTCGTTATACGACATAGCCTAAAAAATAAGCTTTAACACTAGAATTTGCGAAATAGGAAGGGGAAAAAACAATAATTGCGTAATCAACCCATATTCAAGTTACAATTTCCTTTAACTTTCCAGAAAAAATTCAGAAATTTCTGATTGAAATTGATTACACAATGTTACAACATTGTTATTACAGGCTAAATATGTTAAAAAAATTAGTACAACACGGGAACAGCTCCGCTTTAGTTATTGAGAAACCGATTCTTGAACTTTTAAAAATTGATCAAAACTCGACTCTCGAAGTTACTACTGATGGCAAATCTTTGATTATCAAACCAATAGAAAAGACTATTACAAAATCTCTTGAAAAAATTAATAAAGCTCACGGCAAAACACTCAAAAAACTTGCGCAATAATGCTGGATGAAACTATATTCCTCTCCATTGAGGATGTAATTCTTATACACAAAAATCAAATCGAACTCTATGGCGGAGCAAATGTCATTCGTGATCACGGACTTCTAGAATCGGCCATTAACCAACCAATGGCCACTTTTGATGGTATCAGTTTACACCCTTCTCTATTCGATAAAGCAGCTGCCTATTTATATTACTTATGCAAAAATCATCCTTTTTTGGATGGAAATAAACGAGTTGCATTGGCTTCTTCATTAGTCTTTCTCGATATTAACGGATATGAAATACTTGATCCAAATGAAATCTTATATAACTTCGTAATTGGAGTCGCCGAAGGACAATACAAGTTAGAAGAGATTAAGAAAATATTAGAATCTCTAGCTAAACTTAATATCTAACAATAGGCTACGTCGTATAACAGCATGGAAACGCTGCGCTTCGGCACGAGGCCTCGCTTGGGCTGCGCCACATTTCCCTTCTGTCACTCGTTTGCATCCGCAAACTCCGTCCCAGTCCCTAACGTCCCGTTCGGGACTCAGGGTCGGGAAACGTCGTCTCCACTAGTTCGTTATGCGAAATTGCTTAAAAATATGATTAAAATTGAAGAAATTAGCCCACCCAGCTATTACTCTCATTACAATAAAATAACATATTTCAATCTAAACGAAAAACGAACACTTTGGAAAACATTTACTAAATGCTTTTACTGCCAAAAAAACAACAGAATATCAAATCCAAGCCTATTCAAACAAAATGCACACGCAGTCTCTAGCTATTTCAACTCAAATCTATACAATTATGATGAGTGTGATGAATGTAATAAATTGTTTGCAAATAAATTAGAAACGAAGTTTTCTCTTTTCTTTGATCCAATAAAAAGTTTTTTGTTTCAAAATCACAAATTTAAACAGCAGGAAAACTTTTATTACAATAAAAATGGGGATGTGATAATTCATCCAAATTTTATCAAAAGCATTGATCAAAAAAACAGAATAGCCCACATTACCATCAAAAGACCAGCGATAAGTATACTAGATATATATTGCTGTTTATTAAAAATGGGATTATCAGTTTTTAATAGGATACAAAGAAAAGAAGTTTCAAAATCTCTAAATCTAATTGCACTTGATTTTAATTATCAAAACAAATTAAGACATTTAAATCATTTTTTCTTATATGGAATATACAATGAAAATTCGACAGAAGATAGTATAGCCATATATAAAAATACTTCCAAATTAAATTTACCAAAATATTTCATATTTATTAAACATCATAGATTCTACTTTCAACTGTTTATTCCCTTTATAAATGACGATGCCACGTTTAATATACTTCCACCTATGACGCGGATAATCGGCTCCGAAACAAATTTTAATTCAGCTAACTTCGTTTCAAATTTTATTGAAAAAGGTGAAATAAATTTAGCTCTAAAAGCAACAGATAAAGAAAAATTTGAAAATTATATTATCAAAAATAATTTCAAAAAATAAGCAACTTCGCATAACAGCGCCTTAACGCTGCGCTTCGGCACGAGGCCTCGCTTGGGCTGCGCCACATTTCCCTTCTGTCACTCGTTTGCATCCGCAAACT
>NZ_JAFFPS010000050.1 GCF_016919165.1 Leptospira chreensis
CGGCAAATTTCCCGCTATTCCTAACGCCTCCTACAGAGGCTCAGGGCGGGAAACTTCGGGAAGCCTAGTTCGTTATACGCCATATCAAAAAGTCAAAATTAAAGAAGAAGAATTACTCAAATTCCAAAAATAATCATAAAATAGGAAATAAACACTGAATTATCCTATCTAAAATAATTTTCCTCGTGATTGTAAGCTGTAGTTATTTATGACAAAAAAAATTCTGATTTTATCAATCCATCTTCTTTCATTATCTATTTTCATAAGCAGTTTTCTTTCATGTTATCAGTATAAGTTTAATTCTATACTCCAAGTAAAGATAGATAAAAAATTTGAGGAAAATTCAAATATTTATGTAATCTTTGGTGACGGCTTCCTGAGAAGAAATGGTTACAATAGAGGGATGAAAGGAATTTCATCTGAATTGGAAAATTGCAAATTAGCTCACAGTAAACTAAGCATCCATCTTTTCAAATATAAATTTCTACAATATAAATCTGATGAAGAACTTCCTATAAATGAAAAGAAAATAGATTTGAATTTGATGATTGATAGTTTTGAGGATAAAAACGAAGAAATAACCGATGCAGAATTAATTGCGTATTCTGAACATAGAAATGATATACTATTTCGAATTAAGTTTAATATGATTAGATCATTTGCACCTATTTATCGAACGAACAATTATCATGATCCAGGTATCGAATCCGGTTTAAATCTAGGAAAAGAAATTTGTAAATTGATTCAGGAAAATGAAAAAATATTCAAAAAAAGAACATAAATAACTACATGCCAAGCAAAATTACACAAATTTCCTTTTTCAAAGACTATACTTACTCTTTATCACTAGAATTCTAAGAAATTTCTATAAGTTTTGATACGGCGTATAACAGCATGGAAACGCTTCGCTTCGGCACAAGGCCTCGCTTGGGCTGCGCCACATTTCCCTTCTGTCACTCGTTTGCATCCGCAAACTCCGTGCCAGTCCCTAACGTCCCGTTCGGGACTCAGGGTCGGGAAACGTCGTCTCCACTAGTTCGTTAATTGCAATTTCCGAAAAATTAAGTGGAAGAAATAATATTTCGTTTTTTCCGCTGAATCAAATGCTTTAAGAACAAAAGAAAGTCAGAAGAGAAAGACAAAATACAAAGCTACAAGAAAAACACGAAGAAACCGACGAAAACTTTTATCATCAACATTGTCTTTCTGACTAATCATGCTATAACGAATTCGGTTGTGTAATTAAATACATTTAAGAATGCTTTATTTGGAATTTTAAGCGGAAAACAAGATTTACGGTATTAAGAAAGGAAAGAATAAGAAATTTAAGAAAAGAACAATAACCGAAGAAGAAGAAATTTGATTAGTTCAATTCTTTCCTTTCTGCTAAAATCTCTTCTTTAATTTCAGAAACTGCAATTAACAGCGGCTTCTCGCTTCGCTGCGGGACTTACGCCCTTGCTCGGCCTACGGCAAATTTCCCGCTAATCCTAACGCCTCTAAAGAGGCTCAGGGCGGGAAACTTCGGGAAGCCTACTTCGTTAAGCGAAAGGCTGCAAAATGACTCCTTATTTACTTGATACAAATATTTTTAATAAATTATTAAAGAAAAAGGAATTCCTAAGAAACTTTGAGGAATCTATACAAAAATGTAATTTTCCAGATTTAAATTCACTTTATTTCACACCGTTTTGCGTATTAGAATATTTAGGCTTGAAATCTAAACATCCGCCGATTATTCCAAAAAACTTCCCCGAACATCGAATTAACGAAGAAATTGAACAAATAATATCAGATGCATACCAATTCTATATTAAACAAGAATGCTTTTCTCCTAAATCAATAAAGTCAAGAGTAGAAAATATTGAAAAATATGTAATCGAAGATGCAAAGAAATACTATAACCGTTTTAAAGAATATATTCACTTTGAATTTCAAATTTCGAATCTTGCTTACCATTTAACTGCCGATTTTATTAACAACTATCCTTTCCCAATTGAAAGAAGAAAGGATGTTTTCATCAGACTATCAATGGATATATTAAGAAATATCTATGTTCCATATGATGTTAGTAAATTTAGATTAGCACAGAATGATTGGGATGGCCAATGGGTAAGGTTAAAAAAAGAATCTTCCGGAAAATTAGAAAGACTAGATAAATCAATACGAATGAAATCAAAAGGTGATTTCCTGGATTCAGATATAATCCATTTGTCCACCTTGGGAGTATATTCAAAAAATAAGACATATCCGTTAGTTGTAGTTACAACTGACGAACTTGAGGATGTTCTAGGAAGAATTACTCTTTATAAAGGATTAGTAAAATATTTGAAAAATTTTTTAACTACAAAAGATGGTTTAGAAAATTATCCACTTATAACTCATTCAGAAGGAATAATTTTTTTCGCAAATTTAGAAGGGATTTTTATAGGAAAATCAAATGTTTCTGAAATTCCGACAATTACTAAAGAATATAATCAATGATTTATGCAGCCCTACGCTTAACAGCGCGGAAACGCTTCGCTTCGGGACGAGCCCTCGCTTGGCCTGTGGCACATTCCTCTCCGTCACGCTTCTCGCTCTGCAAGAAGACGCGCCGACGCTAACGCCTACTCCGTAGGCTCAGCTACGAGGAACGTCGTCTCCGCTAGTTCGTTATGCGCAATTTTTCTACTTCATTCAATAATTCCGTAAATTAAAGAAGTGAATTTTTCATAGATAGCTTTCATCGAAGATTAATCTAAAATTTGTTTATTAGATCAAAAACAATTAATAAAAAATGCAAAAACCGATAGTATACTCTCGTAATTTCTTATATATTATTAAAAGAATAAATTTTCTTTTTATATTTTTTCTCTCTTTTATTACTTTAAATTGTAAGAGCACTAGACATAATTTTGAAATCTCGAGTGTAATTAAAAAAAATAATATCAAAATACAGTTTGATGAAATTGTAATTCATTTCGATTTCCAGCTTCCTACCAGCAATAAAAACAGAAGTACTAGCTATCATTTAGAAGCTGGAATTGTTGAACAACTTAAAAATTGCAACATAGTAAATAAAAATGTTTCTGTCTACACAGGATTCTTTCAATTTCTAAATTATATAACAACAGATAAGAAAACTCTTACAAATAATTTTTTAAAAGAAAATCCGAAAAGAATCGATATTCATTTAATATCATTGGATACTAAAAAAACGCTAGATCATTCAGATTCAAATAAAAAATACAATCAAAATTTTGAACTATACTTTTACTCTAGATCAAATCCTCTTATTCATTATAATGTTTTAGAGACTAGATACGAAGAACCATTTAATTTAAATAAGAATGAATTAAAAGATCATTTCAATTTTGGCGCTACCTTTGGAAAATCCATTTGCGATTCAATTAAAGAATTATAAAGTTGAAAAACTGCGCATAACAGCGCCTTAACGCTTCGCATCGGCACAAGGCCTCGCTCGGTCTGCGACACATAGGCTTCTGGCACTCCCCTTGCAGTCGCAAGTGTCGTTCCAGTCCCTAACGTCCCGTTCGGGACTCAGGGTCAGCCTACGTCGTTAAGGCTAGTTCGTTAGTCGCAATAGGTTAAAAATTAATTCTAAATAATAGATTTAAGAAAAAAGAAAAGAAATTGCAATTTACCTACTTAAAAAGCTTCTATTTAATAAATATATGCTATTTGAATGGGATCATAAGAAAAACGCCTCAAATCTAAGAAAACATAATATTTCATTCAATCAAGCCTCTGAAGTATTTCTAGATAAAGATGCTATATACATACAAGATGAAAAACATTCTGAAAATGAGGATAGGTGGCTAGTCATCGGAAAAGTTGAAAATTTTACCGTTGTAGTTGTTGTTTTTGTAGACAAATCTAATAAATCAGAGGAAAAATTAAGAATAATTTCTGCAAGACAGGCGAATAGAACTGAGGAGAATGAATATCTCCAAAGACTAGGTAAAGAATAGTTATGAAAAAAAATTACGACTTTTCAAAAGGCAAAAAAGGAATTTTTTACATTAAAGATAAACAGGATATCCACCTACCAATTTATCTAGATAACGATATTGAAGAATATTTTTCGAAAATAGCTATTTCGAAAGGTAAAGATATAAATTCAATTATAAATAAAGTATTAAAAAAGGAAGTTGAACTACAAAAAGAACTTTCTGCATAACTTTTAGTTTCTAATTTTCAGTTCGATTAATTTATCTAGTATTTATCAAGATGAAACTGGATTCTCTGATTTTCAATATTAGCTGATCAAATTTTTTAAATCCGACTCTCTTCTACAATTATTTAACTATAAAAAAACTTAGTACAAATAATAAATATAATTATAAAATAACCTACTGCGACTAACAGCATGGAAACGCTGCGCTTCGGCACTTGCGGCCTCGCTTGGGCTGCGCCACATTTCCCTTCTGTCACTCGTTTGCATCCGCAAACTCCGTGCCAGTCCCTAACGTC
>NZ_JAFFPS010000002.1 GCF_016919165.1 Leptospira chreensis
CTCGCTTGGGCTGCGCCACATTTCCCTTCTGTCACTCGTTTGCATCCGCAAACTCCGTGCCAGTCCCTAACGTCCCGCCGGGACTCAGGGTCGGGAAACGTCGTCTCCCCTAGTTCGTTATACGAAATTGCTAAAAATCATTTCCATACAAATTTTTAAAAAATGTATTTAATTATAAAGTCAATTAAGCTAATATTTCTTATATACTTTGTCTTTTTTTTATCAAATTGTGGAAATGTAAGATATAAATCTATAAAACAATTTCAAATATATTTTAATCCCAAAATTTATAATTCAAAAGAACAAATTTTCGAAGTGACTTTCGCATGCGACCAATGGTATTATTTTCATAATCTTATCCCAGGATATAAACTTAATGAAGATGATTGCACCACTTTAGTTGATCAAAAAATTCAAATTATCGGTGAAATTGAGAATACATATATAGGACATATCTCTGATAATTTATATCTTTTTGCAGACAAAAACATAATTAATGAAAGAATTAATTCAGATAAAATTATTTATAATTTCTGCAAAAGTGTCATTTACACTAGAACAAGTAGTTTCAATTTCAAAAACGCAAATTTATTTCTTAAAAGTACACAAAAACCAGAAGAATTTCTAGATTTGTGTTTTGAAATACACAAAGATTTTCACTTCATGAAAGTTTTGTTCAAAATAAATGAATATGAATATATATTTAATATTAGAAGCACCATGGTTTTTCTAACTTTCCACAATGAATACAAAATGGAGAAAAATAAAAGGTTCATCTTAAAAGTGAATGGATCAAAATACTATACTACATACAATGAAATTAGAAAATATCCTCATTATCAGGCATTTCAAATTGAATAACCGCAACTTCGTATAACAGCGACTTACCGCTACGCTTCGGCACAAGGCCTCGCTCGGCCTCCGGCAAATTCCCCTTCTGGCATTCGCCTTGCTTGCGCAAGCTACATGCCAGTCCCTAACGTCCCGTTGGGACTCAGGGTCGGGGAACTTCGGTAAGTCTAGTTCGTTATACGACATGCCTAAAATATGAACGATGATCTAAATTTTCACCAATATCAACGAAGAGAAGCATTCGCAAGATATGGTCTATGTATGTATCATATCCAATGTGTAGAAAAAACACTTTCTTTAATTATAGTAGGTGTAGAAGCATCAAATAGAAAAACTACATCTAACCAACTAAGTTATGAAATTGATATTGTTCAAAACAAAACTTTCGGTAACCTACTTACGAATTTAAAAAATACCAAAACTAAGATAAATTCTGATACCATCATTAAACTAGAATTAGCTTTAAAAGAAAGGAATAGAATAGCTCATGATTATTGGTGGGAAAAAGCAGTTACAATTAGTAAGGAAGAAGGTATTCAAGAAATCATAAATGAATTATCAGAATTAACTGACTTTTTCATAAATTTAGATAAAGAATTAATGATATTTCACAAAAACCAATACAATATATTTGGCATAACTGAAGATCAAGTAAATTCCATTAAACAAGAATTCGAAAAACTTGACAAAATCGAATTTCCAAAGGAAAGAATTTTAAATAAGACTGAAACAGTAAATAAAGTATCCAAACTACTTGTTGACGAAAACAACAAGATATATATCCCCATTTTTTACTTTATAGATGATTCTACCTGGACTTTTGGGGATAATGGACTATACAGAATATATATTGATTCAAAGTCTTCGAAATTATATGAATATAAAAAATTTCAAAATTTTTTCCCTTGTGAAATTTCAACAAAAATCAATTTCAACTCTCCATGGAACTATACATATAAAATGACCAATGGAAAAATTTTAAGAATTTCGAAAGAAAGTGATGAAGGATTCGAATTTACAATCTATTAATTAGGCACGTCGTATAACAGCAACTTACCGCTTCGCTTCGGGACTTCGCCCTCGCTCGGCCTACGGCAAATTCCCCTTCTGGCATTCGCCTTGCGTTCGCAAGCTACATGCCAGTCCCTAACGTCCCGTTCCGGGACTCAGGGTCGGGGAACTTCGGTAAGTCTAGTTCGTTATACGGCATTGGCTAGCAATTAAATTAGAAATAGGTAATATATGAAAATTGATCGAGTAATTGCACATTGGGTTCCTACAAATGATTCTTCTAGAAAATTACAATTGTCAGAAAATTATCCATCAACCTTTAACACTAGTTTTTGGGTCGATAAAATCGACGATTCTTTAATCAAAAAAAAATGTTATGATATAGAATTTATCGCAAACAAACAAGATAAAATCGGATTATTAATCAGGCAGCTTAGAGGTGCCCAAAAAGAAAAATTCATCGAATACTCACAAGAATTAGGAACTTATCTCTACGAGGCACAATCTAAAAAAAGTATTTCAGATGGGTTTCTAATAGTCATTAAAGGAAAAAACGATAACGATCGAGATTATGTCTGTCTATTAAAATTAGAAGGAATACAGGGAAGTGAAGCATTATTTGATCCAAAAAGTAAATCTTTCAATTTAAGAAATATTGAAAATATTCTACTCACTGAAAAAACTAAAGTCTTCAAAATGGGTTATTTTGAATTCGATGGTCATAATATTCTAAGCAAAAAGGCAATGGATGATCAGATTCAAAAAGGAGAAATTGCAACTTTCTGGCTAACAAATTTTTTAAAATGCAAAATGGCGGAAGACCCCGAGAGTAACACTAAAAAGTTTTACAACTATATAAGTGAATTCGCAATTAAAGGAAGGCTAAAACCTCAGGAGTCAATTAATTTGTCCCTTGCACTAGCAAGTGAAATGAACAGTTTTGATAAAACGTTAAACATATCGGAATTCGCATCCAAACATTTACCTTCAGAATTATTAGAAGAATTTAACAACAAGGCTACAACAGCAAAAGTTCCAATGTTCGAATTTGAAAAAAAAATCCCCACCAGTCTAAAAATGAAAATAGAAAAAAGGACATTTTTCTTGGACGGAAATATTATAGTTATAGCACCTCAAATTGAAATTTATTCAAAAACTCCTAGAATTAAACTAGAAAAAAGCGGGACAGAAAAATTCCTTTCTTTAAGGGAAAAAATAAAATCTGTTAAATAAAGCCAACGCCGTATAACAGCGACTTACCGCTACGCTTCGGCACAAGGCCTCGCTCGGCCTCCGGCAAATTCCCCTTCTGGCATTCGCCTTGCTTACGCAAGCTACATGCCAGTCCCTAACGTCCCGTTGGGACTCAGGGTCGGGGAACTTCGGTAAGTCTAGTTCGTTAATTGCAATTTCTGAAAAATTTAGTGGAAGAATAAAGAAAAAAGAGTTTTCCGCTTAATTAATCTAAGTAGTGAATAAGAAATAAAGTAAGAGAAAGACAAAAAGAAATTA
>NZ_JAFFPS010000001.1 GCF_016919165.1 Leptospira chreensis
GTTGCCGATTTAATCGAAACGGTTGGCCCTGATCGTGTCCTCACTATGGACTTACATGCGGATCAAATCCAAGGATTCTTTCGTATTCCTGTAGATCATTTATATTTCTCACCAGTCCTTGCCGAGTACATCAACTCACTCGGAATGGATGACCTAGTGATTGTTTCCCCAGACTCTGGTGGAGCAGAGAGAGCACGTAACTTTGGTAAAAAAGTAAACGGATCACTTGCCATCATTGACAAACGTAGACCAAAAGCTAACGAGTCTGTGGTGATGCATGTCATTGGTGAAATCAAAGACAAAAACTGCTTATTACTTGATGATATGATTGATACTGGCGGAACGATTGCGAAAGCGGCGACCGCCCTGTACCAAAACGGAGCAAAATCTGTATTATGTTGTGCATCTCACGGAGTTCTTTCCGGAGAAGCACCGGCCAAATTGAATGAGGCTGATTTCAAACAAATTGTGCTCTCAAATTCTATCGCCATTCCGGAGACCAAAAAAATAAATCACTTGAAAACGCTCTCCATCGCCCCACTCTTTGCTAAAGCCATCGAGCGGATTCATAACGAAGAATCAATCTCTAGTCTGTTTTCATAACTTTAAGGAACATAATCATGGAAAAAATCACTATCAAAGCACAAACAAGAACTTCTAAAGGAAAAGGTCCTGCAAGAAGAATGCGTGTGGAAGGTTTAGTACCGGCAAACATCATCGGAAGCGGTGAAGCAAAATCGGCAAGTGTTGTCGAAAAAGAAATCCAAAGACTCATCGACTCAGGAATCCGTAAGGCAACTCTCATTGACCTCGAACTTGATGGTAAAACAGAAAGAGTTTTCGTGAAAGAAATCCAAAGATTTCCACACACGGGCCAAATCCGTCACATCGACTTCTTTAAAGTAACTCCTGGTAAAAAGATCCTAACAACAGTTGCCATCAAAACAACTGGTGTTGCAAAAGGTTCCAAAGCAGGTGGACAGTTCGAGCACCTCGTTCACGAAATCAAAGTGAAGTCAACTCCTGAAGATTTGACTGACGTAATCACAATTGATGTAAGCGGTTTGGATATCGGAAACTTGATTAAGGTTTCTGAACTTCCTCACCCAGCATCTTGGGAAATCCTTGTGAATGGTGATCCGATTGTTGCTTCTTGTAGCAAAACAAAAGCAATCCTTGCTGCTGAACGCGCTGAAAAAGCAGAAGCAGAAACCAAAGGAAAACCAGCTGCTAAGAAAGCTGGAAAGAAATAAGATCTACTTTTAGGAACCAATGAAGTTAATTGTAGGGCTAGGAAATCCTGGCGATAAATATAATAACAATCGATCTAACATTGGTTTCAAAATTCTTGATGTCATTGCCAACAACATTGGCATTGAAATCAAAACGAAGAAAAAGAAATCTCTCATCGGTCGTGGTGACTTTGAAGGGGACGAAGTGGTTTTACTCAAACCACAAACCTTCAGTGACCTTTCCGGTGAGTCAGTTCTCTACATTGCCTCCTTTTTAAAAATCCAGGTAAAAGACATTGTGGTCATTCATGAGGATGTCGGGTTAGAACTCGGCCAAATCGTGGTCACTAAAGGTGGGGAAAACGATGTCAACCCTGGGGTCAACTCGGTTTCTGTCTCATTACGATCCCCCAATTTTATACGGATTCGGATCGGCGTTCTTAATTCAGCCTTCGACCCAAAAAAAAGAGAAGAATTTTTACGTGAAGATTTTGAGCCATTAGAGAACCTGAGCTTGATACAGATCATCAATGACGCCGAAGCGGCGATTCGTTCCATATCCATGGGGGATATTGACGAAGTGATTCAGAAATATCACCTTTGATTTCAGTCTAACTAGCGAGAAGTCTTTACATGAATAAAAACATCAAAACCGTATTTCTATTTTTGCTCGTATTCCTTGTCATTTTGGCAACGGTTTATAAAGGTCAGGACTTCGCCGGTAAACCCGACGAAATCAGCTATTCCGATTTTTTAAATATGGTAGAACCCATCGAAGGTAAAAAGCCGATCGGGAAAATTACCTCCAAAGACGGAAAGGAAGCTTCCGCAAAACAACAAATCGTCATTGATCGAGAACTGATTGAAGGTTGGTACATCCCAGAAATCAGCAAAGACAACAAACCAAAACCTTTCAAAACTAACGTAGCCCAAGTGAACGATGATTTGGTGACAAAACTTCGTAAGTCGCGCCTCAGTTTTACTGCGAAATCCACTGAAGAAAACAAGTTTTGGAGTGTGGTATCAGGAATCATTCCTTGGTTGTTTGCTCTCGGTATCATTTGGTTCATCATGATGCGCCAACTCCAAGCATCAGGTAACAAGGCTTTTACCTTTGGTAAGTCTCGTGCCAAAATGAATGTGGATCCAAAAGTCAAAACCACTTTTAATGATGTGGCTGGTTGTGAAGAAGCAAAAGTTGAATTACTCGAAATCATTGAATTCTTAAAAGATCCAAAAAAATTCCAAGCCATTGGTGCACGAATTCCGAAAGGAGTTCTTCTTGTGGGTCCTCCAGGAACTGGTAAAACCTTACTTGCGAAAGCGGTAGCGGGAGAAGCTGGTGTTCCTTTCTTTTCTATTTCTGGTTCTGACTTCGTAGAAATGTTTGTGGGTGTGGGTGCATCACGAGTCCGTGATTTATTTGACCAAGGTAAAAAGAATGCTCCTTGTATCATCTTTATCGATGAGATTGATGCGGTAGGTCGCTTACGCGGTGCAGGACTTGGTGGTGGACATGATGAAAGAGAACAAACCCTCAATCAAATGTTAGTCGAGATGGACGGATTTGAAATGAACGAAGGTGTCATTGTGATGGCAGCAACAAACCGTGCTGACGTACTTGACCCTGCCCTTCTTCGTCCAGGTCGTTTTGATAGACAAGTGATTGTTGACCTTCCTGATCTCAAAGGCCGTGAAGAAATTTTGGCCGTTCACTCTAAAAAGGTTCCTTTAGTTTCTGATATTTCACTGAACTCCATTGCTCGTGGAACTCCTGGTTTTACAGGCGCCGATCTTGCCAACCTCATCAATGAAGCGGCACTCCTTGCAGCACGTCGTAACAAAAAACGTGTAACCCAAGAAGAACTCGAAGAAGCACGCGATAAAGTTATGATGGGACCTGAACGTAAGTCTATGTTTATCTCTGACAAAGA
>NZ_JAFFPS010000014.1 GCF_016919165.1 Leptospira chreensis
GGCGTTAGCGTCGGCGCGTCTTCTTGCGGAGCGAGAAGCGTGACGGAGAGGAATGTGGCGCAGCCCAAGCGAGGCCTAGTGCCGAAGCGAAGCGTTTCCACGTTGTTATACGCCGTTTGTTTTATTGGAATATACATTCTTCTAATTCTTTAAAAATATTTGAATCTTCGGTAATTAATTTAGCTAACGATTTTTTGAATACCTCTGCATTAATGCTGGTTTTTATTCCACATATATTCTTGATTACACTTAATTGATCCTTGACATTATCATTAAGGATATCAGTAATTTTCTGATCATATGTAAATTCATCGAAATTAAGACCATTACCTTCACTGTATTTCATTAATACTTCTTTATCAAAGAGATAATTTTCGATTTCAAATCTTTTTAAAACTCGATGGTTCGCTGGATTTGATTCTAAATATAAATTTCTATCCTTTTCGGTCGCTATTTTTCCGGAAGCTAAATCGCGATCTTTTAAAACTAAAATTTCAAGGTCTTTGAATACTTTATTCAAAATTGAAATGGCAATATCGCTTCTTTTATCTAATTCAGTATTTCCTCCACTTGATACAAAAATAGTATCAGTATATTTATTAGAAAATATGGTGTTATAGACATCTGCATCGAATCCTAAGTCGTTACCATCTTTTGATTTTTTTTCATTCCCTTCGCAATATATAATTTTTCTCGGGCTTATCAAATGTGTCAGGTCGTCGAGAGCAGTTGAAAAAATTCTCTGCCAATTTTTCCTGGAAAATTGGATTGGATTTATTGTGTGAGTGCCTGTAAAGAAATCTCCTTCTGAAAAGTCAATAATTTGTGATTTTGATTTCAATTCATCTTGAATTGCTCTTAGAAAACCAATGCTATGTGTGGCAACCCATAGCTGGCATGTTTCTGGTATTAATTTTTCTATTTCTATTAATAGTTTTCTCTGGATAGAAGTATTTAAGTGAAGTTCTGGTTCGTCTATGCATATTACTGTATTGTCATACTGTTTAGATTTTATTATCAAATCCATAATGATATCGATGACTTCTTTTTCACCAGAAGAAAGATTTGCATAAGGAAAATTTAAAGAATTTCCTTTTTTGAAATAAAGCTGACCTTTTTTTTCAAGAATATTTCCTAAATCTGATATCTCAATATCAAGAATCTTAATTAATATTCGATTGATATCTCCAATTAATTCATTTTTTACTTGTTCTCCAGTTTTAATTCCAATAAAAAATTCTGAATAAGCCATACCAAGTAGTCTTTTGTAATTAGATTCGAGCCTAGTATCAAGGGAAATTGTACTAATAGGTTCATCTCTATGTTCAAAAACTGATGGCATCGCTTTAATATCTTGTACATTGAATTTTGAAGAAAATCTGTAAGCTGTCCTTATATAAAAACTGTTTCTTAATAATTGATTATTCGGTAAGTCTGTAAATATTTGAATAGCATTGTGCTTATTGTATTGATGTTTTCTTTTTTCTATATCGCTAGAATAAAGTGATTTTGAATAATAATGAACTTCCTCTTGACCAAAATTTCTTATATCCTTTAATTTTTCTTCAAACGCATCAAAAATTGAACTCTTTCCGCATCCATTTGGCCCGACTAGTGCAATGATTTTAGATGGTTTATCACCTAAATCAATTGTTAAATCATCAAATCGTTTAAATTGTTTTAATATTATTTTTTTTACTTTCATTGATTCCTTTGAATTTTAACAAATGGCGTATAACGAACTAGGCTAATCGACGTTCCTCGTAGCTGAGCCTCTGAAGGAGGCGTTAGCGTCGGCGCGCCTTCTTGCGTAGCGAGAAGCGTGACGGAGAGGAATGTGGCGCAGCCCAAGCGAGGCCGGCAGTGCCGAAGCGAAGCGATTCGCCGCTGTTATGCGTAGTCAGAAAGTTTAAATATATTGGTAAGTAACTTGTTTTTATCCAAAAATTTGATTAAAATTAATTTTGAGCTGGATTGGTTAGACTAAATTTTATGTTTTCTTCTTTATCGCATTTCTTTAATTCTTCAAGAGCTAATAAACAATTTGCCAAAGCGCTATCTTTCATTTGTTGATTATTTTGATCTTCTGCTTTTTTTGAATTAATTAAAGAAAAAGAACAGATAACGTCTCTATCATATTTTTTCCCAGTTTTTAGAGATGTTCCTTCCTTGCAGAAATCTCTTGAAGATTGGTTATTTGGAACCAAAAAGCAGTTTAAGCATAGAGAAATTATAAAAATATTTAAGAGTTTCATTTAGTTTTCCGTTTTGTTAAAATTTAATGTCATAGTTGAATTTACGTTTGTGTTTAGATTGCTAATTTGGATGAGTTTAGTTATTCAAAGATTTATTCAAATAATTTGCTCAATGGAGCATTTTAAAAATTTTTTTTAGGTATTTAATAGAGAGTGCCGTATAATTCGAATTTCTTGAGCCATTACTTTTGTTGTATTTTTTTTTTCTATTTACTATAATTCATTAAATCATTTTGAAATGTTTTGTTTCTTATTTGATTCAATATTTGTATTTATCGACTTATTTTCTTGTTAGTTCTCTTTTGAATTGTTTTTTCTGATTACGCATAACGAAGTAGGCTTCCCGAAGTTTCCCGCCCTGAGCCTCTTTAGAGGCGTTAGGAGTAGCGGGAAATTTGCC
>NZ_JAFFPS010000051.1 GCF_016919165.1 Leptospira chreensis
TTTGGAAAAAGATATCTCCACTCTCCTTGGAAAATTTTCTAAGAACTATGATACCAAAACCCAAAACCTACTTGCTGAATGTGCGGATTTAATCACGGGCCAAGAACAATCCCAACTTGTGGAAACTTCCCAAGAAGGATCGAAGGTTGTGGTTCCCTATCGTGAGATCGCTGAAGGCCAACAAAAACTCCGCATCGCTTACGGACAGATGGGTTTAGCCACAGATATGTCTCGGGACGACAGGTTTTACGACGCCATCGTACATTACCGCATTGCGAAAGACTATGGAATCAAAATTCTATCTGACTTCAAAGAAGCAGAAGCGGACAAAAAAGTCATTACCGATAAATACGGCAAAGACTTAAGCGATAACCGAAACCAAATCTTTAGCCAAAGTACAAAATAGAGTTCTAAACTTTTTCTTTTCTCCGCTCGCCTGCGTGCGGAGAATGACTCATCGTGCTTTTTTTATCTCACCTTTCCCTTCTTAGATTTCTTCTCATTGCCTTTTGTGGTTTTCTTTCTTTCTCCTTAGGAGCGGTACCCGTCTTTCGGATTGTTGTGGACCCGGGTCATGGTGGAGTTGCCAAAGATCCCAAAGCACAACATGGCGACAAATATGACAGTGTCACTCAAACCTATTTAGAAACCTATAAACAAGGAACAGAGCATGGAAACGTGACGGAAAGAAAGGTCGTCCTTGATTTAGCAAAGGAAGTGCACCGGATCTTAAAACTAACAGAGACTGATGCGGGTTGGAAAGAATTTGAAGGATATCTCAAACTGTTTTCAAAAAAAACAGATTTTACAAGAGTCAGCTTAGAAAGTAAACTCACTCGCGAATCTTCTTTTGATGAGGATCCGACCTCCGATGATCCGAATGCGGCCTACCGGTTGTATGACTTTCCTGACCCAAAAACAGGGGTTCGTCGGAAAGGACGGTTGTCCAAAATCAATGAACTAAAACCCCATTTGGTTTTGTCCCTCCATTTGAATCCGGCAAGCAAAGGCCAAACGGGTGGGATGGGAGCGGTGCTCACACCTGGATTCAAAACATTTTCCCAAATCAAAAAAATCTCAGAAAAGAAAAAATCTCAAAATGCTTTTGTGAAAGGCCCTTGGGCGGAATGGCTGATCTTCCATTCCGGTTGGTCCAAATTAGAAAATGCGATGGCAGATACTTGGATTTACCTCCATGGTTACTGGTCTAAAAAAAATGGAAAAGATGCTGATATTTCCAAATTTGAAGGATACCGCCAAAATATGGTTAGTTGGAAGTATGCCGACGATGCCAATTGGGAAAAACAAATTGGAAAACCAGGGCCTTATGCCACATCCCACGAAGACTTTTTGGAAACCGGAAAGTTTTGGGAAAGAGAAAAAGGGAAAAAAGAGGAATGGAGAAGAGAAGGGGGAAAGGAAGGTTTTGGTGGTGACAACCACTATGTAACCAAAGAACTCATGCGTTTTGTGCAATATGGCCTTCCCATCCAACTGAAAGAAAAAGACGCGCCTTATCCGGAACTTGGTCCCATCCAAAAACCTTATATATCCACTTATAGTTTGCCCACTTATACCAATGCCCTTTGTGCTTTTATTGAAATTGGTTATGTAAACCGTAGCCGTGATATCAAATACCTAACTCAAAATAAAAAAGAAACGGCCATCTCCCTTGCTGTAGGCATTTACTCATTGTTTGTTGGTTTGGATGTGAAAAAAAATGTAAATCTCCCTTACAACCCGAAAGGAAAAAAAGTCAATTGGGAACGATATGAAAATTATTTTGATGAGGTTCTATAAATAAACATATGAAACCCAAAAAAGAATCTTCCAAAGTTCTAGACCACCCGCTCTTTCAAGAATTGATCACTATGTATCAAAAATCTCTTAAGATGCGGTATTCAGAAGAGAATCTTAAAAATTATCCAGAGTTTAGTTCCATCCCGCGTTCCAAAATAGACCAACTACTTCATTTTTTTTTAGAATACCTGTATCCTGAATATTCCAAACGTAAGGAACTGGATGCCGCCTTTGATGCGTTATCTGGTTTTGTGAATCACCCTACAAAGATTTGGGGAATCCTTGGAAACTTGGCGTTATCGATCTTTCGATTTGGAAAACATTTCCCTTTGGCTCTAAAAGCTGGACTTGCTGCCCTTCATTCTTATGTGACCGCGCATCAGTTTGAAGAAGAACTTGTGATGGAACTCGACAGAAGGGAAAACAAAGTCACTTTGTTAGAATCCGAATTTGCAATGGATTCACTCATTGCCAAAGTCGAAAAAAAGAAAGCCGATGCATTCCGTAAAGATATCGGCGGATTATTCAAAGTGTTTTCTGATGCAGAACTCATTCGAAAAATCATTTTGATTATGGAAGATATACTCGTTAAGATGGAATCAAAGGGTACAGTTTATACGGAAGAGGATCGAAAAGGAATTCGTTTGGGAGTATCGATTCTAAAAGAGGGGAGAGAAATCTTTGATCAGATGAAGGAAAGTGAGATAAACCTCGTTTTACAAGCCATTGATACCATCGAAGAAGATTTTTATCAAAAGGCTTGTATACGGGATTCGAACTAAATTACTGTTGGTACCGATGGCCGGAATCGAACCGGCATGATGTTACCATCGGTGGATTTTGAATCCACT
>NZ_JAFFPS010000034.1 GCF_016919165.1 Leptospira chreensis
CCTACGGCAAATTTCCCGCTACTCCTAACGCCTCTACGAGGCTCAGGGCGGGAAACTTCGGGAAGCCTACTTCGTTAACCGAAATCGCAAAAATTTAGTTTAATATAATATTTTTGTTTTAAGAACTTGACTTTAAGTTCCTCTCAATCTCAGTTTATTAGAAAAAACCGAAGGAAATTTATGAAGATTTTTAAATTATTAGCCTTAGTTCTGCTTTTTACTTCACTAACCCAATGTATTACCTATTTAAAAAAGGATATTCCTCCATATAATCCTGCAAAAGTAGATAAGAAAATAACTAATGTAGACTTTGTATTATATTATAAGAGTTTTAATGCATTAGGTGAAAAATTTTATGTTTCAGAAGCTGTTCATAAAGCAAATAAACAAGCATTTACTGATATAATCTCTGGTTGTAAATGTATTAATAAATTTAACTTATATGTAGATGGACTAGATGACTTAAGCAAAATTAATAGTAAAAACTTAGTTAACATTGAAGTAACAACCAAAGTAATACCAAATAGTTCATTCTTTTTAACTACCACTCTTCATGTTATTACTGGTACTTTATTTCCACTTTTTGCTGAAATAAATGGGAAAACTGAATTTATAGTTTTTAACCATGGTAAGGAAATAAAAAGATATACTTACGAAAATGAGGTTGTAGAAGTAAGACAACTCTTTTTGTTATTTGCGATGCCGTTTACAACTAGAAGTTATATCACTAACCAGAATGTTCCTGATAACTTTATAAATGATATTTATAGAGATAAATTATTTTCATTCGATTCAAATTAACTTCTAATACATTCAATCTATATATATCTAAATTCCGAGATCCTAATTAACAGATTAGCGACTTCGGTTAACAGCGGGGAAACGCTTCGCTTCGGCACTGCCGGCCTCGCTTGGGCTGCGCCACATTCCTCTCCGTCACGCTTTGTTGCGTTCGCAAAAAGCGCGCCGACGCTAACGCCTACTACGTAGGCTCAGCTACGAGGAACGTCGTCTCCCCTAGTTCGTTATACGTAATCGCTTAAATCTTTATCTCCAGAAATGAGGAACACAATTAACAGCCCAGAAATATCAGAAAAACAAAAAAAAAGAGTCATTTTCAATTGCTTGACTTTTATCAAAAATCTCCAAATTTTGAGCTATGGCGACAGTCAATTTTTTAGATGCTAATTCGATTCAAAACTCCTTAAAACAGTATAAACAGGAGCTCGATTTACTAGGTGTTGAAACAATTCACCTTTTTGGATCTGTCGCAAGAAATGAAGCAAAGGCAAATAGCGATATTGATTTCCTTGTAAAGTTTAAGCCTGGAATGAAAAATTTTGATAATTACATTAATCTAACATTTCTACTTGAAGATCTTTTTAATGTAAAGGTTGATCTGCTGACTGCTGACTCTATTTCGGGCACACTTAAAAATTCTCTTGAAAGTGAGTCAGTTTTAATTGAAGTCTGATATTGATTATATTAAACATATCTATAATGAAATTTTGTTTATTAAAGATGAATTAACAAAAACTGATGAGGCTTCATTTCTTAACAATAATGTATTAAAACGTGCTTTTGTTAGAAGTATCGAAATCATCGGCGAAGCCTCTAACAAACTTTCCGATTCCTTTAAGAAAAAATATAATGAACCAGAATGGAGAAAATTCTCAGCAACTAGAAACCATTTAATCCATGGTTACTTTATTGTTGATTATGATATTGTTTGGGATCTCGTAAAAAATAAAATCCCGGTCCTTGAAGTTCAAATTAAAGAAATCTTACTAAAAGAAAAAACTCTTTTCGATTAATTTCGCGACTACGTATAACAGTGACTTACCGCTACGCTTCGGCACGAGGCCTCGCTCGGCCTACGGCAAATTCCCCTTCTGGCATTCGCCTTGCTTACG
>NZ_JAFFPS010000044.1 GCF_016919165.1 Leptospira chreensis
GGCGTTAGCGTCGGCGCGCCTTCTTGCGGAGCGAGAAGCGTGACGGAGAGGAATGTGTCGCAGACCGAGCGAGGCCGGCAGTGCCGAAGCGAAGCGTTTCCCCGCTGTTATACGAAGGTTCGCATTTATTTCCAATTATATATTCCGATATTTAAACCATCTTTTTTAGCTGCAGTAGCTAGATTATCGTCCGCACTAAGAAAGAAAGTTTCTTCTTCTAATTCTCTGAATAGAAGAATCGCAGAAACGAGGTGTATAGCATCGAAACCTCGAAGTAAATATTTTGAATGAATTCTATCTAATTCAGAATTTATTGAATGATCTACGTTAATTTTGACAAGTTGATCCCAATCAGATTTAAATTGTTTTATGATAGAGTCTTTTATTTTTTCAGAGAACTTATCAATTTTTTGTTTTTTATTAATCGTGCCTAGGATTTCTGAATAGCCAACTTGCGATATTGCAAGATATCGGTTATCCTTCCAGATTTTTAATACAGTATCAGAAGCAAATTCATCAAAGTATTTTTTTACAAGAACGCTTGAATCTAAATAATGAAACATTAACGATCGTTAAGTAATATATCAGATGCAGTCATTTTTGACTTTGTTTTAAGCGGAGTAATCGATTTACTTTGCTTATCCTTACTTGGAAGTTGTATCATACCTTTCTCAGCTAAAAGATACATTTTCTCAATAGTAGATTTTTGTTTGTTTGGTTCTTTTATTAGTCTAGCAATTGGTTTTCCGTGATCAGTAACGATTACTTCGTCTCCTAGCCTGGCTTTATCGAGATATTCGCTAAGCTTTGCTTTTAGATCTCTTACTCCGACATAAATCATTCTTTTGACTCCGAAATTGTGGTTACAATTGCAGGATAATGGTTACTTTCACAGAAATCAAGACGAAAAAATGCCAAATTTATGCTTTTCTTCGTTTTAAATAGAAGTTTGCGAACTTGCGTATAACGAACTAGACTAACCGACGTAGGCTGGCCCTGAGTCCCGGTAACGGGACGTTAGGGACTGGAACGACACTTGCGACTGCAAGGGGAGTGCCAGAAGCCTATGTGGCGTAGCCCAAGCGAGGGCTCGTCCCGAAGCGAAGCGGTAAGTCGCTGTTATGCGCAGTAATTTAGTTATAATCTATAATTCCATTTATTTCTAATTTTTCATTACAAGAATTAATGTAAGTAGTGATAATATCTTTTAGAATACTTCCATCTTCTTTTGCAATGTCTTGTAGAGAATAGAGATGATCGTTATTGAAAGGGTAATAAACTTGACAAAAGGAATTGAATTCAATTTCTTTTGTTTTTTGATTTGTTAATTGAACTTTTCCTTTTATTAAAATAGAATATTTATAATTAGTTGGTAGAAGACCATTAAATCGAATATTTTCAATTACTTCTATTTTTTCTAGATTAGCATCAAGTGAATGAGTAGATTCGTTTTGTTGATAATTTAATTTTTTAAAAAAAGAATTTTTATTCTTTAGAATTTCAACAAAATTAGCATTAAAGTTATCTTCAATTGAGCTATATGCATCTTTAATTAAAACATCAGCTTTAGGATTATGTATTAGGTATGGAATATACATAATTGGAATAAAAATATATGATAAATCGTTTGAAAGCTTTAAGGTTATTCTAGGTTTAGATTTCTGTACAATCTGAATGGTTGCCTTCTTAATTAAGTATTCAGCTTTATATTCATCAATTCTCTGAATAGATTTGCAAGACAAAGCGATCAGTATCGAGATAATTAGATATTTTTTTAATTTCATATATTTCCTTTTAAATGAATTTTAAATTATTTCGCATAACGAACTAGTGGAGACGACGTTTCCCGACCCTGAGTCCCGAACGGGACGTTAGGGACTGGCACGGAGTT
>NZ_JAFFPS010000060.1 GCF_016919165.1 Leptospira chreensis
CGGGCCCAATGAGTGGAATCCATTTTAAAAATCCATAAAACGCCGTTTTACCTTTGTTATAGATTTGTGAAGAGATGATACGATTCAGATAATTAGAAATGGAACCCACATTTTTGGAAATCGACATATAGTTATCATTCAAAATGACTAACATATTCGGTTTGATATGGCCTCCATGGTTCATGGCTTCGAGTGCCATTCCTGTGGCGATGGAAGCATCTCCAATCACGGCAGCGACTTTATAATCTTTTCCCATAAGGTCGCGGGCGCAGGCCTCTCCCAAAGCTTGGGAAATGGATGTGCCTGCATGGCCAGTGTTGTACAAATCATATTCCGATTCTTCGCGTTTGGGAAAACCGGAAAGTCCCTGCCACTTACGAACGGTAGGAAGTTCTTTTTTTCGGCCAGTCAGGATTTTATGAGGATAGGTTTGGTGACCTACATCCCAAATAATTTTGTCTGTGGGTGTTTGGAAAACATAGTGAAGGGCAACGGTGAGTTCCACAACACCTAGGTTACTTGCGAAATGCCCTCCCACGTCGGAGAGGGTGTCGATGATGTATTCCCGAAGGTCATGGCAGACCTCGGGGAGTTCTGCTTCTGTTATCTTTCTAAGGTCTTCCGGAAATTGGATTTTGTCGAGATAGGGATAAGATGGCATGTAAACTTCATGTTGCCGCCTTCTGGAGAGGCCGCTTCATTTTCTCCATATCTTCTGGGTTTGTGATTCCAAGCAATTCGTAAATCCGAACAGGTTGGGTTTTTCCTTTTACTCGTACTAAATCAAGTTCCCGAGTGACCACACGGTCTTTCACTTTTTCGTAAGTATACTCAGAGATAATCACATTTGTGGTGTACATTTTATTGGACCCTTCCAATCGGGATCCTAAGTTGATTGTGTCACCCATACAGGTATATTCCATCCTGTGAGAGGAACCCATGTTTCCCACAACGGCCGGACCTGAGTTCAGTCCGCAACCAATATCGATCACCGGAACATTTCGTTCTGCCCATTTTTGTTGGAGGATTTTTAAGTAATCAAGCTGAGCGAGAGCCGCCACACAAGCATAGTACGCATGGTCTTCCAAAGGAACAGGTGCTCCCCAGAAAGCCATAATCGCATCTCCCATATACTTATCAATGGTCCCTTTATATTCAATGATGATGTCGGTCATTGCGGATAGGTATTCGTTCAGTAACTTCACCAAATCTTCTGGACCCAACTGTTCGGAAATCGTTGTAAACCCACGAACGTCGGAGAAGAAAATGGTGATCTCTCGTTTGGATCCACCCAGAGCCAAATTGTCAGGGTGTTTGAGGAGTTCATCCACGACGTCTTTCGATACGAATTTCGAAAAGGTTTGGCGGATGTATTTTACGTTTTCTTCTTCTGTTAAGATTCTAAATCCGATGATGGCAACAAAGACCACAATCTGCTCTATCATAACCGAAGGAAGGACTGTGATCAGGTTGAATGTTTGGAAAATATAGAGAGTTGCCACAACATAAAGTAACAACTGAGTTAACATAATCACAAAACCAATATGAGTTTTAACTCTTGGTTGTAGAAAACCAATCATCACTCCCAGAGCCAAATAAATCAAAAAGATTCCCCAGTTTGGCACTGTGGATAAAAAGTCTTGGTTTAGGATGGTATTGACCGCATGAGCGTGGTGTTCAATTCCCGACATATCACCAAACGGAGATAAATGGGAGTCTTTGGATGCCCCGCGACCCGTAGCATAATACATGGCGACGAGGAAAATTTTATTACTGATTTGGTTGGCTTCGAGTAACTCAGCATCCCAATCATTTGTAACTTCAAAAATTTCGTTTTGTTTGAA
>NZ_JAFFPS010000037.1 GCF_016919165.1 Leptospira chreensis
ATTTGCATTACTTCAGTTATCTTTTTGTAGTTCTGATCTTAAGTCTCCCGCTAACTGCTGGTTTGGTGGAAGATGGATACAGAATGATCTTCTATTTCGGAGGTGCTATGTCTTTTGCCATTCAAATGGCAATCTTACAACTCCGCTTTCTTCCGAGAAAAGTTCCCGCTTTGTCGGAGTCTGGCTTCCCGGTTTTCACAGTATTTGTCTCCTTTTTTCTAAATTTGGGCATTTTGACCGCTTTACAGGTCCTAGAGTACCCTTTTGAGGCAACTTCTGGATTTTTAATTGCCTATTTCGTCCACCTTCTTTTCCTTGTATTTGCGAGCTATTTCAGTGGAAAATAAGTCTAAATATCGGTTTTTTTTATCTTTTTTATTAGTTTTTTCCCTTAGTTTTACGAATCTTTTTGCGAACGATTCGGAAGGGCACGGCTCTGACGAGGGCTTCGATTTCAGTGAAGTCATGGCACACCACTTAGGTGATGCCCCTGTGTTTCCACTGAACTTTGGTGGAACCATCGTCACGGAAGGCCAACCCGGCTTTGATGCAGAAAACCATGATGTCTTTACCAATCACGAAGGTGTGAAGTATCACTATCTTGGTGGTTTGGATCTTCACATCACCAAACGAGTGACCATGATGTGGATCGCTTGTTTTTTTATGTTCATCGTTTTCATTCCAGCAGCCAATTTGATCTCAAAGAATCCCAAAAAGGTTCATAACAAGTTCACTTCTGGTGTAGAGGCTTTTGTTTCTTATCTAAAAGAAAACGTTGTGGATGCTTCTCTTGATCACCACGGACATTCTTATTACCATTACATCTTCTCTTTGTTTTTCTTTATTCTTTTCTGTAACCTATTTGGCCTCATCCCATCTGTGGGTGAGCTCACAGTGGCAGCATCAGATGCACTGGTTGCAGTAGGATTGTATGAACATACCCCGCATGCACTTCACACTTTCGGTCAAGTGTGGTCAGGAATCACTCCAACAGGTGATATCAGCGTCACTCTTTCTTTAGCATCTTTAACATTACTTACTATCTATGGAACAGCTTTCTCTTACCAAGGAATTTCCTTCGTAGCACATGCAGTTCCTAAGGGAGTTCCACTCCCACTTTGGCCACTGATGTGGGCCTTAGAGTTTATTGTCACTCATGTGGCTCGCTCTTTTGCCTTAACTATGAGGTTACTTGCCAACATGACAGCGGGACACGTTATGATCCTTGCGTTACTTGGTTTTATCTTTATGAGCGAAAGTTGGCTCATTGCACCAGTTTCTGTTCTCAGTTCGGTGCTTATTTACTTTTTAGAACTACTTGTAGCTTTTTTACAAGCGTTCATTTTCTCTCTGCTCACAACCGTGTTCATCGGAACAGTGATGCATAGACATTAAGATTGGTTTTATTTATATTATAAAACACACAGGAGTGAAACGAAAACAATGGAATTCGGTTTAGGATACATCGCAGTAGGACTCGCAGCAGGACTTGCATTACTTGGTGCA
>NZ_JAFFPS010000049.1 GCF_016919165.1 Leptospira chreensis
TGTGGCTGGAGTGCGATTCAAAGCCTGGACCCCTGTTTTTACTTTACATCCACATCTACCTGCACAACAATCTTTGGTATTCGATGTTTACGACACTTGGAATCATAGAGCACTTGGCGGATGTACTTACCATGTATCCCATCCAGGAGGATTGTCTTATCAAACCATTCCTATCAATGGGTATGAAGCTGAATCTAGACGGATTTCGCGTTTTTGGACCCATGGCCATAAGGTTGGAAAGAGTTTACCACCGGTCCGATTGGAAAATAAAGCCTTCCCATCAACATTGGATCTTAGGATGGTAACATTCAAATAGATGATGACCCAAGATCCTTATCATTTAATCGGTAATTACAAAACGATTCCAGGGGTTTATGATGAACTCTATGATGCGGATGGTCAAATTCGAAACAAATATAAGTTCTTAGTCAAATCCTTCCAAGAACTTGGACCTGCAGAGCTTGTGAATCGAAGACGTGATACGGATCGAATTCTTAGAGAGAATGGAGTCACATACAACTTATACCAAACGGACTCACCAGAAGCAAAGGAAAGACCATGGGATTTAGATTTATTTCCTTTGGTTATGGAAAGTGAAGAATGGCGTCTGTTAGAAAGAGGTCTCAACCAACGAGCAGATTTATTAGATGCACTTGTCAGAGATGTTTATTCCAAAAGACGACTGTTACACGAAAAAAAAATTCCTCCAGAAATACTTTTTAACGAAACATCTTTCCTTCGCGCTTGTGATGGTATGTATGACTCCAATCACTTTCTTGCAAGGAATCCCGCTCTTTTATTTTTTGTTTGTGATTTGATTCGAGCTGCCGATGGAAATTTTTATGTTTTAAATGATCGAGTCCAAGCCCCATCAGGTTCTGGTTATTCACTCGAAAATCGAATTGTACTCTCTCGAATTTTTCCAAGTATGTACCGCGATGCAATGGTTCATCGTGTTGCTGTTTATTTTAGATCCCTTCGGAAATCTTTAACTCAACTTGCGGGTGTTAGTGGTCGAGAACCTGTGATTGTATTATTAACTCCCGGCCCATCCAACGAAACTTATTTTGAACATGCCTACCTTGCTGGTTATCTTGGTTATACCCTTGTGCAAGGGGAAGATTTAACCGTTAGAAAAAACAAAGTTTATATGAAAACCGTGGAAGGTTTACAACAGATCGATTTGATTTTACGCAGGGTGGATGATGATTTTATGGATCCACTCGAACTTAGAGGAGATTCACTCTTAGGTGTTCCCGGGCTTTTGGAATCGGTTAGATCTGGGAATGTAAAAATTGCCAATCCAATCGGAACTGGGTTTTTAGAAAACCGTGCTCTTTTACCGTTCTATTCCGATCTATGCCGTTTTTATTTAGGTGAAGATTTAATCCTCCCTATGGCACCAACCTATTGGATGGGAACACCACAGCATTTCCAATTGGTTTTACAAAATCCCGAGAAGTATGTTTTTAAAACTGTGTCTCGAACCGAT
>NZ_JAFFPS010000046.1 GCF_016919165.1 Leptospira chreensis
CATCCTTTACACATAAGATTTTAATTCTTTGTTTCAGAACACGATGTACACACCGCAGGAGTGTGTCATGGCTTGGAAGGAGACAAACGTGTTTGAAGAAAGAATGAAATTTGTCGTTGCATGGAAACGTGGCGGTTGGTCTCTCACCGACCTTTGCCGTGAATTCAATATTAGTCGGGTGACTGGCTATAAATATTTAGAACAATATGAACTCTTTGGCTTAGATGGATTGAAAGATAAAAGTCGACGACCCAAACTGCATCCAAAAACGACTCGTAAGAAAATCCTTGAACTGGTTTTGCAAGAAAGAAAAGAACATCCGCGGTGGGGAGCAAGGAAACTGTTGGCTTCATTAAGAGCAAGGTTTCATATGATCAAAGAATGGCCACACCCGAGTACCGTTGGTAGAATTCTTAAAAATCATGGCATGATCAAAGCACCGAAAAGAAGGATCCAACGCCAATCAATCGAACAACCTTTTTCTCATGCGTTAGGCCCGAATGATATTTGGTGCGCTGATTTTAAAGGTCATTTCACTGTGGGAAACGGCGAACGTTGCACTCCATTAACCGTTACCGATGCTTACAGTCGTGTTTTAATCTGTTGTGAAATTGTTCCAAAAGCGGATACAGCCAATGTAATCAATGAATTCACGAAGCTTTTTATCAAATATGGAATGCCTATTGCCATACGAACGGACAATGGAACTCCATTTGCCTCCAATGCACTTGCTGGACTCAGTAAACTTTCTGTTTGGTGGTTAAAACTAGGAATTAAGCTGGAACGAATCGAACCAGGGAAACCACAGCAAAATGGAAGGCACGAGAGAATGCATAAAACTTTAAAAGAGGAAACTGCATTGCCACCACGATCTAGCTTGGAAGCCCAACAAAAGGCTTTTAGAAATTTTCAAAAGGAATTTAATTATGTGAGACCCCATGAAGGAATAAAAAACGAATTCCCAGCCAATCACTATAAAAAGTCCAAAAGGAAATTTCCAAAACGATTGGTAAAGGCAGCGTATCCAACAAACATTTCTGTAGGCGATGTCAATGATCTAGGGAATCTCTATTTTGAAGGTCATCGAATCTTTCTTTCTTCAGCCCTTGCAGAGGAACAAGTTGGGTTGGAAGAAATCTCAGATCGGCATGTGAAGATTCATTTTTATGGAGTCAGTCTTGGAGTAATAGACCTATACACAGGAAAATTGTTGCATTTTAAAAACCCAATGCCATCCTGATTTACGTCTGAAACAGGATTTTGATGCATCTTTTTGTAAAGTATGTATCAAGACAGAACTGTAAAGGATGTATGAGTACACTCA
>NZ_JAFFPS010000052.1 GCF_016919165.1 Leptospira chreensis
ATTTAGGAGCCCTTTAAAAATACAATCTCATGATCCAAGGCCAAGTTCTATCAGATATCATTGAAGCCGTTTCCAATACCTATGGAAACGAATTTCTCAATCGACTTGTGCTTAAGTTGGCCTCTACCATCAGGGCGGATTATACCTTCATCGCCCTTATTGACAAAGAAAAATATGAATCCCAAACCATCTCTCTCGTGGCAAAAGGGGAGGTTGTAGATAATATGGCATATTCACTCAAAGACACACCTTGCGCCGATGTATTTGATGATAGTGTTTGTTACTTTCCTTCAGGAGTTCAGAAATATTTTCCTAACGACCAACTTCTGGTAGAAATGAAAATTGAAGGATACATTGGATCCCCATTAATCAATTCTAAAAAAGAAGTGATGGGTCTTATCGTTGGTTTATATGAAACGGAAATCCAAAACAAAGATGATATCCTTACTTTATTCCAAATTTTTTCCGGTAGGATTGCTGCTGAATTGGAACGTTCCGATTACGAATTACGTTTGGAACATTACAATCACGAGTTGGAATCGCTTGTCGAAGAACGAACTAGCGAACTAAAACAAACGTTAGTTGAATTGCAAGCAAGACAAAACCAACTCATTGAATCGGAAAAGATGGCAAGTCTCGGAATGTTATCCGCAGGAATTGCTCACGAAATCAACAATCCTCTCAATTTCATTCTTGGTGGTTACTTTGGTGTTCGTGAAATATTGGAAACATCCAAAATCGAAACCGAAAAAACCCGATTGTATCTGGATGCCATAAAGGAAGGTGTGGAACGCACCTCCAAAATTGTAAAAGGTTTGAACCAATTTACGAGAAGTAGTGAATCCTTTGATGAACTTTTTGACCTACATGAAATCCTTGAGAATTGTCTTGTAATGCTCACCCATTCCCTCCGAGATCGCATTCTCGTAGTGAAAGACCTTTTCCCCGAACCTCTGATCGTAAAAGGAAACTCCGGTAAAATCCACCAAGTGTATTTGAATATACTCACCAATGCCATTCAAGCCATGGAAGGGGATTCTGGGATTTTGGGACTCCGAAGTTTTCGGGACTCCCGATTTGCAACGATTGAAATCTCCGATACAGGTGGTGGGATTCCAGAAGAATACCAGAACCAAATCCGAAATCCATTTTTTACCACCAAAGATCCGGGTAAAGGAGTGGGGCTTGGTTTGCCCATTGCTTATAAAATTATTAAAGACCACGAAGGATTGATTGAAATGGAAACGGTTTGGGGCAAGGGAACTTTATTTCGAATCAAACTCCCCATAAAAGTATGAATCAAAAGTCCGCAAAACG
>NZ_JAFFPS010000005.1 GCF_016919165.1 Leptospira chreensis
GGCCTCGCTTGGGCTGCGCCACATTTCCCTTCTGTCACTCGTTTGCATCCGCAAACTCCGTGCCAGTCCCTAACGTCACGTTGGGACTCAGGGTCGGGAAACGTCGTCTCCACTAGTTCGTTATACGCCATTGGATAAATTTTAACCAAACATCATGAAACAAACAGAAAATAGAAATACTTATTTTGCATTATTCCCATCAATTCTGGGAATCTATTATTTAATAATTAATCTTATCGAATTAAACATTGGAAAAATTAATATCGAGGACATACAATTTCTCACCATTATAGTTCTCTTTATTCTTTCGTTTGGAATATATATGAATATAATCTATTCATCAATTTCATTTGCTGCTTTCGTCATATTTACTTTTGCAACCGAATATCTTAATTCAGGAATAAATTTTGTTCTAATAGGAAAATTAGTTCTAGCGTTGGCTATTCTCTTCAACGGAATTGAAAAACATCTTCAATTCTTAAAACTGAACCATCTAAAATTAATTAATAATTCTCGTGACAAATTATTCCTTGGAATTTCCAGTCTCTACATATTATATCTAATTATAAACCTAATCTTTCACTATTTCTTCACAATTACCTACATTCACAATAAAGATGATTTTGACAAGGCAGACTATAAGTTTATAAATAGCTTAAATATCCTAGAACCAAACGAAAAGATGCAATACCTCTTTCACTTTAACAATTTAGGAAAAAAAAATGGATTCGTATTAGTTTCAAATAATAAAATTGTAACCCAAGATAAACTTTCAGATATAAATAAAATATATTTCTCAGATATTCACAATATTGAAAAAGAAATAATTTCTGAAGATATCTCACGATTAAATATATTCCTAAAATCAGGAGAATCAATAAACATCACTATCCCTAGAAAAAGAAATAGAGATGAAGAACTATTTTTTTATATCAACAACGAAATAAAAATACTATCCAACGGCGTATAACAGCATGGAAACGCTGCGCTTCGGCACAAGGCCTCGCTTGGGCTGCGCCACATTTCCCTTCTGTCACTCGTTTGCATCCGCAAACTCCGTGCC
>NZ_JAFFPS010000018.1 GCF_016919165.1 Leptospira chreensis
CGCTCGGTCTGCGACACATTCCTCTCCGTCACGCTTTGTTGCTTTCGCAAAAAGCGCGCCGACGCTAACGCCTCTACCAGGCTCAGCTACGAGGAACGTCGTCTCCCCTAGTTCGTTAAGCGCAATCGCTCAAATCATGAATAAAATAATACCTCTAATATTTTTTATTACATTTTGCACTCTTCAAAAAAGAGAAATGCAGATTAAGGGATATTTAAAAGTTACTGCATCAAATGGCTTAATCTTAAGAGAAGGACCTGGAACAAACTTTTCAAAACTAAATACACTACCAAAAAATATAATAAGCCCAATCTTTGAAACCGTAGGCGATACTATCACAATAAAAGGATTTAAAGGAAGATGGATTTTAACTGAATATCAAGGTATTAACGGTTATGTTTTTTCTGGACATGTGTTAATAGCATCTGAACGAGAATCATTAGCAAATGAAAATTTCAATAGATCACCTATCACTCCATTATTAATAAGTGAATCAGGAAAAGCTATAGTTGTTAAAAAATTGATCAGTAAAAATTCTACATTTCTATCTGGAAACGAAAAGCCAACTTTTCGAAAATTTTCCCAAGATCAATATTCCTACATAGAAACCTTAAGTTTAGGAGGAGAATATTCTCCTAAAACATTTATTAGAACTTTGAAAGGATCAAATATAATTGAATATCCTGATATTAATAACTTTCATCCAGTCAAAACATTTGAATCTGGAAAAATAATTGAAGGAGAAAACTTTCTTTGTTATGAATGTTGCGCGAACACCGCGCCAGTCTTAGCAGTATTTGGTAATAATAAATCAGTAACATTCTATGGTTCGACTTATGATTCAGAGGCTTTGTGCTATCCTGAAGGTGGTGATATTGAATTTAATAGAATTAGATATTCAGACCAACATAATCAGCTTTTTATACATACCAAAATAGGTGACTGTAATGAAAGTATATTGCGCGCTTGCATTGAGGCAAACAAAATCGATTCCTGCAAACCGAAAAAATTTACTTTGGAATCTTTTAAAGTGATTACAAATC
>NZ_JAFFPS010000020.1 GCF_016919165.1 Leptospira chreensis
GAAAGATTGAACACCAACTATTTCTTTCTCTTAGTGCATTATCAATATAACCTTGTTCATCTCCGCGTTTGCATTGAGGCAAACAAAATCGATTCCTGCAAACCGAAAAAATTTACTTTGGAATCTTTTAAAGTGATTACAAATCCTTATGATGAACCATCAATTAATATTTACTTAAACAATGGTGTCCCAGACGAATTCAAGGAAGCATTTAGAAATTCTAGAAAATTATTAGAAAGCAAGGTTAAATGAGCGACAGCGCTTAACAGCGACTAACCGCTTCGCTTCGGGACTTCGCCCTCGCTTGGGCTGCGCCACATAGGCTTCTGGCACTCCTCTTGCTTACGCAAGCGTCGTTCCAGTCCCTAACGTCCCGTTTCCGGGACTCAGGGTCAGCCTACGTCGGTTAGTCTAGTTCGTTATGCGACATTATTTAAATCGGTTTAAAACAATGGACATTAAAAAAATTAAAAATTACATACGAAGAATTAAGAAATTCCAATATGAATAAAAAAATCATATTTCTATTAATATTTAATTCAATCTTATTAATCAGATGTAAATCTCAACAACATGAAAATTGCGAATCAAATATCAAAGAAAAAATAGTGCTTGATTGCAATTATGAAGAATACCAAAAAAATAACAGTATTTGCATTATCAATTTAATGACTTACAATTTCTGCAAGGAAAACAATGCCAAGAAATATTCAAACAAAATTGAATTCAAATAAATACTTAAATAACCTCAACTTCATTCTATATAAATTATTTAAGCAAAATAGATAGGAAGGCTACAATATGTTCAAAAAACTCAAAACAATATGTGTTCTATTATTTTTGATATTCAATTGTATTCCGAATGGTCAATCAAGGAGGAATCAATGCAAACGCGGAGATGAACAAGGTTATATTGATAATGCACTAAGAGAAAGAAATAGTTGGTGTTCAATCTTTC
>NZ_JAFFPS010000054.1 GCF_016919165.1 Leptospira chreensis
AATGCATGTTTAGATCTAATTTTGAATTTGACAATTTCAATTACATGTTATTGCTACCAGTACAAATATTTTTCCTTTGAATATAGCAACTTCCTTTTGATGATTCACAATTTTGAATATAATTAGGAGTATTAATACAATGAGATTCACAAATAAAAAAGGTTAAAACAGGATCACATTCTCTTTCTTTTTTCCTAGTTTCTTTCGATTTTCCAAAAAGTTGTTCTTTTTCACTTTGACAGGATGAAAAGTTAATTATGAAAAATAGAAGTATAATTAAGCTTAGTTTATTTATCATAGTTTGAAACCCGCGTTATTGATTATATAAATTCGGTTTAGGTTATAGATTAAAATTTTAATCTGTATTAGAATAACGTATGTCTTTTGTTCTATTTGAAATATTTGCTATTAGTGGTAAATCGAAATTTCTAAATTGCGTTGTAAGTGGTATATTATAATTTAAGAGATGAAAGAGAATGCAATTCTAAAAGATTCTGTAAGTTTTCTTCTTGGATATTGTCCCTTTCATTTGATAAAATATTTTCTCATTCTAGATATAATAAATAGTCTTTATACGTTAATTGCCAGTCTGATTTGTCTAAATTTTTTATAGGTTGTGATACGTAATAAATCCTGGGAAATACTAGTATTAATAATTTGAATTTCGATTAAATGGCAATTTGATACATTTTCAATTTTATAAACTTCTTTAATTTTAATTCCGTAAGTTTTTCTAATAATGAATTTGCATTTCTTGCGCATAACGAACTAG
>NZ_JAFFPS010000074.1 GCF_016919165.1 Leptospira chreensis
AATCCTTGGATTTGATCCGCATGTAAGTCCATAGTGAGGACACGATCAGGGCCAACCGTTTCGATTAAATCGGCAACGACAATGTACAAAAAGAATATTACCTCACAGATGTGATTAAAATTTTTAGATCATTGGGAAAAAAAGTCGGAGCAAAAACTCTGGCAAATGCTTTAGAAAGTCACGGCATCAATTCGCCTGATGATTTGGCTCTTGCAAAACAATATATAGATAAAGGGTTGGTTGGAGTATGAATCCCAGCGAAGTAGTAGTATTTTCTGGAAATGCAAACAGACCTCTTGCTGAGGAAATTTGTAAACACCTGGGCATTCCGAACGGCCAAATCTCTGTGAAGAGATTCTCCGACGGGGAAAGTTCTGTAAAAATCGAAGAAAACGTTCGTGGACGGGATGTATTTGTGGTTCAATCCATCAGCTTCCCTGCAAACGACAGTTTGATGGAACTTTTACTCATCATTGATGCTGCAAGAAGGGCTTCTGCTCGTCGCATTACTGCCGTTATTCCTTATTATGGGTACGGACGCCAAGACAGAAAGGTAGAACCACGGGTTCCTATTTCCGCTCGTATGGTTGCCGATTTAATCGAAACGGTTGGCCCTGATCGTGTCCTCACTATGGACTTACATGCGGATCAAATCCAAGGATT
>NZ_JAFFPS010000075.1 GCF_016919165.1 Leptospira chreensis
CCCGCCACCCAATGGATTCCATATATCACATGTTTGTTGGTTTGTAACGTCTAGATTAGCAACTCGTATTTTTTTATAAAAAGAAGTTCATCTTTTTGCTAAACCTTGCAGAAGGGATTTGCTTTAGTGTTACAATGGTAAAAGCTTATACTTTGCATTCACGTAAAGGAATAGTTTTTCTACATCTGTTTCAGAAAGATCAGTGTTAAAATATAGAACTTCAGCGATGTCCGCATCGAGATTCCCATTGCCGAGATAAAGAGAATTTGGTATTGTCCCGCCTGAATAATCGTAAGCAATAGGAACTTGCCCTTTTAAAACGCCATTCCAATATTCGCGACCGGTCGTCATTAAAACTTGAACCGAACCCAAAGCCAGAAACTCATTTTTGGGAATTGTTAAAGATGATATGGTGGCGCAACTTGCCCCATTCCTACATACGATATATTGAGAAATAGGGTGATCGATGGAAATCTCCCTTCCCTGGCCGCCATGTATATTCAACAAAGTAACTCCACCTGAAACTGTATTTACTAATCTCATCACAAAAAAGACGCTTCCACTATTGGTAACATACAATCCAACTGCCCCAGATGATAAATCCATACGAGAAGTATTTGAACTTCTGAATTCGGCAAC
>NZ_JAFFPS010000047.1 GCF_016919165.1 Leptospira chreensis
GAAATACAATCCCTTGGTTGTGAAGGACCACTTGTTCCAATTCATCGGGAGTGTAGGTATAAGTGACATTGCCTGAATGAAACAAAAACTTCCCATTCTCTTCTCGTAAACTTCCCGAACCAATTCGTTTGAAATTTTTCAGTCCATCTTCCATCACATCGATATCAGAAGACTCTTCACCAAACGTAAGTTTACCGGAATAATCCAAAAACAAAGTCCCTTCAATTTGGAACCTACTTTCTTTTGGAGCCGGCGGTTCTTGTTCCAAGTTTCCATCTCCAGTAGGGAGTAGAACTTCGGATTTTTGGACAACGGAAGGGGTGGAATCTTCTGGCAAGGAATAGGAAAGGTGGCGATCATCGGAGATGGCACGCTCTTTTCGGATTCGTTCATCCAGTTGGGGAGAAACCGAAGGGGCCTGAGGCATTCGGTACTGGCCGGGCGTTTGCGTTTTTCGCGGTTGGTAGGCTGCCGGTTTCGATTTTTGCGGGGATAGGGCTACGTACAAAAAACATAGGACACCCACGAGAATCATAGCAAAGGCTGCAAACAACAT
>NZ_JAFFPS010000022.1 GCF_016919165.1 Leptospira chreensis
TGATAAGTTTGATAAGCAATATTAAGTTTTTGAGCAATTTGCTTTTGACTCAAACCTTGTTTTTCTCTACTTTTCTTAAGCCAGATAGCGAAAGAGACATTTTTTTCAGGAGTAATGAATTTGATATCTTTTCCTTTTAATTTTGAAGGTTCAGGAATGTTTAATTTTCTAGAATCGATAGATTCTAAATAACCAGTTAAAGCTTCTTGAGCATTTAAGATAGCTTCGTTTTCATTGTCTCCAAAAGTGAAACATCCTGGTAAATCAGGAAATTCAACATTATAAACTTTATCTTTTGTACTGTATTTAATAATAGCTGGATAAGATATTTTCATTTTAGACCTGCCTGTTTAAGTATTGCGTTCATAGTTCCAGTTGGAATGTCTCGATTACTATGAACAGGAACCGAGAGAGTTTTGTCTTTTTTCTTAAGTATATGGTGTGATCCAGTGATTCTATCTAATTCCCAACCATCTTTCTTTAGAA
>NZ_JAFFPS010000061.1 GCF_016919165.1 Leptospira chreensis
GATGAACTGTGCTTCCAGTGGCAGAGCCGAAGCGGATAGGAAAATCCCTAGCGACAGAAAAACAATGATGATTCGATGATTGCATATGTACATTTGGTACCACCTGTAATTGAGCCAGTGGATACAGATTGTTACAACATTCAAATCTTATATTTAGTGATTGGTAGGAATCCTAGTCTTTTATGTTAAGAAATGATTGCCTATGGGGGTTGCGGTTAGAAATAGAAGCCAGAGTTTCTTCCAACCTTCATGACCTAATTTCTTTAAAGTCTTTCGATTATTTTCAAAAATACTGTCAATATTTGGATGAGAGTCAACAACTTTGCTGATGCTATCTTCACGTAACAAATGTAATGTTGGAAAAGGGGCACGGCCTACGAAATTGGTTATGTCGTCTTTCGTT
>NZ_JAFFPS010000068.1 GCF_016919165.1 Leptospira chreensis
GACTGGCACGGAGTTTGCGGATGCAAACGAGTGACAGAAGGGAAATGTGGCGCAGCCCAAGCGAGGCCTTGTGCCGAGGCGAAGCGTTTCCCCGCTGTTATGCGACGTTATTTATTGTTATTGAAATTTTGAGTTAAACTTTTGTCTCTAATGATTTTTCGGATTTATTTGATATCGTCATTCCCTAGTCGTAAAGTAGTTTGATTTTCGCATTTATTTAAAAATTCTTGTGCAAGCAAACATTGTGTCAAGGTAAGTTTTTCTATACCTGAAGTTCTTGTAGTAGATACATCGCTAATCTGAAGAAGAAAGATTGAACACCAACTATTTCTTTCTCTTAGTGCATTATCAATATAACCTTGTTCATCTCCGCGTTTGCATTGA
>NZ_JAFFPS010000043.1 GCF_016919165.1 Leptospira chreensis
GACGTTAGGGACTGGAACGACACTTGCGACTGCAAGGGGAGTGCCAGAAGCCTATGTGTCGCAGACCGAGCGAGGCCGTAAGTGCCGAAGCGAAGCGTTAAGGCGCTGTTATGCGACGGTCGTGTTATACACTGATAAGATTTTGGTGAAAAACCTCTTCTAATCTTATAATAGTTTTTAGAGTAGGGTTTGACTTATGTGGATCCTCAAACTTTTGATAAGTTTGATAAGCAATATTAAGTTTTTGAGCAATTTGCTTTTGACTCAAACCTTGTTTTTCTCTACTTTTCTT
>NZ_JAFFPS010000058.1 GCF_016919165.1 Leptospira chreensis
AAGCTACATGCCAGTCCCTAACGTCCCGCAGGGACTCAGGGGCGGGGAACTTCGGTAAGTCTAGTTCGTTATGCGAACAGTCGTGAAAATCTCATTTGACCCAAAAAAAGTAGAAATAACCAATTGACGAATACCGCCCAAAAGCTGTATCGTTACTTGTGACGGGAAAAGAATTAATAAAGGTTCTAAAGAAAGATGGTTGGGAATTAGATAGAATCACTGGATCACACCATATACTTAAGAAAAAAGACAAAACTCTC
>NZ_JAFFPS010000067.1 GCF_016919165.1 Leptospira chreensis
GAGAGTTTTGTCTTTTTTCTTAAGTATATGGTGTGATCCAGTGATTCTATCTAATTCCCAACCATCTTTCTTTAGAATCTTTATTAATTCTTTTCCCGTCACAAGCAATAATACAGCATTTGGGCTGTATTTGTCAATTGGTTATTTCTACAATTTTTGGGTCAAATGAGATTTTCACGACTGTTCGCATAACGAACTAGTGGAGACGACGTTTCCCGACCCTGAGTCCCGAACGGGACGTTAGGGACTGGCACGGAGTT
>NZ_JAFFPS010000078.1 GCF_016919165.1 Leptospira chreensis
CCAAGTAAGGCAAACGCAAGTGTATTCAATTGCACAATCGTATTTGAAAAAGCGTAAAAGATTAGAAAGACAATGTTTAGGGATAAAATTTTCGAAAATTTCTTTGAAGTTATCTTCTTTCTTAATTTCTTTTGTCTTTCTCTTTTTTATTTCTTATTCACTGCTTAGATTAATTAAGCGGAAAACATTTTTTCTTTATTCTTCCACT